>CAWHZZ010000001.1:0-1057085 GCA_963833965.1 uncultured Verrucomicrobiae bacterium
ACCCTCCTTAACTCCGGCTTAATAGACTCGGAAATAGCCCTGATTTTTTCAGGGCCATCGGAAACAATAAATTGCCAAGATTTTGCTTTTTCAGGCCCCTTTTCTGGCCACATATCCTCTGAATCATTTAACTGATGATACGAGCATAGCTGGTTAGGAAACTTTTGTAGGACCGCCTCTAATTCCATAAATTTTTCATCTAAACTCTGACTTTCAAGATGAGAAGCCCGATTTTTTGCTCGGAAAAAATCCCTAATCATCTCTTTAAGGCTTTGACAATGGTTACGCAATTCATAGGGGTCAGTCTCATACATTCTATTTAATTCTTGTCTCTTCTCTTCGGAAGCTTCTTGCCATTGACGTTTGTTGCCCTTAGAATGTCTGCTATAAAGAAACCAGGTTGAAGATTTTGCAATCCAGTCTGTTACCTGAAAGACAAAATGCTCTAAATCAATTAGAGATTCTTCAGCAATCGCACTTCTTTTTTCTATTCTTTTCTCTTTTCTAAACCAATAAAAGTAAAAAACCGCAGATATTAAGGTCGCAAATGACGTAATCCCAAACAGGAAAGTCCCGAAATTACTGGCCTCGCTACTAACCATCCAACTTGTACAACACATTGTCTGCCTTGAAAAGGAAAGAGCATAGCAACTTCAGCAGTTTTTGCCATATTGGATTTTGCGGTGCTTCTTCCTTCAAAGAGTCCCTCTATTAGATGAGACAAAGCAGCTGACTTACAAGTGGTTTATCCCTGCTTTTTCCGATCTGAATTGGTATGGGTTTTTCGGAAGAAGCCCTCCTTTTTACTAGCTCCGCAAAACCCTCCCCAAAGCCACCCCGATTTGCCCTACCGAACCGGCGACAATTTATCGCCTTGGAGATCACGCACGATTCTCTGGCTCTTCAAAATTTCGTCTTTGGACTTACCAAAATCATCCTGCAATGTCAGAAGCGAATGATTCAAGACGATCGATATCGGCCTCCCAAGCTCCAAAATCATCATCCTATCATTGGGAATCGTCTCCTCATTTTGCTTAGCTAACGCGGGATACCCGTTGCTGCCCAAAAACCGATTGTACTCGCAAGCAAGCTTTTGCTGTGGAGTCAGATTTTTCCGTTTCTCTCGGGGAAGTTCGGGGAGTTCCGGTTGTTGGCATACCCATGTCAACATCCCAATGACGCTATCCACATCTTGCTTCCTCTTCACAAATTCGACAGCATGAGCGACTCGTCTCTCTCCGTAGCGCATTAGAGAGCGTTTTTCCTGATCGCTCAAATCCAATCCGTCCAAGCATTTGAAAATAGTATGCGAAAAAGCTGCTGCTGCCATTTCTTCTTTTTCTTCTTTCTTTGTTAGTGGCTGCCTTGTGGTTGCGAACTGGTTCCTTTCTGGTTCTCTTGTGGTTGCTTGATGGTTACGGGTTGGTTGTTCAGATGGTTGCTCCCTTCGATTTTCCATAGACAAATCTGATGGTTGTTCAGATGGTTCCAACATGGTTGCTTTGTAGTTGTCGGTTGGTTGCTGGATGGCTCCTAAAAGGTTCCGAAATGGCTGTTTATCGATTAAGGCATCTTCCCCCGATTCTGCGTTGATATCGAAGATGGCCGTACTGATCAGAGTCGCAACCGTTCCTCTCTTATCTCTTTTGAAAACCGCGAGCCCATATTTTTCCAGCTTCTCCATGGCACCTCTATACTGCTGCCTGGTCAAACCGATTGTCTCATGATCTCCGATGACTGCTTCATTCATCTTCAGCTTATGCGTTGAATACGTTGATCCCGTTCGCCTAGCACGGAATGCAATCAAAGCCAGGAGCAAAAATGCTGATGGGCTAGCTTCAATTAACTCAAGCCCTTCGCGATGAAGCTTTATGAATCCATTCTTCGACATCCTGGGGCCTATTCAGATGACGTTTTTGCGGTAGCAAGGCTTTCCAGGTCCCTTTTGCGGGGCTTATATTTCCTTTCAGAGACCCATTTGAAGAAAGCCTTTTCATCGATCAGCCACGTCCTATTGGGCCGCTTTAAGACCTTGGCAAATCCGTTGTCGTTACGGAAAAAGATCAAGTGGCGCATACCACCGACGGGGGGCCACTCGTGAAACTCATTCCATTTGGAAGCAGGAATGAACCGTGTTTGCTTTGACTCATCCCCCATTCCCTCAGTACTCTTTTTAGAATCTTGTCTATCGTTTCTCATATCGTCCTCCTTCTGCGTTGCTCGCAGTTTGAATTAAATAACCGTATTTTATGGCAAAGCATCGCCATTAAAAATGGCTTCGGTCGAAAATTTTAAAAACGATGCTTGAATGTGAATTAGAGATCTGAGAAATAAGAGGAGAAATCGAACGTAACCTTGGGGTAGCTCCCTTTTTTTGGGCGGCCATTTCGATCACGTCTTTTTCGAGTTGACTGCTCATTCATGGGAGTGAAGGAAGAAATGACCCACCCATAGACGGTCTTGAATGGGTATTTTCTGTGTTTCAAGGTATGATAATGAACGATCTGCGCAATCATGCGAGGAGGCAGGTGAGGGAAATTCTTTCGGACTTTTCTCGCTGCTTTCCATATGAAAACCATATCTTCTCGCTCGTGAGCTGGGCGCCTTTTCGATAGGCAAGCCTTCCCCTCGATTAGAAGCCATGCAAAGGTAAGCTCCGGAGAAATGTAAAGCCCAGCTTTCTTCACATCCTTGTCCTCGATCCCATCGTCGGTCAGCCGCCCTTTGTGAATGAGTTTGAGCCAATCCACGGGCATCGCGGCACAGACCATTTTCCCATGTTCTAAACAACGGCGATGAACCACTATCTTCCCCTTTTCAAAACAAGACTCAAAAAGTGCGTGATACTTCTCAAAATCTGGGCAAAGCCGTTTCTCCTCTTCGAGGCTACCCACATCAAGAGTTTTCATCCCCAAAGCCCGATAGGCAGCGATTCTTGCCGTCCAACACTCATCTTTCAGGCTCGCTTGCAGCTCTTCGCTGGTCAATAATTCGGGCCGCCAAAGCTTGCGAATGGAAAACCCATCACTTTCTAAGCTGTTCATTTTTCCCCTCCCGATAATTCTGAAAGATTTTGGTCTGGAGAGTCTCTACCATTGCATGCATATGGCTGCTAGGAAGATGGACGTAGTGCTTGGTCATTTGAAGCGTTTCGTGTCCAAGCAGCTCTCCGATCACAAGCGGATTATCTTCGATCGTAGCCGCATAAGAAGCTGTCTGATGGCGTAGTCCATGGAAAACAAAGCCCTCGATTCCAGCCTTCTTTAGAGCGCATTCCCACGCTGATCGAATATCGACAGGTCGGCTCAGACAATTGGGAGAAGGGAAAACCAGAGCGTCATCTCGCTGATTTGTGCGCCGCTCTCGTAAAAAATTCAACAAAAGCCCGGTGACAAGAATTGACCGTGGCCTTCCATTTTTTGTATTCTCAAGGAAAATAATCCCCTTCTCTGCAGCAAGATGCAAATTCAAATTCTTCCAACACAAGCCCATGATCTCTCCTTTGCGCATTCCTGTCCCAAGAGCCATCGCAACGATCAAAAACAAGTCCCTTGACCCACTCTCCTCACATGCCTTGAGAAGACTTTTTTGCTCTACTTCATCTAAAACCCGCCTGCGCCTCTGCAACTGTTTTGGTTTTTCAATCTTGAGGACTGGATTCTCTCTCACCCATTCCCACTCCTTAACAGCCTTTGAAAAAACGTGGGACAGGCTGCTCAAATAGCGGACAACAGTCGAAGAAGAGCGCAGCTTGCCATTTTTCACAAACCCCGCAAGCAAATCGTCCCTCTTTTCCGCAATCAAGCTCGGACGGATCTGAGCCAAAAGAAAATGGCCAAGCTCCTGCTTCCACCAAATCAGGTGTCTCCGAGTGTTCTTCGCATTTTTTGGCTTGGATGGGAGCACCCTCTCTATGTAAAGATCGATCAACTCTGCAAGCGTATGCTTTGTTGCTGAGTTGGTGAATTCATACCGATCGTGCTCTATAGCCGATTCCATATCCCTCTTCCATTTTTTAGCCAGGGTCTTCGACTTAAACGACCTATCGAAATATTTCCCGCCTTTCATCCGAATACGAACCCGATAGGACTGGCAATGCCTATGCGTGCGCATCGTGATTCCTCTCAATTCCTCAGCTTTTAAGCCTGCCGACATTTCCACCTTTTCCATGCTGCCTCCTATTGTTATAGCACGAGATTAGTTGTAAATGTTTGAATTCTATCGCAGAATGTTGGAAGTAAAAATGGCGTCGGTGGAAAAAATGCTATTTATATGGGCTGGTTAGTGAGAAGACTGAAGATCGTTAACTAAGAAATATAATTTCAACTCGTTCATTTTCCAAATCAGGAAACGCTTTCAAATGCGCTTTTAAACAAGTCTCAACAATTTTCCTCTGGATATTTTCTCTTAAGGTCAAAGTGGGAGTGTCGTCCTCTGCATAAACATCTACAATTAGGCTAGACGGCATTGAAAAAAGCCAGCAAAGTACATAACTATCCACATTATGCGAAGTTTGTTGAGCCCATTCTTTTTCCACTCGAAATTTTTCAAGGGCATTTGAAATGGTGTTTTCTATGAAATCTTTTTCGTAAAGGGATTCCGCTAAACTCATTTTTTGTTGGAGCCGTTCTTGATCTTCGCCAATGCGCTGTCCCATTGATAGTGGTATATGGGCATCATACAAAGAATACAAAATATCGCTTATTAGTTCCTGTTCATGTTGTCTTTTTATTTTTTTCCTAGTCAAATTTCTATCGATTACTCTTTGTCGAAAGATAAACTTAGAAACAGCTATAGGGACTTCATAGTCTGCCGGTTCATAACACACTAGAGAAGGAAACAACTCTGATAGATTAATTTCAGGACAAACATAATGCAATAAATTGACTAAATTTGGGGTGTAATTTATTAAAAAGTCATTTAAAACTCCGAGAGAGCCATCTACTCCGTGACCTGGTGTTTTTCCCTTGATTTCCACGATCCTGCAGAGCATCTCTTTACTGATCAATCTAAAGTCGCAAATTTTTTGAGCTGCCTGCCCAGGGATCTCGATTTTATCTATAGGAAAATCAGTTTTGATCAGGTTGTGCATGTGTTTTTCTAGGTAAAGCATTTCAGCATACGCCCCGTAAGCTTTATCAGAAATTTCATGGAGAGAGCTTTTCTTTGTAGATATCACTACCTCTTCAATTTTACGTAAAAAAATCTGATGATTCTTCTCATCTAGAACCTCTGGCAGCTTTTGTAAAAACGTCTCTAATCTTTCAATGAATCCTCTCGCTCTACCATTCTTATCAAGATTGCTCAAGTAAGAGCAAAACCATCCAAAAAATACAGGATTGCAATAGAAAATATAGAGAGGGGTGGAATGATAGCTGCTGTTGCTCTCCAATGGATGGATGAATAATTGGTGCGTATTGGGAAAGCGCTGTTTAAACTCATCTATCGACTCCTTTCGATCTTTCAAAAAATCAAGCAAGCAAAGATCAACAGATCTTCGCACTATCTTTTCAATAAGGTCCTTGTGCCCCTTCTGAAGGGTAGGAAAACGAGTTTCCAATAAAACCAATACGGGTTGCATAAGTTCTTTGTTATAAAGGGTCGTTCGATAGAGTGAACGTAATTTGTCATAGGCGCAATGGACACACGTGGCTACATCTTGATTTAGACGTGGCAGAATGTATTCATATAGCTTTTGAATATCAGGATGATGAAGATAGATATGTCCATGAGGATTCTCAAACAGCTCTATCAGCAGGTCAACTAAAAATATTTGAGATTTTGAAGAAATAGATAAATTTGACAGCGGTTGTAGTAGAGACATTAAAATTTTTATTTTTTCATTGAAAATGTTGCAATCTTCAATCAATTGATCTACATCATCGGGATTAAAACATTCCGAAACTTTATGATTTTTCAGCCAGTTCACAACGTCTTCTTCACGAAAACGCCATGACCCCTGAATCTTCATTGCAAACGGCAGAGTATTTTTCTCGAGCAATCGATGAATTGTTCTCGGAGATAGCTTCAAATAAGAAGCCAGTTGATCAAGTGTCATCATAATTCGCACCGCCCTTTCTTGACAATTTATGCCTTAGAATGACAATATATGTCAACCACTGAGAAAATAGAAAAAGAGAATGTCCTATGACACCTGGTGAAATTGGCGCAATGCTAACAAACTTAAACAACATCCAACTCAAACTGGAAGCAGCTTCAGGTTCTGCTGTGGCAGTAGAAATGCGAATGCGCCTAATTGGTCAACTGTCCGAACAGGTGAGAGACAAACTGAAAGAACTCGTAAATACCTACAAAGCAAGCAATAAGCCTAAAAAACCTCCATCCAACAAATACTGGGATTGTGAACTCTCTTTTCTGGACCAAGCGATAGATGAAATATTTCACGATAAATTAGAGCCAGATGAACGGCAGAAGATTGAGGATTTTCGTCCTTTGAGAAACAAACTTCTTCACGCGGACTTTGTAACCCTAATGAAGCGCATGGGCATCGATCCAACAGGCCGACAAATTCTTTCTACTGACGGAAAGAGAAATATTTTAGATAGCGCAGATATAAAAGAAGCGGTCCTCAGCATAGATAGAAATCAAGGATTCGAGAAATTTCAAGCACGAGCCAAAGAAGTACGCTCTATTCTAGATAGGCTTATTTTTAGCCTTGCCAGCACATAACCTTATAGGCGCTGGAAAACTTTAGAGAGGATCTGCCAGATCAAGCAGAGCCACAATCGCCTTTTCGGGAACGGGCTTGTAATCCCAGACCTCAACGGAAAGATTGAGTTGCCGGCCAACCAGCTTGTTTGGCCGCTTCTCGTGCACATGGCCATGGAGTTGAAAATGAGAAGGTGCCGGATGACTAGGAACGTGAACAAGCTCGACTTGGTGCCGACCCACTTTGATGAAGGCAGATTCTAGCACAAGCAAGAAGCCGATTTTATGCATTTTGGCGGGAGTGCCATCGTGATTTCCTCGAATGCACATCTTATTCCCATGAAGTCGAGAGCAAAGATCTGTAAGAAAATCAGTCCCACCGAGACCAAAATCGCCCAAAAAGAACACTGTATCGCTAAGATCAATATGGGCATTCCAGTTTGCAATAAGCTGTTCGTCCATATCATGGACCGATTGGAAAGGTCGCCCTGTGTAACGGATGATATTGGTGTGAGAGAAGTGTGTGTCAGATATGAACCATTTATTCATTTTTCCATGATTCTTTCTATTAGCTTGTAGACAGTGGTGCTCCAAATCGGCGGCAAATCATTGGAACGATTGACATCCCGTTGCTTTGCCCTCGCAATGGCTTTGTTAATCAGCTCCAGCGTAATTTTTTTGCCATCGATATCTTTTTTGTAATTGGGCAAGTGCCTCTTTAGGCGCATCAGGCATTCTTGAGAGCTTGCAATCCCTTTTCCATCTTCAAAATGGAGCAAAAGCCAATATTCGAAGTTGGGATTGCTAAGAGCAAAACCGTGGTTTTCGCTTTTCTTTGCCCACTGTAAGAGCTCTCTAAGCTGATCCTCTGTCCAATCATCTTTGTCTACAACAATCCACGCCTCATCTGTCTTTCTTAAAGACTCCTTCCGCAAATAACCCTGCATTTTCTTGAGCACTTGAATCGGCGAGCTTTCCGTTGATGGTCTTTTAAGGCATTTTACTAGGACGATCGATTGCGGCTGATTAAAAATGGCAAAATATTGGGGCTCAGTTTTGGAACCTTCCACTGAGACCACAAATAGCTTTTTGTATCGACGCTCTCCTAGAGGTCTTTGAAAAGTGCGCGGCTTTTGAGCCATTAGTCGCTCCCAACAATTGGGGATTGTAGAAGAATGCGAGGAATACCTCCTAAGCGTCCTTGCAGATAGCTTTTTCGAATGTCTTTGTCATAGCGCACATCTTTGTATTCGCTGAAAGATAGCAAGCTGGAAATCCCTTCCGCATTTCGTTCTGCAATCCACATTTCATCTCGTCTGAGCAGATCCTGATCCATCAATAACACATTGTGAGTCGTAAATAATAACTGAGAGCGACTATTATGAGAACATTTTGCCAGATAGCCTTCTAAAAGACGTCTGATCAATAATGTATGTAAACTCCTGTCTACTTCATCGATGACATAAACTTTTTTGGATTGAGCTGCAGATAGTTCTAAGAAAGCAGGAAGAAGGTCGATGACGCGCTGAGAACCGTCCGATTCTTGCCTCATATCAAACTTTGTCTCTGAACCATCAGCATTTAAATGGTAGGTAACCAGCTTTTTTGAGATTAGCTCGCCATTCTTTCGAGTAACGACAAAACGCTCATTCCCAGGTTCGGGTAATAATCTGACAGTCGTATCCTCCGCTAATTCTTCTCTCAACTTCATCTTTATCTGTTCTGGCAAAGGTAGGTTTTCAAAGGGGATCTCTTCACCACCAAGATGAGATATTCCAGTGTCTAATTGGGACAACATCTTATTCATCGTCGCATACAAAGGATGCCCTTCATCCAAAAATTGCTCAAAAAGTTCAAATCTTGAATCAGGCGCGATCAGTTCCAAAGTATCTTTAAACCAGTCGTACACCGGCTTGAAGGCATCTATTTTTTGAGAAACCGAATTAGTGAGAAAGAGCTGATTATCGCGAGTGCCTTTGAAAGCAAACTGGAGCGATTGGTCACTCTTTAAAGAGGAATGGAAATTAGGTTCCCCTGATACTCGATGGTAAAGCGTCTTTTCACTGTTACCAGAAATATGAACCAATTTTTCTTCTAAAATGGTTTTGCGGTTAACAGAGAAGCTAAATGCATAAACCGTCTCGTCGATTAGCAGTTCAAACTCAAACTGGGCTGGCTGTTCGACCTTTTGTGCATTTCCAAGCCTAAAACTATCTACAGCAATCAGGCTGTAGGGTTGGGTTCCTTTAACGATCAGTCCTTTTGCAAAATGCAGGGCCTTAAAAAGATTAGTTTTCCCGGATGCATTCCCCCCATATACAGCCGCAACAGGCAGAACCCCCAGTTTGAGTTTGCCTATTTTGGGGATGCGCTCCCCGTGTTGACGTTCACGGCTTGCTATCAGCGAGAAAGTTGCTTTGGTTTGGAAGGACATCCAATTTTCAATTGAAAATCGAATCAGCATAAGGAGGCTCCTTTATGAGAGATTTTCTCTCAATATAACCTTACATTAGCCGATTTCCGACCAAATAGCAATGCTTAAAGAGAAAAAATCTCATAAGCATAACCTCCAAAGATTTAAAAAATGTCTACATATATTCGTTACTGCATGCAATACTATCATATTTAAGGACTTGTAAAGATGGGTCAACCTAGTAAAATCTGGAAGATCTATTTTTCTAGGTCCATAGAGTTAGAGCAGGTCCTTGGAAAGGATTTATTTTACAAAATCCTGAAAATCAAAAGTCAATTTTCATAGATTACTTGTGGACTATTAGCTTATAGATATTTTAAAGAGAGGACTATGAAAATCTTACTTACTGGAGCTAATGGATACATTGGGACTCGCCTTCTTCCCCGTTTGGTAGAGGAAGGGCATGAGATCTATGCCCTAGTAAGAAGTCGCTCTAGAATTGAAATTCCCGAGAAATTTCAATCTCAGCTCCATGTCATTGAAGCTGATCTACTTAATCCTTCCTCTTTGCTAAAGATTCCCGCTGATATCGATGCGGCTTACTATCTCGTCCATTCAATGAGCTGTTCGCAAAAATTTTCCGAATTGGAAGCTGCTTCAGCAGAAAATTTCGCGAGTCGACTGAAAAACACGAAAGCAAAACAAATCATCTACTTGAGCGGTCTCTCAAATGAAGCCCATCTTTCCCATCATTTAACCTCGAGAAAAAGGGTAGGAGAAATCCTCCGAGAAGGAAAAGTTCCTGTGACTATCTTAATGGCTGGAATTATTATCGGCTCGGGAAGCGCTTCATTTGAAATTATCCGAGACCTGGTTGAAAAGCTGCCCATTATGGTTGCCCCAAAATGGCTTAAGCAGCTTACCCAACCGATCGCCATAAGCGATGTTCTAGCTTATCTAACGCTAGTTTTGGGGAATTCAGCCTGCTTCGGACAGTCCTTTGAGATCGGAGGACCTGATGTCATGAGCTACAAAGACCTTCTATTAAATTTCGCTAAAATGCGGGGGTTGAAGAGGAAAATCTTCACGGTTCCTGTGCTTACACCACGCCTCTCCTCCTACTGGCTTTTCTTTGTAACTAGTACAAGTTTTTCACTTGCCCGTTTCCTAGTCGAAAGTCTCATTAATAATGCAGTTTGCAAAGAAAATCGAATTCAAACGCTTTTTCCTAGAAAATTACTCTCTTATGAAGAGGCTTTGCAACTGGCTTTTACCCGTACTGAAGAAGATTGGGTACCTTCAAGTTGGAAAGACACCTTAAGCGGGTCTACTTTAAATCCGGATCTTTCCATTTATATCCACGTTCCTAAATTCGGCATCTTGAACGATAGACGCACCATTCCCTTCTCTTGTCCCATAGAACAAGTGCAAAAACGGATTTGGTCTCTAGGCGGAAGAAGAGGTTGGCCAGCGATGAATTGGGCTTGGAAACTCAGGGGTTTTCTGGATAAATTGGTGGGAGGAATTGGGCTGCGCCGAGGCAGAACTCATCCAACGCGACTGAAAGTAGGAGACGCTCTCGATTTCTGGCGCGTTTTGTTAGCAGATGAAAAAAATCGACGTTTACTTCTCTATGCTGAAATGAAATTGCCGGGTGAAGCGTGGCTTGAATTTGAGATCATCCCTCATGAAACGGGAGGGATTCTGAAACAAACAGCCTCTTTTCGTCCCAATGGAGTCTGGGGTAGATTTTATTGGTATAGTCTTTATCCGTTTCATGCTCTTATTTTCAGCCAATTGGCTAAGCATATCGCAAAGGGATAAAAAAGGAGCCAGCCATGACACCAGCTAAACCGCGTATCTTGACAATCAATGGAGGCTCTTCGAGCATCAAGTTCGCCCTGTTCGAGGCAAGTGACTCGTTTCAAAGGATTTTGGAAGGTGGCATTGATCGCGTGGGATTGCCTAACGCTACTTTACGAGTGAAGGGTATAAACCCGGCGGACAATTTCTCGAAGCCGATAGCAGCGACAGATCATACAGCAGCAGTGGGCTTCCTAATGGATTGGATCGAGCAGCGCAGTCAGCACGATGTATTGGCTGCGGTAGGGCATCGCATGGTGCATGGCGGTCCGAAATATTGGAAACCGGAGCGAATCACTGCAAAAATGATTGAGGATCTGCACAGCCTCGAGTCTTTTGATCCTGAACATATGCCGGAGGAGATCCTGCTCGTTGAGGCGTTTCATCGCAGGTTTCCTGGTTTGCCTCAATGGGCTTGTTTCGATACTGCTTTTCATCATGACCTGCCTCGTGTGGCTAAAATGTTGCCGATTCCGCGACGCTTTGAAGCGCAAGGGGTGAGGCGGTATGGATTTCATGGATTATCGTATGAGTTTCTTGTTGGGGAATTAGGTCGCCTCGCAGGATTAGAAGCGGCACAAGGCCGAGTCATTCTCGCCCATCTTGGCAATGGAGCGAGCCTAACAGCTGTACGAGACGGCAAATCCATAGACACAAGCATGAGCTTCACTCCAACCGCCGGAATACCTATGAGCACTCGCTGCGGCGATCTCGATCCTGGACTGGTCTGGTATTTGGCGCGCACCGATGGATTCGATGCAAAACGTTTCAATGAGATGGTCAATTTCAAGTCCGGATTGCTCGGAATATCGGAAACCAGTTCCGACATGCATGACTTGCTTAAAGCCGAAGCAAAGGACGTGCGGGCTGCTGAAGCTATAGCGCTCTTCTGTTACCAGGTTAAAAAATGGATTGGCTCATTTGCAGCGGCTTTGGGTGGTCTGGATACGCTCGTGTTCGCTGGCGGCATCGGAGAGAATGCACCTATTGTACGGGCTAGGATTTGCGGTGGACTGGAATTTCTTGGAATCGAACTCGAGGAAAAACAAAATAATAGTAATGAGGGTGTAATTTCTTCCGGCAAGAGCCGTGTTGCGGTTCGCGTCATTCGCACGGATGAAGAATGGATGATAGCCAAGACGGTTTGCCGCGTTCTCGGTCTTGGAAAAAAGGAAATAGAGCCATGAATCCAAATATTCTTACTCCAGCCCTGCTCCATAAAATGGATGCCTATTGGCGGGCCGCCAACTATTTATCGGTAGGTCAGATTTATCTCTACGATAATCCATTGCTAAAGCGGCAACTATTATTGTCGGATGTGAAGCCGCTCGTGGTCGGACATTGGGGAACAACGCCAGGCCAGAACTTCATCTATGTCCATTTGAACCGGGTGATCAAGAAATATGATCTGAATATGTTTTACATCGCAGGTCCCGGCCATGGAGGTCCGGCTCTCGTAGCCAATACATATCTCGAGGGTTCCTATAGTGAGATTTATCCGGATATCAGCCAAGACGAAACGGGAATGCAAAAGCTGTTCAAGCAATTCTCGTTTCCAGGCGGAATTTCCAGCCATGTTGCCCCAACAACTCCAGGGTCGATTCATGAAGGCGGCGAGCTGGGGTATTCACTTAGCCATGCCTTTGGAGCCGTGTTTGACAACCCCGATCTAATTGTCGCCTGTGTCATTGGCGACGGCGAAGCGGAAACAGGTCCTTTGGCAACAGCGTGGCAGTCCAATAAATTTCTCGATCCCATTACTGATGGAGCTGTGCTCCCAATCCTCCACCTCAATGGCTATAAGATCAGCAACCCAACCGTTTTGGCTCGCATCGAGCATGAGGAATTGGAGCAATTTTTACGAGGCTGCGGCTGGACGCCCTACTTTGTAGAAGGCTGTGAACCGGAGTTGATGCATCAACTCATGGCTGCGTCTATGGAAAAGGCAATCGAAGACATTCACCAAATCCAAGACAACGCACGCAGTAAAAACGACACCGCAAGACGGCGATGGCCAATGATTGTCCTGAGATCGCCTAAAGGCTGGACAGGGCCTAAAATCGTCGATGGGTTGCAAATCGAAGGCACGTTTCGAGCGCACCAGGTACCGATTCTAGTAAACCCCGAGCATCCTGAGCACGTCCAGCAACTTGAAAGCTGGATGAAAAGCTACAAAGCAGAAGAATTATTTGATAAGAATGGAAAGCTTATACCGGAATTGGCTGAACTGGCGCCGAAAGGTAACCGGCGGATGGGAGCGAATCCTCACGCCAACGGCGGTCTGCTGCTGCGTGATTTGCGCATGCCGGACTTTCATGAACACGCAGTCAATGTGCCAGCGCCTGGTGCTGTTGAGGGTCAAGATACTCTCGTATTGGGAAATTTTCTGCGTGACATAGCCAAATTGAATCAGGACCAGCGTAATTTCCGGATTTTCGGACCGGATGAGACGCTATCGAATCTTTTGGGTGCAGTCTTTGAAGTCACCAATCGTCAGTGGGATGCCAGAGAAGTAAAAGATGATGAATTCCTTGCACCCGCAGGACAAGTGCTGGATTCAATGCTCAGCGAGCACCAGTGCGAAGGTTGGCTAGAAGGATATCTGCTGACCGGGCGGCACGGTCTATTTAATAGTTATGAGGCGTTCATCCGTATTGTCGATTCGATGTTTAGCCAGCATGCTAAGTGGCTGAAAGTGTGCTTAGAATTGCCTTGGCGCCGGAAGATCGCTTCCCTGAATTACCTGCTCGCCTCTCATGTGTGGCAGCAGGATCATAACGGCTTTACGCATCAAGATCCCGGATTTCTCGACCACGTGATCAACAAAAAGGCTACTATTGTGCGGGTTTACCTGCCGCCTGATGCCAACTGCCTCTTGTCGGTATTTGATCACTGTCTGCGCAGCCGCAACTACGTCAATGTGGTGGTTGCGGGCAAACACCCTCTCCCTCAATGGCTGACTATGGATGCTGCAGTTGTGCACTGCACAGAAGGAATTGGCATCTGGCAATGGGCTAGCAACGACCAGGATGCCGAGCCTGATGTAGTGATGGGCTGCTGCGGAGATACACCCACACTGGAAATCTTGGCTGCCGTTTCCATCTTGCGAGAGCATTTGCCCGATCTTAAAATCCGTGTGGTCAATGTCGTCGATTTGATGAAGCTCCAGTCCCAAAGCGAGCATCCGCACGGCCTCTCTGAGATGGATTTCGATTCTCTTTTTACAAAAGATAAGCACATCATCTTCGGCTTTCATGGATATCCCACACTGATTCACCGATTGACGTATCGCCGGACCAACAGAAATCTGCATGTTCGAGGCTACAAGGAAGAAGGTACAATCACGACAGCTTTTGACATGCGGGTTCAGAATGACCTGGACCGCTTTCATCTAGTGCAAGACGTGATTGATAGATTAGCGAATTTGGGAGCTAAGGGGGCCTATCTCAAACAGATGATGCAGGACAAACTGATCGAGCACAAACATTACATCGACAAGCACGGTCAAGACATGCCGGAAATCCGGAATTGGAAGTGGGGTAACTTTAAATAATGGAACCTAATGCCGATAAACCTAAAGCCCCAGTATTGAAAAATCCCAATGCGAATGAGGATCTAAAATCCTTCTCCCTGGAAGAGGTTAAGAAAAAATTGGGATTCTCCCCTGATGGCCTTACTGAGGCTGAAGCGGCAAAACGGCTGACTCAATACGGATCTAACGAGATCGAAGAAAAGAAAACGAATCTATTTCTAAAATTTCTTAGCTATTTTTGGGGACCTATTCCATGGATGATTGAAATAGCGGTGATTCTATCCGGCGTGGTTCGCCACTGGCCAGATTTTTTCATTATTCTCCTTTTACTTCTTGCCAATGCAGTAGTCGGATTCTGGGAAGAACATAAGGCAGCAGGCGCTATTGCTGCTTTGAAAGCCCAGCTTGCTGTTAAGGCTCGAGTGAAGCGCGATGGAAAGTGGAGCACTCCGGCGGCACGCGAGTTGGT
This sequence comes from uncultured Verrucomicrobiae bacterium, assembly GCA_963833965.1. Taxonomy (GTDB): domain Bacteria; phylum Chlamydiota; class Chlamydiia; order Chlamydiales; family Rhabdochlamydiaceae; genus CAJCIW01. The sequence continues at coordinate 14,947 of CAWHZZ010000001.1, forward strand.
TCCAGGAGACGTTATCCGATTGCGCTCGGGCGACATTGTACCTGCGGATGCAAAGCTTCTAGATGGCGATCCTGTCGAAGTAGATCAGTCTGCTTTGACGGGAGAATCATTGCCTGTCACACGCAAATCTGGAGAGTCGGTGTTTTCAGGGTCGATTGTCCGGCAAGGAGAAATCGAAGCATTCGTCTACGGAACCGGTATGAATACCTACTTCGGTAAAACGGCACAACTAGTACAAGAAGCGCACACAGTTAGTCATTTTCAAAAAGCGGTTTTGAAGATCGGCAATTATCTGATCATTCTCGCAGGCGTTTTGGTTGCGGGAATCATAACCGTTGCGATCTTCCGAGGAGATCCCATCCTCACCACGCTGCAGTTTGCCTTAGTCCTGACCGTTGCTTCGATCCCCGTAGCAATGCCAACGGTATTGTCTGTAACAATGGCGGTCGGGGCTCGCTTGCTCGCCAAAAAACAAGCGATTGTGAGTCGGCTCGTGGCTATTGAGGAGTTGGCTGGCGTAGATATCCTGTGTGCGGACAAGACAGGCACTTTGACCCAGAACAAACTAACACTCGGCGATCCGTTCAGCGTAAATAATATTCCCGCTGAGCAAGTGATTCTCTATGCCGCTCTTGCATCGCGCGCGGAAAATAACGACACTATTGATCTCGCTGTTTTGGGCGGTTTAAAAAATAAAGATGCATTGAAGGGTTATCAAATGGTCCATTTTCAGCCGTTTGATGCGGTGCATAAACGGACCGAAGCCGTTATCAAAGGCCAGGATGGTAAAGAGTTCAAGGTGACCAAGGGAGCGCCTCAAGTGATTTTGGCCTTATCGGCTAATGTGGCCCAAGTAAAAGCTGAAGTTGAAAAAGCCGTCAATGAATTCGCAGCGTGTGGATTTCGATCACTTGGAGTAGCCAGGGCAGATGGAGAGGGAGGATGGCAATTTCTTGGCGTATTACCCCTGTTCGATCCACCAAGAGAAGATGCTAAGGCAACCATTGAGACCGCAACTCAAATGGGTGTGAAAGTCAAGATGGTCACAGGTGATCAACTGGCCATTGCCAAGGAAACTGCTAAAAAACTAGGAATGGGCACAGACATTCTCGATGCTACCGGACTTGGCGATGTCAAGAAGCAAGAGACAGATCAAGTTGCCGAGTCGATCGAGAAGGCTGACGGTTTTGCCCAGGTGTTTCCTGAACACAAGTTTCATATTGTAGATGTCCTGCAAAAACGAGGCCATATCGTTGGTATGACGGGCGATGGAGTGAATGACGCTCCTGCACTGAAAAAAGCCGACTGCGGCATCGCTGTTTCAAGCGCGACGGACGCAGCGCGCGCGGCAGCGGCCATTGTGTTGCTAACTCCAGGCCTCTCTGTAATCATTGATGCGATCAAGGAGAGCCGAAAAATTTTTCAACGAATGAACAGCTACGCGATCTATCGGATTGCCGAGACGCTGCGCGTGCTGTTTTTCATGACGCTGGCCATTCTGATCTTTAATTTCTATCCATTGACAGCTGTGATGATCGTAATGCTGGCATTGCTCAACGACGGCGCCATTCTATCTATTGCCTATGACAATGTTCACTATAAGAATCAGCCTGAAGGATGGAACATGAAGATGGTGCTTGGGGTTGCCACAGCCTTGGGCCTCATCGGCGTCGTATCTGCCTTCGGTTTATTTTATCTCGGCGAGCGCGTCTTTCATCTTGACCGTTCACATATCCAAACGCTGATGTATTTGAAGTTATCCGTAGCCGGACACCTGACGATTTTCCTGACGCGTACGCGAGGGCCCTTTTGGACCATCCGACCTGCAAATATTTTATGGGGTGCAGTCCTTGGCACGCAAATGATAGCGACTTTGATTGCTGTTTATGGGCTCCTCATGACACCTCTCGGCTGGAAATGGGCTGGTTTCGTTTGGGGCTATGCCATTGTATGGTTCCTCGTAAATGATCAAGTAAAATGGCTTGCCTATCGGATTTTTGATCCGGTTAAACCCAAGACATCTTCTAATTTAACGTCGCAGATCGCAAGACGAGCCCATGAGTTATATGAGAAGAGAGGAAAACAGGATGGTCATGCTGATAAGGACTGGGAGCAGGCAGAGAAGGAGATTCGAAAAGAAAAAAGCAAATGAAGGAAAAAACAAGACATGCATATCGAGATAATTATTTATTACCTCATTTTGATAGATAGTATTGGATGTAATTTGATCGTATGGTTAGGAGAAAAGTGGTATACAAAGCATTTTAGATGGCTTTCACGCTTTTTTCCTCCAGCAAAAGGCTGGGCTCTGTATTATTTAATATTAATTATTTGGATAGGATCGTTATTATATCGAGCTCAACCGTAATTAAATCTCATTCGATTTATTGATATTATCAAACCTACTAAAAAAGTGTAATCATTAAAGCGCAAAGAAAATGAATCCGCACGATATATGTCAGAAAGCCAGTATAAAATGGCTTAAGAAGATCTGTAACCATTCGGAAATTCCGAATAATTCACAAGCCGCAGCGTTACACCGACAATTTCCGTGGACCATTTGTGGACCACTGGCATACAAAAAAGTGCGATAAATCACGACAGTTCGCAGTAGCTCGAAAGGCTGGTTTTCCGCTATGATTTTGGGGAGTTAGCTGCTGGGAAGTGGTGACGGTGCTGCGGACTCATAACCCGCTGGTCGCAGGTTCAAGTCCTGCTTGCCCCATCTTCTTAAGTAACTCTGGTACAGCAAATTTTAACCAGAGGCACCCGTGCAAACCTTCATCAAAACGCGGATTTTCCGCACTTTTTACGCAAATCACTGGAACCAACCAGAGTCATTAACTTTTCAAACACATCCCTCGAAACTACGTCAACTTTTTCCTCAATTGCGGAAAAATTGCGTAAATTCGAATCCCGCAAGATCAAAGAGCACTGATTAGCAACGACGAGAACCATCGGGAGCAACGGATTGCTAATCCTGTATCCCAATAATTCCCTAATGTTTTAAAATTCAAATTTGAGTTCCAGAAGATTATGACAAGCTCCGACAATATCAGATGTATTCGCAAATATCAGAAAAAAGATGGATCTATCACATTCCACGCTGAAGTGCGCCGTAAAAACGCTAAACCCCTTCGCGAGTCGTTCAGGACTTTGACGGACGCCAAGAACTGGGTTCGAAAACAGGAAAGCTCGATCCTCGAGGGAAAATACATGCCCGACAACAAGGCGCGCAAGTATACCCTCTCCGATCTGATCGACCAATACACCCGCCTCCATCTCAGCAAGTTCCCCCGCCGCCTCAAAGATCAATCATCGCACCTGAAATGGTGGCGAGACCAATACGGGCATAAACCCCTGATCGAGATTTCTCCTTCCCTGCTCGCGGAAGCAAAGGAGCTTCTGCTCAACGGCACCCCTTCGCGTAAAACAAACCGCACGAACTCCACGACCAATAGATATTTCTCCAGCCTCGGCAGGGCATTCACCATCGCCTTTCAAGAGTGGCAATGGATCAGCGAAAACCCTTTTCGCCGAGTATCGAAACTCAAAGAGAATGGCGGCAGGAACCGTTTCTTAAGCAAGGAAGAACTATATGCGCTCCTCGGCCATTGCAAAGAAAGCAAGAACCCCCATCTTTACGGCATGGTCCTCATCGCCGCCTCGATGGGACTGCGTTTCGGAGAAATCGCCGGCCTCCGCTGGAAGCACATCGATTTCGATAACGGGTTTGCGACTCTCGAACGGACGAAAAACGGCGATGTGCGCGTTGTCCCATTGCCTGGCCAAGTCGCGGCCTATCTCAAAGACTTGCAATGCCCAAAGCTCCCGGATGAATTCCTGTTCCCTTCTAAAGACCCGGCGAAGCGCCATCCCCCTTCCATGATCAGGAAGGCATTCCAAAAAGCACTCGGGTTAGCCGGAATTCAGAACTTCAAATATCACGATTTGAGGCATACTTGCGCCAGCCACCTCGCGATGAATGGAGCAACTCAGGGCGAGCTTATGGAGATCCTGGGACACCGCTCGCCGGCAATGACGAGAAGATATGCCCATTTCAGCAAGGAGCATATTGCCCGCGTCCTGCAAAAAACCAGCAATAATCTGATCGGCCCGCCAGGAGGCGCATCATGACGATCTATCTGCCCACCGACCCGGTTGTCTTCCGACAGGCATTCGATGCCGCCTGCGACCGAATTTTACGCAGCGACCAAGACATCGCTTTTTATGCTTTATACGTTGAACTTGCCTCGAGGATTCAAGAGCATCCGTATTTCAAGGATTACCTGCTTGGGCTCGAGGACGAGTCTGGCAATAAAAGACGGGAGTTCAGCATCGCCGCATTGGAAGCTCTCGAAGACAGTTGGATGAAACTATGGAAATATCACCGCCATAGTTTGAAACATCGGAAACAGCTCGTAAACATCAAGCGAATAGTTACAGCATCGCACGAGACAACATTTTCCCCTCTTTACCATCGCATTCTTTTCCACCTATGGGAATTCCGATATTTTTCTCCGTTTTGCCGTTTTATAGACAAAGTTCCCAGACTTTTTCGATCGGCGCAATCCGCACTGCATTTCGCTTCCATCCGGTTCGATCATCTCTATCCACCCGGGAAAGAGTATTTTGCTGAAAGGAAAGTCGCGTCGTTGAAATTTTCCAAAAAGGACAGGCGATGGGGCCTTCACAAAAGGATCTTCGATCCTGGGGCAAATAAGACGCCATTCAAACGATTGGAGGAACAGATCCATCCGAATTATTTCTGTTCGAAGACGGAGCAGATCGAAAAAAGATTTTCCATCCCAGGACAGAACAACTATGAACAACGGCGGAATATGCAGATCATGGCGGAAACCGACCCGGCTTTTTGTTGGGAGAGAATCCGGTTCCTACAACAATGCTATGCTTTTAATGAAGCTCTCTCTGCGTTCAATCCCTCGAAAGGACGATGGAAATCGATTCGAGAAAATGCTTGGAAATTAGCCGAAGAAAAGTGCGAGTTAGAGACTTTTTTCGGAGCGAAAATGACCCTTATGCAAAAATTGTCCCCCGAGCCTTGTTCCACGGTCGACTCATTCCTCTCGTGCGAGCATCAAATCCACAGAAACGACTATGAGAAGTATCTCCAGTCGCTCAAAAATCACATTCATGCTCATCTATTTAAGATCGAGAACGCGCAACACAACACCGCAGAAAATCCTGGATTGGCGCTTCCAAGCACCCAAAAGGAATGGTTTGTAATCGATCTTGCAGGACAATTTTGGAAGGCAAATCCATTGGGGAAACGCGATGACGCGTTTAGTTATTACCTCCTTAAGTGTCCCTCCCAAAAACTGCTTTCAAGAGAAAGATGGGAGCAAATCATTCGAAAACGCAAACTCGACCCCCGTCCGCCAGCTGCAAAAAAACGAGGCCCTGGCAAAAAGACCTGTCAAAATTGACCTATAATCGGATTACACCTCTTTTTCTTATTGCTCTCGGATATTCGAATCTAAAAAACCCTGTCATATCAATACATCCATTTTCAAATTAAGTCTTTATGGTTCAATCAGAAACAAGTAGCAACAATGCAATTCATAAGGATTCACCATGAACCAGATTCCAGACCTACCAGTCACTTTCAAAGGCTTTCATAAAATCTATGAATATCCCAGCCCTGGCGCTCTTAGAAAAATGGCTTTCGAGAGTGACATCAACGGACTGAAAACCGCTTTCCTGAAAATAGGCCGCCGGAGGCTTGTTTTACCCGAGACCCTCTTTCGTTTGCTCCGGGAAAAAGGCAGCAAATAACCAAAAATGCAGATGGGCCGCCTCTCACGACAATGAAAGCGACCCATCAAGGAAAAAAAGCATGAATAAGCCCATTGTATCAGAAGATGAGATTTCCTCGGACACAAAAACCCCCGAGGAAAAATCAAAAAAACGCGCTGCCGAATTGAAGGCTTCTGCGGCTCGTACAAAAAAATCAAAATCCGTGTCTGCTGAGAGTGAAAAGAAACACGTTCCTTCCGCACAGGAACAGGAAACGATTGAAGCCTCGATCGTGGATGAACTAAACCGCACTATTGCAATCGTCCATACATCCAGCACCTACATTTTGATCGAAAAAGACGAGATCGAATTCGTCTTAGATTCTAAAACGTCCCTGCTGATCCTCTATGAAAATCAGGTTGTTCCCGAACTTTCCAGTAATAATATCAAGAAGATTACGAAGGCGCAAGTATGGCTGAGAAGTCCTCATCGCCGTACTTATAAAAACATCGTCTTTAATCCAAAAATTCCAGGCCATCATGATGGGAATTTCAATATTTGGAAGGGGTTTGCGATGAAACCAGTAAAAGGCGACTGCTCTCTTTTCTGGGATCATGTGAAAGTTGTCATCTGCGGCGGGAATGAAGTTCACTACATCTATGTTAGAAAGTGGCTCGCCCATTTGATTCAAAAGCCTTGGATCATCGCCACCGCGCTCGTTTTACGAGGAAAGCAAGGAACCGGCAAAGGCACGTTCGTCGATGCCATCGGTAAACTACTTGGCCCTCACTACGCTCCATTGTCAAGTCTTGATCAAATCCTTGGAAGATTCAATTCCCATCTAAAAAATGCAATCCTGATTTTTGCCGACGAGGCGATCTGGGGTGGCAACAAGAAAGAAATCGGCGCCCTTAAGGCGTTGGTTACGGAACCGAAACTGTTCATCGAAGCAAAGGGCAAGGACGGCTATTGGATCGATAACTTCAAACATCTGATCGTCAGCAGCAATGAAGATTGGGCAGTCCATCTTGACCCCGATGATAGAAGATTCTTCGTTCTCGACGTGTCAAATGCGCGAAAAGAGGATCTTACTTACTTCCATGCCATCCGTCATCAGCTTGAAAATGGGGGGCATGAAGCCCTCATGCATGATCTCCTCTACGAAGACCTAACGGGATTCGACCCAAGAATCATGCCTGATAATTTCGCCGGCTTTGACATGAAGCTGGAAAGCACCACAAGCATCGATCGATTCATCCATGCCTCACTAAAGGAAGGATGTTGGGATCATGCCAATGCCGGGCCCTCTGAAACGCTCAAAGATCAGTCAATCGATAAGTTCTACACTGACTACAAAACCTGGTGCGAGCAGGAAAAGCAATCGATCCTCCGCAAAGAACTGATTGGAAAAAGGCTTCGGGCCATTTTCCCAGGTCTTACGACTAAAAGAACTCCGCGCGAAGAAAATCCATCGCGTCCGGTCATGTATATCTTTCCATCCCTAGGAGAATGCCGGACTTCATTTGAAAAATTTTACAAACAAAGCCCGGCGATATGGGAATAGTCATGGTGGTCATTGTGGTCATGGTAAAATTGCAATTCGCGCAAGAAAATTGGAATCCTCAAAGAAAAGTTCAGAAAATCTTATGCGTTTTGCTTTTTTACCCCGACCACCCTGACCGCTCAGACGATGATCGCGAAAGGAACGCATGAATCTATTAGACCTGGTTGAAGAAATGGGATGGGAACCGCGTAGAACATCATCCGGCCGCGGCGGGGAATATCATTGCCCCTGCCCCGTATGCGGAGGAGACGACCGATTTATGTTCTGGCCTCAAACGAACCGCTACTGGTGCCGGCAATGCAAAGCAAAGGGCGATGCCATCCAGTTTTGCAGAGATTTTCAAAAACTGTCCTTTCGCGACGCATACGCTAAAGCAAAAAAAGATCTTCCAGGATCTTCATTTCAATCCTGGAATCAGCCGCCAGCCCCCTCTCCCATTCACTTGCCATCCTGTTCGTGGCAAGACAAGGCCAGGGCATTTATAGAAAGTTCTCATCAACGCCTTTTAGTCGATAAAACGTCGATGGAACTAATCATGAAACGCGGACTGTCCGTTGATACGATCAAGAAAAACCAGCTAGGCTGGAATCCGGTCAAAATGTTTCATCGGCGTGCAGATTGGGGGCTTGAGGAAAGGGGTAAACGCAAATGGCTATGCCTGCCCCCGGGAATTGTCATCCCTCTCTTCGAAAATGATACTATTCGAAAGCTCAAAATCCGTAAATCTGAATGGAAAGAAGGGAATTTCTATGGGAAATATTATGAAGTTCCTGGCAGCTCGAATATGCTTCCGATTTTCGGCATGCGATCGAAGGAGATTGTCGTCATCGTGGAAGCCGAGTTAGACGCCATGCTTATCATTCAAGAAGCTGGAAATCTCTGTGCCTGCATTGCTCTTGGAGGCGCCCAGAAAAGACCTTGTCCTCTTCTCCGTGAATGGATGCTTAAAAGAAAACTGATTCTTTTTGCTTTGGATTTTGACGAAGCCGGGAAAAAGGAGTACCCGTATTGGCAGCAATCCTATTCAAATCTTGAGCCTTGGCCTGTTCCTGAAGCGAAAAGTCCTGGTGATTATTTTGCAAAGGGAGGTAATTTGAAAACATGGATATCATCTGGATTGAAATTGAAACCGAAATCGCAATACATATCTTGAAGATGATTTCTTCAAAGAGTTATGCTGCACGTCTATCTAACGAACTGAGGAAGCGAATTTGGATATCTTGAACTTTCAAGGCCTTGTGCGAAATCTTGCCTCTCTTCGCAAAGAGTCAGAATGGCTGGAGTTGAAGCACAATAATGAAAATCCGCAAGACATAGGTGAATACATTTCCGCTCTCTCAAACGGAGCAGCTTTGCTGGGAAGGCATAGTGCTTACATTTTATGGGGCATTGAAGACATGACGGGTCGCATCATCGGTACAAACTTCCGTCCCAGAAAAGCTAGAGTAAACGGCCAAGAGCTTGAAAGCTGGCTAATTTTCCATCTCGATCCTCAAATCGATCTGCGGATTCATGAGGGAGAGATTGATGGCAATTATGTAGTCCTGTTTGAATTTGCACCTGCAACACATCGTCCGATTCGTTTTAAGGGTTCAGAATACATCAGAGTAGGAACTTACAAGAAAAAGCTTAAGGAATGCCCGGAAAAAGAAAGGGAATTATGGCGTATCTTAGGCCAGACTGCTTTTGAGAAGGGCATCGCAATGAAGAACGTGCCTGCTGACCAAATCCTTTCTCTTCTCAATTGTCCTGCCTATTTCGATCTTATGAGGCTGCCTCATCCGGAAAATAGATCCGCGGTTCTTGAGAGATTTGCTTCTGAAAAACTGATTTCACAATCAGATGGCGGAAGTTACGATATTTCAAACTTGGGTGCTATCCTTTTTGCTAAAAACTTGGAGGATTTCGATCGGCTGGCTAGAAAAACTCTCAGAATCATTTTCTATCGCGGCGACAGTCGCATGGAAACAATCAAGGAATATGAAATGAAAAAGGGGTATGCTCTGGGTTTCGAAGAAGCCGTAGCTTATATCAACGACCAGCTTCCCCAAAACGAGCATATCGGCGAGGCGTTTCGTCAAGAAGTGCGTATGTATCCGAAAATTGCTATCCGAGAATTGGTGGCGAACGCCCTGATCCATCAAGATTTCAACGTTACCGGCGCTGGTCCCATGGTAGAGATTTTTGCAAATCGGGTTGAAATCTCAAATCCAGGCTTGCCATTGATTGATATCCTTCGATTCATTGATGAAACTCCACGTTCACGCAACGAAATATTAGCGCGTCTTATGCGCAGGTTGAATCTATGCGAAGAGCGTGGAACAGGGGTCGATAAAGTCATTCTACAGATCGAATTTTTCCAGCTTCCTGCCCCAGATTTTCGAAAAACGACTCAAAGCACTCTTGCCGTTTTATACGGGCATAAAACGCTAAAGGAGATGGATTCCAAGGAACGGACTCGGGCTGCCTATCAACATGCCTGTCTTCAGCATGTCATTGGTAAAAAGATGACAAATGAGTCTTTGCGGAATCGCTTGGGGATCAAGCAATCTAGCTATTCGCTCGCTTATCGAATCATTCGTGATGCAATACAAGAGAATCTGGTCAAGCCGCAAGGAGACGAGGTCGGTGCTGGAAAGGGCGCTTTCTATCTTCCTTTCTGGGCTTGACTCGATTATGTACGGCTCTTTGGATTAGGACCTGAAAATTATCGTATTCCATTGATTATCAGTGCTTTTGAATTGTGCACGATTTGTGCACGGACTTCTATGAACACCGTAAAAATAATCACAAAATTCTGAGCGTCAGCGTTTTTTGTTGTCGCATCTTGGTTTAAAATTAATTAAATAATTTATAATGAGGATCAGATGGTAAATTGTTAGAAGTTTCCAAAAAATTGGAGTGATTTATGAAAACATCGCAGGAAATAGATAAAAAACAGGAGGAGGTCGTTGCAACAGGGAATAATCCTGAGATTGAGCTTGGACCTGTTCTTCAATGGAACTTTAAATTTAATGAACAGACTGGGAGAAACGAGTTCGATTCGATTGAGCTATCGGATGGCAGTAAACTCGATGCAAAAGGTTTGAAAACAGCACTCAAAAAAACCACCGGCACCTCTGACCTGAAAATCGGAGAAAAAATTCTAGGCAAAGTTTCGTATGGAATGTCAGCAGAGAAACATGATACTCGAATAAATGAAGCCTCGACCCTGTTGCCTGCCTTACGACCAAAAGATGAAACTGAAGCATTGCTGCTCGGTCAATTTCTCGCTCTCCATGACTCAGGAATGAAATGCCTAAGAATGGCTAATGTACAGGACAGCTTCTACCACGAGGAGAGGCTTTTTATTTTGGCCAATAAGCTCTTGAATACGGCCAATCAAACCATGCAGACTGTTTTGAAATACCGCTCTGGCGGACAGCAAATAGTACAAGTCCTTCACGTTCACAATGAAGGGCAGGCTATAGTTGCCCAAAACCTCTCCTCCCAGCCTCGCGGGGAGGGGTCAATGGAAAAAATCATGAATTGAACCCGTTGGATCATTGTGGCTCAGTGCTCAGCAAAAAGCAAAAGATCTCAAGAACAATGCCTCAAATGGGCCGTCCGCGGCAGGCATACGTGCCATATGCACGGAGGAACCTCTAGAGGGCCAAAAACCAAAATAGGAAAAGAGCGCGCTCGCCGGGCAGCCCTACGACATGGCGGACACACCCAAGAAGCCCGAGCCTTGCACCGGGAGGCAATGGCCTTAATTCGCGAAAGCAAGGATTTTCTTTATTCCTTTAATTAGCCTGATTTATCCAAAAAAGCCGTAGATCTCAGGAAGTTTGGAAAGTCCTAGAGACATAATTACGACATTCCCAAAAGGCATAAACATTAATACAAGGATCACGATTGTAATGAAATCCACAAAAACTCAAATTATAAACTGTTGTTTTTCTTAATTTTTTATGGTGATTTTTTTGCTCTAGTAATTTTGTTTGGAAAAATGGTGGCTTTTGTAATTCTACCTAAAAAAAAGAGAATAGGAATAGAAACAGCGAGTTTTGTAGCTAAAGTTATCCAGCTACTTTCCGCAAGCACATAACCTATATCAAATGCATCTATTTTAAAAACAAGTTAGAAAAAGAGTCGATGAGTTTTTGAAATTGCATTCTTTTCGAAATCTATTGATAAGCCACAAAAGAATTACACCAACAAACCCAACGAATATTCCGGTAAAGACCATCTCTTCATTATGATTCATCAATCCAGTAATTAAATTGTAAATCGTTGAAAAAGCCTGAAACCCTAACAACCATCCACAGGCTGTCTTGGCTGAGCTAAAATATTGTTCCAATTTTTCTTTGTTCATAATTTCCGTCTAAAAAATTTTGTTTTAAAAAACACAATAATTTTGCGTTTTTGTATATTTTCAGTCAATTAATTGTATTTAAAAACAGATTTTTGTTTTTTAAAAAATAAAAATTGCTTTATTATTGTTCTGATTATTTTAAATTTCTTTATTGGTGTGATTTGTGTATAATTCCGACAAATTTGATGTGAGGGAACCTTGAGTACTATTGAAATTGGAATTGATTTGGGCACCACGAATTCTTCTGTGGCTGTTATTCAGAAAAATGAAACGCAGATTCTTAAAAATGCATTAGGAGAAGAAAGCACTCCCTCTGTCGTTTACGCTGATAGGAAGGAATGGAAACATTGTAGTCGGCTCGAAAGCCAAGCGGGCGATGAATAATTCAAAAGAAAACCTCCAGAACAGCAAAGCTGAAATCAAGCGTCTGATGGGTACTGCAGAAACCATTTCATTTCCCAACCTCAATAAGAAAATGCTGCCAGAAGAAATTTCAGCAGAAATCCTCAAGACTCTTAAAGGGGATGTTCAAAGAAAACATCCCGGGATGTCCTTAGATGCTGCTGTGATTACTGTGCCTGCTTATTTTTCCACCGTGCAGTCCGAGGCGACGAAGCGGGCCGGGACCTTGGCTGGTTTTAAGCAAATAGTTCTTCTTCAAGAACCGATTGCTGCTGCGATCGCCTATGGATTTCTCAATCAGAAAAATGAAAACTGGCTGGTATACGACCTTGGCGGAGGCACTTTCGATGTCGCTCTTGTAGCTTCGCGGGATGGATCCCTTACAGTTCTAGCCCATGCAGGAGACAACTTTCTAGGCGGGAAAGACTTCGATGCCGCCATTATCCAGAATTTGATCCTTCCTTCCCTTGCTGCTAAGGGAATTGTTCTTAATCCAACCACTCATACTCAAGTCTTTAGCTATTTGAAAGAGCTGGCAGAGTCTGCAAAAATTGAGCTTACTGTCAGCGATAAAACAACTATTGATATCGATGTCCAAGTAAATCAAACGCAGGTCCAGCATTCCCTCGAGATATCAAAAGAAGATCTCCTGGGGAGCTGCAGGCACTTACTCGATAAAACGGTCGATCTTTGCAAGAAAACGATCAGCGATGCGAAGGTCGATCCTGCAACAGTTCAAAAGATCGTACTTGTCGGCGGCCCGACTCAGATGCCAATCTTGCAAGCCTTTTTAAAAAAGACGCTCGACATCAAGGTGAATGGATGCCTGGACCCGATTACTGTCGTAGCAAAAGGCGCTGCTATGTTCGGCAATCAAACAATGATTGTTGAGAAGAAAGAAAGCGCCAGGGCATCAAGCGCCGCCTGCCAGTTAGAAGTGAATTACAATCCAGTTACATCAGATGATGATCAAACAGTTACCGGCAAGGTCTCGAGCTGCGACGAAGCCATGCAACCCTATTCAGTGCTGTTTGCAAGTTCCGATGATTCCTTTACTTCTGAAGAGATCCTAATAAAAAACGGCAAGTTTATACTGACGCTTCCTACAGGGAAAAAGGGCACGCAGTACTGGATTTACATTAAAGACAGCAACGGCCAACTGATTGCTTCCGCGCCGGAAAGCATCACTATCAACCGAGGCGTTTCCATTATGGGAGCCCCGCTCCCCTATTCAATCGGAGTGTCTGTAATCACACTCTCCTCCAACAAAGGTTATGCGGATGCTACAGAGACAATGGAATTTTTCTTCTCTAAAAACAGCATTCTTCCTCTTAAGGAAAAAAAACGCTTCCATACCGTATCAGACCTTAAAGCCGGATCATCCGACAACGGCCTTCCCATTTGTATCTATGAAGGCGAATCGCTGATTACAAATCGAAATACCCTGGTCTGCCATCTGGCGATTATGGGCAAGGCGATAGCTAAAGACCTGAAGCGCGGTTCCCCCGTCGATATTACCATTGAGATCAATGAGTCCAGAGAACTTACTGTGGATGGCTTATCTTCCCGGTTCCGATATTACCCTTAACGCAAGAGAAACTCTCTACTTCGACGCGGCGAAAATCGACGAGGTAAAAAGGGATTTTACAGAACAAGTGTCACGATCTGAATCGGTGATCGGATCCGAAGAGCAATCGAATGAAGCGAATGTCATCAAAAATATGATTAAAGACATCCAATCCACCATCGACCATTCGGGATCTGATTCAGATCAGCAGAGAAAGGCTGAAAAGCAAGTGAAAGATCTAATGATGGCATTGGATCAAATGGAATCAAAAACGAAATATAACAGCAACGTCTCTTCATTCTCAAAGGAATGCCAGGAGCTGGCTGATTACCTGGAAGACTGTAACCCACCTGAAAAACGAGCGGAGTATGAGGCAACCTATAATACTTTGCGCAAAGAAGGGCTTTCAGCCGTAGCTAAACAGGATGCAGTTTGGATCGAGCATATTGTCCAGAAACTGAATCAACTGAATTTCAAATGCCAATTCTCCGACGCCCGGGTCCTTGCTCCCTGGATTCAAGAGCTAATAAAATTGGCCCAGGAAAAAACGAATGCCCATCCGTCGCTGCCCGGCTTGATCAACAGAGCCCAGGATGCTCTTGCTAACTCCGATGTAAAGGAAATGCAAGAAGTCATCCATGCTCTTTATCCATTTACAGTAGAAGAAGGCAAGCCTCAGGTCAAATTTGAGAAGTCGGGGATTATGCTATGACCGCCCAATTGCCACAAGTACTGGTCAGGAATTCATTCAATATCCTCGGCCTTTCTTCTTCATCAGCATTGAAAGAAATAAGGAAAAGATCCCAGCAGCTTCTTCAGCTCGCAAAAATTGAAGAAGTTCAAGAGTTTGATACAGATATCGGCCATGTAAGGGAGTTCCGGAATGAAGGCGAAATCCGTCAAGCACTGGAAAGAGTTTCCGGCATCCAGGAGCGCTTGCAGGAGATTTTCTTTTGGTTCGACGACCACAGCATAGAAAGTCGGAAAGCTGTTGCCTTAGTCTCCAAGGAAGACTACAAGGGTGCTCTTGATATTTTCGATAAAGCAGACAAGGCAAACGCAGATTGGCTTGGGTGTAAAAATCTAGCCTTGACGCTGATGTTTTACGCTTTCGCTTCCTCTAGCATCGACAGTTTTTGCCGTTCATTGAAGCTTTGGAAGCTTATTGCGGAGTCAGATGATTTTTGGAAATTCTATGAAAAGCACTACCTTTTGCATGACGAATTGGGGACCTCATCTTCTTTATTCCAGGAGTTCAGAAGCTCTGTTTGCGAGATTCTTTCAGCGAAAGCAGTTTCTTTCTACCACCAAACGAAGAATCCGGAAGCCATAGGCGCCTGTTATTCTTCATTCGGGCGGATTGCGAAAATCATAGATGTCGAGATCCTTCAGCCTGTCATTTTAAAGGTAAAAAAAGAAATAGAAGAACTGGAGAAAATTGACCCTGAATCCGAACTGGATGCAACCTTGATCAGGCGCATACTTAAGAAAATTCACAAATCCTTCACCAATCTGGATAAATTTAAACTTTCCGAATACAGCCCTTTAACTGTTCTTAAAAACGATACTGCAGAGAAACTGAGATCCATATCGGTCGATATCTACAATCACGATACCGATTCTGAGATCGCGCGCCTGTTCCTTGATCAAAGCTCCAAACTTGCGGTATCGGAAGAAGTTGTGGACAAAATCAAAGCCGATAAAAGGCAGCTAAAGGAAAACGATGCATGGCAGTCGGTTTCCAGCAAGTTTGAAAAAGTTAAGACCTTGATCGCTGATCAGAGGATGGAAGAAGCTAAGAGCGCCTATCTGAGCTTGGATAACGAACTAGCTGGACAATCGGATGAATCTTTAACAGGAGCTCGAATTCAACTACTGATCAATTATTGCTCGCTGTTGATGGAGAAGGGGCATGAGCTCTTCGAGAAGAAGAAATTTGGCATCAGAATGCTTGCAATTTCCGGCCTCCTCAATAGGGAAAGTCACAAGGGTGCAATACTTGCCTTCGAACATGCTTCGGAAATACTGAAAGACCGGATGCATTTGCTTGAGTTTATTGATCCTGCTTCCAATAAAGCATCGCTTTCAAAAAACATGGACACCATATCAAACAATTTAAAGAACTGCGAATTGGGATCGTTATTCGATCACCATCAGTCTTATTTGCAAACTGTAGAAGAGATTGCGCATGAGCAGGATAACGAAAATACTCAGATTGCGATAAAGCTTTTGGGAGCAGCAGTCTGCTTCAGTGTTTTATATCGGAGATTCTATGGCATCACACAGAGAAAAATGTGGAAATGGATAGGCTGGGGAGCCGCGATCGCTTTCTATTTTTTTGTAATCATGGGTAACGACAAGCCAGAGCCGAAGCCGGCTTACAAAAGCAGCTATCAGTCAAAGTCTTCTTATTCTGCGCCCTCCTCATCTCTGACTTACGAGGAGAAAAAGGTCATTGAATATCTGCAGAAAAATGAACCTGAAATCCTGAAAAACATTAGAAAAGAGGGTTATTCTGATAAGCAGATAGCCCGGTATGTAATCGAACACGCCGACGACGAGGAAGAATGCTAAATCTTGAAAAACCCTCATTTCCCCCTGGATGGAACCTACCTGGGGGTTCCAAAGTACTCAAGAGGATCGATAAGCAGCATTTCGTTGAAGTGTTCCTCCTTGATTCAAGAGAGTATCTCTACCTGTTTCACGCACAAGAAATCGCCAATAAATTAAAAAAACGCGAAGTATCCCATGAAATTTTCTTTGTAGGCGGGGAAGAAATTCCGGGGAAGAGATATGCAGACCACAAGGATGGGGATATTCCCGAAAGGTTGAAGAATTTAATCCAAAGAAGAGGTTTGGATGCAATCGCCGGCATGACAGAGCTGAAAAAGACTCTTATTAGAGACGTCATCCAACCGTTTTTGAACTGGGAAGCGTATGAAAAATATGGAGTCACCCCTTCCAACGGAATCTTGTTCTTCGGACCTCCCGGCTGTGGCAAGACATTCATAGCAAAGAAATTGGCGGAAGCTCTAAGGGCCGAGCTAATTGAAATGAGCGAAGGTACGATAGGAAGCCCCTATATTCACGCAACTTCAAATAATATTGCGCAGGCTTTCCGTAAAGCGGAGCAAATTGCGCCGTGCGTCCTTTTTGTAGATGAAATTTCGGGCCTCATGCCTCGAAGAGACGGGCTTTCTTCATGCGAGCAGTACCGCGAAGCAGAGATCAACGAATTCCTGATGCATATGGAGGGCAGCGTCAAGAAAAAGGTTCTGGTTATCGGGGCCACTAACTTCCCTGAAAGGATAGACCGAGCGATTTTACGCTCTGGACGGATGGATAAAAGGATCTTCATTCCTCCTCCGGATATAGAAGCAAGATGCGAACTATTTCACCTACTTTTAGAAGAAAGACCAGTCAGCAACGATATCGATTTCGAGGAGCTGGCCAAGATCACAAACGGGCTGATTTCCTCAGATTTAAAGCTGATTGCCAATAACGCTGCATTGAAAGCTTTACAGGAAAACGCATTAATTTCGATGGCGTCACTGATTGAGGAAGCTGCTCAATTCAAGCCTTCGTTAAGCCAGGTTGATTTAAATAAATATCTCGAATTCGAAGCATATCATAGAGGTTAGGGAATACAATCTTCGCCCAGGCCTAAAATTCAAGACAAGGCGCTTGAACTCATGGACGCGGGTCGGCTGTACCTGGCTGTGAACATTCTTCCAAACACAGAGCGGGAGCCAGCACCATCGCTGACGGGCCGAAGTACAATTATAATTTAAAGATTTTGATAAGGATGTTGATTGGCCCTTTCTTCGGCATTTTTTCCGGGTAACCTGATATCCCCAACTTACGTGTAGTCGCAATTAGGGCTAAAGCAGCTTGGCCTAGAAACGATATCCCAAAAGGAGGCGGGCTCCGTAGATATTTTGAGTCTCTGTAAAGCGAGCTTGAGAAAATAGGGTTCCAATTGAACTTGCCAACGCTTAGACGCACTGAAATACCAAACTAGAGGAACTCCTATTTCTCCTCCCCACATATTCTCATATTCATGAAGTCTTTTCTTATGACCTTCATAGTGATATTTGAATTTTCGTTCAGCACTTGGAGCGAACAACAGTTTGAGATTCAGCCCCATACTGAATGATTCATTCAGATCAAACAAGGAACGCATCCCAGCAGTAACATATGCGAGCGTTTCATTCGCACCACTGCTACCAAACCCATAAAATCCTATACCCAAATAAGGCGATACCAAACCCTCTTTTTGTTCGAAAGTATATCCTAAGCGTAGCTCTAGGTTGCCAAATCCAACCCTTCCATTGCCATGAAATTCATATTTTTGCGACGTGCGTTTGAATGTCTTATTTCCCCATGATGCGAGAAAATCCACCCCTGCATAAAGAGCTTTAGGCTTGAGGTATTCGTACCTCAGCGTCGGCCCTACAAAATACCGCACACCGTGAATTTTGATATCTTTGACATGAGTGTGCAAATCAAACGCAAAAGCTTCAGGTCCTATGTAGAAATGATTGGGGTATTTGCTGTTAACAGATGAATTTGAGCCACCAAAGCAATTTGCACTAACTATGAACGGAGCTAATAGAAGAATTGTTAAAGCACTTTTCATAATATACATTAGCGTACTCTCATGTTGGGATTTACATAACGAGGGTCTTGATATTGACTCGAATTTCTTATTTCATCGATATTCTTTTTAATATTCTTTGCATGATCACTTGCCTTTTCTGCAAGATGAAGAAATTCAAGCACTCTATTAGCCCATTTTGTAAATTTTTTCCAAAATGATTTACACTGAAAAGAAGTAAAATCATTTGTCTTACAATCAAAAATATAATCTGCACTTCCTAAAACAGGCTGTTTCGCAAATTTGAAATCTGGAAGCAACTGTTCCTCAATTTCGTCCACAAGAGAAGTTAGGAGTTCTTGAGCTTCATAGGAAGGTGCAATTGTAATTAAGTCGCGTAAAAACCCAATCGATGAATCATATTCAGGCAAGCCATCCGTTGTCTCACTCTCTATACTTTCTTTAAAATTTATTGGCTATCCTTCGCGCTTTAAGCGGACCCCAGGCGAAGCACAGTGCTGTTTAATGACATTAAGAAATGATTGTCCATATCTTTCCCACTTGACGGGACCCACTCCATTGATCTTGAGCATCGCTTCGCGGTTCGTCGGATAGGACCTGGCCATTTCGATGAGGGACCGATCCCCGAAAATAACAAAAGCAGGCACCCGCATTTCTTGTGCATATTTTTGACGTAACCTAGAAAGTTCAGTGAATAAGGTGAGATCGCATTGGAGATCGTTCCCTTTCTTGGGCTGTGCAACCTTTTCGACTCTTTTTTGCATCATTACTTTCTGTGTTCCGCGCGCAACGCTTGGCGAAGCTGCTGTCCATCGCAAAACTGGATACTCCCCCTCAGAGCGCTCCAAAAGGCCCTTTTCAATCAGGATAGAGATATAGTAGCGAAGATTCTCCTCTGAATACTGCGGCATCAAATTGTAGGTGGATAGTCGATCATGTCCCCTATCAAAGATCATCTTCGTTTTGGCTCCGCGCAAAACATCGATGACGTGCTTGATGCCAAATTGGTGCTTAAGGCGGAAAACGCATGAGAGGATCTGCTGTGCAATAATCGTCTCATCTTGCTCTGAGCTATCTAAACAGCGGTCGCAACTGTTGCAATGACTATTCGGATAGGTTTCTCCAAAATAGCGGAGCAGTTCCACGCGCCGGCACCGTGAAGATCGGCAGAGCTGAAGCATCTGTTCTGTCTTTGCCTTCGATGTCCGGAGGACTGCCTCATCAGTAATCTGATTCAAAAAAAACTTGTAGAGCATCAGTTCCCGGGCCGAATAGAGCATCAAACATTCAGCGGGAAGACCATCTCTGCCTGCACGCCCCACTTCCTGATAGTACTGTTCTATGGAACGCGGCATATCCATATGGACGACATAACGAATGTCCGGCTTATGGACTCCCATGCCAAAGGCCACCGTTGCCACCATGAGAAGGCATTCCCCGTGGATAAATTCATGCTGCGCCTTTGTCCGTTCACTATCTGGCAAACCTGCATGATACTTGCCGGGTTTAAAACCCTCTTGGATCAATTGAGCATAAGTCTCATCGACCGCTTTGCGCGTTGCAGCATAGATAATCCCTGACTTTCCTGCATGCTTGGCCAGGAAATCGCGCAATTGGACCATAGGAGTCGCCTTTGCTTGAACATGGAAGGTCAAGTTGGGTCGATCAAAGCTTGCCCTGACAACATGGGGTTCTTTCATGGCCAGTTGTGCAATGATATCTCTTTCTACGTCCTTGGTAGCCGTTGCTGTTAATGCTACTATGGAAGAGCCGGGAAACGTCGATTTTAAAAGCGATAGCTGTCGGTACTCAGGTCGGAAAGAATGCCCCCATTGAGAAATACAATGGGCCTCGTCAATGGCAAATAATGAAATGGATATCTTTTGTAGATGTTGGATGAAACTTTTATCGGATAATCGTTCAGGAGCAATATACAAGAGCTTAAAATCGCCGAGATTATTCAGTAAATCCTGGATTTCATCGGAGTGCAAACTACTGTTGAGAAAGGCCGCAGGCAGTCCGTTTTTATATAAGCTAACGACTTGATCTTGCATCAACGAAATCAGAGGCGAAATCACAACAGCGATTCCCGGCAATAGCATCGCTGGCAACTGATAACAGATCGATTTCCCAGCCCCCGTTGGCAAAATAGCGACAACATCTTTGCGATCTAAAACGGCCGTCACGATCTCTTTCTGAGAATGCCGAAAATCGTTGTATCCAAAAAGTGCTTTTAGATGGCCCTCTAACGAAATATTGGAACTCTTTTCCTGCATTCTACCACTAACTCAAGTTTTGATATCAGGGAGAAATTTTCCCATTCTCAAATCAGAATGTCAACACTTTTTCCTAAGAAGACGAGCAGTTTGAGGGGGTTGCGTGATAATGATTTCGAGGAGTTATCAGAATGGAACTTTTAATTTACCAAGAGGTTTATGGACGCAGTAATCCGGTAGTATGTGCCAAAACCATTCTGGCAGTCATCAATTTCTGTCTTTCATCATTCTCAATATCCGGGTAGGCAATGTACGACGACATTAGCAGAGGCCTGCATCTTAATAAAATTTTTAAACTTGACTCTTTGGATATTTCAGATTTTAATGAGATTTTAAATTTTTCTGGGAGGTTCGTATGACCAGAGCGAAGGGCTAGCGCCTTAACCAAAAACTTAAACTTGATCCAGATTTTAACACTGTATTTTCAATTTTTCTTGATCGGAGAATCGTATGATCAAATGGATATACGCACTGATTCTAGTTGTGATCGGGTATTCCGCCGTGGCCGAAGAGTCGAACCATGATTTACTTGATTGGGAATGCGAGGCATTATTTCATACTGCAAACGGAAATAACCATCTGATTTCACAACAACCCTGGAACGCCTTGGAAGATTTCCTCAAAGCCAAAGCTATCCTGGTTAAAACTGGTGATTTTAACCACCCCATAAATTATCTAATCACTTTCAGCCAAATTATCGTTTATGATTGCTTAGGCTTTGAAGAACTATGTAAACAATCGATAGGGTCATTGTTTCCTGCAATCAACGAAGATACTGATGAAGGATGGGCAGAAAATAGTATACCCTCAGACAAAGAAAATGAAGATTCAAAAGTTGCTATTTTCTTTTTGCAAAATTTAGCGATTCTTGCTCCTTCAAACCGAGTGAGAGAGTTTTTATTTTCTTTTATTGAAGATATGGCTGATCAATTGCTACCAGCTTTTGAATTCGCTGACTCTCCATCTCCCAATTACCAGACATTTGAGTTTGATTACTGTCAGGATCAATTTTCATCTAAACAGTGTAAATCCTTTTGGAAAAGGCTGAAAAAATGGACTATACAATTCAAAGACTGGATACACGATCTTTATCTGATATGCAAAGGTGTTAATGACATAAAGAAAGCCTATCAAGAATGGCAAAAAGAAAATGATGACCATTTAAGTTACGATGAATTTAAACGCTATTACAACAATTACCACAACTTTAACAATCAATCACAACACCGGTAATCGTTATGAGAAATAAAATTACAGCCATCTTTCTTTGCACTTCCTTTTTTGGATGTCATCTCTTTGGAAATGAGCCGGATGCGCGAACCATCTCGACGTTCAAAAAAAATCCGAATCATCTCTATTTCGGACCGGAAATTTTTGCGTTTGATTTGGACACGCACTTTAAAGATGCAAGAATACACGGGACCGAATTTTTCATGGGTTTAAGATTAGGTTATGAATACCTAAAACCCGATGCTTTTTATTTTGGAATAGACATCTTGGGCGCAGGAGCCTTCAATGGATTCCATGAAACTTGCAAAGGGTACCATACTCCCCGAAACAATGCAGTTGGGTTTGCAAATATTGATCTTAGATTTGGATACACTTTAATCACAGATCGTTGGTTGGTGACGCCATATTTGTCTATGGGAGCATATGCTTTTGGAAGTGGATGCCATCAGCACCATTTTGAAGGAGCATTGAGTTACCTAGGCGGAGGATTTAGGTCGCGATATGAGATTTCGCGAGCTTTCAATGTTGGTTTAAACGCAAGAGTATTTGCCTCGACTTCCACGGAATATAAATTCAGGTATTTTGGTATCAAGGAATCAAATCATCGCGGTCAATGGGGCGGTGAAATTGGGCTTCCCTTGATTTGGTATCCTGGATCGCACAAGAGATGGGATATTCAACTGGAACCCTTTTTCCTGAAGCTCGACTTTTCCCAGGTTCAAAACATCTATGGTCTTAGGCTGTTATTCGGCTATCATTTTTAGATGCAGGAATGGAAGATCTGACATAGTGCCATATCGATCACATGGCATTATGTCAGAATTCCATAGAAAAGATAAGGTGTGTTGGCATCTTAATGGGAGGGGATCGTGTGTGAAGTGGCAGCAAGCTTTATATAATTTTTAAAAAAAGCAGCCGTCTAAGCACTTTTTCATAATCCGCAGAGGTCATTGCTCTTTGTCTTTTTTCTTCGGGTGTTTGAAAAGCAAGAGAATCCTTGTGGAAAAATTCCAGCGATGATTGTGGGCGTCTGAGATGTCGACTAGGTTGCGGCTATTCGCGCTGCCTGGATACACAGGCAAACAGATCTGCATTTTTCTATCGTCGCTATTCCATAAGACAAGTTTATCTACCCTCTCATAGTGAGCCGAGTCGGAAAAAAGTTCTGGATTTTTTGGGACGTCTAAAACAAATTTGCGGAGTTGGCGAAGAGCGTTGCAGGACAACTCTTCAGCGACTTTGTTGAAATCGGCGAAAATATTCATCTGGTGAGTTTCTCGATTACAGTTACGGAGGCAATATTATGAATGACGAGGGAAAGGGCATTCAAATGCCATCCTCGGTAGAGTTTAAAGATGGTGTGTCGATTGAGCAGGCGGGATGGGGACAAATTTTGCGCCTGCTTCAGTGTATTTGCAATATCGAATGGGGCTGACACTATGCTCACAATGAGCGCGACTTGGATGCCAATTTTGGTCAGTTCAGAAAAAGATAATGACTGCCCGGGGAACTGGTCACGAAGATATTTTTGAGCGGTCAAGAACGCCACCCAATTCACAGAAAGTTTGGACCAGTGTGTGGCAAATCCACGCCACCCGTCTTTATAGGCAGTTTTAAGGCGGAATTCGCTTGTTCCTCTAAAGGCGGATACGATTTTCGCTCTCTCTAGGGGGGTAGAGATGGCGGCATCCATAGTCGCAATCAGTAGACCTGTCAGGGCCTGCTGTTGTAGATTTTCGATTTGGTATTTTTGTAAGACGGGGGGCACACCGGTAATCATGGGCCAGCACCAAGTTTGTTTGATGCTGGTTTTTAGCAATTGTGGAGTAAGCCCTTTATAAAAGGCGCCGATTCCTTCTTCTCGAAGCAGCGCCAGAGCGATGCGGACGCTCTTCGATTCATTTTCAGAGCATTGGTGGCGGATTTTAATCACCTCGAGAGGATAAATGAGAGTATGCACGAATATTCCTCTTGTAACGCCCCATAGGCTGCTCCGCGCCAAATTTTCTTTCGTAAAATCCACTCCAGCACCCATTAATTCTTCTCCAGTTGAGGACGGAGTGCGAGGGCGATGACCGCGCTGCTTAGCAATGCTAAGAACATCCAGTACCATACAACGCTCGAGACCATCCCTGTTGTTTTAAAACACCAGAGTGCTAAAGCTGCAGTCGGGCTGCCTAAAGCTTGAGAGCCTAAGGCATAACCGAGTGAAATCACGGCATAACGGGCATCTTGAGGGACAAGTTGCCCAGCCCATGCGTGAAAAGGGGCGAAAAAAGCGACGCCGAAAATCACAAGGGTCACTCTTACGGCAACGATTCCGATCAATGACGCCCCTTCCAATGATATGAGGAGAGGAATTGACAATAGAGCAACGCCCAAAGAAGCGGACAACATGAGTTTTTCTCTGGGCACGCGAGAGGCTATCCAACCAAAAAATGGCAATGCACAAAAGTCGAAAATGAGCAAATAAGTATTGATTTTCATGATCTCTGGTTTGGTCATAGTTGATATGAGGGGGATCAATCCATTCATCAACACTAATGCCATTGAGTAGCTTGCAGAGCCAAAGCCGGAGCAGACCGCAATGTAGAGAAGAGCTTTCCTATGTGTCCAAATCGCCGCCTTCGTTTGCGATGGTTTTGAGGTGGATGGAGAGGAGCGTCGAATTAGGCAACCGAAAAGCGCTGTGATGCATCCAAATAGGTACAAGAGCCGCCATCCGGGATCGACAAAATTGTGCCTTCCAATGAGAAAAACGCCGAATGATGCTAAAAGGTGGCCTCCCATCGTCGATGCATTGTAGAAACCACTCAGCAAATCGTGCCGTTTCTCGGGCGAATTCTCCAATAGAAAGATTGCCCCTCCCATCGTCTCTCCCGCGGCTAAAAAGTTTTGCAATGCTCTGCCAATGCAAAAAATCAAAGGGGCCAATAGACCAACTTGACTGTATGTGGGGCTCAAAGCAATGCAACCTGAAATGAAAGACATCCCCGCTAATGTTAAAAATAGAGCATGATTTCTACCGTGGACATCTCCAATACGACCAAATACCAACGATCCGAGCGGACGAGCGAGCATTCCTAGAGGGATAATCGCATAAGTTAAAATCAACGCCGTCATTGGATCTTTCTCTGGGAAAATCAAGGGAGCGAGAAAAGGAGTTAATAATCCAAAAAGGGCTGTGTCGTAGTGCTCGAAGAGATTGCCTAAACACGCATTCCAAAGCTGAAAACGAGAAGTGGATGTCGTCATAGTTGCTGCCTTACTTTTTCCCGTATCGCTTGTATTTTTTGAGCGGTGAGGTAAGGATCATCTCCGGCCATTAAGCCGCCTGCCATTGCAACCCCGTCATCGGTGCGAAGAACGCGATAAATAGACTCGACACAGTCTAAATTCAGACCTCCGATCGCAACGATTCTGTGAGGTGTTAAGCGACGAATCTCTCGCAATCCTTCGATGCCCCACAACAAATCATTTTTGGGGCATGTTTTTTTAGAGACGGAGACTTTGACACTGAGGTAATCGATTGCATCAGTTAAGACATCGTTTATTGTCTTTACTGACACACCGATGATCGCTTTTTCTCCTAGAATACGCCTTGCTTCGGAGGGGGATATTCCCTCTTCCAAATACACGCCTTCAGCGCCAATCGATTGCGCTAATTTAATCGATTCAAGAGTGTTGATAAACAGTGGGACACGAGGCAATAGTCGTTTCAAAAGACCTGCTGTCTTCAAACAGGTTGGATAGTCGCTTAGATGATCCCGCAATTGTACGCATGAAACACCCCCTCTTACTGCTGCTTGAATTTTTGAGAAAAATATCTGCTCGTCTTGAAAAGATGGTCTATTCGCAACCAGATACAGAGAAAGGTCGCAGGGCAACCGTTCTTTGGAAAAATGCAAACGGCCGATAGGAACCGCTAGACGAGAAATTGCCGACATATTTGAATCTCCTTGAGTTTAGTTAAGTAAAACCACCAAGGAGAAACGATAAAAAGAAAGCTAGAAAAAATGTTCTCTTTCCGCATGCACACTTCCTACGCTGGCTCTACCCAGATCAGGTATAAGGGACTCTCTCAGCTGAGAATTCTTCTTACAAAGAACCTCAGCACCCCTGGTGTTTAGAAAAGAAAAGGATATGGCAGATGAATATTTCTAGCAAGCAATTTCGAAACGACATTTCTACGAATGGAGGAAGAACTTATATCAACACAGGGAAAACTTTTACTGGGATAGATTCTTATTATTTGACCAAATAAAATTAAAATTGTTAGTCTGCGATCATGTACATATTAATGGCTTTTATTGCCGCTTTGTCGGGCATTTTGTTCGGCTACGATACTGGCGTCATGTCAGGCGCGATCCTCTTTATTGAAATAGAATTTCCTCTCTCGGCAGGAATGAACGGGATTGTGATGGGTGGCGTCTTGTTCGGCGCACTGCTTGGCGCCATTGCCAGCGGACGGCTGACCGATATGTTCGGTAGAAAAAGAGTTCTTGTAGTCGTCGCTTGCATTTTCATATTCGGATCGATCGTAACAGCAATCGCTCCTTCGATCGCCTATCTCATCGTCGGACGAATTGTCGTAGGACTTGCCATCGGAATCGCTTCTTACACTGCCCCCCTTTACATTTCAGAGATCTCACCTCACAAACAGAGAGGAGCCCTCGTGGCGCTCAACCAGCTTGCGATCAGCATAGGTGTCTTACTCTCTTATATCGTGGATTATGGTTTTGCGTATTATGAAGCATGGCGATGGATGCTCGGCCTGGGAGCCGTACCTGGCTTTTTTTTATTACTGGGGATGATTTATTTGCCAGATAGTCCCCGATGGCTTCTCTCAAAAGGACACGAAAAGCTCGCCCACGCTGTTTTGAAAAAAATCAGAGGGCCGAAAGAACGCATCGACAAAGAGTTCGACGCGATCAAAAAAACAATCCAAACCGGATCTTCTGATTGGACGTTCATTTTCTCTCACCATGTCAGGCCTGTCCTTTGGATCGGCTTTGGTCTTGCTTTCATCCAACAACTGACAGGGATCAATACGATCCTCTACTATGCTCCTAGCATTTTGCAAATGGCCGGGTTCGGAAGTTCGATCACTTCGATTTTGGCAACCATGGGGATTGGAGCGGTTTTCGTCATTTTCACAATCGCATCGCTTCCTCTCATTGACTTTCTTGGGCGGAGGCCCCTTCTCATCTCAGGACTCATCGGCATGGCTGGTAGTCTCGGCACTCTCGTTTATCTCTTTCGACTTGGGAACCAGATCGACCCCTTGCTCCATTGGCTGGCTCTCGTCAGCATGCTGGTTTACATCGCCTGTTTTGCATTTTCCCTGGGTCCCATCGTGTGGCTTATGATCGCCGAAATTTATCCCCTCAAAGTGCGCGGGGCAGGCGCAAGTTTGGCCACTTGCATGAACTGGGCGAGCAATCTCCTCGTCACAGCGACTTTTCTAAAACTCGTTCAAATGCTAGGCATTTCAGGGACATTCTGCCTTTACATGATATTCTCCATTTTATCGATCTTGTTCATCTTTTTTCTCGTCCCCGAAACGAAAGGAGTCACTCTCGAGAAGATCGAAGCAAATCTCTTTTCAGGTAAGCAATGGCGCAAATTAGGAAAATAAATGCATTTTTTTCAGAAAATCCCTGACGTAAAATATCGCTACTATCATCCGAAGAAAAAAGTTCTCGGAAAAACGATGGAAGAGCAACTGCGGATCGGCGTCTGTTTTTGGCATACATTTTGCTGGGAAGGGAACGATATGTTCGGCCTTCCAGCCTTTCATCGTCCGTGGCTTCGAACACCTGAAGACAAGGTCCTGGCCGGATTTGAGTTCCTGGAAAAAATGGGCTTAAAATACTTCACTTTCCATGACGCTGATGTTGCTCCTGGCAGCGTTTCTTTGAAAAAAATGGCCGCGCTGATTGAAAAGGAAATGCGCAGGACCAAAACCGAACTTCTTTGGGGAACTGCCAATCTTACAGGCCATCCTCGCTACTTGGCCGGCGCTGCAACAAATCCAAACCCTGAAGTATTCGCCTACGCAGTCCGCCAGGTAAAAGAAGCTCTCGACGTCACCCATCAGCTCAAAGGACACAACTATGTCCTTTGGGGAGGGCGGGAAGGATATGAGACCCTTTTGAACACCGATCTCAAACGGGAACTCGATCAATATGGAAGATTTTTATCGATGCTTGTCGACTATAAACATAAGATCGGATTTAAAGGGCTCCTGTTGATCGAGCCGAAGCCATGCGAGCCGATGAAGCACATGTACGATTTTGACTGCGGCAATGCATTTGCTTTCCTCCAAAAATACGGTCTGGAAAAAGAGTTCAAATTCAATATCGAAACCAACCATGCCACGCTGGCAGGCCATACTCTTTCTCACGAAGTGAGCTATGCGATCTCAAATCAAATTTTTGGGAGTATTGACGCCAATGAAGGAGATCTCTTGCTAGGATGGGATACCGACCAGTTTCCCTCAAACATTGCAGAATATACGCATGCCTTATACTTGATCTTGCAGAACGGCGGTTTTACCTCGGGAGGCATGAACCTCGATGCCAAAGTGAGAAGACAAAGTATCGACCTGTCCGATCTTTTTTTCGCTCATATCAATGGAGTCGATATTCTTGCCAAAGCACTTTTGGAGGCCGAAGCATTGATCAAAAAAGGACGTTTGGAAAAATTTTTGAAAGAACGGTATCAAAGCTGGAATACCCGGTTCGGCAAAGATCTTTTGCAGGGAAAAATGACTTTTGAAACGATTGCAAAATATGTCGACAAGCACCATATCGATCCAAAACCCGCATCGGGCCGGCAAGAATTTTTGGAAGGGATCTTGCATGGTTTGCGTTATTAACCCGAGCCCCCAAACAGAGACAATATGTGCCGCGAGGCAACGCCAAATCGAAGAGGGCGAAGCCCTCGTTCTGAACGAGGAGCACCATTGCTAAAGGCAAGGCCGACGAGAGAAGATCGATTTGGCTAAGCCGCAGCAAGCAGATTGTCTCCTGTTTGGGGCTCGGGTTAATAAACGACAGTTTTAGAGACACATTCCCTTTCACGAGCTTGGTACTCTTGAGCGAACTGATGATAGGTTTTAACGGCAGAGGGATTGGGTGTGGCTGCCAGAGTGGACTCAGTGAATCCCTCAACGATCTGTTTCCATGGCTTATTGCCAAAATAAGCAAAAGCAGCCCGAAGAGCGGCGCCAAGAGCAGTGCTTTTAGATACTTCAATCTTGTACACGGGAAGATCCATGACATCGGAAAGGATTTGCAAGATTGGCAAATGATGCGCTACACCCCCTGTGACAAGAAGTTGTTTTGGATTAAGCCCCATCCAGCCAGAATGGACACGGATCGCAGTCATTTGCGCTTCTACGAGGGCTCTGCAATTAGCTGGCCCGTCATCGTTTGATAAATGGAAACGGCAAACGCCGGGTGTTGTCACTTTAGGGACGATCTCAGTCTCAAAATAAGGGAGCAGCATCGCTCCGTTATTGCCCGGCTGAGTCCTTTCCAACGCTCGAACGAAGTCAGGCCAATCATATCCAAACGATTCTCTCATCCGCTGAATCGCAAGCGCCCCATTTAAAAAGCAATTGAGGGTCATATAATCCCCCGTCGGGCTGACAAACAAATGACCTTCCCCTTTTGGATCGATGTCCACATCCTTGATACAACCAAAGTGGGTAAAACTCGTCCCCAAACTGACAGCTGCCATTCCAGGTTCGATCATGCCAAGGCCGATCATGCTGCTTGGATTGTCTCCGGTCCAAACAAGGGATAGCGTTTTTGGGCTCAATCCATACTTTTCTACAAAATACGGGTGAATACAATCGACGACATGCCAGCTGGGAGCAAGCGGCGGAAGTTTTTCTAACAATCCCGGCGCCGTTGCAGCGACTGCTTTTACATGCCATTGTTTTTTCCGGATGTCCATCAGGTTCATGCCAGATCCATCTCCATGATCTATCGGGGCTAACTTGCCTGACAGAATTGATGCAAAAAAAGAACTGATCAAAACGATCACTTCCGTTTTTGCGTAATTTTCCGGTTCAGTTTTATAAAATTTGCGGATTTGCGCCCCTGTGAATCGTTCGAACATATTCGATCCTGTTGCTTGAAGAACTGCTTGCATCCCTCCAAGTGCGCTTCGAATCTCGTCGCATTCAATACCTGTCGAGGCATCCATCCATATCGGTGCTGTTTTTCGAGAAAAGACATTTGCCAAACGCTCTTTCAACGTCCCGGCTGTCCCTCTCAGCGCTTCAACAAATGATCCGTTCAGATACACCGATCCGTGTTGCTGGGCCGAACCTGAGATCGCTAAAATTTGACTTGCATCCACGGCGTCCTGGAGCTGGGCAAAAAAGCTATCTAGAGCTTCAACCCACATGAGCGGTGGACTGTGGACAACGCTCCCCTGACGCAATGCGCCGTTCTTGGTCCCATATTCTGAAAATTCCTTTTCAAAAATTATCTGCTTTTCAAAGATAATCTTTTTTGCATCGTAATCGATGATTACAGCAGAAAGGCTTTGTGTGCTGCAATCCAATCCTAAAAACAATCTTGCCATCGACCTGTTCCTAAAAAACGTGTTTATTAACCCGAGCCCCAAACAGGAGACAATCTGCTTGCTGCGGCTTAGCCAAATCGATCTTCTCTCGCCGCCCTTGCCTTTGGCAATGGTGCTCCTCATTCAGAACGAGGACTTCCCCCTCTTCGATTTGGCGTTGCCTCGCGGCGCATATTGTCTCCTGTTTGGGGCTCGGGTTAATATCGTTGTTTTCGTTCATACGCACACGAGGAACATTTTTATTCACCGAATTTCCCATCGTTTGCCTGAAATTGTCATTGTTGGGGGTGGAATCTTTTTCAGTATTTTCTGTGTTCCATCCGGATGCTTTTCGACCAATTCTCCATTCTCGCACACCAAGACACTGTTCCCCGAGGCTAGGGCCCGCCAGTGGGC
The DNA here is from genome assembly GCA_963833965.1 of uncultured Verrucomicrobiae bacterium. Taxonomy (GTDB): domain Bacteria; phylum Chlamydiota; class Chlamydiia; order Chlamydiales; family Rhabdochlamydiaceae; genus CAJCIW01. Next base: position 45,715 of record CAWHZZ010000001.1, read on the forward strand.
TTGTTTAAGGGCCATTGTTGCTTGCTCGGGAATATGTTCTTCCAAAAACTGCATGGCCCTTTCATCAATTGTCATAATTCCTTCTCATAGAATAAGATCGATCAATTTCGATTATAGCTACATGAAGACAAAAAGCATATTGCCCTGTTGCTTCTTCATGCAATTTTCCGCATTTTTTCCGCAAATAACCTGAATTTCAGGGAATTTTTCAGAATCGATCTGAACACAATCGTCATTTTGTTGAGAGGAAAATGCGATTCTGGTTAACTCTACTCCGTTCAGAGTTACACGGGAAAATGGACTCATAACCCGCTGGTCGCAGGTTCAAGTCCTGCTTGCCCCACTCTCTTAACATGCTGAAATGCAATTGCTTTAGAGCCAAGTGAACTGAAAAATTCACTAGTGAGTTGACCTTCGCGGCACTCTCATGGCACACTGACCTCTTATGCATGTCAGCACATCTCATCAGGCCTTCTGTTCACACTCAAAACCAAATAGGAGTTGAACAGATGGCAACAATTGAAAAAACGCAAAAACAAAAACGGCAGCACAAGCTACCGCGTCATGATCCGTCCCCAAGACGGCCTTCCCGCGACCTACAAGACCTTCCCCACCTTCCAGGAAGCAAAGGACTGGTCGATCCAGGAAGAGGCCAAACGACGACAAGGAATTTACTTTCCTGAGCAACTAAAGAAAAAACACACTTTAACCGAGCTGATCGACAGCTACATTGAGCTGATTCCTCCCGGAAAAATACAGAGTGTTGACGATATGATCCGTCATCTCAATTGGTGGAAGAGCAAGATCGGAAAATACACGCTCAACCACATCGCCCCCAACCTCATCGCCAAATATCGGAAAGAGTTGCTTAGTGGGCAAACCCCTCAAGGGAAGCAACGAACTTGCGCAACAGTCAACCGTTATCTGGCCTCGCTCTCAAGCGTTCTTACCTATGGAGTCAAGGAATGAGGCTGGCTTTCCGCAAATCCCCTGCTGCGCGTTTCAAAATTGGAGGAGCCTCGAGGGCGCGATCGAGTTCTGTCCAAAGATGAATGCCAAAAACTTCTCACAGCCTGCACTCAAAGCAAAAATCCCTTTCTACTCCCGATCGTTACCTTGGGAATCAGCACCGGCATCAGGAATTTAGCGTCGATCGGATTGGCTTTGTTCCGCAAAATTTAATTGAAGAATCCGCTGAAGAAGCTAAAGACTGCTCATAATTTCATGAAAAGCCTCCGGCTGCCTCAAAAATTAGCTCCAAGGGTTCTTCTTTTTTGAAAGAACTTCAGAAGCTCTGTGTAATTAATCTTCTCTGTATAGAGTGCCATTCCTAAAACACTGCTGATGTTGTCAGCCTCTAGCATTGCAATTTCGTCGAGATTAGAAATGCCCCCTGCTGCTGTAAGAGGGTGGTCTGTCAATTTCCTTAATCTTTTTAAGCGCTCGAAATCAGGGCCTTTCATTAACCCCTCTCGTTCGACTTGTGTGTAAAGGAATTCAGAGCAGTAAGGCTCGAGAATTTGGATAACGTCCTCGGGTGATACTTGAGTCTTCTCTTTCCAACCTCGAATGACGATTTCATCTCTGAAAGAATCTAGAGCAATGATGATCCTCTCCTTCGGAATGACCTGCAAAAGCTGCTCCATAAAGATTAGATCGAGCGCTTTGCTCCCGATGATGATTTTCTGTACTCCTGCCTCTATGTATCTTTGCGCACGATCTACTGTACGTATTCCTCCGCCAACTCGAATGAGAAATTGCTTGGCTAAAGTAAGGATCATTTCACTATTATCTCCTTGCTCCAACGCCGCATCCAGATCAATCACATTGATGGGACCAATTTTTGAAAATTTCAAAGCTAGACCCATGACATCCGTCACCTCCAACTTCTTATTTTCCGCTTTTCCCTGAACAAGCTGAACAGCTTTGCCTCCCATTAAATCAATACTGCAATAAATCATAGTCTCACCAAAATGTTCTCTTGAGCTAAAAGCCTCTTTAGTTTTTCCACTGAGTAACCGTTAAAGTGGAAAAGAGAAGCGGCAAGTGCAGCATCGGCCTTGCCCTTCACAAAGACATCCCTAATATCTTCCCATTTGCCTACTCCTCCCGAAGCAATGACCGATATCGAAAGGGATGTGCTAAGCTTCTCCATTAATTCGAGATCGTATCCCTCCTGCGTCCCATCCCGATCGATAGAGGTGACCAAAAGCTCTCCAACGCCTAGTCGCTGCCCCATAAGGGCCCATTCCATCACTTCTTTGCCGGTAGGAATCGTTCCACTGTGAGAAAACACCTCCCATCCAAACTCCGTCCTTTTTACATCTATCCCTAAGAGGATGCATTGGGACCCAAACTTCTGAGCCGCTTGGCTTAAAAGTTCAGGAGTTTTTAAAGCGGCTGTATTAAGGGATACTTTGTCCACCCCAGCATTGAGAAGACGGCGAATATCGCAAAGGGAGCGAATACCCCCTCCCACAATGAGAGGGATGGATAGTTGTTTTGCTACCTCAGTGACGATATCGAGGAAGGTGTCTCTGTTTTCGATGGAAGCAGTGATATCCAATAAGACAAGCTCGTCCGCTCCTTGCTCCTCATAGAATTTAGCCATTGCGACCGGATCCCCCGCCCATTGCAGATCGACAAAGCATTTTCCTTTCACAACCTTTCCATCCCTGACGTCAAGACAAGGAATAATCCGTCTGGTTAACATTTATTACCTCTCACAAAGGATTCGAGGATCTTCATCCCCTCCCAGCCCGATTTTTCTGGGTGAAATTGAACGGCGAGAAGCTCGCCTCGCTTCACAGCACAGACAAAGGATTCTCCATAAAAACTTGTGGCGAGAATGCAGTCCTTTTCCTCTGGAATGCAGTAATAACTGTTGGCAAAGTAATAAAATTGCCCATCTAATCCTTGCACGCAATTCCATCCGATTTGTGGCAGTTTTTTCCCTGAGGTAAATTTTTTTACTACCCCTTTCAGAATCCCCAAACCTGCGACTCCTATTGCCTCTTCACTCGATTCAAAAAGAAGCTGCATCCCCACGCAAATCCCCAAAAAGGGTTTTGTGCGAGCCACTTCTCGAACCACCTCAAAAAGCCCCTTCTCTTTCAGCGCTGCCACACAAGCACCAAAATGTCCTTGGCCTGGAAAAATCACCTTGTCTGCCTTCAAAATAGCCTCTTTGTCATCTGTGATGAGAGAAGTGACTCCCAGGCGATCTAAGGCATTTTTAACCGACTGCAAATTGCCGGCATCGTAATCGATGATCACAATCATAAAACCCCCTTGGTACTCGGAATGATCTCCTTCAAATTCTTGTCTAAAGAACAGGCCATGCGCATAGCCTTGCCAAATGCTTTGAAGCAAGCTTCGACCTTGTGGTGTGGATCCTTCCCATATGGCAAAACGAGGTGCAGGTTCATACGACCTCCATTCACAAATCCAGCAAAAAAATTCGAGAGATTGATCGTCTCGAAATCACCGATCTTTTTTTGAGCCATCTTCATGCGGTACTCCAAAAAAGGACGACCGCTCAAATCCACAGCGCAAATGCTTAGTGATTCATCCATAGGAAAAACGAAATAACCCGTGCGATTGATCCCTCTTTTATCACCCAAAGCCTTTGAAAATGCCTCACCCAGAGCAATCCCGATATCTTCTATCGTGTGATGCTGATCCACATGTAAATCCCCCTTCACTTGGACACTGAGGTCAAAACAGCCGTGTTTTGCAAAAGCTTCGAGCATGTGGTCAAAAAAACCGATCCCCGTGCTCAACTCTGAAATACCTGTTCCATCCAAGTTGATCGTGAGTTGGATCTCAGTTTCCCTTGTAATTCGGCGATATTTTACACTTCTTTTTGACATAACAACCTCTCTAGGGTTTCTGTAATCTCGACTTCCACAAATTCCACGGAAGCACGCCGCGCAGCTTCTCTATCATCTGGGCTATCGCCAAAATAGATCGCTCTGCTCGTTTTTAAGCTCCGCATAGCGAGGATTAACCCTTCAGGGTCGGGTTTCCTCTGTTTGACGTCGTCGTCGGTGATCACGACCTCAAAAAACGATTCCTTGCCAAAACGTTTTAAAGCATCCAGAGCATCTTTCTTAGGCCTCCCTGTAAAAATGGCCAACCGGAATCGTTTTTTAAGCTTGAGGAGAAGTTCTTCATCGAGAAGCCACTGCTCACTCAGTTTGAAATCCTGGTAATAGGCGTCGAATCGCTCGATGATTTTTTCCTGTTGGATGAGCACTCCATATCCTTTGAGAATCGCTTCCACGCAGTCGTAATCATTGTTGTAGCCACCCTTTTGCTTGTATGTTTCAACAAGCGCTGGATCTATTTTTTCTCCGAGGAAATATTCAGTGGTTTTGACAATGCTAGGTCGATAGGACTGACTCTCATCGACCAATACCCCATCCATATCGAAAATTAAGGCCGTTGGAGACCAAAGGGATTGCAAGAGGGAAAGAACCCTTTGCATCTGCTCCCGAGATCCAATCGTGATTCTCAAAAATCCCTTGAGATCAGACCTTTCTCGAACGAGGATCTGCCGTGCCGCTAAAGCGGATTTGATCTTTTCTGTCCATTCTCCAAAGCGAACCAAAACAAAATTGGCTTGGCTATTGATGACTTGAAATCCCAGGGATGTAACTGCTTGAATGAACTGCTCTCTGACTGCGATAATCTCATCGACATAGAAATCTACATAGGATTTATCCTGCATAGCAGTAATCGCAGCAGCTGCGGCTAAACAGCCCACACTATAAGAAGGGGATAAAACCTTGGAGATCGTTGCAATATTCTCTTTTGCTGAGATCAAGTACCCGATCCTCAGACCGGCCAAGCCATGCGCTTTTGAGAATGTCTGTGTGACAAAGACATTGGAATAGCGATTTGCCAGGTCAATATTCGTTTGCTTGGCGTATGGACTGTAGGCTTCATCGATGAGAACCACCATTTTGGAGTTCGCTTCGACAATTTTCAACAGATCCTCTCTTTCGATGAGAGTGCCCGTGGGATTATTTGGGTTGGCAAGTGCGATCAAACGCGTATTTGGGCCGATGGCATTGAGAACCTCCTCAATAGGAAAAGAGAAATCTTTTAAGCAATACGAAACCCATATAATTTTGGCTCCTGCGACTGTAGCGTAGAGTTCGTACATGGAATAACTGGGAGAGAGTAAAATCACCTCATCCCCTTTTTCCACATACGTATCAAAAATGGCTCTAATCGCCTCATCGCTTCCATTGGTAGGAATGAGACAATCCTTAGCTACGCTTAAAAACTCAGAAAGGGCATTGTTTAAAGCCTCATATTCAGGATAACAGCCGTACTCCTCTCTTGAGATTTTCCCCAAAGCTTCCAGCACTTTGGGGCTGGCTCCCAGAAGATTCTCATTAAAGTCGAGGCGCAAAGCGCCCATTCTGCCCACCCCAGGATCGGCATAGGGCTCCATGTTCTGGATGGATTCTTTCGGAGTTAACATTGCATCCTCACTTTAATAGATTGCGCGTGTCCCGCTAACCCTTCTGTCTCTGCTAAGACAATAATTGTAGGCGCGATTGCCTTAAGCCCTTCTTCAGAAAGATATTGAACGGTTGGAGTCTTAATAAAATCTCTGACGCTCAATCCCGCTTGAGCTGCCGCAAGGCCTCCCGTCGGTAAAACGTGATTGGGTCCACTAGCATAATCACCCGCAGCCTCCGGGGCATTTTTACCGAGAAATACAGAACCTGCATTCTCTATTAGGGAAAGCCACATAGTCGGATTATCGAGATGAATTTCAATGTGTTCTGGAGCCAAAAAATTACTAACGGCAAAAGCCTCTTCCAAAGAGCCCACTAAAATGATCGCCCCTCTCGCTTCCAAGGAAGCCTTTGCTATTTCCTTAGTCGGTAAATCATCAAGCCCGTTTTCCACTGCATCCATCACTTCCTCTGCCAACTTTCTGGAAGGGGTGATGCAAAGCGCCATTGAAGCCACATCATGCTCTGCCTGGGCGAGCAGATCTGCTGCAATGTAGGTGGGATTCGCCTCCTCATCTGCAATGATGACCACTTCGCTAGGTCCCGCAATGAAATCGATCCCCACATCTCCATAGACGATTTTCTTGGCCGCGGAGACGTAAAGGTTGCCTGGACCTACGATTTTATCGACCCTAGGGACTGTTTCCGTCCCATAGGCCATTGCAGCGATCGCCATGGCTCCTCCCACTTCAAAAATCTTGTCCACTCCACAAAGCCGACAGGCAAAGAGAATCTCAGGGGAAGCTTTGGGTGTGCAGACAATTACCTCCTTGACCCCGGCAATTTTCGCAGGAAGGACCGTCATTAAAACCGTCGAGACCAGAGGGTATGTCCCGCCTGGAATGTAACATCCGATCCTTTCGAGAGGACGAACCAGTTGCCCCGCTTGAATTCCTGGAAGGATCTCGATCCACCATTCTTTTGGCATCTGATGAGCATGAAACTTCGTGATATTTTCTTTGGCGGATTTTAGGGCCTCTTTTAACGTCATCGTCACTTGAGATTCAGCAGCATTCCTCCGCTCTTGCGTCACAGCAATACTCGCTTGTTCTCGCTGATCGAATTGTTTAGAAAATCGCTTAATGGCAGCATCCCCTCCTTCCCTCACCCCTCGAACGACAGGTTGCATTTGTTCGATGATGGCACTAAAATCGACCTTGCGCTCTTTCAATAGCTCAAGCGCTAATCGGTCATTGGATTCAATTATCTTCATCGTCTTTCCTCCGTTTCAGCAGCTCTTTTTCAATCTCTTCAAGAGAAATCCCATATTTGCGTAAGAAAACTAAGTAGTGGAAAATAAGATCTGCCGCCTCATAGAGGATCTCTTCCCTTTTCCCCTTGAATGCGGCCTCGATCAATTCATAAGTCTCTTCATTGAGTTTTCTCTCTACCAAAGTCCCTTCTTTCAGAAGGCGGCATGTGTAAAAGCCGGGATCATCTTGCTGTTTTCTGTTTACAATCATTTGCTCTAATTCTTGAAAAATTTTGCTCATCTTAAGGCACCATTTGTTCGATGTTTATAACCAGAATGCCACTCGCCCCAAGTTTTTTTAGCTGATCGATCACCCCCGTTATTTCCTGTTCGTTGACAACGACCTGGATAGCACAAAGATCTTCTCGACCCAAAATCGACATCACGGTGGGCCCGCTCAATCCTGGAGCGATCCTTGACAGCTCTGCCAGATTCCCCGTCGGCATATTGGCGATCAAAAATTTTTGATTCTTTGCCATCAAGACTGACTGAAGAGCCATGAGAATCTGTTCAATTTTCTCCCTTTGCATGCAGACCTTTTCCTTGTTGGCAAATAGGCATGCTTTCGTCTCAAAAAGAGTCATTAGAGGAACCAGATCATTCATCCTCAAAGTCTCTCCTGAAGAGGTCAAGTCGACGATAGCATCGCTCAGTCCTAGTTTGGGAGCCAACTCCACGGCGCCTGACATGTCGATGACATCTGCCTCAATGCCTTGAGTCTCACAAAATCTTTGAGTGATTTTTGGATAAGAGGTAGCGATCTTCAAACGCTTGGCAAAAAGCTGTTCCTTAGAAAAGTCCTTTGGCACCGCGAGAATCAGTTCTGCTTGCCCAAAATCCAGTTCAAGAATTTGTTCCACATCCACGCCCCTTTCTTTCACCAGGTCTTGGCCAGTAATTCCCAGATCGATAATCCCTTCCTGGATGAAACCAGGAATGTCGCTTGCCCTTACAAAAATCACTTCCATCGTAAAATTTTCACAAAAAGCAGAGAGCTTCCTCTCTCTGGTTTGAATCTGGAATCCAGCTTGCATCAAAATTTCCAGGCTTTTGTCACTCAAGCGCCCTTTATTTGGAATCCCCAACTTAATCATCTTTTCCTCCTTCTATAGCTTGAAAACAGCTCTTTGTCCCCTGATGACAGACGCCCCCTTTAGGATTGACCTGAATCAGCAATGCATCTTTGTCACAGTCCACAGCGATGTTTTTTACACGTAAAATACGACCTGTTGTTTCGCCCTTCATCCAAAGTCGATTCTTAGAGCGGCTATAAAACCACACCACTCTCTCCTCTTGAGTCTTCTCCCATGCTTCTCGATTCATAAATCCAAGCATCAGCACCTCATTCGTGCCCTCCTCTTGAATAATCGCGGGAATAAGACCTCCTCCCTTTTCAAAATCTAATTGCGACATCGTTTCCTCTTAGTGTTTAAAAAGTCTTTTTCCCGTAAAAATCATGGCAATCCCATGCCGATTACAAGCTTCGATGACCTCTTGGTCCTTTTTCGATCCACCCGGCTGTATAATGGCGACAATCCCAGCTTCGGCTGCAGCCTCAATCGAGTCTGCAAATGGGAAAAATCCATCACTTGACAACACAGCTCCTTTCGCTCTCTCTTTAGCTTTTCGAAGAGCGAGAAAGACGCTGTCGATTCGGCTCATTTGTCCAGCTCCTACACCTATGACCATTCCATCCTTGGCAATGACACTGCTATTGCTCTTCACATCCTCATTTACCTTTGCCGCAAAGAGAAGCTCTTGAATCTGTTCCAGACTAGGTTGTTTCTCTGTCACAACCTCCCAATCCCCTGCTCGAATAGGAAAAGGTTCGATCGTTTGTACGAGGAGACCACTCGCTACTTCTTTAAAAACAGTTTGTCTTAAGCCGGATGTAAAGGCGCCTGTTTTTAGGATTCTTAAGTTCGGTTTTCCCTTTAGAATTTCCATAGCCTCTGCTTCATAATCAGGGGCAATCACAAGATCGAAAAACCGTTTTTGCATTGCTTCTGCCGTTTCAAGATCGACACGACAATTGAACGCGACCACCCCTCCAAAAGCACAAAGAGGATCTCCTTCAAACGCCCCTAAAAAAGCCCTGCAGGCATTTTCTTTTAGACTTACGCCGCAAGGATTATTGTGTTTGATGATAGCGCAGGCGGGTGGCCCAAATTTTTTTACGAGTTCAAACGCAGCATCTGCATCTAAGACGTTGTTGTAAGATAAGGGTCTTCCCTGCAGTTGCGTAGCAGTGGCAGCAGAAGCTCCCTGTCCTTGGTTGCTGAGATAGAGAGCTGCCTGAGTAGAGGGGTTTTCTCCATAAGCCAACTCCCTTAGCTTTGTGAAAGAGAGTGTTAATTGAGAGGGAAGGAGCACGTTCTGCATAGAAGATGCGATTGCAGCATCATAGGCTGCTGTTAGCCTGAAGGCTTTTGCAGCCAAAGCTTTTCTAAACTCCTCATCCAACTCGCTAGAAATCAACCTTCTGGCCACTTCCTCATAGTCACTTGGGTCGCAAACAACCACAACGTTTTCATAATTTTTGGCCGCGGCCCGCAAAAGTGCAGAGCCCCCAATGTCAATCTCCCCTTTTCCCACTGGATAGAGGTTAACAACGACCAGGCGAATGGCTGGAATCAAATCTGCCTCTTCGACGCACAAAATTCCGGCAAAAATCTTAGGGTGTAGTGTCTTGACTTTTCCCCCAAGCAGCTCTGGAACACCCGTGTACTCTTCAATCTTTTGCGCAGGAATTCCTTGCGCTTCCAATAGTTGAAAAGTTCCAGCAGTTGATAAAATCTCAAATTGCTGTGCCAGCGTCCTAGAAAAATCTAATAATCCGGTTTTGTCACAAACGGAAATAATCGCTTTTTTCATATAACAACATAAATAAAAAATTTACAAAAACATAATTAACCGAAAAATCCAGTTAATTAACAAAAAAATAAAAGTAAAAACTCGAAAACTTATTCGTCTCTAACGAACAACGAACAAAAAATATTAGGAGTGATGATGGTGACGGTGATGAGAATGAGAGACAAAAAGAATGAATGAAGAAAAAACGGCAGATGTTTGCGCTCGCGAGACTTGCTCTCGGCGCGGGCAAAAAATAGGATTAAGATCTTGTTTCATACTATCTCTCTTAGGGTAAAGACTACCCTTTAACTGAGGATGATTATACACAGGCTGCCTCTTTCTGGCAATTAAAAAATTTTTCAATTCCAGTAACACGACGTCACCTATGCCACGTAACCTGTTTAGTAAAAGCATGTTACGTCAATATGAAATTTGGTGGAAGTACTGGCTGACCGAATAAGGAACTCGGCTTAGAGTGGTAACATGTTATAAGACCTATTCGGCGTCTGGCTTTTCAATTTCTTCTCACCTTTGTTCTCTAATTGCTTGCGATTAGAGAACAAAGCCTCAAAAGAACCCGAAAATCAACAGAAACCGAATTCGATGTCAAATGATCTAAGATGCTGGTGGCCAATGTGTTGCGTAATAATTCAAAAAATATATTAAATAATTTGAGAATAATCTTCGTTTTATATAAAATTAACTGCATAAGCCCAAATAGGCAGGAAAATCTGTAATGTTAATACATAGCATAGTATCCCGCATTATTAGCCGAATTATCGTGGTAAAAATCCACGTTAAGTCGAGGTGCGGCTCTATGCACTGATTTTTTTATAAGAAAAAATCGGTTGGACCAAAAAAAAACCGCTCCTCGAAAGGGGAGCGGTTTTTTTTTGGTCAAATATTCCAAAAATTGAAAAATTAAAAAAGGAGTTAAAGATGAGTAAGCCAGTAAACGATACAACACCAAAAGCCAAGTTTTCTTATTCTATAGGAGAGAGCGAGCAATGCGATGGGTTGCGCTCAAAAAAGTATTGGCCCGTTTCCGCTTCGAAGTATGAACGTATGACATCTGCGGAACAACGATGCTTCGATAATATAACCTATTTTCACAAGCAAGCTGTTGAGCAATGTTGGAACCAATGCAAAGGAAAACAGCACCTATTTTGTTGGTATCATGTACCTGATCGTACATGTGAAATGGTATTTGCCAGATTTGAGATGGCGACTCCATGGCAGACCCGAGCCAATCAACGGATAACTTAGAAGAGAATTGAAGGTGGGTTATGCCTAATACATTCGTAATCACAGCAAAAATTGAAAATGTCTTGCGTGTGTTGCAGAGGCTCACTTCATTAATGAGCCGCAAACGCCTGAAAATTCAGGATATGCGAGTAAGTGAAATCAGTTCATCTGGGGAAGCCTATTTAAGCCTGACCTTACAAACAAATGCTGATCATGTTCAATGGCTTGCAAAACAAATGAAAAAATGCGTTGACCTCTTCGATCTAGATTTGAAATTGGCAAATGAGACGGCCCCCGTACTACAAACAGAAGAGGAGAAACATCAAGAATGGAAAGAATTATATGCCCGTATATGTGGATGTATATTTTAAAAAAAATAAAACAGGAGATTTAATATGAATAAAGAAGAGCTGGTTCAGGAGAGTTTTGTCACTCCTAATCAATTTCCCATGGCAAAGGCCAAAGCAGTATTGGGAAATGAATGCATCTCCATACTGGGATATGGAGTCCAAGGCCCCGCTCAGGCGCTTAATCTACGTGATAATGGATTTCATGTGATTGTCGGACAGCGAGAAAACACTCCTTCCTGGAATAAAGCTATTAAGGATGGGTGGAAGCCCGGAGTCACACTCTTTCCTCTTGAAGAAGCCTGCCAAAAGGGATCATTCCTCGTCTATTTACTCTCAGATGCCGGACAAATGCAATTTTGGCCTACTCTGCAGAAAATGTTGACCAAAGAAAAAACTCTCCTTTTTTCTCATGGATTTGCGGTGACATTTTCTGAACAAACTCGGGTAGTTCCCCCTCAGGACGTCGATGTTGTTCTCGTTGCGCCTAAAGGTTCGGGACGCAGCGTGCGAGAGCGTTTTTTGAAGGGCAGAGGAATCAATGCGAGCTATGCTGTCTACCATAACGCCACTGGAAAAGCAGAAGAAAAAGCGAAAGCCTATGGGATGGCATTGGGAACAGCAACTCTTTTTGAAACGACTTTTAGGAAAGAGGTTCATAGCGATCTAGTGGGAGAAAGGGGGGCACTGATGGGAGCCCTCGCTGCAATGTTAGAAGCGCAATACGAAGTCTTAAGAAGACATGGACATTCCCCAAGTGAAGCCTTCAACGAAACGGTGGAAGAATTGACGCAAAGTCTTATGCCCTTGGTTGCTGAAAGAGGGATGGATTGGATGTATCGCAACTGCTCTACGACAGCGCAGCGAGGAGCGTTAGATTGGCTACCTCGTTTCAAAAAAGCGCTTGCTCCCGTTTTTGAGGAACTCTATGAAAGCGTTTCAAGTGGATACGAGGCTAAGGCTGTGATTGATGCAAATAGTCGAGAGGATTACAAGGAACATTTAGATCAGGAGTTAAACAAGATGGCAGAAGCGGAAGTGTGGCGGGTGGGCGGTTTCGTTCGATCTTTACGTCCAGAAGTTGCCTCAGAAAACTTATGAAAATCACTGGAGCCCAAGCAATTATGCAGGCATTAGTGGAGAATCAAGTGGATGTCGTCTTTGGCTATCCAGGGGGTGCGATTATGCCCGTTTACGATGCATTATATGATTTTAAGGATCAGGTCCACCATGTTCTTGTAAGACACGAACAAGGAGCGGTTCATGCCGCCGAAGGATATGCGAGAGCCTGCGGGAAACCGGGCGTCTGTATAGCTACGTCAGGGCCAGGAGCTACAAATCTCATCACCGGAATCGCCGACGCTATGATGGATTCCGTTCCTCTGGTCTGTATTACCGGTCAGGTCGGAAGTCCTTTTCTGGGAACGGATGCCTTTCAAGAAGCCGATATTTTGAGCATGACTGCGCCAGTGACAAAATGGAGTTTCCAAGTCACTTCTGCTGAGGAAATCCCCTTTTGTCTTGCAAAGGCATTTTATTTAGCAAAAAGTGGTAGGCCAGGGCCGGTTGTCATCGATATTACAAAAGATGCACAGTTAGGCATGCTCGACTTTTCCTATCCAAAATATGAGGGAGAACGGAAAGAAGTTCTCAAGCCCGACACTCTAACCATTCAAAAAGCTGCGGATCTATTGAACCTATCAGCTCGACCCTACCTTCTTGTTGGGCATGGAGTCTTAATCTCTGGTGCAGAAAAAGAGGTTAGAGAGCTAGCAGAAAAGGCGGATATTCCTATTGCGAGCACCCTTTTAGGTTTGTCTGCATTCCCAACAAATCATCCGCTCCACGTAGGGATGCTGGGAATGCACGGAAATTATGGGGCCAACGTATTGACCAATGAGGCCGATGTGATTCTAGCTGTGGGCATGCGGTTTGATGATCGTGTGACTGGGGCTCTCGAAAAATATGCTAAACAAGCACAAATCATTCACATCGACATCGATCAATCAGAGCTCGGCAAGAACGTGAAAGTAACAGTTCCAATTCTTGCTGATGCGAAAAACGCTTTACAAGCTTTACTCCCTTTAGTGCATTCCCACCGCCATCCTGTGTGGCTAGAGAAATTCAGACAGTGCAAAGCGCTTGAATATGAAAAAGTGATTGAAAAAGAAGTGAATCCAAAAGAAGGAATGTTGACAATGGGAGAAGCTATCCATTGCCTTTCTCAAAAAGACAAGGGTAGATCGATCATCGTAACCGATGTGGGCCAACACCAAATGGTTGCAGCCCGCTATACCGATTTTCTTAGATCGAATTCTCATATCACTTCAGGTGGACTTGGAACAATGGGGTTCGCTCTTCCCGCTGCGATTGGAGCCAAATTAGGAGCTCCTAACCTAAATGTCATCGCTGTGATCGGTGATGGCGGCTTTCAAATGACTCTTCAAGAACTAGGTGTGGTTTTTCAAGAAAAGCTGCCAGTGAAAATTTTGATTTTAAACAATCAACACCTCGGAATGGTAAGGCAATGGCAAGAGCTTTTTTTTGAAGAGAGATACTCATTCACTGCTATGCTTAATCCCGATTTTGTGAAAATTGCCGAAGCCTATGGCATACGTGCGCGCAAAGTGACCGAGCGCCAAGAGTTGAGCGAGGTTTTAACTGAAATGTTGGAATCCAAAGAGGCCTATCTTTTAGAAGTTGTCGTAGAGAAACAACACAATGTATTCCCGATGATTCCGCCAGGCTGCTCGGCCTGCGAAGTGAGGTTGGAATAAATGATGTACAAACTCATCGATTTCCAAACCAAAAAAGCGGTGACAGCCAAAAATCTTGTCTTTACAGGTCCTGATGGCCCATGGGAAGTGGTCATGGATTTGAGACTAATCCAGTCAAAGCTCAATCTCGACTACTTCAAGCAGGCTCCTCCCTGTTTAGCAAAATATCTGCCCATGCTGCCAATCAAAGACCATACTCAATTTGTCTCGTTGAAGGAAGTGGCAACGCCTCTTATTAAAAGTAAGAGTTTAACCAAGAAGTTTGGCATCGACTTATATTTCAAACTCGAATCTAAAAATCCAACAGGTTCTTTCAAAGATCGAGGATCTGCTGTTGATTTAACTGTGGCCAAAGAGATGGAAGCCAAGGGAATCGTATTGGCCTCCACAGGAAATATGGCGGCCTCATGCTCCTGCTATGCAGCCCAAGCCCAACTGCCTTGTTTTGTGTTTGTCCCCGAAGGGGTGCCCATGGGCAAACTTGCTCAGGTCATCGCTTTTGGAGGGCACATCGTACAAGTCAAGGGAAGCTACAACGATGCCGCAAAGCTTGCTGAAGCAGTGGCAGTTGAAAAGGGATTTTATTTGGCGGGAGATTATGCTTTTCGAGTAGAGGGAGCAAAAACGGCAGCTTTTGAGTTGATCGATCAATTTTCATTCGATGTTCCCGACGTAGTAGTAGTCCCAATCGGTTGCGGAACGAACATTGCTGGCTACGCTAAAGGATTCAAAGAATATCAAGCACTTGGACTTATCGATAAACAGCCGCAGCTGTTTGGAGTGCAAGCGGAAGGGGCCGCTCCTGTAATCCACAGTTTCAATCGCAAAGATTCAAATGTAGTTCCTATCGAAGGTGCTCATACAATCGCCTCTGCGATTGCTATTGGGAATCCTCTTGATGGGGTTAAAGCCCTGGATGCAATTTATTCGACGGATGGACAAGCTGTTGCAGTGAGCGATCAAGAAATACTGGAAGCCCAATATCTGCTTTCCAAAGAAGAGGGGTTATTTGTTGAGAGCGCCGGAGCTGCTACCTTGGCGGCTATTATCAAACAAGCCGAACTATTAAAAGGGAAAAAGGTCGTTTGCGTGCTCACAGGTGATGGGCTCAAGGATCCCTCAGTGCTGTTAAAAATCGCTATCAGGCCTCCTACAATTTTTCCTGACAAAAACGAGTTCATCTCACTTTATGATGAAGGTTTTTTCAGCAATAAAAACGTTCTGTTCCTGGACAAGAATAAGGTTCTGTTTACGGAGGAGCCAACATCGACACAAATCAAAGAACAATTAAAAGAGCTTTTTCAATCTAAATATGATGAAGAATATATTGAAAAAATTAAACAAATCGCTTCTTCTTGCGTGAAGAAAGGAAAAATGATCACGGTCGCTGACTTTCAAGACATGATCCAAGATGCTTTGGAAATGTTACGGAATAAAGTTGAAAAAACATTTACTGTTCTTGATTTTACTGTAGAAACAGGGAAAGATCGGACGGCAAAGGCTCGCGTGAATGTTCGGTTTAAGGGAGAGGAAAGAACGTCCCAGGCTGCTGGAGTGGGACCTTTTGATGCCCTCATCAAGGCCTTAACTGAAGCCTGTCATAAGAAGATTGACTTTGCTTTGAACGATTACAAAGTGGATATCAGAAGCCAAGGAATCAATGCTGTCGTATACGTTGAGTTGCAATTGCAGAAGGGCTCCCAAATTTCGATGGGAAGAGCTACCTCGCCAGATATTCTGCAAGCCTCAGTAGAAGCGTTTGAAGAAGCCTACAATGGATTAAGGACCCCATGAAGAAGAAGTTGAACAATTATAGTTGCCATATTACTGAAGATAAATCTCAAGGAGCATCACAAGCAATGCTCTATGGAACCGGTCTGACTGAATCGGACATGGGCAAGGCTGAAGTGGGCATCGCGAGCATGTGGTATGAAGGCAACACTTGCAACATGCATCTGATGGAGCTAGCTAATCATGTAAAAAATGGCGTTCAAGAAGCCGGCCTTGTTGGAATGCGCTTTAATACGATCGGCGTTAGCGATGGCATTTCGATGGGTACTGATGGAATGAGATATTCGCTCCAATCGCGCGATTTAATTGCCGATTCGATTGAAACGGTGATGGGAGCTCACTGGTACGATGCCTGCATTGTGATTCCCGGATGCGACAAAAACATGCCTGGAGGAATGCTCGCCATCGCCAGGTTGAACAGGCCAGCTCTCATGATCTATGGCGGCACAATCAAACCGGGTTGTATCGGGAATGAAACTATCGACATCGTTTCAGCTTTTCAAAGCTATGGACAGTACCTAGCTCACACGATCTCAGAAGAAGAAAGAAAAGAGATCGTGAAACACGCCTGTCCCGGCGCTGGCGCCTGTGGTGGAATGTATACAGCTAATACCATGGCCTCTGCCATGGAAGCGATGGGACTCACGCTGCCCTATAGCGCCTCAATTCCAGCGACAGATCTCGCAAAATTAGAAGAATGCCGAAGAGCTGGTCCCGCGATCAAACACTTGCTAGAGAAAGACATCAGACCTAAGCAGATTATGACACGCAAGGCATTTGAAAATGCCATAGTTACTGCGACTGCTCTTGGTGGCTCAACGAACGTAATCTTGCATCTCATTGCGATCTCTCGCGCCGTTGGCGTCAATTTGACCTTGAATGACTTTCAGGTTATCAATGACAAGGTGCCTCTTCTGGCTGACTTTAAGCCCAGCGGAAAATACGCCATGAAGGACCTTCATCTCATCGGTGGATTACCCGCAGTATTAAAGCTTCTTCTCAAGGAGGGGCTTATTCATGGAGATTGCTTAACTGTGACCGGAAAAACATTGGCCGAAAACCTGACCCCGCTTCCCGAATTAGCTGCTGGCCAGCAGGTCATCCATCCATTCTCTAAACCGATCAAATCCAAAGGCCATTTTCATATTCTCAAAGGGAATGTGGCTCCCGAGGGTGCCGTTGCAAAGATTACAGGGAAAGAGGGCCTCTCTTTCAAAGGGCCTGCCCGAGTTTTCGATTCAGAAAACGAAATGATCAAGGCTCTAGAGCACGGTCACATCAAAAAGGGTGATGTAGTTGTCATCCGCTATGAAGGCCCCAAAGGAGGCCCGGGAATGCCTGAAATGCTGAAACCTACCTCCGCCTTAATGGGCTCTGGGTTAGGCAATGACGTTGCTCTCATCACAGATGGGCGATTTTCAGGAGGCTCTCACGGGTTTATCATTGGCCACATCGCCCCCGAAGCCCAAGCAGGCGGACCAATTGCCCTATTGAAAAATGGTGACATCATTGCCATTGATGCTGAAAAAAACACGATTCACGTAGAGCTTTCTGAAAAAGAGCTTGCGGCTCGAAAATCTCACTGGAAAATGCCCCCTTACAGGACTCAGCGAGGCACCCTTTTTAAATATATCAAAAATGTCACCTCAGCCAGTCTGGGTTGCGTAACGGATGAGTGAGTCATGGCTGAAGATGAATTAATGCAGTTTGCCTATTTTCATAAAAAAATAGTCCCTGTACAAGACGCTACGATCAGCATCGCAAGCCATAGCTTACAGTACGGGACTACCTGCTTTGGAGGCATTCGCGGATATTATGAATCAGGCAAAGCAAAGTTATTTCGACTCAAAGACCACTTCGAGCGGCTGATCAATGCAGCCAAAATTTTAGGAATGGAAACCCAAATGCCCTGGGAAGAATTTGAGGCGATCATCATTAAACTCGTGCAAGCGAATGCTCCTCAAACAGATTTCTACCTCCGCCCCTTCTTCTATTCCGAAGATCAAGCCCTGACTCCCTGCTTTGATGAAATTGATTTTCGCCTAGCAATTTACATGACTCCTCTGGGCCATTATTTCGATCCATCTAGAGGCTTGCGCCTCATGATTTCAAGTTGGAGGAAAATCTCAGATGCCGCTATGCCTACGAAAGCCAAAGCAGGAGGCTTCTACGTCAATTCAGCACTGGCAAAATCTGAAGCGAGCCAAAATGGATACGATGATGCATTGATGATGGATGACCAAGGGAACGTCGTCGAGGCCAGTGCTGCAAACATTTTTCTTGTTTTGCGCGGAGAAGTTGTCATGCCCGAAACCGGCTCAGCTATGCTGGAAGGAATCACCAGGCGAACCGTTATCGATTTCCTTGAAGAAGAAGATATCAAAGTTAGGGCAGAGAGAATTGACCGTTCAATGATCTATACTTGTGATGAGTTGATCGTCACAGGAACGGCAGCGCAAGTGACTTTTGCAGAATCAGTAGACGGCCGGATCATTTCAAAAGATGGAGAGCCGGGTCCAATTTGCAAATTGCTCCGAAGGAGTCTCAAGAAGGCAATCGATGGTGAGCATCCAAAGTCCTCTCTTTGGCTAACGGAGATTCCGATTTTTAAATAATTCAGCAACTCCCCCGCTCTAATTTATTTTTGCTGACTTCTGGCAAGGAATAAAGTGGAAGATAACGATCTATCGCATAGCAATTATATCGTCTACGTCGACGAAAGCGGTGATCACAGTCTCGTCTCGATCGATGAAGGGTATCCCGTGTTTGTCCTCTCCTTCTGTGTATTCCAAAAACAGCACTATGCTCATGTGATAACGCCCGCTCTTCGCATGCTTAAGTTTGAAACATTTGGGCATGATATGGTGATTCTGCATGAGCAGGACATACGAAAAAAAACAGGGACCTTCCATCAAATGGGGAAGGAAAGGCGAGAAAGCATTCTCGAAGATCTCAATGTCTTAATCGCTGAGGCAGACTTCACTCTTCTTGTCAGCGTGATCGATAAACACAAACTGAAGAAAGAACAAACCCAAGACACTCACGTCTATCACTTGGCAATGGAATTGGGATTGGAAAAGCTCTACCACTTCCTTCAGTCCTGCAATCAACAAAATCGCCTCACTCACGTAATCTGTGAAGCCCGAGGAAGGGTAGAGGATCGGGCCTTAGAATTAGAGTTCTCTCACGTCTGCTCCGGACATAATAGCTTGAAAAAGGTGTTGCCCTTTCAACTCATCATTGCCGATAAAAAAACCAATTCCGAGGGGCTTCAATTCGCCGATCTAGCCGCAAGGCCTGTTGGCCTCTCCGTTGTACGTCCTGGCCAAACGAACCGGGCTTTTCAAATCTTGCAGAAGAAGCTGCACAAGAACCATGAAGGCAAAGTAGATGGATACGGCTTCTATCTATACTGCTGACACTTGAAAGTTATAGGAAATTTCAATTTCAGCGCTTCAATTTTTTGTTTGTTGAAGCAGACCATGTGCAAGCACATGGTCGATGGAAACGAACAAAAAGGCCATGGTAAAACCACGGCCGTAAGTGAAGATGCTGAAGCAGAAATTTTCACAACTTTCCAGTGGAACTACTATATACCCCATAAAAAGCGAAAAACCTCAAGGTTGTCCTTGAGGCTAAACGCCGGCCAGGTAGTCCCAACCCATTTATACCTTCATTTTAAGAAGTCTTGCTTATTTTTGCATGCATTTTATGTTGTGCATACATTCTTTGCATACGTTGTTGCTTTGCATGCGCTTTCAAGCTCATGGCACCTAGCGGCACAGTTATCGCCTATTTATCCCATCTGACAACAACTTTCTTCAGATGATTTTGATCATCCAAAGCTACCTGAAGAACATAGATTGAGCAGAAATGTTCTTTATCGGCTTAAGTTAGACGAATGGCAAAATTTTAGGTCTATTTTAAGTAGATATAGATTGAACAGCTAGCAACTTGAGGTTCCCTAGAGAAATTTTTTATTATAAAAAAGTTAGGAAGTTTAAGACACTCTTTAAAAATTTCGGATAGTTATACTGTGGTCGGCTTGTAGCGTCGATTTTATGCCCTGAATTTTTTCGTGTGACGAAGCGTGGAACTCGAAGCAATCTTCCTGCCAGCTTGCGAGAGCGAACGCAAAGTCAAACAGAAAAAGGCAGGCGCAGAAAATCGACTCTACAAGCCGACCGCAGTATACAATTCGGAGGAATATTCAGGCAATTTTCATAGATTACTTGTGGATGATTGGCTTATAGATATTTAAAGAGAGGACTATGAAAATCTTACTTACTGGAGCTAACGGGTACATTGGATCGCGTCTCCTTCCCCGCTTAGTAGACGAAGGGCATGAAATCTATGCCCTAGTAAGAAGCTGTTCTCGAATTGAAATTCCCGAGAAATTTCAATCTCAGCTTCATGTCATTGAAGCTGACCTACTTGATTCTTCCTCTTTGTTGAAAATTCCCGCTGACATCGATGCAGCTTACTATCTAGTGCATTCAATGAGTTATTCGCAAAAATTTTCCGAATTGGAGGCTGCTTCAGCAAAAAATTTTGTGAGTCGGTTGGAAAATACACAAGCGAAACAAATCATCTACTTGAGTGGTCTCTCAAACGAAGATCATCTTTCCCGTCATTTAACCTCGAGAAAAAGGGTTGGAGAAATCCTCCGAGAAGGAAAAGTTCCGGTGACTATTTTAATGGCTGGGATCATTATCGGTTCAGGAAGTGCTTCATTTGAAATTATCCGAGACTTGGTTGAAAAACTGCCCATTATGGTTGCTCCAAAATGGCTCAAGCAGCTCACCCAACCGATCGCCATAAGCGATGTTCTCGCTTATCTGACTCTCGTTTTGGGAAATCCCGCCTGCTTTGGACACTCCTTTGAGATCGGAGGACCTGATGTCATGAGTTATAAAGACCTTTTGTTAAATTTTGCAAAAATGCGAGGGTTGAGACGAAAAATTATTACGGTTCCCGTTCTTACCCCGCGCCTCTCTTCGTATTGGCTATTTTTTGTAACTAGCACGAGCTTTTCACTTGCGCGTTTCCTAGTCGAAAGTCTGATTAATAATGCCGTTTGCAAAGAAAATCGAATTCAAAAACTCTTTCCCAGAAAACTCCTCTCTTATGAAGAGGCTCTGCAATTGGCTTTCACTCGTACCGAAGAAGATTGGGTGCCTTCTAGCTGGAAAGATACTTTAAGTGGTTCTACTTTAAATCCAGATCTTTCCATTTATGTCCACGTTCCTAAATTCGGCATCTTAAGCGATAGACGCACCATTGTTTTTTCTAGTCCTATAGAACAAGTGCAAAAGCGGATTTGGTCTTTAGGCGGAGATCGAGGTTGGCTTGC
Organism: uncultured Verrucomicrobiae bacterium; assembly: GCA_963833965.1. GTDB lineage: Bacteria > Chlamydiota > Chlamydiia > Chlamydiales > Rhabdochlamydiaceae > CAJCIW01. The sequence goes on from CAWHZZ010000001.1 coordinate 66,867, forward strand.
GATGAACTGGGCTTGGAAATTCAGAGGGTTTCTAGATAAATTGGTAGGAGGAATTGGACTGCGCCGAGGCAGAACTCATCCGACACGGCTGAAAGTGGGAGATGCACTCGATTTCTGGCGCGTCTTATTAGCAGATGAAAAAAATCGACGTCTACTTCTCTATGCTGAAATGAAACTGCCTGGTGAAGCGTGGCTTGAATTTGAGATCATTCCTCATGAAACAGGAGGGACTCTGAAACAAACAGCCTCCTTTCGTCCCAATGGAGTCTGGGGTAGATTTTATTGGTATAGTCTTTACCCGTTTCATGCTCTTATTTTCAGCCAATTGGCAAAACAGATCGCAAAGGGTTGAACCTCTCTCGCCTTCAGGCGAGAGAGGTTCAACGTGTCAGGGGATAAAAATGAAGAAGAAGTCTGATCCCTCTTTGTATTCAGGCCCGATTTGCGACTTGAGGGCTCATTTTTGGGTCGAAGTCCCTTGAGTGACCGCTCGCTGGCAAAATTGTTTTATGGACATCCTTTCAAATTATCCTTATAATTGAGGTTTCTCTGAATTTTAGTCGGCATTTCTTTGGAGGCCTTATGAAACTGCGTCATTTTTTTCTTTCTCTGATGTCTATGTTGCTTTTATCCCTAAAAATTTTTGGGACTTTTGATTTGGTTGTCACAGGTGTGAGCCCCTCTGTCGGCCCATCTTCGGGTGGAACAGAGGTCGCAATTACAGGAAGTGGTTTTACGGGGGTTAACGCTGTTTACTTTGGAGGAGTTCCTGCAATATCGTTTACTGTAAATTCTGACAGTTCTGTGACAGCAATTTGTCCGGCACATTGCCCACAAGTCGCATCTGTGAAGCTTACAAATACGGAGGGGACGTCGCTCACTTCGAAGAACACGTATTATACCTACCAAGGAAACTGGCAGGCATATGTGACCAATTCAGGAGGGGGTAACGGAGGAGGAACGACGGTGTCCGTGTTTGACACAAGCAATCCCTCTGCGGGTAGCGTTGCCATTACTGTAGGTGATGAACCTAATGCGATATGCATCACTCCTGATGGAGCGCAAGTTTATGTAGCGAATTATGGAAATGGCACGGGCTCTACGGTCTCAGCGATTGATACCGCTTCGAATAGTGTCATTGGCATTCCTCTTGGAGTTGGAGCGGGTCCTAATTCTATTGCAATCATGCCTAATGGAAAACAGATCTATGTCGCTAATTCTAGCGCTAACACTGTATCAGTGATCAATCAGGCAAATGATGTGATCGGCACAATTTTGGTTGGAAATGGCCCTGATGCTGTGGCGATTTCTCCTGATGGGAAAAAGATGTTTGCAGCTAATTTTAATGATAGCACCGTTTCAGTGATAGATACAGCAACAAATACTGTGATCGGCAGTCCTATTCCAGTTGCAGGGGGACCTCTTGCAATCGCTCTTACTCCTAATAGCGCGGAGGCTTTTGTGCCCAACTATGATGGAACGACCATTTCCGTCATCAATACAGCCAATGAGACAACGCTCAGCATCCCTCAAATTCTGGGCCCATGGGCTGTAGCAATTACACCGAATGGAAAAAAAGCTTATGTGGCCAATTATGGACATCAACTCACCATCGAGGACACCGTTTTTGTCGTCGATCCAGCTAACCCAACTGGAGGCAACACTCCTATCACTGTCGGACAGGGTCCAACGCTTCTCTCTGTTTCTCCTGATGGAACTAAAGTGTATGTAGTCAATTATAATAATGGGGATCCGAATGCGGGCACTGTTTCCATTATTGATACTGCAACTGACATGGTCATTGGCACACCAGTTACGGTGGGAATCGGTCCAAATGCGATTGCAATGACTCCTGATGGGACACAGGTTTACATCGCCAACTTCGGCGGAGATATCATTCCTGGAACCACCATTTCGATTATTGATGCTATGACAAATGCAGTAAGCAATGTTTCCGTTGGCGATGCTCCGACGATGATTGCGATTACACCGGACCAAGCGCCGCTGGCAAAGTTTGATGTGACTGTAGCCCCTGCAGGGCAAAATAGCCTATTTGATGCTTCTGGCTCTGTAACACCTACAGGGACAATCAAATTGTATTCTTGGGATTTCGGAGATGGGAACACACTTCACACATCGAATGCCTCTACATCTCATGTGTATCAGCACGTGGGTGATTACACTGTTCATTTAACTGTTACAAACTCAGCCGGAACGTCTACTCGCCAAATTTTCAGCTATTACGGGTACAATAACAATAACTTTGGCTCTTACAATGTTCCGATGACCAACAATGGAGGACCGACTGCTAAAGCAAGCCAAGTTATTTCGGTCAATCCCGCTGCTCCTAAAAATTTTCAAGTAAGGCAAGCGGAGAATGTTTTTTACAATCCCACAGCATATGTGAATATCTTAACTTGGGATGCACCAGCAAATGGAGGGATCTTATGTTACAAAATATATCGCAATGCCGCATTGACAGATATCGTGGCTGAAATCCCAGCGACTAAACTCCTTAGATATGAAGATCTTAACCGAGTCCAAGACACAACATACACGTATTATATTGTCTCAGTTGCTGAAAATGGAATATCCGCGGCGGCTACTGCAACTGTGAACCCATAGAGTAGATTTTTGAAGAACTCCTCCTTGTAAAGGAGGAGATTCTTCGACGGTTATCGAATTATTGGCTGCAATGTGGAATGTTAGGAGTGGTGCAAACAGCGGATTGTCCTTCCGTACAGCCGTCCGCGTTTATAATACCGATTGGCGGCTCAAAAAGTCCCGTATTTGTAGTATTGTCTGATCCTGGTGTTGTATTGTATGTACCCCCGAAATTCGTGAGCTGGTATGCATAGATGGATGGTATAAGAGTCGCATTGTTGTGGGTGAAGTTCAGGCATGTTGTACCGTCTTCGATTTCAAGTAAAGCAGCCCAAGGGCTGTAGTTAACGTCGCTGCTAACAAAGGTATTGTTGGATATGTCGACTGAAGTATTTGTTCCGGGAGTTGGACGTAAATAGCAGCTAACCGCAAAAGAGCCGTTTATAACGTTACTGAATGTGTTGTTCAGGACGGTCCAGTTACTGAGTGTGCCATCGAAAATGTTCGTATAGATGCCAGACCCGACGTCACTCATGTTACTAAAGGTACTATCCGAGACGCATAAATTCATGAGTGTACCACCGCTGAGATCGGCAAAGACGCCACTGCCGCCAAATCCTACGCTAGGATCCGCCATGTTGTTGAAGGCGCTCTTCGAGACAATCAAGTTGGCAAGTGTACCGTTCCCGATTTCGGCATAAATGCCGTTGCCATTAAAAGAGCCGTCATTGTCAATCATGTAGTCGAAAGAGCACTTGGAGACGTATAAATTGGCTAACGTTCCGCTTTGGAGCTCAATATAGATTCCGTTGCCATTGCCGATGTTGTTGAAGGTGCTGCTGCTGATCAACATTTTCCCCGAAACATCGAACAAATAGATCTCATTGGTATTGTTAACGCCACCCGCAAAAATATTCTGAGTCGCAGTGAAGTTGGAGATTCCGATGCCTGAAATACCAACCGAGCTATCCTCGATATAAAATCCAGAAACGGTGTTGTTATTGGCCAATGTGATGACATTGGAAGATGCATCTGGGTTAGTGATGACTGGCAAGCTTGAGGCCATCGGAGGAGTGCAGACATTCCCAATTGTGGTGGAAAAAAAATGTGAAGTGGAAGCGCCAAGCAGCATCTGCGAGTCTTGAAGTGTCAAACCCGCAGCACCTGCATATGAAGTGTCATATGGCCCATCTCCTGGGAACACATAGATGATCTGTCCAGGGGAAGAGTGTGCCTCGGCTTCTGCGAGGGAAGCATAAGGGTCCTTAAACGTGCCTAAGGATGAGCTTGTACTATTGTCCACAAACACAAAATAGTAAGGCTTGCCAGTCGCAGGATCGATAGCACGAGAGATGACCTTCTGTTTGCTAACGGGGATGATCTCGTGGCGGTCGACCGGCTGTATAGACCGTAAGTTTAAGGTCAACGCTTCAGAACAAGACTGATTGCCTCTCTTTGGTACTTTACTCCTTCCTCCAAAACGAATATTAACGCTGATTTGTCCTTGGCCAATCCACTTAAAGAGGTGATCATAGGAAACATTGCCTTCCAATCGGAGATGGCGATGAAAAAACTCGACAGCACCACGAAATTCTCCTCCCCATGTCGTTGCACCCGCTCCCGTCAAATAATAAGGGCCCCCAGCAAAATAAAGAGGGGCATTCTTGAAATGATCGACATGCAAGCCCACCTCCGCATTCGCTCCTTTTAGGGAAAATTCCCTTGATCGTCTGAGCAGCATTCTATGTCCTTTGAAGGTATCAAAGCGGGTGTGAATCCGTGGACTGTTCTTCCACCCGACAGGTAAATAGCCATTAATCCGGAAATCCCAGATTTTTCCCAGTGTTTCAAGTCCCGCGGAAACTTGATTGTAGTGCTGACGGGAAGTGTTGCGATAATCATAATAGGAATTGATTCCCCAAATGCGGGACTTAGAAAGGTACCGAAGCCCCATGCCTGCATTAGCAGCGAATTTACCATTGTCAAAGATGTGTCCTCGCAAGTCTAAAAAAGGAAGCCAAGTGCCTCTAAAAGGAGTCCTGGGAGCAAAGAATCCCTCTAAAGTACTATAACCTTGCTTGTAGCCAATTCCCTTCGGAGTGGTATAGCGAGCTGATAAGCGGATGTGCTCCAGACCCTCTTTGCAACCTCCTTTTTGATCTGCTGAATTCGCCTTTTGGGAAGATTTCATATCGGAGTATGCAATACTACATAGCATCGTAGAAAAAAGTATTAAATGAGAGCGCATCTAACCTCAAAATTCAACAAGGGTTAATTTTACATGAATTTATGCTATCCATTCGATAGCACTTCCACGAGGCTTTCATTTCCGCCAACAAGCAACTAACGACCAGTGCAAGAGCCCGCTAGGTTGGATACTGGAGTAGGCTCCTTTATATAATCAAGAGTTTTTTCTTAAATTTACGCGATGTGCGAGTTTTCCGAAGCGGAAAACGGATTACGTATCCAGTATCCCAATAATTCCCTAATGTTTTAAATTCAATAGGAGCGCAGCGAGAGATGCGATCGAGAAAAAACCCTGGGTTAGAATAATGATCCTCATCATCCTAAAAAGCCTCCTTCTCGGCTTATTCTTTACCCTGCCATTGGGTCCTATTGGAGTTTTATGTATACGCAAAATTCTTCAATTTGGTCGCTCATATGGCTTCATTCTCGGACTCAGTCAAGTCTTTGTCATTCTTGCTTACAGCATCATTGCCGTTCTTAGCCTAGGTCGGTTTTCAGACTTTATTGTGAAATACCAGATTTGGATTCGACTGATCGGTGGCCTTGTGCTCGTAGGATTTGGCATAAAAATCTTCTTTTCGAAAAGTTCTGCGATCACGAAAAAAGCCGCTTCCAAAAAGAAGTTTATCGCCGATTTTTTCTCTATTGCAGGTTTGATGTTGGTGAGTCCACATACAATATTAGTCTTCTTGGCTTTTTTTGCAGTTCTAGAGCTCTATAAGGCAGCCACATTTATTCAGCATATCGAAGTCATTTTGGGGATCCTGATCGGTTCAATTTTATCCTGGTCGCTTGTTTGCGTGTGTTTTGCTGGATACAAAACCAAAACCACTCTGAAAGTAATGACTTGGATCAATCGCTGTGTGGGGATTTCACTGTTTGTCTTTGGGATTGCAGTCTGCATCAGCGCAGTTTTATTGATGATTTAGAAAGCGATCCTTTATCCCAGTAAACTTTTTCAGTGACTTGCTTTGTCTTTAAGTGCTTTTTGACCGTTTTTGGCTGTTTGCGATAAGTCTGTGAAAATGCTTTTATAGGATTGCCATGGAGTTTGAACCGTATAGGGAATGCCAGTTCGTTGACAAAGATCTTTGATGTAAGGAACTAACAACTTCAATTTATTTCGCGAGCATTGGCGATATAAGTGATGTTCTATTTGATAATTTAAGCACAAATAAATAAAGTCGGTTAAAATTCCTGGACACACATTTCGAGTTGTAACGATTTGTTGCTCTAGGTTGGACATTTCGGTGTCTTTAGCAAGTTGTGGCATTCCCTTGTGGTTTGTGGCAAAGATATTGGCCATGTAAATGCCTGTTATAAAGGAAGCAATGGGAATAAAGATGATTGCTTTGGTAGCTCCAAATAGGAGAAATGGCATTACATACCACATGAACGTACTTGAGCAACAGATCAACACATCCAAGGGATGGAATTTGTTTTTATATAACTGGATAATATGATCGAGTTGCATGGCATACATGAGGAAGCCACACATAGGCAAGTAAACCCAAGCTTGGTATCGCCGCAGCCATTTCATGTAGCCGGTTTGTGATAGGTAATGTTCGGTTGTGAAAGAAAAGGGTACTTCTAAATCCGAATCTGAATCTACGCGGTTGGGGTGATCGTGGTGCTGCGTATGTTTATCAATCCAATGTCGATAGTTACCCCCTATTGTTGCCGCAAAAAGACCAGCAAACAAATGATTCATTTTTTGTGACTTAAACATTGCTAGATGAGCTGCATCGTGCATTAGACCTGAGATCTGTGTAGCGGTTATGCCAAAAAAAATAGAGAGTAGAACAACGACAAAGTAATTAGAGCTATTAGCAACAAAATATAAAGTCATTAAGTATGCACTATAAGTTACTATAATATAAATGGAGTAGAATTTATAGTCGCGGTCTAAAATTTTGTTTTTTAAGACAAAATCTTGTAAACGAGCTGTTTCCATTTCTGCAATGGCTGGAGATAACTTAGGGGTGTAACCTTGCTGTAAAATATCAGCCATATCAAAGGAATGTTTTATCCGTTTTTACAGTTTTTTGCAATATGGTTTCATATAGCCTATATTAAATGAGCATGACGTTCACGTCACTCGATTATATACTCAAAAATCAACATTTGTTAATTTCGAGCATAACTGAATTTTAAGTGGCTCATGATAAGGACATTAGATAATCTATGCGTTATAGAGGGGTTGTTTCGCAATGGATGGAAAGGGCCTTTTCCGCTATAATTTAAGGGAGGTAGCTGCTGGTGGCATGGTCTGAAGCGAGTACGACATTCAGTGGATGTCGCCCCCCAAATTTAATTACAAGGTGCTCAATGGCAAAAGGTGCAATCCAAGCAAGAAAGAAAAAAGCTCGGAAAGAATCAAAAGAACAAAGCAAAGCTCGCGCTTTTAACAAATCTAAATTCCCCCAACCACCACGCTTTCACCCAAAAAAAAATAACGAACCAAAGTGACCTTCTCCCTGAAGTAAACTTCAACAACTCATGCAAAAGAAATGGATAGAGTTCAATGAAATTCTTCGTTTAAACATTCCTTGTGTCAAATCCCACATTGCTGTGAAGCACCACCACCCCCGCACGTCCTGAAACATAAACTTGATAATTTAATTGATAAATCATACAAAAAAATAAAAGGAGATTTTGATAAGGATCAATAGATGCGACTCAAAAGAGAAAATCAGACTGGGCCTGTTGTGGTGGTTACAGGGAGTTCGGCAGGGCTTGGAAGAGCCATTGCTCTCAGGTTCGCTAAAGGCGGTGGTGCTAAAATAGGATTGCTTTCGCGGAATGCGGACCGTCTCGAAAGTTTAAAAAAGGAGATCGAACATTTAGGCAGCAAAGCGCTTCCAATTCCTATGGATGTGGCCAACGAAGACGAAATGTTTCACGCAGCTGATTTAGTTGAAGAAAAACTTGGGCCGATTGATTTTTGGATCAACAATGCTATGGTCACGATCGATTCGGAATTTATCTATATTGAGCCAAAGGAATTTCGACGGATTACCGACGTCTGCTATCACGGCTTCGTCTATGGGACAATGGCTGCACTATCAAAAATGTATCCGCGAAATAAGGGAGTGATTGTACTTGTAGGATCTGCTCTGGCCTATAGAGGCATTCCATTACAATCCGCCTATTGCGGAGCCAAACACGCCATTCAGGGATTCAGTGAATCTGTGCGCTCTGAGCTCATCCACAATAAAAAGAACATTTTTATCACAATGGTTCAAATGCCTGCCATGAATACCCCTCAATTTTCCTGGTGCAAAACGAATGAACCTAAAAAACCTAAACCGGTCGCCCCTATTTTTCAGCCAGAAATCGCGGCTGAAGCGATTTTTTGGTCTGCTTATCATCCTAAGAAGAGAGAAATCATCTTAGGGGGGAGAAATACTTTAATCGTATGGTTAAATAAATTTTTTGCAGGATTTGGAGATTGGTATTTGGCCAAAACGGGCTTTGATTCTCAAATGAGGGACGAACCGGTTGAAGAAAATCGTCAGTCGAATCTTTGGTCAACTGTGAATGGACCTTTTAAATCGCATGGTGAATTTGACAAAGAAGCTGTAAATAGAAGTCTGCAGCTTTTTTTTGTTAAATATCCATTCGTCTTTTGGATTGGGGTGGGAATGATTGCGATGATTTTTTTAGTCCTATTCAGGGATTGATATGAAAGAAAATCTTATCTCTTCTGTCAAAACTTCCGTGTATAGGGTCCCCACGGATCATCCTGAGTCCGATGGGACGATTGATTGGAATGCAACAACAGTTGTTCTAGTGACGGTTTCAGCTAACGGCCTAACAGGAATCGGCTTTTCTTATGGACATGAGGCCGCAGGCGCGGTGATTCAAAATTTGTTCGCGCCTCTTCTCAAAAAGGCCGATTCAATGAGTATCCCGCTTCTTTGGGAAAAAATGGTCGAAGCGTCCCGCAACATCGGCATCGAGGGAATCACCGCAACGGCGATCGCCGCGGTGGATATCGCATTGTGGGATTTAAAAGCTAAAATTTTGAAAGTCCCTTTATGCACGCTTTGGGGAAAAGCTAGAGATAGCGTGCCCATTTACGGAAGCGGTGGATTTACCTCCTATTCTTCCAAGCAATTGATTCAACAATTTGAAAATTGGAAAAAAAAGGGGATCAAAAAATTTAAAATGAAGGTGGGAAGAAATCCCGATGTAGATGTGCAACGAGTAAAAACGGCAAGAAAGGCGATCGGCTTATCTTCCGAACTGTTTGTCGATGCTAATGGGGGATATTCACGCAAGCAAGCTTTAGAATTTGCGGAGCGGTTTAAAGAATTCGACGTCAGTTGGTTTGAAGAGCCTGTGAATGCGGAGGATCTACAAGGATTGCATCTTCTTTGCAATCGGGCTCCTGCAGGAATGGACATCGCTGCCGGTGAATATGGTTATGATTTTTTATACTTTAGAAAAATGCTGGAAGCGCAAGCTGTCGATATTTTGCAAGCGGATGCAACCCGATGTTGCGGGTTTACCGGTTTTTTTCAAGCCTGTCAATTAAGCAGGGCCTTTCATATTCCTTTGTCCAGCCATACCGCGCCCTCGATCCACTTACATCCCTGCTTATCACATGATTTTGTTTGTCATATGGAATATTTTCACGATCATGCGCGGATCGAAGAGATGTTTTTCGATGGCCTTCCTGCATTAAAAAATGGTTGTCTGTATCCCCATCTGGATCGTTTGGGCCATGGTCTTGAATTAAAAGAAAAGTTCCGCAAAAAAATATTTAATCAGGGAGCTTTCATGATTCATTCTGCGATCGGCAGCAAAAAATGGGCGATCCCCGAAGGATACATCCCCCCTTATAGCCATGGAGAAGGGAAGAGAGCTTGTAAGCCACGATGCATTGTGTATATTAAACGCTTCAGATAAGGAAGCTCATATAAAAATCACGGTTTTTTTCACCGACCGGGATCCTGCTGGGCCTTATCATGTGGTGATTTCCCCAAGACGAAGCAAACATTTGCGATTCAATGAATTGGAAGATCCTGAGCCGATCCCGAAAGGGGTGGATTATTCGAGTGTCATCGAATCAAATATTAATGTCGTCGTTCAATATACCCGGTTAGATACTCGGCAAGCGGAAAATGCGCTAATGACAACGCTTGCTTTTGCTTGCGACGAAAGATAATAAAGGAGATTACATGAAGAAAACTGCCGGCGACATCTTAGTTGAATGTCTATTAGATTGGGGTGTCGAAGTCATTTTTGGCCTTCCTGGAGATGGAATCAATGGGATCATGGAAGCTCTGAGAAAAAGAGAAACCGATCTCCGTTTCATCCAAGTCAGGCATGAAGAATCGGCAGCCTTTATGGCCTGCGCTTATGCGAAATATACGGGTAAATTGGGAGTATGCATCGCCACGTCAGGACCCGGCGGCATCCATCTTTTGAATGGATTATATGATGCTAAACTCGATGGGCAGCCTGTCCTTGCAATCACGGGATTGCAATTTCACGACCTGATTCAAACTTTTACGCAGCAAGATGTTGAACTGGATAAACTTTTTGAAAATGTCGCCGTCTACAATACAAAAGTTATGGGACCTGCCCATGTGGAAAATGTCATGAACTTGGCTTGCCGGATGGCTTTATACCGCCGCGGAGTCTCTCATATTACCATCCCTGTCGATTTTCAAGATCAACCTTGCGAGAAAAGATCGAAAAGGAATGTCGCTGCCCATAATACGCACGTGCGCGTTTCTTCTTCTATCGTATCTCAGAATAAGGAACTCAAGGCTGCAGCGGAACTTTTAAACAAAGGGAAAAAAATTGTCATTTTAGCAGGCCAAGGCGCTCTTCATGCAACAGACGAGTTAGAAAAAACAGCAGAAATCTTGGGCGCCCCCATTGTAAAACCCCTTTTGGGCAAAGCAGCAGTACCAGACGACAGCCCTTATACGACGGGCGGAATCGGGCTGCTTGGGACGCGACCCTCGGCAGATGCAATGGAATCTTGCGATACCCTTTTAATTGTGGGCTCCTCTTTCCCTTACATCGAATTTTATCCGAAACCAGAACAAGCATGTTTTGTCCAAATCGATTTGGACCCAATGCGCATTGGCTTGCGCTGTCCCGTAAACGTGGGTCTTAGTGGAGATAGCAAAGAAGTTCTAAAAGGGTTAATTCCTCTCTTAAAGCGGAAAAAGGATCGTGATTTTTTAAAAAAAGCCCAAAAAAACATGAAAGAATGGAACACTCTGATGAGGAAGCGACAAACTTGCATGGATATGCCAATGAAACCGCAAGTAGTGGCTGCGGAATTAGGCAAAAGGCTGAAACCCGATGCGATCATTTCCTCCGATTCCGGAACAATCACTACCTGGATGGCTCGGGATATTCCCGCAAAAAGAGGACAAAAATTTTCTCTCTCGGGAAATCTCGCGACGATGGCTCCCGGGCTCCCTTATACGATTGCAGCTCAAATAGCGTATCCTCACCGCCAATGCATCGCCTTTGTGGGAGATGGAGGATTCTCCATGTTGATGGCCGATTTTGTAACGGCAGTAAAATACAAATTGCCAATAAAAGTCGTCGTTATCAAAAACAATTTTTTGGGACAAATCAAATGGGAGCAAATTGTTTTTCTAGGAAATCCTGAATACGAAGTGGATTTACATCCGATTCATTTTGCCCAGTTCGCCGAGGCTTGCGGAGGAAAAGGATTCAGGATTGAAAATCCCCATGAATGCGGAAAGATCATGGAAATGGCCCTCAATACGCCAGGCCCTGTCTTAATCGAAGCCGTAGTGGACCCATATGAACCTCCCATGCCTCCAAAAATCGATTTTTCTCAAGCTAAAAATTTTACCAAATCTCTGATCCGGGGAGAGCCCGAGCGAGGCAAAATCGTTAAAACGATCCTCAAAGACAAAATTAGAGAGATGATTTGAAAGAGCTGGAAAACGAATTAACAAAAGCAATTGCGGGCGAGGTGCGCTTTGATGATGGCTCTCGCGCTCTTTATGCAACCGACGCTTCCAATTATCGACAAGTCCCTATTGGAGTTGTTATTCCGAAGAATCTTGACGATATTGTAAAAACGGTCGCTCTTTGCCGAAAATACCAAGCGCCTTTGCTTTCACGTGGAGGCGGCACAAGCCTCGCTGGGCAATGCTGCAATCGCGCCGTCGTTATGGACATGTCCAAATATGTCAATCGGCTCATCAGTCTAGATCCTGAAAACCAAAGAGCTGTAGTCGAACCGGGCTTAGTATTAGACGCCTTAAGGAACGCCGCAAAAAAACATCGTCTCATTTTCGCGCCAGACCCTTCCACCCATTCCCATTGCACTTTAGGGGGAATGATGGGGAATAATTCTTGTGGTGTCCACTCCGTCATGGGAGGAAAGACCGATGAAAATGTCTTTGAAATGGAAATCCTGACCTACGATGGCCTCCGGATGACGGTAGGCCCTACTTCTCCGGAAGATCTAGAACGGTTTATTCAAGAAGGGGGAAGAAAAGGGGAAATTTATTCAAAACTTAAAAATTTCACTCAAAAATATGCCTCTCTGATCGAAAAAAAATATCCCAAAATCCCACGGTGCGTTTCAGGGTATAATTTAACTTGGCTGCTGGAAAAAAACGGATTTAATATAGCGCGCGCTTTAGTCGGAAGCGAAAGCACTTGCATAACCATTCTAAGAGCTGAAGTTAGGCTTGTTTATAACCCTCCCGTGCGATCTCTTCTGGTCCTTGGATATCCCGATGTCTATACGGCTGGCGATAATGTTTCTGAAATCATGAAGCATAGTCCGGTGGCCCTGGAAGGCATTGATATCGATCTTGTCAACGACATGAAAAAAAAGCACGTCCATCCCGCAGACGTTCAATTATTGCCAGATGGGGAAGGATGGTTGTTCGTTGAATTTGGGGGGAATTCAAAAGACGAGTCGGATGGGAAAGCGAAAGCTCTCATAGAGCTTTTAAAGAAAAAAAACAATCCTCCGTCGATGAAATTATACGATGATCCCGAGACGGAAAAAATTTTATGGAAAGTGCGGGAATCAGGATTGGGCGCGACAGCCCGAATTCCAAATGAGAAGGACACCTGGGAAGGATGGGAAGATTCTGCCGTTCCTCCAGAAAAACTAGGCGATTATTTGAGAGAGTTGCGAAAGCTTTTTCAAAAGTATGGATACAAATGTGCTTTGTATGGACATTTTGGGCAAGGATGCGTCCATACTCGAATCGATTTCGATTTTTCTACCCAGGAAGGAGTCAATAAATTCCGTTCTTTTCTCGAGGAAGCGGCTGATCTCGTCGTCTCTTTTGGCGGCTCTCTTTCTGGCGAGCATGGGGATGGCCAGTCGAAGGCCGCGCTGCTCCCCAAAATGTTCGGACCGGAATTGATCGAAGCTTTCCGCGAGTTCAAATTGATCTGGGATCCCGATTGGAAAATGAACCCGGGCAAAATCGTAGAACCCCATCAGCCGACCCAAAATCTCAGGATTGGACCCCATTTTAGCCCGCCTGTATTAAAAAAACATTTCCAGTTCCCAGGTGATGATGAAGGGAGTTTTACTAGGGCCGTTACCCGTTGCGTAGGAGTGGGAGATTGCCGCCGCTTTAACGAAGGCACCATGTGCCCCAGTTATATGGTCACTAAAGAAGAAAAACATTCCACGCGCGGCCGGGCTCGTCTCTTATTTGAAATGGTGCAGGGAAGTGTGATTGGGAAGAAAAAATGGAAAGATGAGTCGGTGAAAGAAGCGCTCGATTTATGCCTGGCTTGCAAAGGTTGCAAAGGAGAGTGTCCGATGACGGTGGACATTGCGACTTATAAAGCGGAATTTTTGTCCCATTACTATAAGGGGAGGCTGCGCCCTAGATCCGCCTATGCGTTTGGTTGGATTCATTGGTGGGCAAAACTAGGGTCTCATATGCCCCGCTTTGTCAATTTTATGGGCCGAGCTCCCTTGGTTTCCACACTGACAAAATGGATGTGCGGGATGGCCTCCGAAAGAACTCTTCCTCGTTTCTGCGACCAAACTTTTAAAGCCTGGGTTGGAAAATTACACAAATCCCAAGGAAAAAAGGGAAAAAAAGTGATCTTATGGGCAGATACTTTCAATAATCATTTTAATTCTGAGGTAGCCCAAGCGGGGTACCAGGTTTTAGATACCTTAGGCTTTGATGTGATTGTTCCAAAGCAATCGCTTTGCTGCGGAAGGCCCTTATATGATTATGGAATGCTGGATCTCTCAAAAAAGTTATTAAAGCAGATTTTATCAACGTTAAAACAAGAGATCGAAGAGGGAATTCCGATCGTTGGATTGGAACCGAGCTGTGTCGCTGTATTCCGCGATGAACTGGGAAATTTATTTCCCTCGAATCTGGATGCAAAAAGACTTAAAGAACAGACTTATTTATTGAGCGAATTCGTGATGAAGTACGCACCGCAATATCAGTTTAAGCAGCTTTCGAAAAAAGCATTAGTCCATATCCATTGCCACCACAAATCGATTTTAAAGTTTGAGGAGGAAAAAAAACTTCTCCAAAGGGTTGGCCTTGATTTTCAGATTCTAGATTCCGGATGCTGCGGCATGGCGGGAAGTTTTGGATTTGAAAAACAACATTATGACATTTCCATAAAGATCGGCGAACGGGTGTTACTTCCTGCGATTAAAGCTTCTTCCTCTGAAACTTTAATCATTATGAATGGCTTTAGCTGCCGAGAGCAAGTGATGCAAACTACAGGAAGAAAAGTGCTTCATTTAGCGCAAGTATTGCAATTAGCGCTTTGACGCAGCTCAAATGCAAGTTATACCAGACTCGGCCATAAGAGGATGTCTACAAAGTGAGGTTCTGTCGATTTTTCGGTTCTTTTGAGCTGATTTTCGAATTCTTTTTGCGGGGGGTTGTATCAACTTGCGTATACTACCCCCGCAAAAAGAATCGAAAAGCGGCCAAAATAATCCAAAAACTCGACGAACCCTCACTTTGTAGACATCCTCTAAACTTGGATTTTATGCCCGAATTTTTTCGTATGACAAAGCGTGGAGCTCGAAGCCATCTTCCTGCCAGCTGGCGAGAGCGAACGCGCAGTCAGACGGAAAAAGGCGAGAGCAGAAAATCCAAGTTTATGGCCGAGTCTGGTATACTTTCGAGGATTGGGATTAATCGATTTGCAACATGAAATCCGCTTTCTCCCATTGATTGGCTTCTGGCCAGTAGAATGTAAATGTAATTTGTGTCCCTTTTTGCAAATCCGCCGTTTCCAAATCAGCAGTATGGATGTCCAGTCCTCTATCGCGTGTGGCGTTGCTACTCGTTGTTTGCCACTGATCACAGCTCCAATGGATGACTGAGGGAGTTAAAGTCTCGATGCGCAAAGTTTTCCCAGAGGGCATCGAATCGATACGGTAATTAAACCGCCATATGATGTAGGAAGAATCCGTCTGATCGATCAAATATCGTTGCACAGTTTGAGCAGGCATGTCGAATACCTTGCCGTCGATTAAAGATTGTCTTAATTTAAGGTATTCGGCATGAGCCCATCCAAGGGGCATCGCTGAACCCGTAGGCTTGCCCTTGTATAACCCCTTTTCGGGAATGTCTTCTGAATCCCATATTTGTTCTGGGATGAATCCATTTTCTCCAGCAATGGATTCTAAATCATTTAGAAGCTGTTTCGCGTTTTCAATTCGACCCGCCGCCAATTCATGATGCCCCCGCTCTCCAGTCAGTAGTGGCCATCCGCGGCCAATTCCAGTCCCATCAAAAGCAGAGCCATCTTCATGTTCTCCGTAACTATCTCGATTATAACGATGCCAAACACTCCCTTTTGGCGTTTCAACTTTCAAGAGTGCGTCGACAATTTTGAGAGTGTCGTTAATCCGTTTATCATTGGGGGCTCTTAAACCAAAACGGCAAAGAGCCACCACGCTCGTACTGACTAATGAAACTGCGGGTTGCGATGCGTTGCCAGGGATATTTTTGATTTGGACAGTTCCGTGGGAATTAGGAATTCCCTTTTCTGTGATCGGCGCAATTCGAATATAATATCCATCTACATTGAACTGTTGGCATAAATCTGTACCGGTCACGTATAGCCACTGTTCAATTGATGCATTCCACACATCGGCATTTTCTCGAAGATACACGGCGATTGCCGGTTCATGATTGGCATCAGCTTGATCCGCAGCCGCTAAAAAGGCTGCAATTTCTACAGAGACTGTGAATGGTGTGAATCCAGCATTTTCCTCCCAACGGTCTTGCGGACTTACAGGTCCCTTACGCATGAGATATTTCGCAGCTTGCTTCACCATCGGCCAAAATTTTCCTTCCTCCGCTTTGGATAGCACTTTTTCGCGAATGGCCAAATCGACTAAGAGAATTGGCAGTGCCGCTTCGTCCAATTGGATTCCAGTGAGATAGGGAGATCCGTCGCTCCACATATTTTGCGGCCAATGTCCATCGGGCTGTTGCGTCGCAAGCAAAAAAGAGAGCATCCGATGTACATCTTCTTTTCCCCCAACACTTAGAAAGCCTCCAGCCATTTGCACTACATCTCTCGGCCACATCAGATGATAGCCACCGATGTCTTTGTCTCCCTTACTTTCCCCCCAAGGAACAGAGAGACTGGCAATCACGCCTCCCAATTGAGTTTTGGATTCAAGGATGCGCATCACACTTAAACTTTTTTTTGACAATTCATTTAGCTCGCCTTTGCTTCTTTGCGTATGGATTTTTATCCATTCTTGCCATCCAGCTATATATTCGCGTTTGGATTTATCAAAGCCTTTTTTAAGACTGGCAGTTACATTTTTCGCTGCTTCCTGCGGATTTGAACCAAATCCGAGCGCGATGACAAAATCCCCTTGGCATTTTGAGAGATTTATTTCGGCACTTAAAGCGACATTGCCATTTTCAGCTCGTGTATATTCCCAATTCATTTGTTTGTGCGCCTGCAGGTCCTGCCATCCATCGGATACGCCCACAAAACCTACAGATCGTTTCTTCAAAGGCGCCGAGCATCCCAACGCCAGGGCTGTATTAGCGCGTTGCGCAAATACAAATTGTTTTCCCTCGACTGAATCTACCCATGCTGTATTGCCATTGCCCTGGTTTTCTAAATGAGGGGCTAAAAGAATGTAAAGATGATATTCGTCCAATTTTCCTTTTTGTGGAATAAATAGAACGTGTTGCATCACTGTGTCGCGATCTGGATCGAGCACGATCTCTTTTTCCAGACGATAGCGGTTTTCTCTACAAGTATTGCTCAATTTAAATGCGGGAATTCCTGCGCCAAGCCAGTGGATTTTGGAATCGGTATCTCGTTTTTCTTCTGAAAAAAACTCAGAACCGTCCGTTACAATCAACTCTAGATCGCGCACGCAAGCTTGGTCGATGTGGGGGTAATATATCTCATTGAATATCCCTTGATTCAAAGTGAACCATACGCGGCTTTTATTACCGATATCCGTGCCTAAACCCTTTTTAGCGCTGGATGTCCAACGAGGCGCAGCACCAGGCCATCCTGGCGCCAAAGAGACGAAATTAGGAGCTTCCACAATAACCTTAAAAAAAGAATCTTATGATTTTATGTATATAAAAATATCAAAATTCATTCACTGAAAAACTTTAATAAATTATTCTTATTTTCTATGGAGTAAAGGAATCGGCACGACCGAAGAGAAAAAGGGTGTCCTTACTTAAATTGCCCAACAAAGCCCATACGGAGGAACTTGCGAAGCCTGCGGTCGATCGATTCTACGGAGCTTTCTCGCTCGAAATTCCATCAAAAACTTTTGTTACTGAGCCCTCGGACTCTTTGTGCCATAAATTCTGCCTGTTCTGTAAAGGTCAAGAAAAGTTAAAAAACCTTACCCTCCGAAATAAGTCGCTTTCTTACCGATAAGATAATTCGGGCTGCTCTGCGAGGAACATTCTAAGTCCTTCAAAGTTTCTCTCAGCAAGCAGACAGATTTCTTTAATTTTTGCATGATTATTGATAGGCGGCGCTGAAAGAATTTCCTCTGTACTGGCGAGGAGATGATCAAGAAGATAAGGATCAGAAAAAAGCAAAGGGGGCTTTTGACCCAGCATTGAACAGATTGCGTGTACTTTATATGTGTTGCTGTTCAAAGCGATGAAGGGTGTGTTTAGACAAAAGGCTGCAATGGAATGATGGAATCTTCCTGAAACGAGAAAAGTAGCATGGTTGATAGTATCAAGCCACTCCTCCATTGAAGACGCAACGACTAGCTGCAAGGACGCTTTAGAATGCTTTTTCAAAAACTGGACAAACACTTCATCATCACGGGAAGGAAAGGCAGCAGCTCCAGTCAATATTTTGATTTTATACCCCATATGATCCAGTTCATCGAGATAGCCGCATAGCTGTTCAACTCCGAATTCCGTGAAAGCCACTGAACCTGCAACGACAACCGTTCCCTTCTCCACTTGTTTTGGATTGCGATAGTCATCGCGAATATAGAGAGGAAGGCAGTCAAAACTTAAAGTAGATGAAATGCCAATCTGACTCATGACTTCTCGGCTAAGGGACTCCCGAATAGCAACAAAATCAAGCTCATCGTAAAAAGTTTTGTAAATCATCTGGGCCCGAAGGAGCTCTTTTTCAATTTTTTCTTTTTCTGCCTGAAAATATGTAAAGAAATCAGCAGACAACTCAGGAACGTCATTAGGGTAGGCGGAGTGATTGATGATCTCCACATGTTTACCCAAAAATTTCTTAGAAATATGAGCCAAATACAGAAGAGCTCTGGGGCCAGCGCGCAGGTCATGGATAGTCCCCTCCCCTGTAATTACGACAACATCACTACTTTGAATCTGCTTCAACACCTCTTTGTTAAGGATCTGGAAGCAATCGAATCTTTCTAGGCTATCAAACTCTTCAAAAGGAGGAATTTCCTGCAAACCGTAGACAACATTAATCGGAACTGCTTCTATCTCGAACCCTAATTTGTTAATATGCGCCTTCAACGCCATGCTCGTTCCTGTGCATCCCCAATGATACCAGGCGGAAGTGTCGTTAAAAAGAACCACTTTTTGCACTGCAAAGACAGAAGAAAAAGCAGCTAGTAAAATAAAAATAAGAATGTGAAACATCGGCATACTCCGGATTGAACGAGTTGAATAGAATAACAGAAACCGATATTCCCTAAAAATCTATCGAGGTGTTCAGAATGATTCCCAAGTCATGGCCGAAAAGATTGATTTATGCAAGAGAGTCCGTTTCTGTTGAAATAGCTCATTCGATTTTGCAGCATTGTTTGCGGAGCAAAGCTGAAGATGCTGACAGGATATCGCGGGTGATCGAGGAAAAATCCGTTCATCCCCATTTACAAATTAAAAAAATCACCTCTTCTTTAAAGATCGATGGGCTACAAGTTCATCCTCTGGCCAATAAAAAAACATTAAGGGGCCATTCACACTATGGCATTTTTTCCACAGAAAGAATACCTAGTGGCACTGAACTGGGAGAATATGTTGGAGAGATATCATTAGTGAATCCAAAAGACTTCATACGAACAGTTTCGAATACAACCCAATTTTCAGAATACAAATGGGTAGTAAGCGCAAATAATTTATATTTCGAAATCGACGCGCAAAAAATTGCGAATGAATGCGCACTTATCAATGACTATCGGGGATTGAGATGCGGGCCGAATGTAAAGATGGCGCCCATTGTTCACAGGGGTTTTATTTACTTTGGTTATGTTGCTTCCCGCGACATCGCCAAAGGAGAAGAAATTCTTGCCGATTACGGAGAAGCATTCTACAAGGCTATGATCAACAATCTTGCGCAAAAGACATTCCGTTGAAGTCCTATCACGATGTGGCAATTAAGTTGATAAACTCTTCAAATTTCCCTACCGGGAACTCATCTAAATAGACAAAATAGATCTCAAAAGGATATCCGATGAACTTTTGCACTGTCTCTCTCAGAGCTCTTTGCTGTAGATCTGTTAACGGCTTTTCGATCATCAGTCGAAACTCCAGCACCTCAGTGTCTACTTGCGCGATTTGAAATCTTTGAATCGGAGCGATATTTCGATACTCCAAAGATCCGATCATGGGCCAATGTTTTGAGCCATCGGGAAATACTACTTTATTGCGACGCCTCCCCTTGATATTTTTAATGGTTTGCAATCCCCTGCCACAAAAACAGCTCGCGCATTCCGCATAATCTCCAATATCATACCGATGGAGATAGGAACTCGTAAGATCGGTGATCACCACTTTTCCCTCATCGCAAGGTTCATTTTTTTCATCCAAAACCTCGACGAGGATATTCTCCATGACATGATACACTTCAGGATTATCTGGACATTGAAGAGCAATCGTCCCAGCCTCTTCACAGGAATACATGTCTTGAATCAATTTATTTCTTTGTAATAGGGTTTCCCCTGTTGTTTTAATACCTTTTAAGGAAGGAATAGATCCTAGATCGATTCCCTCTACAATAGATGGGTAAGTAAAAAGATAACCGGGTTGCATGTTTTGGAGCCAACTGTTGTGGTCTCCTCTTAAGGGATGCCCATAGAGTGGCCCTGTCTTCCCTAAAAGCGCAAATGCCGGCCCCCAGTCAGGTTGGGAAATTTCATGGAAAATCGTAGCGCGAATAACAGCAAAAGATTGACTTAAGTCTCGTTTATGCCAAACAACCTCTCTTAAATTCGTCGCATTCCACCATAATTGGGAAAGATGTGTTTTTTGAACCACGACAGGAATGCCGGTCGATCCAGAGGTTCTAACCACAAAATCTCCCCGAGGAAAGGATTTCTTTTGGAGATCGTATCGAGTTAAAATGGGTCCCTTCAAACGAGGAAGAGAGCGCTTTTCCCATTGGCTCTTTTCAAGTTCCTTCAGAAGGGAATGAAGATTCAAAAGTTCCTACCTATAAATACGCTAGCAAAATAGGATTGATAATTTCCGTTTCCCATTGCTTGAAGAACAATCCCCCCATAGGGATAGGAAGAATTGCGGGGGTTAAAGGTAGCAGAAAAAAGGGCGCAACCCAAATTCTGTACTTTGTTGCTAGCAACTGCAACAGGGAACGTCGAAGCGGAAGCGACAAAGGAGGTCGTTACAGAATGTGAAAAAAACGGAGCTTGGTTGACATAGCTGGCTTTTTCTTCGAGCCAAAGATCTCCCCATTGATAGGCAAATTCCTCGAAGAAACGAAGGCCTATCTCTGATTGTAAAAGAGAACCATGCATACCCTTCATGACCACATTAAAACCAGAGGCTCCGGTCTCGGTAAAATGCTTTTGCCACGTATTGATCCAATCCGCTTGAACAAAAGGTTCAATCAAATAATGACCTTGAGAATCAATCTTCCAAGGTGATGCAAATTCGATATGGGGATCCAAAATCCACCCATGTGTCTTGAATTTAGCTGTTATAGAAGGCTTTGCATGGCGGACATTCGACCATTGATAAAACCCGCCCCATACAGCTAGACCCAACCAAAAATGCTCGCTGTAGTAAGCGCCATAAATGGTGCCCATCTCCTCTTGGACATTACCATGGCCAACGCCCTTAGCATAATGCAAATGATTATAGGCATAACCAAGAGCTCCTCCGATCAAGAAATGTTTGCCTTGCCGGTCATATCCTAAAAGAGCTCCTCCGACAGAACTATCGACGCCTAAAGCCTTCCCTTGCTGTTGAAGATGCACGTAATCACCGAATGGAGCGAGCCAAAGGGAATTTTTTTTGAAGGAAGCGTTTTCTGTTTTTTGTTGTTGCTGTTTAGAGCCGCTGAGAAAACTCAGATCATTTGCAGCGATCATCGACTCCACAGGCACTACGCCCCCATGAGCTATGGGAGGCGACTCGGAATTCCTCCAGTTCCTGCTTTGCTGCATAAATCTAAATTCCAGTGCATATACAGCAGCAAGCTGGGTGTAGCTCACAGTTTGAAATGCTCCTACCGCTTGAGGTGTGACCAGGGATGTAATTGCACTGGGATTAGGCGTCGGTACTGGATTATTGCCGGAATAATTAATCGCGACTGCATTAATGACACTCACATCTGACAAGTCCAAGGGGGTCAAAGAACCATTGGGGGCAACCAGCGCAAGATACCCTTCGGATCCAATCTGTCCTCCAATTAATCCCACCCCTTGGTTATCGATCGAAACAGAGTTGATTTGCCCTGCGGGAGGAGAAGAAATGAGCGGCGTGACGGTCCCATCCGGTTGCACTAAAGCCGCATACATAACATTCCCACTAGCGTTGTTATACCCACCGATAAGCGCTAATCCAGAATTGTTAATTGCAACACATGAAATTTCTCCGGGAAAAGGAGAAGGGAAAAGAGCTTGGACATTAGAGGCGTCGGCAAATCCTGCGCAATAACCAGCATAGGCGTTTTCGAAACCATCTTGTCCTCCCATGACACTGACATTTTGATCATTGATGGCGACAGAGTTGATATAACTAAAACTGCCACTATTGGGTAAAGGACTCAGTGTAGTTAAAGTGGTTTGGCCAGAAGTGGCTAACCCTGCGTATGCAGTTAATGCACTACCATCATAGAGGTATCCCCCGACAATGCCATTGCCTGAAGAGTTGATGGATACGCTGGAAATATTAGAGGCCTCATTTGGCGGAAAATCCAGAGGCATCTCTGTGCCCGAAGAAAAATAAGCGGCATAATCGGGAAGGAATGCCATACTGTTTCCTTCTCCCCCAAGGAGTCCAACTCCTGCATCGTTGATGCCCACCGAAGTGATATCTGCGGGATTGGAAGTGAGAGTGAGTGGAGTCACAGTGCCATCTGTAGCCACAAATGCCGCATAGTACAGCCCGGAAAACAACGCTCCTCCTCCAATGAGGGCCGTACCCGAAGTGTTGATCGAGGCTGACGAAAGTCCTACAGGAGGATTGACTGCTGAAATAGGAGTCAATGTGCCAGTGGAAGATACGAAAGCAGCATAGCCATTCGACCCTTGCGCTCCTACAATGATTCCAAGGCCACTACTATTAATGGCCACACTATTGATCACAGCATTCGCAGGCAAGCCAGCAACCGGAACTAGATTTCCGCTTGGATATTCGATCAAAGCAGCATAAGCATCCGAACTTTGTGTCTCTCCACCGACTAAGCCGAGATCGGCATGAACGGCAGTTCCGACGGCGCATGTACCCAGGGCCAACAGCTTTAACGCATCATACTCTTTCATAACTCTCCTCAAAAAAAATGATCTTAGAGCATTAATAATTTTAATTCCAGAGCGCTATGGTGCATTTTGAAGAACTCTTCCTTCAATGAGGAGCTAATGAAATTGCCATGTAATGACAGGGCAACGCTCTGCTAGCTCGTAAGAAGTGCCAAACTGAATGCTCTCCCACACAGGCAATTCTGAGAGTTTTGGAAAATAATAGACCAATGTAGAGTCCCGGTACACAGCCAGCGTCGGATGAGAATAGAAGGGATGAATCACATGAAATAGCTCTTGCACCCGCACATGAGGATTAGCAAGCGCATGGGCTACTCTCCATTTATAAGCGTGGAAATTTGCGCGGTTTTGAGAATGCAATACTTCTTCGAGGTTTTCTTTCTCATCAGGGGAAATATAAACACGCAAGATCAGTCGGCCTCCAGGTTTGAGCACCTTTTTCATCTGGGAAAAAAATAGATCTGGCGCTCCTTGAAAAGCATTCAAAGATCCGTCTCCAATCACAGCGTCAAAATGCGCTTCAAAGGGCAAATCGCTCCAGTCACCTAACACGGCACCTACTCGCTCGCTCCGCGTTGCCAATTCAATGGCCTTTGGATTGTGATCCACGACCACATCAGCCAAGTGCATCAGCTCAGCGGTCATTCCCAATAAAAGCGTTCGATCAGTCACTTGCCGTTTCTTCGAAAACATGGCGACATCTTCGGGTGACGGTCTTAATGGCGAAGCCCATTCATCGAATCTCTCTAGCATTTCTCTCCATTGATTCATCTGAAGATCTCCCATTTAATCTTTTAATCATCTCGATCGGCAACCATAGTTTCAAGGGATAATCGCGTTCACGGTTGACAGAGAATGAAAAAATCCATAAATAGGTTCCGATGTCAATGGAGAAGAAATTTCAAACATCCCTCTTTCTATTTCGTCGAGATCTCCGTTTAGAAGATAATACGGGGCTGATTTTTGCTTTAAAGCATTCAGAGATAGTCATCCCTGCATTTATCTTCACTCCAGAACAGATCGAGCGAAATCCGTTTAAAAGCGACCATTGCCTAAAATTCATGATTGAATCACTCAAAGATCTCAAAAAACAATTAAAGCAAAAAAAAAGTGATCTTTTCCTTTTTAGAGGAAAACCAGAAGGAGTTGTTAAGCAATGCATCCTCAAACTTTCAATCGAAGCCGTTATTGTGAATAGAGACTATACTCCCTATAGTCGAATGCGCGACAAAAAACTCGAAAAAGTCTGTAAAGCTCACAGAGTTGCCTTTTATTCTTTTGATGATGCTCTGCTCCATCCTCCTGAAGAAACTCTCAAACAAGATGGAAAACCATACACAATCTTCACTCCGTATTTCCGAAATGCATCAAAATTGTGTGTGTTACCTCCCGTCCGAAACCGGCAAAGTAATTACTTTCGCGGCTCAATCGCTTTTGCTCAAGAACAATCGATTCTATCTAAAATTCTACCAAACCAAAAAATGCAAAATCGCCTTCTCGGCGGAAGAGCCCAGTGCCTAAAAATCCTCAAAAACTTAAAAGCTTTTAGCAAATACGGATATCATCGAAATTTTCCTGCAGAAAATTATTCTACCCATCTTTCCCCCTACCTCAAATTCACCGTTTGCTCCCCTCGTGAGGTCTTCGCTGCCATCAACCACCATTTAAGCCGGGATCATGAGCTCATCCGGGCGCTTTATTGGAGAGATTTTTTCACATCAATTGCCTTTTTCTTTCCGCATGTCTTCAAAAGCGCATTTCATTCTAAATTTAATCAATTGAAATGGTCTTATGATAAAAAAGCCTTTCTGCGGTGGTGTGCAGGCCACACGGGATTTCCTATCGTCGACGCGGGAATGAGAGAGATGAACGAGACTGGGTTTATGCACAATCGGGTACGCATGATCGTCTCCTCATTTTTAGTTAAAGACTTGAAGATGGATTGGAGATGGGGAGAAAAATACTTTGCCCAGACTCTAATTGACTATGATCCAGCCGTAAATAATGGCAATTGGCAATGGGCGGCAAGCACTGGATGCGATGCTCAGCCCTATTTTCGCATTTTTAATCCCTGGACTCAGCAAAAAAAATTCGATCCCGAGGGTGCGTATATCAAGAAATGGGTTCCAGAACTGCGCAAGTTATCACCTGAGACTATCCACAAATGGCACGACAAGAAGAAACATACCGGCCACCCTAGCTATCCAGCCCCTATGGTTGATCACGAAAAAGCAGCCAAAAACGCTCTTCGATCCTATAAAAAGTTATCGGGATTTGCCATTAAAACAAATATTTGAATACTAAACTCAGATGCCCTTTGATTTATTCTTTATTGGCATTAATGAGAGTGAAGAAAAGTTCAAAAACGAATAAAAGCCTTGCAAACACGGGAGAATTATCAGAGAGATTGGCTTATTTTAAAAGCCTTTGGATGACGTCGAGGATGATCGGATCGTATTCGTCGTTCATTCTTTTTTCCTCATTGATCATGATCAACGCTCTCTGTGTTCCGTGCCACCGCTCATTTCTTGGGAGCTTCACTTGCCATAAAAAATCTTGGTCTCTACTCCAATAGTGGTGAAGCCGGATCCGGTCGATACAGGGATCGATGGATTCCACTGTTTTTAGGCGCACTTTGTCTGGATTGACAGAGTAAAAAGGTTCCCGATATGCACAAAGATGGGGAAAAAAACACTTTCGAGGATTGACGCGCTGCGGCTGGAAGATCGATTTGACGGTGCGATTTCCAGGGTAGCTCAATTTTGCCCGATGCAACAAACGGGTAACCATCCATTCCCCTTCCGGGACTCTTTGGACGCCGGAGGAACCATAAAAGACCCAATTGAGGCATATTCCACCATAGGGTTCAAAATCACGTAGAAAGGCTCTTAAGTCATTGTCGTTGATCGGGACAATAAATTCGTCTGTATCAATGACGCAAAGCCATTTGCTCTTGTTTAAAGCGCGCTCGACGGCATCGATGTAGGCGTCTTTTTGCACATACCACCACTCTTTCACGCCATAACTCCTGTCCCAGATGATGTATTCGACAATGCCCTCTTCAATGTAGGGAGCCAAAACATCGAGCGGTCCATCGGAGCTTTGATTGTCGTACATGTAAAAATGTTCAATGCCGATCAATCGGTGATAATCAATCCATTCTTTCAAAAAGCGCGCTTCGTTTTGGAAGATGCAACAGGCAGAGATTTCATATTCAAAACTGAATGACTTAACGGCGGAGAAACAACAGATGAAAAAAATGAGAAGATTTTTCATAAATTCACCATCGAGCATTGATGGGATAAATCCAACAATTAAATGTGTATTTGTGATTAGATGCGATTATGAAGGTGGGATTTTTCAGAAAGATTAGAAGGGAAAGGGTCATTCGTTTAGACGAGGACCTGACCTTTGGGGTCAAAAAAGTGATGCGCGAGCGCTGGGACTTTTTGACGCTGGTCGAATTTTATCAAAATTTAGAGGAGCTGGAGCATCTCCTCAAGAAGGAAAACATTGTCGAAGAGTCCTCGAGAAAGAAGGCAATCGACGACATTGAAAAAATCAAACGCGACTATCCGTTTGATAAAAGGGTTTTGCCGGTATGGGAGATTAACCTTTTCTTGCGAGATGTGTTGTGGGTCGCGGGAAGCATCAAGCAAGTCGCCTTGGTTCCTTCTGAAAACATCGCATCCTACCATCCGGTTGCGAGGGCTTGGAAAGTCTTGGATAGTTTTTATGCTGCGGAACAGCGAAGGCGCGATATCGTGGAGGAGGAAGAAAAGCGGATCACGGAATTTATTCTCGTCGCCGTGAAAAAGCATATCTATTATCTGCAGTTTTTTATCGATATTTTGCTGATCGTCATCGGGATCCTCATCGGTTGGCTTTTTGCCAAGATTTAGAAAGCAGCTTTGCGGCACTTTTATTTTTAGCGCAGCCTTTCTATGACATCAAGAATGATCGGGTCGTAGTCGTCGTTCATTTTCTTTTCTTCGTTGACCTTTCTTAAAGCGATCTCCGATCCATACCATCGTTCGTTTCTCGGGTATTTTTCCATCAATAAAAAATCGAGATCGCGGCTCCAATAGTGATGAAGTCTGATCCTATCGACGCAAAGTTCGATCGATGCTTTATTAGTGATTTTCTTTTTGTTGGGATTGACATGATAAAACGGCTTTCGATAAGCGCAGATGTGCGGAAAGAAAGATTTGATTGGATCTACCCGTTCTGGCTGCGCAATGGTTTTAATGGTGCGATGCTGCGCAAAGTTTATTCTTGCCCGACGCAATAAACAGGAGACCATCCATTGCCCATCGGGAATTCTTTTTACTCCCGATGTGCCGTAAAACACCCAGTTGATACAGACACCGCCGAACTCTTCGTAATCTTTGAGGAAGACTTTTAAATTCTCGTCCTTGACGGGAACAATAAATTCGTCTGTATCGATGACGCATAACCATTTGCTTTGGCCCATAGAGCGTTGCATGGCATCGATGTACGCCTCTCTCTGCACATGCCACCATCCTTCTGGAGAGCTGTAAGTTCTGTCCCAAGGAATATATTCGACGATTCCCGTTTCGATGTAGGGAGCTAGTACATCATGAGCGTTATCTTCGCTTAAGTTGTCATACACGTAGAAATGTTCCACACCAATCAGTAAATGGTAGTCGATCCATTCCTTCAAAAAACGCGCTTCGTTTTGGAAAATGCAGCAAGCAGACACTTCGTATTGATACGTCCAAGACTTAGCAACCGGGAAGCAGCAAATCAAAAAAATGAGAAGAATTTTAATCATCTTTCATCAAAATCGCCAAGCAGCGATTCTCCCAAAGGGGTTAGGTAAATTTTTGGCTGCATGTAGCTTGGATCTTCGAGGTATTGCTCGAATTCTTTCTTGAGGCGATCTTTTGTGTACTTGAGTTCGGGGTAGGCGGGGTTGTGTCCTGTAGAGACGCCGTTTTCGAAAGCTTCTTTTCTTCGCGCTTTGCCCTCGTCCGTCAGCCTCGACTTGGGGACGTAGCAAAGATAGCCGACCATTCTCACTTTGGGCGGGTCGATATAGGGACGGTCCTGACTCGCATGCTGATTCCAGTGGACGGTCCTTGAGTCCCATAAAATGAGCGACCCTTTAGGTGCTGTGACATGCTTAATGCGGTACGGTTTTCCCGATTCGTCCACTGCATTGGCAAAAAAATCAAAGATGTACTTGTATCCTGCTTTCCATTTCGCACTCCGCTTTTCCTGGGGAACGTCTTGTGCGTAGATCTCCTCTAGTTGAGGGGCAAATTCTTCAAATCGATGAACCGACTTTGGAATGCAGTAAAAACCACCATCGCCATCAAAGGAATCTTCAAACAAAAATTGCCCTTGGATGGTGTAAGGCATCGTCCCCAGCGACGATTCGCTGACAAAGTCGATCGGCGGTGTATTGTCGTGCGCATAATCGTCCTGACGCCGTAAGACCGCTTGGTCGACGTGAGGCCACGGTTGATAAGAACCCATTCTGATCTCCGGCGGACACATCAAAGAGAGCCCATCCATGCTCACGATCAGATCTGACGTGTTCCATATTTGTGCAAAGACTTCGACTATGCGGGGATCTTGTCTTACATCCCACATCACCTGGATCTGGCCGGCCGGCCCCGCAAAGATCCCCGCTTGACTGTGCATCGGAAACGCATCTTTCCAATTGCTTCTATCGTCCATTCTGCAATTCGGCCACGCTTTTTCGATGAACTCATGCCACACACGCTCATAGAGAACTTCGGCCTCGGATACAGAAAGCACATTGGGAACGACGCAATATCCTAGCTCTTCGAGGTCCTTCAAGTAGGAAGGCTCCGAGCTGGTCAATGCAAGGGCACGCAAGAAAAAGAGAAAAGAAATTATGAAAAGTTTCATGAGGGCTAGATTACTACACTTACAATTAAGTGTACTAGCCCGAATTTAGCTTTTTGACGGCCTGATTGCAGTAGAGGGCGAGGTCCGGCATGTCGGCGACCGAAGAGAGTTCTGAGGCGAGCTGCTTGATGGCTTTGCTTGCATTGTGATGAAAATAGTCAGTGAAGGCGTTTTTCTCAATGGGAACGCCTGCATCGACAACCTCTTTCAAAAACCGGATGTCGTTAGCGCGCAAGGTCGCTTTGATCGCGTGCAAAATCGTCAAACCGTTCGCCATTTCCCCATCGTTGATATGGGCGCGCAAAGCGCTCAAGTCTAAGTTCCGAAGGGCCTCGTTGATCAAGCAACTCGCTGGGGGGAACTACTTTGGCCCAAGGAGTCTTACTCTCGACTACAGGTGGACACTTCTTTAAAAACTCCGCGCGGCGAGACACGAGCGCGCGGCCTTTTTGTTTCGTAAAAGCCGTCGAGGGCCAGGATTCCTGTCCAGGAAAACCCCATGTGTTGGAGGCAAAAGGAAAATGTTCGACGGTCGATGCCACGGCCATAACGACGCGTGCATCAGGCCGGTAGTTGGCATCGCCATATAAAGTCACTAATTGTCCGGGGGGACGGTGCGGCAGCTTCAAGCGATGGTTCGCATAGAGCCCAAGCATCTCTAAACAGATCCGATCATCTCCTTGGAAGTAAAATAAGTGTTCAAGGACGGAAACATCTGGCAATTGGACTTTCAACTTATCAGCGGTCTCTCTTAAAAGGCTTTCTCGCTGGTCCAGGGGCATATCATGGATGACGAGCCTGCTGAATTTTCTCTTCAATTTGTTGAGGGCCCTTTGGCTCTGCGTGAATCGATCGAATGCATTCTCATCAAAAAAAATCCTGGGGTTGGAGTCTGTTATCTGCTCATCCAAATTGTTTTGCCACTGAATAAGAAATTGAGCGCATGCGACTGCTTTAAGCGTAGTCTCATTCGATTGGAAGATAGATTTTGCAGCTTCCAGCAGGATGGGCTGATAAGAGAATTGACAAGATGGAATCTTCTCAACAATCAAGTTCAGCTTGTTTTGATTTACATTGCAAAAGATGCCCATCATTTCACCGGTTTTGGAGGATTTGGTTGCAATAGTTAGTGAGGTCCATGCCCTTGCTGTCGATGGACAATTTCTTTGCGAGCTTCATGATCGCGCTCGCAGGATCGCGATCAAATAAGAAAGTGAATGGCGTTGATTGAACAGGAATCGGGATGCCGACGTCGTTGATTTCTTTTAAGAAGCTGATGTCACTCGCCCTAAGACATGCCTTCATCGCATGGAAAATGGTGAGGGAGTCTGGCTTTTCTTTATTTTGGAGATGTTCACGCAAGGCATGGAGATCTAAATTTTGGAGGGCTTCGTTGATCAGACAGCGATCTTTGGCTGGCAGAGGAGGAGGTTTCAATCCATTTCTTCTCTCTTTTTTGGTGAGGTAGAGCATCTGGTCATAAAGCTCGTTCACCGCGCCATCGACGTAGGGATAAAGAGGCAGTTTTTGTTCAATGAACTGAACGATCTCTAAGGCCTTGATCATTTTTTCTTGCCGCTGGTGCGCGGGAATTTGATGAAACTGCTTGAGAAGCTCGACCAAATAGAGATGATTGGTTGTCGAGTCTTTTTTGAACGCTTCCAAAGGATAGAGGGTATAAGCGTTGACGTTGATTTTCTGATTGGGGTGGTATGGCGCTAAAACAGGGCTACCATCTTTTAAATCGATCGCTCTCTTGTAGTCGTAAAGCAGCTTTTCCTTCAGTTTTTCGGGATAGAGCCTCGGTCCATTCCATGCGTCCAATAAATTTTCATCGCAAGTGTCAAACCAATGGTCGCCTGGGACAAGGTTTACTTGGGCCAGCGGGTCGAATTTCCGTTGTTTTGCGAGCCTGTGGAACACATGAAGGCTGCGCTCCCAGCAATTCCCTATAGGGTTTCCAGCGTATTTTTTTGCGTTGACGATGTTCTCTCTAAAATGGCTCATCTCGACGACATTGTCCCAATAACAGGTTTTATATAAGCCCCGGTTATCGCCTTTGAATTGTTTGCGGCGTTCGCTAGTGGCACGGGCTTTATACTCGGAATAGCGAAACCAGGAGCTCTTTGGTTGGTCGCGATAGCCCCATGTATTGCTAGCTAAGGGGAAATGCTCGGCGGCGGACCCGACAGCTAAAATATGGCGCGGGTTGATCGGTCTACCGTTTGGATCTGCATACAATTGGACCATATTGTCAGGCGGAATGGCTGGCGAGTTGGGATGAACCCCGATGCATTCCCCGATTAGTTGTAGGCAAAAGGCATCATCTCCGTGGTATCGGAACATGTGCTCGACATAGTGCGGCGCCGAGTGCTTCAAGTTAAATGTCCCGGCGGCTTTTATGATGAATGCTTGTTTGGGTTTAGAGTCCAACCCCTCAAAGAACAATCGGCTTAGTTTTCGTTTTAATTTATCGAGTGTTTTTTGGCTTGCCGAGTACTCTTCAAATTGATCGTGATAAAACAGAACGAAGCAGTAGGGATCGTTTTTGCAATCGTTCAATTCATTTTGCCATCGGATCAAGAATCGAGCGCAGGCGACGATTTTAAGAGTCAAATCATTTGATTTAAAGGCCGCTTCGGTATTTCTTCCAAACGCGGGTTTGTACCGATGGTTCGAGGATTGCATGAGGCCGACGATCGAATCGATTTTTGTGTTGTCTAGATTGGTAAAGAGCGTCATGGTTTTTTCCTCATTAGTAGTTTGGGGTTTGTGGATCGAAAACAAACCCTTTTATTTGAGTCTCATTAACATGATTAAATACGCTAATTAATAATCCTCAATTTTAAGTCTTGCATTAATTTTATATTAATTTCTATTTAATATCAATTAATTTCTTTGTCTTGCAAATGATTTATTATTAGACACTTGCGAATTAAATTCTCATAAATGAAAAAGGCGCTTATGATGGAGTCATCATCCTGCCATAGTGGCGGAGTGCTTAACTATGAACCACCCTATTGAATCACGACTTTTTTGCCTTGATTCGACTCTTGCCCTTTGCGGGCAAGTGGTGGGTGTCGCGCGCATGCGCACATAAAAAACACAAGCACTTCTAACAGCCACTTTTTTCTCTTACAACTCCTTCGAGATCAAGCCTTTAGTGGGACTAGAAGTGCCAATCACTTATAAGGATCGTTATGTCAGTTCAAGAAGGGTCGCACCTAGCGCAAACAACAAAATCTAGCAGCTTCATCACCACGGGATTTGCTCTTTTCTCCATGTTTTTTGGCGCGGGGAATCTAATTTTCCCGCTTCTCATCGGAAAATCGGTAGGCGGCAATGTCTGGTACGCCATCGCCGGCCTTGGACTGACGGCCGTCATTGTGCCATTTCTTGGGCTTGCGGCGATGCTTCTTTTCCGAGGTGACTACACGTGGTTTTTTGGGCGCGCCGGCAAGATCCCCGGCCTGATGGTCCTGCTGCTTCTCCAGCTCATCTTAGGGCCGCTTGGCGTTATCCCGCGGCTCGTCACGCTTATGCATGCGACGACAAGCCCGTATCTCATGGGAACGTCCCTTCCCCTATTTAGCCTGCTTGCCGCCGCTCTCATTTTCGCGTGCAGCTTCAAGCGCCATAAGCTCGTCAGCGTCCTCGGGATTTATTTGACGCCGCTTCTTTTGATCTGTTTGGGAGCCTTGATGATTTTGGGACTGACGGGCGGTTCCTCTTATGCCGCGGGCGCGATTCCCGCCAAAGAAAGCTTCTTGCAGGGACTCTTGGGCGGATACAATACGATGGACCTGATCGCAGCGTTTATGTTTGCCACCGTCGTTCTTCCCCATTTTGAGAAGAAAGAGGAAAATGGACAATCTCCACTGAAAAAGATGACGATTTCCAGCCTGATCGCAGCCTCGCTTCTCTTTTTCACCTATGTTGGGCTCTGCCTGATCTCAGCCCGGCATGCCGGAGCGCTTGATTCCGCATGCCCGCCAGAGCAGATGCTCAGCGCGATGGCAATTAAGATTCTAGGGCCGGCCGGAGGATTTATCGCAGCGATGGCCATTCTCACCGCTTGCTTGACGACGGCGATGACGCTGGCGGCGATTTTCGCCGATTACTTGCAAAAAGACCTTTGCAAAGGAAAAATCACGCCCACAGTGGCCCTTCTTTTGACGCTCGCGACGACCACTCTTTTCGCCAATTTGGGATTCAAGGGCATCGCGGCGTTCTTAGGTCCTATTTTGCAAGTCATCTACCCGGGCTTGATCCTACTGACTTTGCTGAACTTGTTCCATCACAAGTTAAAGAGCATGAATTGGAGAAAACCATCCCGCTGAGGGCCTTCATTGCCAAATTTCGAAATGAGATATTGCGTTGTATTCACCCTCGATAGACCAGGGCAGTGGTCATGACCATTTCCACTGCGCTGGACTCCAAAATAATACTCCACATCGCATACCCCAACTCCATTCGGCTTCAAGAAATAGGCTTCCATCCTGAATTCATCTGAAGGACGCACCGGGTGATCATGTCCATAGATGGCGAGATTTGTCCTTAGCACGTCAATGGCAAGCTGCCTACTGATGTCAAGAGCCGGCCTGACCATGATTGTCAAATGCCGAGAGATGATCTGCTGATTTAATTTGGCCACAATCGCGACTCTGCAGGAGGAATCGAGAAAGGGTTGCGCAGCGGGATCTGCCAAACAATTCTGAATAAAATCTGTTCAGAAGTTAATTTTTTCTTCCACAGAGAAAGAAGTATCCGGTTCCGACGCAATTGTGGTAGCAGAGGGGCAGATCCGACTGAAAATCCAACTCCAACAACTTTTCAATTGTTCAAAAATTTGAGTAATAAAATTTTTAGGTTGAAGCGCGGATAAAAGAACATCGCGGTTTTGGACAGCAAGCGCCCTTTTAGGAAGTTCCAGTATGGGGAGATTCATAAGACTCTTATTCACAAGCTCATTCGAGGAAATTCTCAGAGGCATTTTTCACCTTTTTAGTTTACATCACCATCATGTTCTCATTTAAGTGGTCCATCACCCAAATGGAGAAAAGAATTATAATGAGAATGATAGAAAGAGTGGAGAAAAAAACGACCATGTTCCAACGCGCCCCTTTTTCTTTCCAAATGTGTAGAAAACAGAACGATTGGACTGTGAATTGAAGGACCGCCATCACAAAAATCAGGATCACGGCCGCCTCTGTTTTGAGGTGCAGCAGCTCTGGGGACACGATGATCGTAAAAGCTGCGATCGTGAGGAGGAGCGAAGCGACAAAACCAAAGACGCGGGAGCCTAGCGAGAGTTCCATAATTTCTCCTTAGAGTGTGTTTAATAATTGCTTTCCTTCTAGAAAAGAGAGATTTTCGAGCAGATTTGAAAATTCTGGCCGAGCTAAATATCGGGACGGTGATATAGTCGAGGCCAGGCTTTTCGAAGATGCCGAAAAGATCCTTTTATAGAAGGAAAGCAATTACTAAACATCCTCTTACAATAAATGCCCTACTCCGTAGACGGCGGTGAAGATAAAGATCCAGACTAAGTCCAAAAAGTGCCAAAAGAGGGCCATGCGAAAAATCTTGGAAGTATAAGATGGGGTCAGCGGGCGCAGCGCAATCTGCAGCATCGAGACCAGCATCCAGAGCAACCCAATAGAGATGTGCGTGCCGTGCGTGCCCACTAATGTGAAAAATGAAGAGAGAAAGCCGCTCCGGCGCCAGCTGTTGCCTGTAGCGACGAATTGGGAAAATTCTGTGATTTCGAAGAAGAGAAAAGAGGCGCCGAGAAGGAATGTCGCAGCAAACCAAAACAGCGCCGGCTTTTTCCGTCCTCGAAAGATCGCGAGCGTTCCGAGTGCGCATGTGAAACTGCTCGTCAGCAGAATGAACGTCTCCTTGATCGCGACCGGCATTTCAAAAAGCTCGCGCCCTGAAGGCCCGCCAAAAGTGCTCGTGCGCAGCACGGCAAAGGCGGCAAATAGAACCGCAAAGATGACAAGGTCGGTCATCAGATAGACCCAAAAACCAAAGACGGCTGTGTCATCGTGCTCTTTTTCCATCTTTCAACCTTTAAAGGCCTCATGCTTGGCGATTTCATCGGCTGTCATGATGTACTCCGTCTCTTCATCAAACGAGCGCACCGCCACGCAAACAATCACCCCGGCCGCTCCGAGGATTGCAAGCCAGTAGACATGCCAAACAATCGCAAAACCGAATAAGAACGCAAAGACAGAGATGTAGATCCCCATGCCGGTATTCTTGGGCATATGAAAATCTTCATAGTGCGTCGGAAGTTTCTCCCCTTGCTGCTTCATCTGCCAAAACGCATCGCGTCCCGTCACCTTCGGGATGACAGCAAAATTATAAAAGGGCGGCGGCGAAGAGGTCGCCCATTCCAGTGTCCGCCCATTCCATGGATCTCCTGTCGCATCTTTAAGGCGCTTTCTATTTTTTACGCTGACAACGATCTGCTGGATTTGCGTGATGACGCCGCATGTAATCAGAATAAAACCCAGAGTGGCAGTTATGTATAACGGCTGCCATCCCGTCGATGAGGCGTAATGGTCGAGGCGCCTAGTCGCACCCATGAATCCGAGCAGATAAAGTGGAACAAAAGAGACGAAGAAACCGATGAACCAAAACCAAAACGCGCGCCTCCCCAGCCTTTCATCGAGATGAAGGCCGGTGATCTTGGGCAACCAGTAAGTGATGCCAGCGAACGTGCCAAAAAGGGCAATGCCGATGATCATCGTATGGAAATGGGCTACCAAAAACAGGCTGTTATGCACCTGAAAATCCGCAGGCGGCGCCGCCATCAACACCCCCGCCATGCCGCCAAAAATAAAAGTGCTGATGAAACCGATGAACCAATACATCGGCGTCGCAAAATTCAGCTTGCCCTTGTACATTGTAAAAATCCAGTTGAACACCTGTACGCTCGACGGGATGGCGATCAGCATCGTCACGATGCCAAAGAACGAGTTCACATCCGCCCCAGCTCCCATCGTGAAAAAATGGTGCAGCCACACCAAATAAGAAAGAGCAGTGATCAGCAGCGCCGCCCACACCATTGAAGTATATCCGAACAACTTTTTTTGCGAAAAAGTCGATACGATCTCCGAATACATCCCGAATGCGGGCAAAACCAAAATATACACTTCAGGGTGTCCCCACATCCAGATGAGATTGAAGTACATCATCTGGTTTCCGCCGAAACCGACTGTAAAGAAATGCATATCGAGAGTCCTGTCCAACCACAAAAGGAGCGTCGTCGCCGTCAGCACGGGAAATGCGGAAATGATCAAGATCATTCCGCACAAAGAGGTCCAGACAAAAAGCGGCATTCTCAACAACGTCATCCCGGGCGCCCGCTTTTTGATGATCGTCACCGTAAAATTAATGCCCGCCAGCAAACTCCCGAGCCCCGAGAGCTGCAAACTCCAAATCAAATAATCCACCCCCACGCTCGGATTGAATTCCAGCTCAGAGAGCGGCGCGACAGCGATCCATCCCGTATTGGCGAAATCGCCCCCGATCACAAAGAACAGGTTGATCAGGATTCCCCCTGCAATCGTGAGCCAGAGTCCCAAAGAATTTAAAAAAGGGAAAGCGAGATCCCGGGCGCCGATCTGAAGCGGAATGATCCAATTCATGAGCCCAAAGAAAAACCCCATGGTCACAAAGAAGACCATGATGTCGCCGTGCGAGGTGAAAATCTGCTGAAAATGGTCCGCCGTCAGATACCCTTGGGAATCGGCCCCGATCGACTGCTGCAGCCAAATCATCCCCGCATCGACCATCCCTCGGAAGAACATCAGCGCGGCAAAGATGATGTACATCGTGCCGATCTTTTTCGGATCGGTCGAGGTCAGCCATTCATTCCATAGCCATCCCCACCTCTTGGTCTTCGTAAGGAACACGGCGATGGCGATCACCATCAGGACAATAAACACTGTCCCTGCAATGGTGTACCATTCGTGCGGGATCGCTTTTAATGTCAGTTTTCCCATCATGGATTGTGCATTGGGTGCATATTTTTCATGACGATATGATGAAACAGATTTTCTTCCACATCTGAATAGAGCGCAATAGGATTGTTTTTCGAGGGCTTAAGGAGCTCCTCATAAACGATTCGCGTGAGTTGTAATGTAGAGTTTTTCACTTGGCCCACCCATCCCTCAAATTCCTCTTGCGAGGTCGATTTTGCCACAAAGGTCATGTCCGCAAAACCGTCGCCGTTGATCTCGGCCGCCCTCCCCGCATATTCCCCAGTCCCATCCGCCATGATGTGCAGCGGGGTAATCATCCCCGTCATCGCATAGATCTGTCCGCTCAACTGCGGGATCCAAAAAGAGTTCATCGGCGAGCCGTCCGCACAAAGTCGAAAACGGATCGGCGTCCGCTCAGGAAATTGGACAAAGTTGACTGTCGCAATCCCTTGTTCTGGATAAATAAAAAGCCATTTCCAATCGAGAGCGACCACTTCGATCGTCAGCGACTTCACATCGCTTTTGATCGGCTGATAAGGGTCGAGCTCATGCGCAGCATGCCAAGTGATGTATGCCATCACCGCAATGACGGCAGAAGGGATCGACCACATCATCACTTCGCCAAAGCACCGCGATGAATGATTGGGTTCATGCGCTGTTTTGGAATTTTTGTCCCGGTATTTCCACGCAATGAAAAACAGCAGGAACAAAGTTGGCACCGCTACGACCAACATGAGCAAAATGTTCGTTTTGATCAGATGAAGTTCTCTTTCAGCGATCATCCCTTGAGGATGCGCGACCAATGCATGGTCGCTTCGAAGCACGAAAAAGATGGCGAGTCCAGCGCATAAAATCGCAACGACTCCAAGAAGCAGTTTCACTCTTTTCATGTGCGCATTTAATATTTCTGGAGAATTAAAATCAATCGGACTCACTTAGGGTGACAGGTTCGTCAGGTATGAAGCCACCGACCTGCATGTTCCACATGCGGGCGTAGAGCCCCTCTTTCTTGAGCAGCGAAGCGCTCGTCCCCTCTTCGACAATTTTCCCCTGGTCGAAGACTAAAATGCGGTCCATGCGTGAAAGCGTCGAGAGGCGGTGGGCGATGACGATCGTCGTGCGGCCCTGCATGAGCTTCTCTAAACTGTCTTGGATGTACCTTTCCGTCACAGAATCCAGAGCGGAGGTCGCCTCGTCCAAAATCAGAATCGGCGCATCCATCAAAATCGCCCGCGCGATCGCAATCCTCTGCTTTTCTCCTCCCGAAAGCTTCGTTCCCCTCTCCCCCACTTTCGCTTCATAACCATCGGGAATGTTGTGAATGAACTCATCGCAATGCGCCAATTTCGCCGCGCGGATGATTTCCGCTTCAGTTGCCTCGGGCTTTCCATAACTGATGTTTTCTCGTAAACTTCGATGAAAAAGCACAGGGTCTTGCGGGATCAAAGCGATTTGCTGCCGCAGCGATTCCAAGACCGCTTGCGAAATGTCCTGTCCATCGATGAGGATCCGCCCATCGTGAAGAGGAAAAAAGCGCAAAATCAAATTGATGAAAGTCGATTTTCCAGCGCCTGTAAATCCGACAAGCCCCACCTTTTCGCCTCCGCGAATATGGACATGCTTGTTCTCAAACAACTTTCTCTTTCCATAGTGGAAAGAGACGTTGTCAAAGAGAATCTCGCCCGAAGAGACATTCAGCTCTTCGGCCCCTGGCTGATCTGCGATGTCTTGAGGATCGAGCATCAACGCATACGCTTGCTTCAAGATCCCAAAAGATTGGAAGAGGATGGGAAGTTCCAAGCCGACTGCCCAGAGAATTGTCGACAAGCTGAGCATCATCGTGAACACTTGGACCACTTGGCCGGTCGTGATATGATTGTGCAACCACAAATAAATGAGCGAGCCGAAAATTCCGAGGCACACAAAAACAAAGTAAAAAAGCGATAAAAACCACATCATTTTGACGACATACAGCCTCGAGGTCTCGTTCGTCTCCTGTTCGACTTTCTGGTAAGAGAGAGCGATATTTTTTTCGTGAACAAAACGATAAAAGAGATTCACGGCAAAGTTATTGGTGAAACTATCGACAATTTTTCCGAGCAGCGTGCTCCGCGCCTCCCCATGCAGATGCTCATAGGCATCGGCGGGTCTTGTAAACACGATGCAGGCGCCCATATGAACAATGATAAACGCGAGAAAAATCCCAGCAAAAATCGGATTGACAAACCATAAGAACCCAACGCCCAAAAGACATCCCGCAAGCGCCGGTATGATCGGCCAGAACAACCGCTGTAGAATGATCTCCACTTGCGCCGTCATGTCAGTCATCTTATTTGCCAGAGTGCCTGCAAACCGCTCATTGAAATAGCGGGGCGAATGGCGCTGGATCTGATCGAACATCGCCATCCGGATATCCGCTTGCAATTTCGGGATTGCCTTTGCCATTAAAAAACCCAGCGTTCTCGCCGCTGTTTCAATGTAAAGGACCAAAGCCACCCCGCTGATCATCGGCCCCTTCAAAGCCGCCCACGCCTCTGTCCGATCCCCTTCAAAGCGCGTAAACACATCCACCGCCACGTGCAAGATATATGGCCACAGTACCGATTCGACAGGCCAATTCAAGCAGTCGATGACGAGGATCAAAATGAAGATCCACTTTTGGGTGCGCATGAACTGCCAAACGAATTTGATCAATGCGCGATACGATACCATGGGATGCTGCCTTTAAGGTTTTAGAACAATAATTTCCATTAAATCGTGGAAAAATGCAAAAGAATATTAGTGAGCGTTTTGAAGAACTCCTCCTTGTAAGAGGATGTCTTCAAAACGCTCACTAATGAGGTGTTGCTATGATTAGGAAACTCTCTTCAGGAAAATATCGATTGTATTCCCGCTCGTTGAATCCTAAAACCGGGAAGAGACGCAACCTAGGGACCTTTGATACCAAGGAAGCGGCGATGAAGCACGAGCGGGAAATTCAATATTTCAAAAGGCATTAAGGGCCAGTGACGACTAATTGGTTGTCGACTGACTGGACACCGTCTACGTTTTGAGTCATTTTGACAAT
Source organism: uncultured Verrucomicrobiae bacterium (assembly GCA_963833965.1). Taxonomy (GTDB): domain Bacteria; phylum Chlamydiota; class Chlamydiia; order Chlamydiales; family Rhabdochlamydiaceae; genus CAJCIW01. The sequence continues at coordinate 106,879 of CAWHZZ010000001.1, forward strand.
TTTGTCAGCGTCTCTTTGCGTAGCGACATTGCCTTTAAGCGTTACGACACCGTCATTTGTCGATACCTTGACTGAATTCCCATAGGGAGAGAGAGAGGGATTGGACATCATGCGGTTTCTCACTTCTGCCGAAATCGCAGAATCCGCTGGGCTTTCTTGTCGGCTAAGATATTGGGAGCTGCCTTGAGTGTTGGTGCAGCCAAAGCCAGCGAGGCACAAGACGGGAATCAACATTAAATACTTCATACCGGTCTCCTGTAATTATAGTTACCTAAACCCACATATAGCCAATTCAAGCAAAAGCTGTAAATAAATTATTTTAATCTGTTGTTTACTTTGATCAAAACCTTTAAGCTCTTTTGACGACTAAAGGAGAAGCCATGCCTAAGTATGCGAGAGTATCGAGATTGGCGCATGTGCCGGGAATTGGTGTCGATCGGATGGGCAATGCGGCGGATGCCGCCCAAGACCCGGAGATACTGCGGCTAGAAAATCTAGACACTGACATACCTCCGCCTCAAATTGCCCTCGAGGTGACGCGGTGCGGGATCGGCGTCGATGAGAACAACAGCTACCTTCCCTTTCTTGGCCAAGACGAGTTGAAAAAAGCGGCCGCAAGGCGCGTTTCGGGAGTATGCGGGATCGAATACGATTGGCGTAAAGAATGCATCATTTCGGCCGGGGGCATGTCGGGAATTTTGAACTGCCTGCTGGCGATTTTAGAGCCTGGCGACGAGGTCATCGTGACCGACCCGGTTTATGCGGGGATCGTCAACCGCGTTCGTTTGGCGGGAGGGGTGCCCATCTTCGTGCCGCTGATACCTAGCGAAGAGGGATGGCGGTTGGACAAGGAGGCGCTTAAGCGGGCAGTGACGCCACAAACAAAGATGATCGCAATCAGCCCAGGGATGCCGTCAGGCCATGTTCTTACCCATGAGGAATGGGAAGCTGTTGCCCACGTTGCCTTAGAGAGGGATCTCTGGGTCCTCTATGACGCCGCCATGGAAAAGATCCTCTACGACGAACGGCAAGTAATGCACCCCGTTTCTTTTGCTGGCATGCGGGAGCGCACGATCACTGTCGGCGCGGCCTCTAAAGAGTTGAGGATGATCGGATGGCGAGTCGGGTGGATCGTCGGTCCAGAAAGCATCATGAATGATATCGGCCTTGTGAGCATTTCCAATGTGGTCTGTCAAACGGGCATCAGCATGGGAGGCGTGGCGGCAGGACTTAATGAACCGGAGAATGGGCTGAAACAAGCTGTTGCCCTCTGGGAAGAGCGCCGCGATATCATGCTCGAAGAGTTTAAAGGGCTTCCTGTCGTTCCACCTCACGGAGGCTGGTCGATGCTGATGAACGCAGAATCTCTTGGAATGAGCGCTAAGCAAGCTGTGGAAAAGCTGTTTAAAGTTGCAAAAGTCGCGGCCACCCCCATGAGCGGCTGGGGAGAGCAAGCGGCAAAGTACGTGCGCTTTGTGTTTTCCAATGAACCGAAAGAGCGGCTCATTGGTGTTGGTATGAAAGTAAAAAGGGCTTTGATATGATATACGGGATTCTCTGTTGTTTTATGTTTTTATCCAGTTTTATCACGGAAGGAAATGCTGCAATGAAAAATGCCACGGTCGTCCATCGCCCTCCCCTCATGATTGTTGGGATTTCTTGCCGCACGATGAACTCGCCCGAGGCCGGCCCTCACGACATCCCCAAGCTGTGGGCGAGGTTTTATCAGGAGAAAATCATGGACAAGATCCCCAATAAAGCCTCCAACGAGATCGTCTGTTTGTACACCGATTATGAAGGCAATTACACAAAGCCCTACACTTGCTTTGTCGGGTGCCCTGTGACCTCTTTGGAGGAGGTGCCGGAAGGAATGAGCGCAAAATCGATTTCAGGGGGATCTTACGCCCTCTATCGCGCTGTCGGAGAACAGCCCAATGCCGTGATCGAAACTTGGAATGCGATTTGGCATGGCAATATCGAGCGCATCCGCAAATACACTGTCGACTATCAGGTTTACGGCGAAAAATTTTTCGCAGGCTCTCCTCAAGAGGTCGAGGTTTACGTCGCTATCGACGTCACTGATTAGGCGGCTTTTCTTTTTTGCCCGAGCATCTTTTTTAGTTCTCTGACGGAGGCGCCTGAGCCGTAGGCTTCAGTTCCATTGTCAAAATCTTATGCCCCGTGCCAATAATTCCAATTTTCATAGGGCCCCTTTGGTTTTCTTTCTAACCTTATAATAACACTATTCAAAAAAAAATGTTTAACATTTTTTACAAAATATATTAATACTAGTAATTAGAGAGAAAACATATTATTGACGAGGAAATTATGAACTATGTTCTTCTGTTGGGAAGACTATTGTATTCTTTGATCTTTATTTTAGCGGGAATAAGCCATTTTTCCCGAGAGACAATTCAAGTGGCTGCTGACCGTGGGTTTCCTATGGCCAGCTTTCTCGTTCCTGCGTCGGGGGTTCTGCTTCTGCTCGGCGGACTCAGCATTTTATTGGGATTCAAGGCCCGTTATGGGGCATGGCTGATCGTGATCGTCATGGTGCCTTTGACTCTTTTCATCCATAGATTTTGGGGAGTCCACGAATCGATGCAGATGCTTCAGAAGATCATGTTCTTAAAGAACTTGTCGATGATAGGAGGCGCTTTGATCATTGCCTATTTCGGCTCAGGGCCACTCAGCGTCGACAGACACAAAGGCAAGAAATAAAGATGCGCTGGGCTTCGCCCAGCGCAACATGGTCTTAGAGAGAAGGCGTGTCTGCACTTGGAATCATGCTCGTCAACGCCACTGAGGCGATGAGAGGAGCATTGGCAGCCATTGTCTCAATGGCGCCAAGGGCAAGGCCTCCCAAGGCATTGAGCGAATGGCTAAGTATTCCCTCTCTGTTGTTTGCAGCAAGAGTGCCGGAAGTGGGGGAAGCGACAGGGGCTACCGTGGTGGTTGTCGTCGCTGCTTCTCCAGCTTTTTTATTCAGGTCTTCACGCGTCACTCCAGGGACTTGGAAATAATCCACTGCAACACCTTCAGGGAACATCTTCTTAATCAATGGGTTTAATCCCCCGTTGATCCCGGTCGAGCCCTCTTTGATTGCAGTTGTTCCGGGATTATCCTGGATCAGTTGTCCCAAGCTGCGGAGATGGCTAATCGCTTCGTGCACTTCATATTTGCCATGTTCTTTATAGAACTGCTCTAAAGCCTCATCTGTCAGAATCCCATCCTGTTCCAGTTTTTGAACGAGATCGATCAAGAGGTTAGTCCCGAGAGCTGACCTAAGGGTGGAAACGATTTCATCGCAATAGTCGAATTGCAGGCCTAGAATTGGGTCTTTTTCATTTATACCTCCAATCAACTCAGCAATTTTGGAGGCAAGTTCTGTGATATTTTCTTTATCACCCAAAACTTGTCTTAGCACATCGGCAATACCCTCTTTTCCGCCAGTGACAAAAGCCTCCCTGAAGATCTGCTCAAGCAGCATCTGCTCGGACACCAAAATGGCCATCGACAAGATGGCTGCGGCGTGTTTGCCGTAACTAAGCGAAGGTAGCGCTAACTGGCCTTCGACCAAGATGTCTTTGTAGCGGTCATCTGTAACAAGCGCTTCTAGCCTAAAGAGCGGCATTCCATTGTAATTCGCGTCGAAAGCGTGGGCAATCGCGCGTGAATTGTTGAGAGTAACAATAAAGGGGTTGGTGAATCTGAGCGGAAGCGCTTTGCGCGTGCTGTTGGGGCCGCTTACTCTTAAGCTTTGCACCATTTCTGACAAAATGGGGCCAGTTAAGAAGTCATCGACATTTTCGTGCTTTGTAAAAAAGTCAGTGACTCTTTTTGAAGCGATTGTGAGGGAATGGCCAAACAATTTTTCAGGTTCAAAACCATACTCTCGTTCGAGATAGCCGCAAATCTCAAACATCGCATTGAACGTCTGATTTTGCTCGAAAAGGCCAAGGCCGTTCTTGTTTTTAAGCCGTCCCCCTGTCACCAGATCTTGCTGCTCCTTGGTCAGTTCGTAGAATCCCCCTTGGGCAATTTTCATCGTTCTGACGAGATCCTCGACCATATCTTGAGGGACAATTTTAGGGTTGTTGTTGTGAATCATCCAACCGAGCGGGCCGCCATTGATCATGAGGCCGTGTTTCTGGAATGTCCCGTTAGATTTCACTTCGACCATTTTTTTGTCATTGTAAAATTGCTTTGGTTGGCATGTCTGCAACCGTTTTCCATCGACAACCACTTCGTTGCCTTCGACTGTGAATTTTCCAGCCGCCATCGCCTCATTTAGTTTTTTATTCTCTTCTTCGGAGATTCCTGGAGGACAGCAAACATAAACAAAGCCCTGATTGCTTAACGTAGGCCCAAGATTGATTCCGGTATGCCATACTGCCGCATGCATCCTACCCCAAAGGTCTAGCTCTCCATGAAGAGTGCCTTTGTTAACGTGCACAAGGGGCTGTGCGCGCTCATTCATAACTTTTGTCTTGCCGAATGTCTGATGGGCCGCTTTTTCTAGTTTAGCAGTCGCCATGCATGTTAAAGTCGAGTTAATACCCGGTTCAAAAAGATCAGCCTGGTCGGCGCCTTTCGCCGCGCGTTCGACTGGGCTAGATTCGTAATTTTTGCGCGCAATTTGCCCGATCAAGGCCGTTATTTGCTGGATACTAATCCCTTTGCGGATGACCAATGCGCCGATATTGCCGAATATCTTGCCTAAATTCTCCGTTTTGGTTTGGGTCTTATTTTTGCCATCAGAAAGGGGCAAAGTCGCGCCATTTGGGCCAAATTTGGCGCCGGTATAATGAAGCGTAAATCCCAGAAAGGCTGAAGATGAAGAAGCCATATTAATCTCCTTGATTTTATTAAAATTACATTAATATTATAATATTCTAATATTTAATGCAATTAAAATAAAGTTTAATTTTTGCTCGCAGATCACTGCATATTAGTCACTTAAATAATTAAAATAATTACAATATACTTGTAAATGAACAGTTTGAACTAAAAAAAAAATTGTCAGTGTTTTAAAAGTTCTGTTGCAAAAAATAGCAGTACTGAAGAAAATCTTTTTTTCCCATTAACCCTACAACTGAGGTTTTTTATGAAAGAAATGATCTTCTCAATCGTTGCTGTGTGCTCTGCCTGTCTAGGCGTTGCCAATCAAACTGAAATCCCGATCCAACCTGACAATCAAGTTTCCATCGGGGTGTGCGATGCCGACGAGCTTCCTTCAGGCGAGCTCCCTCCAATCCTTGAAAAATGCAAAAAGAAGAAAAAATAGTCTTCACCTTTGGGCAAGCGCAAGCTTGCCCAATACTCATCTTCCGCCAAAAATCCCCAAAATTCCAACGATGATTAAGTAAATTGCGATGACGTAATTGAGAATCGTTGGAAAAATCAGAATTAAAATTCCCGCTATTAAAGCAAAAATGGGGTAAACCATAGGGTGAATCTCGATCATCTTGTCCTCCTATTTAATTTATATGTAACATATTTGGCTTTTTCTCGGGTAACCTCTCGCGGCTTTTTGTCGCCCCGTATCCCCTTAAAAGTCGGCATCCGCATGATCCCTTCGTCTGTCCATTCGGCAAATGCCGCTTCGCAGACGAGTTTCGGCTTTACCCATGTGGCGGGAGTATGCGTGCGCGGTTTTTCAGCAAAGGGACAAGTCGTGGTGATGATTTTCTGAAGCTGCTGATAAACGTCTTCAAGCCGTTTCCGATCGAACCCTCCGCCGACGTGGCCGGCATAGACCAGTTTTCCTTTCTCGTAAACGCCGACGAGGAGGGCTCCAAATCGCGTCCTTCCTCCTTTGGGCTCTGTAAACCCGCCGATGACCACTTCTTGCCGCTTGCCCGATTTGATCTTTAGCCAATCTTTGCTGCGGCGAAACTGATAGCTACTGTCGCTTTTCTTCGCGACCACACCTTCATGCCCTTTTTTCTTTACCCGTGCAAAGAATGCCTTTCCTTGAGTTTCCACATGGCTGTTGAATCGCAGCCTTGAGGAGCGAACTGCGCTGAGAAGTTTTTTCAGAATTTTCTTTCTGTCGGTTAAGGGCAGCCCGGTAAGATCTCTTCCTTCGTAGGAGAGAATGTCGAAAAGATAATAGTAAGCATTCCCCTCCTTCCTTTGCAAAAGTTGGAATTTGGACCTCCCTTTTTTATCGAGAATGACGATTTCTCCATCGAGGATGAATCTGCCAGGCAGTTTTGCGATGGCTTGGACGATTTCGGGGAAGCGCGTATTATAGGATTGATTTCCGCGGGAGACCAGTTTTACTTCTTTGTTTTTATAGGCGAGTGCGCGATAGCCGTCCCATTTGATTTCGAAAAGCCACCCTTCTCGGTTAAAAGGCCCTTCGATCAGAGTGGCCAGCATCACTTTCACGCGGCTTTTCTTTTTTTCGTTTGTTTCTTTCGATGCTGCTGCAAGCTTTCTTTCAGCAGAGCCATGATGTCGTGAACTTTCGGCGATTTTGCGACCTCCCCTTTTTTGACGACGACTGTCTGCCCTTTGGCCTTTTTCTTGATGATCTGTTTGACCTTTTCCGTATAAGAATCAAAATAATCAGAGGGCTCAAAAGGCTTTGTCAACTGACCGATCAATTCGAGGGCGACATCGAGCTCTTTTTTTGAAGTGTCTATCCTAGGAATATTCAACCCTTCGGGTTTGACAATTTCCCCTTCGTAGCGCAGTTGATTTAAGATTAAAATGTCTCCGTGCGGCCGGATGACGCCAAGATGCTCATGCTGCTTAAAGACAAAGTGCCCGACGGCGACTTTTTTCGATTTTTTCAGCGCTTCTCGGAGCAAAATGTAGGCTTTTTCCGATCCTTTCTGCGGCTCTAAATAATAAGGGGTTGAAAAATACATGGTGTCGATTTGCCCCTCTTCCGTGAAATCGATGATCTCCACTGTCCTGCTCTTTTTGGGATCGGCGCTTTCAAAATCCTCTTCGGTCAAAACGACGTAATCCCCTTCTTGATACTGATACCCTTTGACGATGTCTTCCCAAGGCACTTCTTTGCCATCGACCTTGCAAATGCGCGCGTAACGGATCTCTCCCAGGTCTTTTTTGTGGAGCATTTTGAATTTCAATTCCCGGTTTCGGCTGGCGCTGTATAAGCGGACAGGGATATGAATAAGTCCAAAACTGATGGCGCCTTTCCAGATCGATTTCATGTATGTTTCCTCTTTCTGAAAAAGATGATGAGACTGACCCCGATGATGACCAGAGCAATCCCAGTCGCTAATGCCAGGATTGCCGGCTCTTGAGATTCAGAAATTTTCTCCTGGGCTTTTCCCCCAAAGAACTTGATGAGAGGGTTCCACATCGTATTGTGCGAAAAAAAATTGCTGAAACGGTGAGCGAAATCTTTTGCTTCGGTGATTTTTTTGAATCCTTCGATCGCAGCATAAATTAAATAACTGCCTACCCCGCAAAGGAGCAATCCGAAGATTTGCCTGAGATTAATGAATCTTAATTTGGAGTTAATTCTATCTTCTAACTCTCTAACCACATTCCACCATTGCATTTATTTTCAGTAAATACTAAAAATAAAATAGTTTGTAAAGAATTGGTTTTCATCTATGATACTCTTATGAACGAGCAGTACAAGCAGAATTTCCTTCGCGCTGGGGCGTTTGCCAAAGAAGTCCGCGCTCTCGGCCTTTCATTGATCAAAACAGGAGCCTCTTATAACGACGTCATTCGGCAAATCTATGAGAAGATCGCTGAGCTCGGCGCACGTCCGGCCTTTCCTCCACAGATGGCGCTCGATTCGATCGCGGCCCATTTTCTCCCACAGCCAGGTTACGACATCACTTTTGCAAACGAGATCGTCAAACTCGATATCGGCGTCTGCTACCATGGGGCAATTGGCGACTGCGCGGGAACCGTGGATCTTTCCGGCGAGAGACAAAGCCTAGTGGATGCGGCTGAAGCCGGCTTAAAGGCCGCCGAAGAGATGATCGAGGTCGGCCTTCCCATACGGGAAATCGGCAAAGTCATCGCGCAAAAAATATCCTCGTACAACTTAAAACCGATTCAGAATCTTTGCGGCCATGGATTGAGCTATTACCAAGTGCATACTCCGCCCATGATCCCCAATTACGACGACAACTCAACGGCTGTCATCAAGCCGGGAATGACCTTTGCGATCGAACCGTTTGCCACTAATGGCAATGGGTTGATTTATGAAGCGGAAAATCCGACGATCTATTCCCAGATTTCCGACAAGCGGCCACTCAAATCCGATCTTGCGAGACGGGTGCTGGCGACAGTCAAAATGTTTCAGGGACTCCCATTTTCTGTCCACGATCTGCTCAGAAACGGCATGAATCTTGTCGAAGTGAAACTCGGCGTTGCGGAACTGCACAACGCCGGCGTCATTTTGGGCTACCCTCCCCTCATTGAAGAGGGCAACGGTCTTGTCGCCCAGGCCGAAAACTCTGTCCTCGTCGATATGAATGGAAAGGTATTCATTACAACCCGCTGATTATTTCTTATGGATAAAAAGGAAGTCGCCAGAATCTTCGAAGAGATCGCGGTTTTGTTAGAGCTCAAGGCGGCCAACCCTTTTCGCATCCGCGCCTACCGCAACGCTGTCCGGGCGGTCTTGAGTTTGGACGAAGACCTCGGAAAAGTGGTCGAGGAAAAACGTCTGACCGAATTGGAGGGCATCGGCGATGATCTCGCGGAGAAGATCACCACGCTTGTCAAAACAGGACGGCTTCCCTTTTATGAAAAATTGAAAAAATCGACGCCCGCTGGGATTGTCGAAATGATGCGCGTCCATGGACTTGGCGGCAAGAAAATCAAGCTGATCCATCAAAAGCTGAAGATCAAAACGATCGCCGAACTGAAAAAAGCGTGCGAGATGGGCAAATTGTCCAAATTGCGGGGCTTTGGCCCAAAGACCGAGAAAAACATCCTAGAATCTTTAAGTCATCAAGAGAGCTATCAAAAAAGGCATCTTTGGTGGGATGCGATGGCCGCCGCCCGGCCTATTCTCGAGAGCTTGCGCAAATTGAAAGGCGTCGATAAGGCCGAGATTGCCGGCAGTTTGCGCCGCAAACTGGAGACCATCGGGGATCTCGACTTTCTCGCCGCCTCTTCGAATCCCAAATCGGTGATGGAGTGGTTCGTAAGCCAGTCCTTTGTGGAGCGCGTTCTCGGCAAAGGTCTGACCAAATCAAGCGTGAAATTGAAAGGAGGCATGCAGGCTGATCTTCGCATCGTTCCGGCAAAACAATTTGAATTCGCGCTTGCCTATTTCACGGGCTCAAAAGAGCATAACATCAAATTGCGCGCTCGCTCGGTAAAACGGGGCTGGACGCTTAGCGAATACGGGCTGGAAAAAGGCCCCTTTGCGAAAGTGAAAAAAAATGTCAGCGAAACCGATATTTACAAGGCGCTAGGCCTGTCCTACATTCCGCCTGAGCTGCGCGAGGACCTCGGAGAAATCGAGGCCGCGGCCAAAAGCAAAATTCCGCTTCTCGTCAACGAAGAGGATATCCGTGGGACGTTCCATAACCATACGACTGCATCGGATGGAAGGAACACTTTGCGCGAGATGGTCGAGGCGGCGCAAGAGCTCGACTGGGATTACATCGGTATCGCCGATCACTCAAAATCGAGCTTTCAGGCCAATGGACAAAATGAAGAGCAGCTCTTGAAACAAATCCAAGAGATCAAAAAGCTAAACGCATCGGGCAAATATCGTCCCCACATTTTCGCCGGCGTCGAATGTGACATTTTGCCAAGCGGAAAACTCGATTTTGCTGACGCCATTTTGAAACAGCTCGATTACGTCGTGATCTCTGTGCACAGCGCGCTCAGCCAAGATGAAAAGACGATGACAAAGCGCATCATCCGCGCGATAGAAAATCCTAATGCGACAATGGTGGGACACCTCACCGGGCGCCTTTTGCTCAAACGCGAAGGGTACAAAGTCAACGTCGCCAAAGTGATCGACGCTTGCATCGCCAATAAAAAAATCATGGAGCTCAACGCCAATCCGATGCGCCTAGACATGGATTGGCGATGGTGGCATTACGCCTCCGAAAAAGGACTCTTATGCTGCATCAACACCGATGCGCACAACATAGGCACGCTGCAATTTTTCCGCGCAGGAGTCAACGCTGCGCGCAAAGGCTGGCTGAAAAAGTCAGACATTTTCAACACGCGCACACTTGCCCAAGTGCAAAAGTTCTTGATGCATTAAACTTTTTCTTGCGGTTTTTTCCATTTTAGGTAAACTGTCTCGATCGAACGGTTTGTGAAATCGATCTCGAAAATTCTAAAATATCAGAAACTCAAATGACATCTCCTTGAGCACTCTCAGAAACCTATCTCTTGGAGCAAACCATGGTGAAAAATTTTCTCATTCAATACCTTATTTCCGTTATTCTTCTATCATGCAGTTACGTTCAAGCCGATTCCAATGATGGTGTGGAAGGCCTTCCGCTCTATCATTGGGATGAAGTGTGGCATGGACGTGTGCTTGAAAACTTCGGCGATATCATCGCCCATAAACTTGTGGAAAGGATAGTCGGCTGTCCTGTACATGCTTTCAAAAAAGGCCAAAAACCCTCCGAAAAAAAACTTCTGGCCATCGGATCTTTGCTTTATTTTGCCACCGACGGGGACGTACTTTGGGGAACTGGAACAAACAACAAAAAAACCGACGGAAAAGGGTTCAAGTTCACAACTTTGGACATTCGGGCTGTCCGAGGACCTTTGACCCGCAAGTTTATTTGGGATAAGTTTCAGATCGACGCCCCAGAAATTTACGGAGATCCCGCTCTTTTATTTCCCTATTTTTTTCCTGAATTTAAAAGAAAGGAAAACCCTTCCCTCGATTATCTGATCATTCCGCATTATTCCGAAGAGCATTTGTTCCTCAAGGAAGAATGGGACAATATCATTTATTCGACAGATCCCTGGGAAGAAATCGTTGAAAAAATTCTAGATAGCCGTCTAGTGATATCGAGCTCGCTGCATGGCATTGTCATTGCAGAAGCTTATGGAATCCCGGCCCGGCTGTTCATGATGGAGAGCAGCGAGCCGCTGTGGAAATATAGTGATTACTATATGGGAACAAACCGACCTAATTTTAAATACGCTACCTCTGTAGATGAAGCTTTGGAGATGGGCGGAGAGCAGCCCTTTCAATGCGATCTCGAAAGACTCTATGGAGTTTTTCCTTTTGAATACTGGCCAAGCGCTGAGATCAAAAAAATCAATTTTCGTGGAGAATAACTATGAAAAAACAACTACTTTTATTCACTTTCTTAGTCTGTACCCTCAAGAGTCACGCTACAATGGACTTTTCCGATTATCCCCCGGTGCCGCCTCCACCCTCTCCTTTGCCCAAGGAGGAGCCGGCTCCCAAACTGCCTCCAAATTTGATCGATTTGGAAAAGCTCGCCCAAGATTTCATTCTAGAGACCAAAAGGATCGAGTTTCCAGATTTTCCCGATGCCTTCAATCCCTCGATCATCCGATGGCAAGGCCATCTCCTGATGAGCTTTCGCTGTTACCATCCCACCAACGGATCGACCAATCCCTTCGCCCTCGTTTGGCTCGACGATGACTTTAACCCCGTGAGCGATCCGCAAGTATTCGAGCTTCCTTTCCATAATCCGGTTCTCCCCTCCAAACAACAAGATCCCCGATTAATTTCCGTCGGGGAGCGGCTTTTCGCCGTTTACAACAACATTTTGGAGAGCGTCACGCACAGGGAAATCCGCCGCATGTATGTCGTTGAACTATTTTACAATGGGGAGAAATTTTCAGCGGGCGAGCCTGAGTGCCTGGAGGAGTACGAAGAAAAAACCGATATGCGCTACGAAAAGAATTGGGTTCCCTTCGATTATCAAGGGGAGCTGCTTCTCAGCTATAGCCTTGCTCCCCATCGCGTCCTGCGTCCGATTTTTGGGACAAAGTCTTGCGAGACAGTGTCGGCATGCTCGAGAAGCTTCCCTTGGAATTGGGGAACTCCTCGAGGAGGCACGCAAGCTTTGCGCGATGGGGACCATTATCTCGCTTTTTTCCATTCTTGGACCGATGCCGCCACGGTGCAGTCGAATGGAAAAAAAATCTCACACTATGTGATGGGGGCCTACACGTTTGAGCCATATCCTCCTTTCGCGATCATCGCCATCACCCCAAAGCCTCTGACAGCCCCGAGCTTCTATCGCCCGCCTTACTATAAAACTTGGAAGCCTTTAAGATGTGTTTTTCCAGGAGGTCTCGTCATCGACGGAGACACCATTTGGCTCTCGTATGGAAGGCAAGACCATGAGATCTGGATCGCAAAAATCGACAAGAAACGCCTATTGCAAAGCCTAACCCCTGTTTCTTACAAATGAACTGGCTAGTTTTATTGTTTCTCTTCTCCTCAACCTGCTTTTGCAAACCGCTGCCGTACGACCTGGAATCGCTATGCCAGCCGTTTGTTTTGGAGACAAGACAAATTGAGATCCCTGGGTATCCGCTTGCCTTCAATCCCGGAATCGTGCGGTGGAATGGGCGATTGGTGATGAGTTTTCGGATCCTGCCCGACCCGAAACAATCGTACAATTCTGAAATTGGCCTTGTCTTTCTCAATGAGGATTTTCAACCCTGTAGCAAACCACAATTGATTGCTCTTAGAGATGAATATTCGATCGCGCCATCGCGCGCGGAAGACGCGCGCCTCATCACTTTTGGAGATCGATTGTTCATGGCCTACGACGACAACGCCGAACTCAAGATCAGCAAAGGCGGCTTTCGAATGTTCATCGCCGAGATTCACTACGATGGAGAACATTTTATCGCCGACCCCGTCGAGATATTAAAATACTATGAAGGAGAAAGCCGGCATGTGCGCGAGAAGGCATGGACCCCGTTCGATTACCGCGGGAGCATGCTCTTAGCGTATAGCATCAATCCCCTTCTCATTTTTTTTCCGCGTCTAGATGGATCGGGCATCTGCGACACGGTTTCCTATTCAAAAAGCGCCGTGCCATGGAACTGGGGAATCATCCGCGGCGGCACCCCAGCTCTTCTCGATGAGGAAGGGTATCTTGCCTTTTTCCACTCTTCCATCGACATGGCGTCTTCCCATTCGGGAGGAAAAACCATGACGCATTACTTTGTCGGAGCCTATCTATTTTCCTTGGAACCGCCCTTCACACTCCTCAAGATCAGCCCGGAGCCGATCGTCGGCAAGGATTTCTACAAAGGGAAGCATTACAAACCTTATTGGAAACCGATCCGCTGCGTCTTCCCTTGCGGCTATGTCACCAAAGGCATGCACATTTGGATGGCCTACGGCCGCAACGATCATGAATGCTGGATCGCCAAAATCGACAAAGCAGGGCTTTTTAAGAGCATGGTTGTAGTAGAAAACGAGTGAGAGTATAATTGTTATTCGAATTCTTTTGAGACTCAGCAATTACGACGATTTAACGCAAAGACGCAAATTTTTTTATAAATTATTTTCAATTTTCTCCGCGTCTTCGCGTCGTGGGGTATTTGCGTTGAAAAATTTGCTCACCCTTTTCAAAGACCTCATCTTGATTATGAATGACACAAAGGCTATAGAAGCTTTGTATGGGGACACGTGCGAGAAAGCAGGCTCTTCGGTTCATTGTGCTGATGGGCTTGGTCAGCCTGTTTGCGGATTGTACGTATGAGGGCGCGCGGAGCATCCGAGGATCGTTTTTGGCTGTGCTTGGGGCGAGCGGGGCGGCTGTGGGCGCTGTCGTCGGCCTCGGCGAGCTGGTCGGCTATGGAGTGCGCATCCTTTCGGGGATGGCGGCCGACCGCACACGCGCGTATTGGCTATTTACGATTCTCGGTTATTTGATCAATCTAATGGCGGTCCCACTGCTCGCTCTCGCGGGCAATTGGCACATTGCGGCCGGTTTGATCATTTTGGAGCGCCTCGGCAAAGGGTTACGAACCCCTGCGCGCGATGCGATGCTCTCCTTTGCCACAAAACAAGTCGGCCAGGGATTTGGGTTTGGCCTTCATGAAGCGCTCGACCAGATCGGAGCGCTTGCCGGCCCTCTGATGGTTGCGGGAATTTTGTTCTATCGACATGAATACAATCCGGCTTTTGCCTTTCTTGCAATTCCGGCATTGGCCTCGTTTGCCATTTTGATTGCTGGGAGAATTTCTTTTCCGCGGCCTGAGCAGATGGAAATCGGCGAGAAAAGATGGGAAACGAAGAGCTTTCCTAAAATTTTTTGGATCTATGTGCTCGCTTCTTCTTTTGTCGGGGCCGGCTTTATCGATTTTGCCATCCTTTCTTATCACTTCGAAAAAAATGAGATCCTCGCTCGGACATGGATCCCGCTGTTTTACGCCTGTGCCATGAGCATGGATGGAATCGCGGCGTTAGTGATGGGAAAAATTTTCGATCTGAAAGGGATTTCGACACTTGCCGCGGTAACCGCGGCCGCTAGCATTTTCGCCCCGTTTGTCCTGTTTGGTGGATTTGCGACTATTTTGATCGGTGTGCTGCTCTGGGGAATTAGCCTCGGCGCCCAGGAGTCGATCATGCGCTCCTACATCGCCGTGATCATACCTCCAGGGCGTCGCGCCAGCGCCTACGGCATTCTCTATTTGAGTTTCGGGGTATTTTGGTTTTTGGGCAGCACCACGATTGGCATTCTCTACGACACTTCTTTGCTGGGAGCTGTCATTTTTTCCATGGCCGCACAGCTCTGCGGCGCTGGTTTATTTTTATTTTGCAACGTGCGGAGGCATCAATGAGATGGTTGGGATGGCTTTTTATATGTGTAACATGCGCGCTGGAAGCGGGTACAAATGAAATTAAGTATTTTATCATCGTATTTCAGGAAAATTGGTCCTTTGATTCGCTGTACGGCAAGTTTCCCGGTGTTAACGGGATTGACTCCGCGAAATCGGAAAATCTGCTGCAAGTCGACCGCAAAGGCCAAACCTATTCAAGTCTCCCCCCTTGCACCAATACCAACACAAATCAAATCTACTCTGAGATTCCCAGCTCATTGCCCAACGCGCCATTTAATTTGCAGCCCTATATAGCTTGGGACAAAGTCACAGGAGACCTCATCCATGAATTTTATCGCGAAAAACAGCAGATCAACGGCGGAAAAATGAACGCGTTTGCGGCCTGGAGCAACGCCGGCGGGTTTGCGATGAGCTATTACGACATTCGCAATACGCGCATGGGAAAAATTTCTCAGCAGTATACGATCTGCGACAACTTTTTCCATTCCTTTTACGGAGGTTCAACGTGCGGTGTGCTGGCGCTTTTTTGCGCCCAGATGATGCTGTGGTCGGACGCGCCGCAGGATTTGGTGGCAAAATTAGATAAAAATGGGCTTTTGATTAAGAGAGGTCTCGTCTCTCCCGAGGGGTATGTGATCAATGACGCTCAGCCCTTTTACCCTCCCTACAAGCCCAACACTCCGGAAAATAAACGAGTCCCTCCGCAAACGCTGAAGACCATTGGAGATCTCCTAAGCGAAAAAGGAGTGACTTGGGGTTGGTTTGCCCAAGGATGGGACGATGCACTCAAAGGGAATCCCCCGCCTAAATTCGCCTATCATCACCAAGCGCCGAGCTATTTTAAACAATTCGCGCCAGGAACAGAAGCGCGCGAGGAGCATCTTTTTGACTTGAACAAATTTTACACTCTGCTTGATGAAGGAAAAATTCCCTCCGTGAGCTTTATTCGCTCTACGGATCTCTATAGTCAACATCCCGGAAACGGCTCGCTCTTGGCCGGCCTGGAATGGTGCGCTGATTTTATCGAGCGGGTGCAGAAAAGCGCCATCTGGAAAGATTGCGCGATCATCGTCACCTACGATGAAAATGGCGGGCGCTGGGACCATGTTGCTCCCCCCGTCATTGATGCCTTCGGACCAGGAACGCGTGTGCCAACC
The DNA here is from genome assembly GCA_963833965.1 of uncultured Verrucomicrobiae bacterium. Lineage (GTDB taxonomy): Bacteria > Chlamydiota > Chlamydiia > Chlamydiales > Rhabdochlamydiaceae > CAJCIW01. The sequence goes on from CAWHZZ010000001.1 coordinate 122,811, forward strand.
GTCATTATCTCCCCGTATGCTAAAAAAGGCTTTGTCGACCACACGCTCTATGAGACCGTCTCGATCTTAAAATTTATCGAACAGAAATGGGGGCTCCCGTCGCTTTCCAGCCGGGACGCCCAGGCTAATAATCTACTCAATGCTTTCGAATAATTTTTTTTGCAAAAGAACCTCTGGTTTTTTATTGAAAAATTTCGTAGAATAGATGGGTTTTTTAAAAAAAAATTTCATGGCCAAACTCGTGATCATCGGCGGCGGAGCTGCCGGCATTTTTGCCTCTGCCATCTGCGCTGAAAAAGCGGATGGTGGTGCGCAACATGTAATGCAAGAACAATGCGCTGTGCAGATAGGCGAGATGCAAGGCGCCGCCGAAAGGCGGGCACCCGAAGCAGACGACCCCGCAGCGGGTCGGGGATGGAGGGCAACGCCGCATATTGGCTATCTCCACAAGCAGGGTTCAGCATTACAGGTTAAGGACCACCCAGAAAACCTCGAGATCGTTGTCTTGGAAAAAACAAGGCAGCTCCTCTCGAAGGTCCGCATTTCCGGCGGCGGGCGGTGCAATGTCACCCATGCCCAGTTCGACCCTAAAAAATTAATTGGAAACTACCCCCGGGGCAGAAAGGAACTTCTCGGCCCTTTTCATCATTTTCAACCGCAAGACACGATTGCCTGGTTTAATAGGCACGGTGTGGAATTGAAGACCGAAGAAGACGGGCGGATGTTTCCTATTTCAGACAGCTCTTCGACCATCATCGAGTGCCTGCTATCGGCAGCAAAAGACGGCGGTGTCGATATTCGTACAGAGCATAGCGTCCGCCGCGTGGAAAAAACAAGCGGCGGGTTCAGGATTTACATCGAAAATAAGGAGCCGATTGAGTGCGACTATCTTTTGCTCGCCACGGGGAGCCTCCCACTCGGACATGAAATCGCAGCCTCTTTGGGCCATACAATCGTCCCTCCGGTCCCCTCTCTATTTACATTCAATGTTCCCACGTCCCCTTTAAGCGATCTCACAGGGATTGCCGTTGAAGATGCGGAAATTTCTTTGAAGGATAGCCGTTGGAAACAGCGCGGGCCGCTTTTGATCACCCATTGGGGGTTCAGCGGTCCCGCCGCGCTCAAGCTCTCGGCGTGGGCGGCCCGCGATTTGCACGCATGCGGCTACCGCACGCAAATATTGATCAATTGGGCTCCCGAGTACAATGCGGAAAAAGCTCTGGAATTCCTGTGTCGAGTTAAGGAGAAAAATCCAAACAAAACTCTTGAAATTGAAAATCCGTTCCGTCTTCCGATGAACTTGTGGAAGGGGCTGCTCGAATTGAGCGGCATCGCGTTGGGAAAGGCGATGGGCCATCTGCCGAAGAAAAAGCTCTCCGAACTCGCCGAGAGGATCACCCGCTCTTCATTTCTGCAAGAGGGAAAAACCACCTATAAGCAAGAGTTTGTGACGTCGGGCGGCGTGGCGTTAAAGGAAATCGACTTTAAGTCTTTCGAGAGCCGCATTGTCCCAAACCTTTTCTTCGCTGGAGAGCTCCTTGATATCGACGGCGTCACTGGCGGATTTAACTTTCAAAACGCTTGGACGTCCGCGTTCCTCGCAGCAACTTGTATAACAAACAAACTATGACAGTCTATTTCCACCCGCAGAAAATTGAAAATATCAACCACCACCTTCAAAGCACAGACATTTCCGCTCACGAAAAAATCGGCACGCTCTTTTCGCGCATTATCGATGCCATTCAGTCTGGCGAACAACACAAGATAAACCCTTATCTTACGGATCTTCAAGTCTATAAGAATGATAAAGAAGCCATCGAGGCGATGTCTTCCTTGGTCCAAACTTTAAACGATGGATCGCTCAGGATTATCCCTTCTGACAATACGGGGGTTTACTTTCTCGCAATGGCTTCCGCCAGAGAGCAAGATACATTTGAAGAAGTTGCCGTATTCAAGATAGGGCGCAAGCGAGCGGCGATAGAAATAATGGCGCGGCAGTTTGCTTACCACCTAGGCTTAGACAAGCAAATGGTTCCTGGAATGTTCTGCGCAATGACAAATCTTTCTGTTTACACTGCCGATAGTGCAGATGACGAGACCGTCGAAGATCTTTGGAACGGCAACGAAAAAGTCTTTTCGGCCCCACCAGAAAAAAACATCTGCATCCTCGACGGAATAAAAATCGATATCGATCCCTCTAGCGTAGTCTACGAAAACGTTGATGAATCCTCCGCTGAAAAAATGGCTACAGCTGTTGTCGGCATTGTTCAGCCCTTCTTGAAAAAGCAGCCCCCGGAGTCTCTTTATGAATATACTCTGAAAACCATTTTCGCACTGGCCCTCGGATTAAGAGATGGCAAAGCGAATAGCTGTGAGGGATCGACATTTTTCGATGTCGAAGATTGTATGCCCATCCGCATCGATCCTCCATGGAATGCCGAGAACATTGAAAAAATGCCCTCCGCGATCGATTTGCCGTATCTAGATCAAGATCCCAGGACCAATCAACAGCTCGGCAAAGAAGAGATGAACAATTTGGCTGCTCTTGTGCAGCAATGGAATATTTCGAGCATCATCAATGCATTAAAGCATTTGAAAATCCGGTATGAAGATTCTGAGACAGAAAATTTAGCGGTCGGAAAAACAGGTGATGACGAAGGAGGTCATCGCATCAAAATAGAAAAGGGAAAACCGCATTTGATCAACGGACACCTCAATCATTTCAATCCTTCCAATGCCAAACGCCGGGTTTTACTTCCAGAGCAACTCGAAGCCTGCAATATACGCCTGCAACGGATCCGCGATTATATCTCATGGCGCGCAAGGCGCGAGGAATCTTTTTCTCCGCAGGAGCTCGTCTACGCCGTCGATTTATATGGTAAAGTTTATCACGAGGCGATCCGGGCCAGTTCCTCTGCTCTTCCCCAGCAAGACGGCAGGACCTTCACAAATGCAGGCGTCAACAGCCTTTCCGGCCGCAGGTCTCCCAAAGACCTTCGAGTCTCTATTCCCTCACTCGACGACATGCCCTCTTCAACAGAGATTGGGCAGAAGCTTAAAAAGATTCACACCTCTTAGAGGGCGTCTCACCCGCAATCAACGCCAGCACTTGGATGGCTGATATACGGATCTTTTCAGTGGGTCAGTTTACAGCTGAAGATGGCTGACCACCCACACTCTGATTAATTCGGATACTGCTACAAAAGTTTGAGATCGTCACAAATAAAGACATTCGATCCGGTCATTTTTCTTCGGCCCGACGATTCTCCAGCTCAGTTGGAGAAAATGCGGGCCGAGATCGACCTGCCCAAAATATGCGTCCGAGCCGCAAAGATGGGAATCGATCGAAACTAAAAGCGTCTCTCGCTTCGGTTTGAGATGAAAAAGAAAAACAGGCTTGGCTGCCCCGTGCCTGAGGTGCTCGAGCCCGATTGTCCCGCTGGAAAGGTCGAGCGTCCAGCGGAGCGCATTGCTAAATTGCATCTCTTTGTCGCACTCCATTTGCCAGATGCCATTTTCCTGGAATAGAAGCTGCGAGGGGCTCTCTTCGACCACCTGAACATCGCCTTTTCCCCGCTTGACCGCCGCCTCGCGATGAAGTTTAGCGTTGATCATCAACATTTTAACCGCTTTTAGCCGGTTCCAGCAAAGTAGCAATGCGTCTTGCGCCTGCTTAAAATTGAGCGGGGTGCCCCGAAGTGAATGCTCATCGGAAATGTGGTACAGCCTTTTTTCCTGCGGGGTGAGCAGTTCGTAGCCTTTGCGCAAAACCTGTTCCAGCTCTTTTTTCAAAGGATAGACCGGGTTGAACCGGTAAAAACGGGTCTTGCCTTCATAAAAGCTCTGGACGACCCCGGCCTTTTCTAGTTTTGCAAAGCCTTTTTGGATCGGCGTCAGCGGCGTGTTTAGGAATCGGTGCAGCTGCGTCCCATAACCTTTCTCGTTGACCAAGAGAAAATAGAGGATCTTCTCAATGTTTTTACTGCCGAACAGCGCTGAGAGCATTTTTATATACCTTCAGTAGGGGGAATATCAACTAAAGTAGAGATTCTAAGCTCATTCTAACGAAAACGCCCATTTTTAAACTATAATGTAAATTATTTAACCTATAAAGTAGGTTAATCTAACGGTTCCACCCCCTTGAAATTTCCTACCGCGACATGCGTAAATATCCGGTAATTTAAGAGGAATTCATGTGAAGACAGACTGGATGCTCCAAGAGGTGCAAGATCTATACAGGAAGCCGCTTTTCGAGCTGCTTGCACAGGCCGGCGAGGCCCATCGAAAATTCCACGATCCCACCGAGATGCAAATTTGCACATTGGTCTCTGTCAAGACGGGCGGGTGCCCCGAAGACTGCAAGTATTGCGCACAGTCTTCGCGCTACGCGACCGATGTCAAGGCGGAGCCGATGAAAACGCTCGAAGAGGTGAAAGCAAGGGCGAAGACGGCGCTAACCCAGGGGGTAACGCGCATCTGCCTTGGAGCCGCTTGGAAGAAAGTGCGGGACGGGGCGGCTTTTGATGCGATTTGCCAAATGGTGTCGGAGCTTGCTGCCATGGGCGTCGAGGTGTGCTGTACGCTTGGATCGCTCTCCACCTCCCAAGCGCAAAAGCTTGCGGAAGCCGGTCTATACGCTTACAACCACAATATCGATTCATCACGCGAATATTACCCGAAGTTCGTGACGACGCGAACGTTCGACGAGCGTTTGCAGACCTTGGAAATCGTGCGGCAAACGAATATCAGCGTTTGCTGCGGCGGAATCCTCGGCCTTGGAGAGTCGGAAGAAGACCGCATCTCGTTTCTACATACTTTATGCACACAAAGCTCCCATCCCGAATCGGTCCCGATTAACCAACTTCACCGTATTCCCGGAACCCCCTTTAGCGATAATCCGACCCTCGATTTCTGGGACGTCCTGCGCACAATTGCAGCAGCAAGGATCTTGATGCCCCAGGCGATGGTCCGCCTCTCGGCAGGGCGGATCCAACTTTCGCGGGAGCAGCAAGCGCTTTGTTTTCTCGCCGGCGCTAATTCGATGTGGTTTGGGGAAAAACTTCTCACCGTCGCCAATCCCGCAGTGGAGCGCGATGAAGAGATGTTGCGATTGTTTGGACTCAAGAAGAGAGCGGCGTATGCTCGAAAAAATGCTTAAAAATGGCTCATTGCGCTCCCTAAAACAGCGGGGAAATCTCATCGATCTCGCCTCCAACGATTATTTGGGCCTTTCGCGCGATCTGGAATTTCAGCAGGCCATCATCGCCAAATGGGAAGAATACGGCCAATCTCTTAACAATAAGGTTGGAGCGACCGGATCGCGCCTGCTCACAGGCAACCATAGACATTTTGAAGAACTCGAAGAAAAAATCGCCTGCTTTCATGGGTTTGAATCCGCCACACTTTTTAATTGCGGCTACATGGCCAATCTCGCTTTGCTCTCTTCCCTCTTTGACACAGTAATCGCGGACCGCGAGGTTCATGCCTCGATGCACGACGGGATGAAATTGTCCAAGGCGGAAAATTTTTATTTTCGCCACAACGATTTGGAACATCTTGAGTGGCGCCTGAAAAATAAAAAATGCTGCTTCATCGTCGTCGAATCGCTCTATTCGATGAGCGGCGACACTGCCCCATTAAAAGAGCTTGTTTTGCTTTCAGAAAAGTACGGCGCCAAGCTCATCGTCGATGAAGCGCATGCCGTCGGTGTTCTTGGTTCTCAAGGAAAAGGTCTTGCCGCGAAATACGATGGCGTTTTTGCGTGCGTGTGCGCATTTGGCAAAGCATTAGGCGTCCATGGGGCAGTGATTTTAGGTTCTCGCTTACTTAAAAAAACGCTCCTTAATGTTGCCCGCTCCCTCATCTACACGACGGCCTTGCCCCTGCCGCTTCTTGCAGCGATTGCCTGCAGCTATGAGCGGTTTCCTGGCATGCAGCGGGAGAGGGATCAACTCGCCGACCTTTGCCGCCAATTTAATTTCCCATCGCATATTCAACCGATTGTGGCGCCCGGAAATTCCCAAGCGAAGCTTCTATCGCATTATTTGATGCATCACGGCATCGACGTAAGGCCGATCTTAAGCCCCACTGTCCCGAAAGGGAAGGAACAGCTGCGTCTGACGCTGCACAGCTTTAACACGAACGCCCAGGTGCAGGATTGCCTTAAAAAAGTGGAGGAGTGGATTGACTAATATCATTGTCGCAGGCATTGGCACAGACGTTGGCAAAACGGTTGTCTGTTCCATTTTAATCGATGCCCTAGAGGCCGAGTATTGGAAACCGGTGCAGTGCGGACAGGATTCTGATCGAGAAAAGATCAAGCAGCTCGTTCCAGGATGCAAAACACACAGGGAAGCCTATGCATTAAAAGCGCCACGTTCTCCGCACCATGCCGCACAATTAGAGGGCATCAGAATAGATCCAACACTAATCCAGCCTCCTCAGTCGGAGCGTCCAATTGTCATCGAAGGATGCGGCGGGCTGTTTGTTCCCCTCAACTTGCAAACAACGACGCTCGATCTTTTCGAGAAGTGGGACTGCGAATGGATTCTCGTCTCGCGCCATTACCTCGGCAGCATCAATCACACTCTGCTCGCCGTCGAAGCGATGAAAAAGCGCTCGCTAAAAGTTCGAGGGATGATTTTTAACGGAGATCCTCTTCGGGAAACGGAAGAAGTGATCCTCAAATTTTCTCAAATCCCCTGCCTTGCAAGAATCAATCAGGAGCCGCAATGGAACTCAAAAACCGTTCAGAAGTACGCAAAAAAATGGAAAAAGGAACTCGAGAGCTGATCTGGCACCCTTACACCCAAATGCTCACCGCCGAGCCGCCAATCCCGATCGCTCGCGCAAAAGGCGCCTATCTATACGCTGAGAATGGCACAGCGTATCTCGATGCGATCTCCTCTTGGTGGGTGAATTTGCATGGCCACGCGCATCCCCACATCGCCAAAAAAATTGCCGCCCAAGCGGCAAACCTCGAACATGTGATGTTTGCCGGCTTCACCCATGCCCCGGCTGTCACCTTGGCGGAAAAGCTCACGCATCTCACTGGAATGGACAAGATCTTCTATTCCGACAACGGTTCGACCGCCATCGAGACCGCCCTCAAAATGGTCCTGCAGTCCTGGCATAACCGCGGCCTCAAAAAGAAGCATTTTCTCTCTTTAAAAGGCGCCCATCACGGAGAAACTTTCGGCGCGATGTCTGTCTCGGGAAAAACTGTTTTCAACCTCCCCTTTTGGGACCACCTCTTTCCCGTAGTGAGCCTCGAGCTTCCCCAAACAGGACAGGAAGATCTATTTTTATGCGACCTGAAAACGAACCTTCAAACAGGGGCGATCGCCGGTTTTATTTTCGAGCCCCTCATCTTAGGGCCAGGCGGCATGAAGCTCTATTCAAGGAAGGCTTTGGACTATGCTTTGCAATTGTGTTCCGAATATGGCGTGCCGACCATTGCCGATGAAGTGATGACTGGCTTTGGCCGAACCGGCCCTCTTTTTGCCTGCGATGCCCTTGAAGAGCGCCCCGATATTCTCTGTTTGTCCAAAGGGATCACAGGCGGTTTTTTGCCGCTTGGGGCCACGCTCTGTAAGCAAAAGATCTACGAAACGTTCCTCTCATCCTCCTCCGAGAAAGCGTTTTTGCATGGGCATTCCTACACAGCCAATCCAATCGCTTGCGCTGCGGCTCTTGGAAGTTTAGATTTATTGCTAAAACCTGAGTGCGCAGCACAAAGAGAAAAAATTGGCACGCTTCATCGAGATTTTTGCAAAAAATATTCATCCCACCCTGGATTACTCCGGTGCGAGTCGTTAGGGACAATCCTCATTTTAGAATACAAAGCCGGCACAGGCTATTTCAGCCCTATCAGAGAGCGCCTCTCCCGCTATTTCCTCTCGCAACACATCCTCCTTCGCCCACTCGGCAACGTGATCCATGTGATGCCCCCGTATTGTGTGAGGGAGAGTGAACTTGAACAGATTTATTCCCATTTGGCCCTGAGTCTGGAGTTACTATGAAACACTTTCTGAGTTTGCGCGAGCAATTTGAAAAAATTCTGCCCCCATTTGTAACCGACGCATTTTCCCATGCCAAATGGCTCAACACCCTTTCCTATTTAGAAAATTGCGGCGCCCGCAAAATTGCCCGTTGCGAACATCCCCAAAACGTTTCCAGGCAGATGCTCAAACATGCTGCGGAAGAATTCCGCCACGCCTTTTACCTCAAGCAGCAAATCTCCACAAAGCTAGGGTTTTTCATACCGACGTATCATGTCCACGAGCTTTGGGGTGGCATGGCCACCTTGCGCTACCTCGACCGCTTGGAAACACGCATTTGCCGACTTGTCAAGAAATCGTGCCACCCCATGGCCATTTATTTTCTCGTCACCTACGCTATAGAATTGAGGGCCTCTGAAATTTACCCGCTTTATCAAGATCTTCTGTCTCAAAGCAAATCCCCTGTTTCTGTCCGCTCCATCCTCCTCGAGGAAAAGGGGCACCTCGAGGAAATGCGCGAGCAAATCGCCGCCCTTCGCATTGATGAGACGATCATCGAGGCCGTATGCCAAGCGGAAGGAACGCAGTGCGAAAAATGGATTGAAGGACTAAAAAACTGCATATATAATTTTGGATAAAATCAATCGCAATATTTTAAAAAAACAGGAGATTTTTCATGACATCAACAACTGGCGCTATAGGTCTAAGTACTTTTGGTGGATCGACTTTTATTCCTACATTGGAAAACCATTTTGGGTTAAGCATCGCGCAAGAGTATGATCCAGACTGCGAAAACCCGCTCGTATGGCAAAACCCTTATCTTAATTTAGCGATTACACCCTACATTCCCTCTGGAGACAAAGAACTCGTTGCATCTTGTCAGACTGTATTCAATGATATGCGCAATTCATCAGTGGTAACGCTTGACGAATCCATAAAGCTTGAAGTCTTTTTATGGACAAATGATGTGTCTGTTCTCATCTTCTCTCAACTGGACCTTGTAACTTTGAGCAGCTGTTCAAAGGTTTCCAAATGCTTCCATTGGATCACTAAAGCCTCGTTCATCTGGGCTAAACAATTAACAAATCTTCTTCCCAATGTGAAACCGCTTAAGCCTGAAGTTTGTATTTTTTCTACGCAACAACAATTCCAGATTATTTATACAAAGATAAACGATTATAAAAAACCCTATTTCGCTAGATTCGATCGCATTAAAGAAACAAGCCTCACTCTGAAAAATGAGCTAAAACAGGTCACATCCAAGTTCATTGTTTTTGGTGGACCAAACGCCCTGACTGATGCCACGCAGAAATTAAATGATCTTTTCATTGAGAATCGGATACAAAATGATTGGTTTCAACAGCGTGTATTATGGAAGGATTTAGAGCAAACTGAAGAATTTCAAGCCTTGTACCTATCGAAGCAAATGATTCATTTAAAGTCTCGGATCAACTCTAAGACCGGCGAGAATTTCGATGGCTCTATTGCATCTATTCACGAAGGCAGTGAACTGGCACGTGTGTTAAATGCTATCAATTTCCTCATCCCCTCAGCAATTGACAACCAGGAGCAATTCGAAAAAGTGATTCAACAGTCTGAAGCGCAAATGAATACGGCATCTTTATCATAGATCGTCCATGGCAAACGATTAAAAAACCCCGCTCCATTTGGAGCGGGGTTTTTTATGCGAGCGAACCCACTCCTTAAGAGCTGGGAGTAAAGTTGGGGCCGAGTGCGTAGGGGGCCGGGTTTCTGCCGGAGGTCAGAAAAGAAATATAACCAACTAATATTCAATATCTTAATAAATTTTCCTGACTTTTCCGCAGTGGTTTGCGGAAAAGTCTTGACTTTTTCGTAATTTGATGCAAAATAGTCAATATGGAAAGGTATCAAAAACAAGCGATTCTCAAAGATTTGAACAAAAAAATGGTGCTTCTGGCTGGTCCCCGCCAAGCAGGCAAGACGACTTTGGCCAAAGCGATTGCAAAAGAGTTTAACTCATTTGTCTATCTCAATTACGATCGGCTCGAAGACCGTAAAATCATCCTCAAAGAAGCGTGGATTCCTTCGATAGAGCTGATTATTCTCGATGAAATTCATAAGATGCCTAAGTGGAAAAATTACCTCAAGGGGATCTATGACACCAAATTACCGCATCAAAAAATCCTAGTCACAGGCAGCGCGCGGCTTGAAATTTTCAATAAAGTTGGAGATTCCCTGGCTGGCCGATATTTTCTGCATCGGCTGATGCCCCTTTCTCCTGCAGAATGCGAAAAAGAGCATGTCGGTTACAGTCTTGATCGATTTTTGGAAAGGGGCGGTTTTCCTGAACCCTTTTTAACTCAAGACCGCATCGACGCGGACCGCTGGCGAATTCAATATGTCGACAGTTTACTGAGAATCGATGTTTTAGAGTTTGAGAATATTCACAATTTAAACGCGATTCGCCTCGTTTTCGAGTTGCTTAGGGAAAGAGTCGGATCCCCCATTTCATATACTTCCATAGCAGAGGATGTGGCCATTTCCCCAAACACAGTGAAGAAATACATTCAAATCCTAGAAGCTCTCTACATTGTGTTTCGAGTGACCCCCTTTTCTAAAAATATCGCCCGCAGTCTACTAAAAGAGCCGAAGGTCTATTTCTTTGATACTGGCCTAGTCAAAGGAGACAATGGCATTAAATTTGAGAACCTCGTCGCCCAATGCCTTCTTAAGCATGTCTTCGCCAAAGTGGATTATGAAGCGCAAAACTATGCCTTGAAATACTTACACACTAAAGAAGGCCAAGAGGTCGATTTTGCCCTTGTTCATGACCAAAAAATCGAACAACTCATCGAAGTGAAAAATGCCGATCACTCGGTCAATCCCAATTTGCGCTATTTCCATGAAAAATATCACCTGCCCGCTTTTCAAGTCGTCAAAGACTTAAAGCGAGAGAAAATTGATCGTGAGATTGAGATCGTCCAAGGCGAACAATTTTTAAAGAATCTCTACCTGTAGTTCTTGAACTTTATTAGCTCGAGCCTAAATTCGAAATATCTATTTACCGGCATCTTCAGCGGAGCGAACAATGATTCAATTTGCCTAGAACCAATGGCCCAACAAATTAATCAATGGCAAAAATATGGTTATAACCCTTAGGAGGTTCCCTATGTATTGCGACTTGTTCTTGAGGGGTTAGCTCTCTTTTCCCATTGTTGGAAAGCTTTTTCCGCATCAAATCTGTGATGTAAAAAGCTGCGGCAGCCTGAGGGAACATCCAAGCGGCGAGCCCGCTGCCTCCGGCGAACCATTTGCAGGGGTTTTTATCCCATTTGAGAGAGGTTTGGGGATTCCTCGCTTTTTCCTGAAGGATTGTTTTGGCGTAGATGAGAGGTGTCGCCGAAAAGATTCCCGCTGCGCCTCCGGTTCCTCCGGAAATGATTTTCATTCCGGTTTGGTACCAATTTGATTCCTGTGATTTATTTTGTATGGGTTGGGTCATATTTATTCTCCTGTTTTTTGCAGTTTGAAAAAAAATTAAAAGATGTGAGTTTTGATCTATTTTTGTGCCCTTAAGGCACAAGCGTAAGGAGAATAATGATGACGAAAAGAGATGCGGATCCGAAGCCGATTTTTGAAGCAGCTGCCAATGGGTTCACAGAAAGTGAAAAAGGCAATGATCCGTGTTTCATAGTGCCGACGAGTTTACCAAAAAGGCTGAATTTCCACAATAAGGAAATCGCGCTCGGGCGAGAGAGGTTCAAGAAAACAAGACTACTGTTGCTTTTTTACATAACAGAATATGTAAGCAAAGGTTGCAATGGACGCCACCAAAGCACCCAGTCCTTCTAAACTATATCCAAAGAGAATAGCTGAGAATGCCCCAATCGTACAAAGACTCGCCAAACAAAAAGCCATCTTTTGACCTCTGTTGGCCAACTTAATTTGTTCGTGGGCCATCATCTTTTCAATTGCTCTGCGATGTTCTGCTTCAATATGAGGTTCGTCTAAAAATTTCTTCGAAATCCCAGGCACCAACCGTTCGTATTCACTGAGAAATTTAGGTGGAGGAATGGGTCCAGAGTATGAGGCTATAGAAGTAACGGATGGTTGTTGTTCGGATTTGCTTTGCAACAATGAAGATAGATCTGGCGAATGAGAGGGTTCCTTCTTTTCTAAATCAGTCGCGCTCATTCGATTGATCTTTCATAATATTATCACATGCAATCTTATAATCACTTTCAATTTTATCTAGATCTTTCATTAGTTGACCTGTGTCATTATTCTTATCTTTTACAAACTGGTTGAGAAATAATGACCCGCTAATATCGAAAGCGCTTAGAAAGCCGGTTGAATAATCAAGTGTGTATAATCTGGACCGTTTCATACTCAAAAAATTCCCAATAACATATCGATCTTATCCCATCATTACAATAATGTCACGAGAAATGCAAGTTATCGATCAGGGGTGACTTTCTTAATCTTCTGTTCCGCGATGCGGATACCGCGGACTTGCGCGCCTTTGATGGGGACATTTTCAAGGGCGTAGGAGAGGTTTTTCACTTTACGGGCGCCGGGGATAAAGCTGAGCTCGACGGCGGGAGCAGGCTCGGCCGTAAAGTAGAGCAGTTCGCTCTTTTCATCGAGGAACCGATAGGTCTTCTCGAGGATGAACTTATCGACGACAAACCGCTTGGCCCAAGGGTGGCCGGTCGCTTTATTCTTATAGACAACGCTGATGACGGTTTTTTTGTCGGCAATCAAGACCCAAGCGACATTCTGAAGGAATAGCTTTTCGGGGATATTGATGACCGAATAAGTGCCGTCTTTGTAGAAAATGAGCAGCTTATCGAAATTGGTGCCCTCAAGCTCGATGGGCCCAGAGACTTTAGTACCAATGAATCCCGTCTCCCGGTCGAAGCCGACTTTGATCTGTTTCGTCTCAATCGCGCGGCGGTCAATCTCTTCGATCGCCTTGATGCGGGTTTTTCGAGGGAATTCTTGGCCATATTTTTGGAGCAATTTTTTGAGATATTGGATTGTGAAAATTTTCACATTTTTGAGATCTTTTTCCACTTGGGCCAAATTCTCTTTGAGAATGGCGATCTCGTCTTGGTTCTTGTTGATATCGAATTGGGAAATTCTGCGAATCGGGATCTGCAGAAGCTTTTCGCGGTCTTCGAATGTCGGCGTGCGCAGAAGCTGCTTTAGGAAAGGCTTAAGCGAGGTTTCTAAGGTCTCGTGGATACCTTCTAGAGTTTTGATCGTCTCGATCTTTTTATAGAGGCGGTTTTCGATGAAGATCCTCTCCAATGTCTTGTAGAAGAGCTTTTCAAGCAACCGGTCCCGCTCGATCTCGAGTTCGCGCTTCAAGAACTCGACGAGTTTTTGGGCGTTGTAGCTGAGCACTTCGTGAACGTCGGTCTCCCAGGGGAGTCCTTCTTTGATCACCACGATTTGAGAGCTTAAGCTCACTTCGCATTCGGTAAATCCATAGAGGGCGTCTAAGATTTCTTCAGCATATTGTCCGCGCGGCAATTTGATTTCGATCTCGACATCTTTTGCCGTATAGTCGTTGATCGCCTCGATTTTGATCTTCCCCTTTTTCGCGGCCTCATCGATCGAGCGGATCAGACTCTCGGTCGTCGTTCCATGGCAGATCTCGCGGATCACGAGCGTCTTTGGATCTTTAATCTCAATTTTGGCGCGGAGTTTAATTTTGCCACGGCCTTTGTCGTACTGACTTTTGTCCATGATCCCGCCGGTGGGGAAATCGGGGAAAATTTTAAAGCCCCGGCCCTCCAGATAGTCGATCTCGGCTTCGAGAAGTTCGGTGAAATTGTGCGGCAAAATGCGGGTTGCCATGCCGACCGCAATGCCTTCTGCCCCTTGCATGAGAAGAATTGGGATTTTTGCCGGCAGCGTGACGGGCTCCGCATTTCTTCCATCGTAGGAGGGAATTTTCTCAGTAATATCGGGATTGAACATCGTTTCGCGGGCAAGCGGCGAAAGGCGCGCCTCAATGTAACGGGCAGCAGCAGACGGATCGCCAGTGTTAAGATTGCCGAAATTCCCCTGCCTGTCCATAAGATAACCTTTATTGGCCAGATTGACCAAGGCCTCATAGATCGGCGCATCTCCGTGCGGATGGAATTGCATCGTCTGACCGACGATGTTGGCCACTTTATGCAGTCTCTCGTCGCTCTGCAGCCATAGGGTTTGCAAAATGCGCCGCTGCACGGGTTTCAAACCGTCGACGACGTTCGGGATCGCCCGGTCGAGAATGACGTAAGAGGCGTACAGCGTAAAATGCTTTTTCATTTGCTCTTTGAGATCAGCCATCTTCATTCACCAGGTTTTGCATAATAAAGGCTTTGCGTTCTGGGGTGTTTTTCCCCATGTAAAATTCCAGCGTCGGCTTGATATCCGAAAGATTTTGAATCCGGACGGGAAGCAGACGCATATCTTTGGCGATAAATTGTTTGAACTCATTCGGAGAAATTTCTCCCAAGCCCTTAAATCGGGTGATTTCAATCCCGCGCTTGAGTACTTGGATGGCTTTTTCTTTCTCTTCTTCAGTATAGCAAAAGAGCGTTTTTTCTTTGTTTCTGACTTTGAAAAGCGGCGTCTCCAAAATAAAAAGATGGTTTTTCAGCACAAGCCCTTCAAAATAGGTCAGGAAGAAGGTCACGAGGAGGTTGCGGATGTGCATACCGTCGACGTCGGCATCGGTGGCGAGGATCACTTTATTGTAGCGCAAATTGGCCAGATCGTCCTCGATGTTCAGCGCGGACATGAGATTGTACATCTCTTCATTTTTGTATAATTGGTCGAGCTTCATGCCGTGGACGTTCAGCGGCTTTCCGCGCAAGGAAAAGACCGCCTGGGTCAGCGGGTCGCGGTTCATCACGATGGAGGCGGAAGCCGAATCCCCTTCTGTGAGGAAAATCATTGAACGGTCTCCCTCTTTGGAGCCGTCGCCGTAGTGGTATTTTGAATCGCGGAGTTTTGGGATCTTGAACGAGATCTTTTTCTGCTTTTCTTTGGCTTCCTTTTTGACAGCCGCAAGCTCTTTCCTCAATTTTTCATTGAAGAGGATCCGATCGATGATCTTTTTACCAGCCTCCGGGAACTTATAAAACAGCGTCTGTACGGCGTCTTTCACCTCTTGAACAAGTGGCCCGCGAATATCGCTATTAGAGAGTTTATTCTTGGTCTGCGATTCGAAAACGGGGTCTTTCACTTTGATAAGAACGGCCCCAATGATCCCTTCGCGGACATCGACGCCCTGAAAATTCTTTTTTGAGTATTCGTTGATCCCCTTTAATATCCCTTCGCGGAAAGCCGATAGATGCGTCCCGCCGTCTTGCGTGTATTGGCCATTGACGAAAGAAAAGTGCGTCTCGCCATAATTTGGCCCATGGAGGAAAGCGAACTCAACACTTTTACCTCGGTAGTGGAGCGGGTCGTATAGTCGGTCTTCCTTGACCTCTTCATTCAATAAGTCGAGCAGGCCATTCTCAGAGCGGATCGCCTCCCCATTGAATAGAAGCGTGAGGCCGGTATTGAGGTACGCGTAGTGCCAAAGCCGCTTGAGGATTTTGTCTTTTTGGAAGCCGAATTTTTTAAAAAGTCCTGTATCGGGAATAAATTCCACATAAGTGCCGTCGGGCTCTTTTGTCTTCCCCTTCTTCTTATCTTTGAGAACGCCCTTAACAAAGCGCGCTTCGACAAATTCCCCATCCCGAAAACTTTTGACGACAAAATGAGAGGAAAGCGCATTCACCGCTTTCGTGCCCACGCCGTTGAGGCCGACAGAAAACTGAAAGACATCGTCGTTGTATTTCGCGCCTGTGTTGATCTGGCTCACGCAATCGATCACCTTACCGAGCGGGATCCCCCGCCCCCAATCGCGCACCGACACCATCGATGTCTTCTCATTCAGTTCAATGGCAATCTTATTGCCATGCTGCATGATGAATTCGTCCACGGAGTTGTCGATCACCTCTTTGAGCATCACATAAATGCCGTCGTCGGGGTGCGATCCGTCGCCAAGGCGGCCGATATACATCCCCGGACGAAGGCGAATGTGCGAGAGCGCATCTAACGATAGAACTGTGCTTTCATCGTATTTTTTTGCCATATGGGCTATATAGTAGCAGTTTATGGTTTATTTTTTAATCCCCAATTACCTTTTAATACATTTACTAACTATTTTCCATAATTATTTTTGAAATATATTAAGAAAAGAAAATGAAACAAAAGAGACTGATTATTAATGGTTTATGCGAAGGACTGATGAGGTGGGATTTTTTTTGAATCTTGAAAGGCAGAAAAAGAAATTAAAATAATTTCTTTATACCCTCTTTTAAGGCACAAAAGCCACATTGACCACCAGTACACACAAGCTGACACCCTTCGACTTCAGTGATTAGGCTTACAGTGTAAAGAATTTTTTTGAATCAAAACCCCGCTATGAGGTAAGCATGGGGATATATGCGCAAAACGATCGAGCATGAGCGCTTAGAGTCCTATCGGACGAAACATTCGAAGTGGAAAAAATGGGGCCCCTACCTCAGCGAGCGGGCTTGGGGAACTGTCCGCGAAATTGAAAAGGGCGAGCTGGACCCGTGGAAAGCGATGACCTATGAGGATGCGCAGTCGCGGGCCTATCGATGGAACGAAGATGGCATTGGAGGAATTAGCGACCGCAATCAGAGGATCTGCCTAGCGCTTGCGCTATGGAATGGCAAGGACCCATTTTTGAAAGAGCGGATGTTCGGACTTGCCAACCCTGAAGGTAACCATGGGGAAGATCTCAAGGAATACTATTTCTACCTCGACAATACCCCGACGCATAGCTTTATGAAAATGCTCTACAAGTATCCGCAGAGGGAATTTCCCTACAAAGTTTTGCGGGAAGAGAATAAAAAGCGCGTTTACAAAGACCCAGAGTTCGAGCTGCTCGACACCAAGATCTTTGACGATGACAGGTACTTTGATGTGGAGATCGAATACGCTAAGGCTGACGAGGAAGATATTTTGGCGAGATATACGATTCAGAATCGAGGCCCTGAAAAAGCGGAATGCGTGCTGACTCCCACCATTTGGTTCCGCAATACATGGCAATGGGGTTACGGAGAAGAAGGGCCGACCGGCGATGAAAAGGGTAAGCCGGGTTTAAAAGCGGGAACGGGCGGAGCCATTGAACTGTCGCATCCTGTCGAAGGGAATTATGTTCTTTATTGCGACGGATCGCCGGAACTCATTTTCACGGAAAATGAGACGCATCGCAAGAATGCCTTCCACCGCTACCTCGTCAACAAAGAAACGAATGCCCTGAATCCACAAAAAACAGGCACAAAGGCCGCCGCAGTCTACCGCTTGAGTTTGGGGCCGAAAGAAAAGGCTGTTGTTAAATTGCGCCTGACGGACAAAACCCTCGATTCTCCTTTCAAAGGGTTTGACGCGGTGTTTGTTCAAAAGGAAAAAGAGGCCGATGAGTTTTATGAGTCGATTCATCCTGCAACGCTTGGTGAGGAATTAAAATCTGTGCAGCGTGCGGCGTTTGCCGGTCTGCTGTGGAACAAGCAATTTTACTATTTGGACATGGAGCAGTGGTTAAAAGCGGATTCGGGAAATAAACGGGGACGCAATAAGGATTGGGTGCATTTGGCGGCATTCGACCTCTTTACGATGCCCGACAAATGGGAATATCCCTATTTCTGCGGTTGGGACACTTCTTTTCATTGCATTCCGATCGCGTTGATCGATCCCGATTACGCCAAACGGCAAATCGAATTGTTGACGCGGGAGTGGTATCTGCATCCCAATGGACAACTTCCGGCCTATGAATGGAATTTTTCCGATGTCAATCCCCCCGTTTTAGCATGGGCTGCTTGGCGGACGTTCAAAATCGACGGCAAAGTGTCTGGAAAACACGACCGCGATTTCCTCAAAGGGGTCTTTCACAAGCTTCTTCTCAATTTCACATGGTGGGTTAACCGCAAAGACACGGAGGGCAAAAACGTTTTCCAAGGCGGATTTTTAGGTCTCGACAACATCAGCATCTTCGATCGTAGCAGCCCCCTGCCCATGGGAGGGCACATCGATCAAGCCGACGGGACCGCGTGGATGGCCTTCTACTGCATCCTCATGCTCCGCATCTCTTTTCACCTCTCTTTTGAAGAGCCCGTCTATCAGGACATGGCGACCAAATTTTTTGAACATTTTTTGAGAATTGCCACCGCGATGACCAATGTCGGCGGCCATGGCTATTCTCTGTGGCACAGCGAGGACGGATTTTTTTACGACGCGCTGCATCTTCCCGATGACAAGATCATTCCCGTGAAAGTTCGTTCCCTTGTCGGCCTGCTTCCTCTGCTAGCCGTCGAGACGTTGGAGGATGCAGGGATGCAGAAGCTCACCACATTTTCGCGCCGCGTCGACTGGTTTGTCAGCAAAAGGCCGCATGTGAGTGTCAATTTGACATGCTATTATCGCCCGGGCGCCGGAAAACACTGCCTGCTTTCCATTTTAACTGAAGAACAGCTCGTCAGCGTGCTGAAATACATGCTCGACGAAAAAGAGTTTCTCTCCGAATACGGGATCCGCTCCGTTTCGAAATACCATCAAGACCATCCCTTCATTTTCAAAGCCGATGGACAGGAGCATTGCGTAGGCTATCTTCCCGGCGAAGCCGACAGCGGTCTTTATGGCGGCAATTCCAACTGGCGCGGTCCCGTATGGTTCCCCATCAACTTTTTGATCATCGAATCGCTGCAAAAATTTCACCACTACTATGGTGACACCCTAAAGGTGGAATTTCCCACAGGCTCCGGAAACCGTCTGAACTTATGGGATGTCAGCATGGAACTATCGAAGAGGCTGATCAAACTCTTCGTCAAGAATGAGAATGACAAACGGCCTATCTACGGAGAACATCCGAAATTTCAGAGCGATCCTCATTGGAAAGATCTGCTTCTTTTCAATGAGTATTTCCATGGAGAGAATGGAATGGGCCTTGGCGCCAGTCATCAAACGGGATGGACAGCCCTCGTCGCTAAATTGATCCAACAAGCAGGGACTGCATTATGAGTTTACCCAACGTCGTGAAACCGACTTGTGACCCATTAAGAATCTTGAAAGGGCAAAAGGCGCTTGTCACCGGGGCCAATTCGGGGATCGGCAAAGCGATCGCGATTGCCTTAGGCCATGCTGGCGCCGACGTCGCGGTCAACTACATCGGCCACGAAGATCAAACTCAGCTCGTCTGCCAAGAGATCCAAAAAGCGGGAAGCAAGGCGGTTGGAATCAAGGCCGACGTCTCGAAGGAGGCCGACGTCTTAAAAATGTACGAGGAGATGTACAAGCAATTCGGGACGATCGACATCTTGGTGAGCAATGCAGGCGTTCAACGCGATTCTCCTTTGGAAAAGATGACTCTCGACCAGTGGAACACTGTCATCGGGATCAATCTCACTGGACAATTTTTATGCTGCAGAGAAGCGGTGAAAGAGTTCAAACGGCGCGGCGTGAAAAAAGAAATCTCCTGCGCGGCGGGCAAAATCATCTGCATGAGTTCGGTGCATCAAATCATCCCTTGGGCAGGTCATGTCAATTACGCCTCATCGAAGGGTGGGATTCACATGATGATGCAGTCGATCGCCCAAGAGGTCGCTCCGCACCGGGTCCGCGTCAACGCGATTGCCCCCGGCGCTATCCAGACAGCGATCAATACCGCCGCCTGGTCGACGCCCGAAGCTTACAAAGAATTGATGACGCTTATCCCTTACAATCGCATCGGCGAACCGGAAGATATCGCGCGCGCCGCCGTGTGGCTCGCCTCCGATTACGCCGATTACATCACCGGAACGACGATCTTCATCGACGGCGGCATGACGCTCTTTCCGGGATTTGCGACGGGAGGATAAAATGGTCTCTTCACAGCACCACTTCGATTTCATCATCATCGGCAGCGGCGCCGGCGGCGGAACCGTTGCCCACAAACTCGCCCCATCTGGCAAAAAAATTCTCATTATCGAAAGAGGCGACTACCTGCCGCGGGAAAAAGAAAACTGGCAGTCCGATGCCCTTTTCTTAAGCCCGCGCTACGCAATCAAAGAAAAATGGCTCGATAAAAACGGGAAAGAGTTCGTCCCCGGCACCCACTACTACGTCGGCGGCAACACTAAGTTTTATGGCGCTGCGCTGCTTCGAATGCGGGAAAAAGACTTCGTCGAAGTCAAACATTATGGAGGCATCTCCCCAGCATGGCCTCTCAGCTACTCCGATTTCGAACCCTACTATTCACAAGCTGAAAAACTCTATCATGTGCACGGACAGCGCGGAATCGATCCGACGGATCCCCCTTCGCCCACTCCATTTCCTTATCCGGCTGTCGCCCATGAGCCGCGCATTGAGCGCCTATACAAAGCCTTGGAGAAAGAAGGGCATCGTCCCTTTCCACTCCCCCTCGGGCTCATTCTCGACGAAAAAAATCGAAAAGACAGCCCATGCATTAAGTGCAATACATGCGATGGCTTTCCCTGCCTTGTCGACGGCAAGGCCGATGCGCAAGTTCTTTGCATCGATCCCGCGCTCAAATACCCCAACGTCTCGCTCATCACCAATGCCTACGTTGAACGCCTTGAAACGTCCCCTTCCGGGAAAGAAATTACCCAAGTTGTCGTCAAGCGCAATGGCCATACCGAGTTTTACAAAGGCAGCATCGTCGTCGTTTCTTGCGGGACGATTAATTCGGCGGCGCTTTTGCTTCGCTCCGCTAATCAAAAACACCCAAATGGCCTAGCTAACAGCTCCAATTGCGTGGGAAGGTTCTACATGTGCCATAACAATTCGGCGATGATCGCGCTTAGCTTTGAGCCTAATCCCACCCATTTTCAAAAGACGATGGCGATCAACGACTTTTATTACGGCGCGCCCGATTCCGATTTTCCGCTTGGGCATATTCAAATGCTTGGCAAGGCCGATGCGAATATGTTGAAGGCCGACTCGCCATATCCTGCTCCTCATGTGATTTTTCGCCAGATGGCCCATCATTCGATCGATTTTTGGCTGACAACGGAAGATCTTCCCGATCCCAACAATCGAGTCCAGCTCACAAAGGATGGCCGGATTCAGCTGAGTTATACCGAGAACAACGGAGAGGGGCATCGCCGCTTGAAACAGAAATTGAAACAGTTGCTGAATGGAGTCGGCGTCAACCACCACTTCTTTCATAACAACGCCTATTTCGGCAAGAAGATCCCATTGGCGGGCGTCGGGCATCAAAATGGCACCGTGCGCTTTGGCAAAGATCCCAAAACATCCGCACTCGATCTCAACTGCAGGGCGCATGATGTGGACAACCTCTACGTTGTCGATGGCGGCTTTTTCGTCTCCAGTTCCGCCGTCAATCCGACCCTCACAATCATCGCAAACGCACTGCGGGTCGGCGACCATTTACTTGAAAGAATAAACCAATAAGGAAAAAAAAAATGAAGGAAAAAACTCTCGAAAAACGCAACCTCGTCAGCGGTACCCTTGCCGGGTTGATCGCCGGGGTCCTTTTCGGATTCATTCTGGCGAGGCTGGGCGTCCTGTTTCAGGCCGATTTTTTCCCATAACAGATCCACTTTAAAAAGCTCTTCAAATATTCAGCGAATCTCAGCCATCGTAGGTAAATGGGAATGGTGATATTTCCTCAATAGATGAAGCAGAAGTTGCAGTTGACGAAGAGTCAGAAAGTAAGAAATCGTACAATTCATCGCCAACTCCAAAATCAAACGAATCATTAAACGTTTGAGATGGATTTGTCGGCGATAAGGAGGGCTGTTCAGCCGAGGAATTCTCATTTCGGTCCGTTTCAGCAGGAGGGGTGAAATCGAAAAAACTATCAACTTCCTGGAGCAAGGAGAGCTGTTCAGCCGAGGAATTCTCATTTCGATCCGTTTCAGCAGGAGGGGTGAAATCGAAAAAACTATCAACTTCCTGGAGCAAGGAGAGCTGTTCAGCCGAGGAATTCTCATTTCGGTCCGTTTCAGCAGGAGGATTGAAATTGAAAACCTGCGCAGGTGGGAGCTCCGTTGGTGGGTTCTCATAAGTGAAAACCTGCGCCGGTGGGAGCTCCGTTGGTGGGTTCTCATAAGTGAAAACCTGCGCCGGTGGGAGCTCCGTTGGTGGGTTCTCATAGGTGAAAACCTGCGCCCGTGGGAACTCCGCTCGTGGGTTCTCATAAGTGAAAACCTGCGCCGGTGGGATCGAATAAGTGAATCCAAGTGCGTTTACAACATCGACATCGTTTCGTGGTCTTTTTGAAGATAATTCGGAAGGATCTGTCGGCGAAACGTCCAATGGTCGTTTGGTTCCTTGGGATGGGGCAGGAAGATCAGGCGCTCCTTTCTTCAATTCAAAAACATCTTGCCCAGAAACTTTACTAATCAGTTTGGCTTCATCTATTGATATCGTTTGATTCCTGTATAGGACATTTATGAATTTGTCACCGAAGATTTTACGGAGTTTAGTTATATGTTCTGCCGATAAAGCCTGTAGATTCTTTCGGTGATTGGGTTCGATTTGAATAGAAGTTATTATAGGCATTTTGTCGACAATTGGCTCGTTGTTAGCTAGATCAAAAACACGTTCCTTATCAAACAGTTGAAATCCTATGGAATCATTATATTCTTTAGCTTTCTCCGCTTTGATTGACCTTATTATATTTGTCAATCTATTTAAATGGTATCTATTCACTTTTATTTGATTTGGTGATATTCGCGTTAATCGATCGCGAATGATTTGATCGATAGGAAACTTCAAAACATTCTCTGCTGTGATGTCAAATACCGGTGCATTAGCTTTTAAATTGATGAGTCTAGCCTCACGGACAGTAATATGTTTTTGAGCCCCGTTGATAACTTTATCCAAAGATTTTCCGGTCCATTCTTTGATTTTTGGTCCTTTACACGCGCTAAGGTCTGTTCTAGCTTTGTCACTAACCTTAATCCAGGTTTGAACGGCATAAGAGGTGGTCTGAGACATTGCTTCTTCCGGTTGCGGCCTTTCTTGCGCTTCAACGGTCCCTGGCAATGCCGCCACAACATATTGTGATCCTATAACGTTTTGAGCAGCATACCCTGGATTTGAAAGAGAACCAGCCGCCTCGGAAGTTACTGTCCCGTATTGCTGTCTTATATTTGAATTATTATAAATAGTCATAATATACCTTTAGTTTTTTTCTACAATAAATTATACTATAACTTATAATTTAATTATAATATTTAAATCATTTTATTCTTTTTTTTGAAACGTCGTCAAAACATAGCACTGGGTTTAGAAGGATCACTAGGACTTTTTTGTTTTGTAAAGTAAAATTTTAATTACAAAAGAATCAAACAAATTACTTTACAATAAACGCGATAATTTATTTTAATTATATAATAATAAATTTAATGCTTCACTTATTTAATAATAATTTATATAATAATCATTATCCTAATTTTAATGTTAATAAGAAGTAACAATTATGGCATCAGTTGATAAAAATTATGATCAAAAAAGTGTATACCAGAATTCGATGAATGTCCTTCTTCAGGGCTCTGGAGAACACAGCTCTATTAAGAAAATCATCGATAAAAAAACTCAAAAACTCGCGCTCGATTTATTGAAAGAAATTCCACTAACTCAAGCTGACGAGGAAAAGGCGAAACCGATATCAGCTTCTTTAGATATTCCTACGGACGGCAGGGATTTTAAGGTTGTGATGCGGGCATGCCACGATTTTACCATCGCTCTAGAAGAGGCAAAGCAGCTAGAGGGGCGTCTATTTAATATCCAAGCTCCTCCTCCGTTCGCTTTAACGTCGGCGTCTAAAGAATTATCTCTGATGACTAACCATTCTGTTTTACGCCATAGCGCTCGCCAAGCCAGTGAATTGATTCAAATCGCTTCCGCCTTTAATCCAGATGCAGTGCGAAATTTTATTCCTCTCAAACCCGAGCGCCTAATGATGCACAATTTTACTCGCCGTTTTGTCTTAAACTTCTCCCTTCAAGGAGAATTGGGCAGTGAATTGGTCAAAGTCATAGAACCTCTAACAAAAGTGTTTTTACAAGATAATCCAGGTTTCATCGATCAGATCGAACCCATGCGCTTTACTTTTCAGAAACAAGCGCTTAACTACCTACAAACGGGTGACAGCACTTCAATGGATAAGAATTTTGTTCAATCGATAGAAAAGTTAAAGCCACAAGCTAAATTGGCTTCTCAGGAAGAAAACAATCAAGCTATCTCCATGCGAGTTGCCGATCTCGTCGTAGAAAATTACATCAAAGATCGCGTCAATGGATATGACATGACAAAATTTTTATCCCCCCAAGGGTATAAAGCGCTACCTCCTCAGACTCAGGCCACACGTCGCACATTCATGATCAATGGCGGTGTTGCCTCAGGGAAAAGCACCTCTCAAAAAATACAACAAAAGGCCGCAACAGAACAGGGAATCAATTGGGGAGATGTCATGATGATCAATAGAGATGCCTTCAAACCGATGCTCCTGAAACCTGAAGAAGTCGATGCTGATTACAAGCATTTCTTCGCGTCTTTCACAGAAGATGAAGCCTATCTTTTAAGGGATGCCATCATGCAAGAATATAGAGAGCGTCTTGAGAATGAAACAGCCCCTCACCTTTACGTCGATCAGGTTTTCCCAAATCTCGATATGTTAGTGATGGCCGGCGGAGTCGAAGGAAAAGGATTGGATTTGACCATTGTGCAAACTCCAGTGGAAAACTCTTTCTTGATGGCCCATGGAAGATCCGAGGAAACAGGATACCATGCTGTAACAGCAGGGGTGCTCGGAACACATGCGGGCGTCCCAAAAAAATTACTCGAATCTCTCGAGCAAGCAAAACAGCAGGGTAAAACAAATATCCGGCTGACGATAGTGGCCAATTTAGAGACAAGAGAGATAAAACCACTCGCTAAAATTGATTTAAAATCGAAGAAAAGTGAAATTCTAGATAATAGCCTTTTGCTTACCTTCTTTAGAAAGACCGTGATCAACGCTCAAGCCAAGACTTTTGATCAGGTTTATAAAGCGGATGCTCCCGCTCTAGAGACGTTCCAACCCATGGTCAATCGATTAGTACAGGTCGCAGTAGCATGAAAAAAAAATCTCAATCGAAAAAGAAATCCCCCGAGAAATCTCAGGGGATTTTATATCCAGCGCATGGATTCAGCCTCGACGAGGGGGAGACATTCATCACGATGGAATCCTTAAAAGAATTAGAGAAAAAAGAAAAAAAGAACTCTAAACTTTAATGATAATCCTAGTGCCATCGGGTTCGAGCAAGGCAGGGGGCAATATCCCTCCTACTCCCTTTTCCGTTTTCCGTAACACCTCTTCAAAAACAGCAGCGGGAATTTCTACGGTCTGCTCTACTCCATTGATATTTAATAGAACAGTATAAGAAGCCCCTCCACCAAGCGGATTCACGCTCATAAAGCCTCCTGATCGGAGTTGATTATATAATAATTGATGTTATCGGCAATTGTAGAAATAATTTCATTTTCAAAGAGCGGCTTAATGCCGCTCTCCCCCCTCCAAATTTAAATTTTTTTACATCTTTTCCTCAGTCTCGCTTTTTGGTATAATCCCCTAAAATTTATCCACGCAAAAGAGCTTTTAAAAGCTCTTTGTGTATAATTCGAATTTTGGGATGGATCCTTATGCTTCCTCAATATGGCGAAAAACATGAACACACTTCTCTGATCACTCCAGCAAAGGTCTTGGAGCATCGGCGCCAGCATGGCAGGCTCCCTTCCACACCTCCGCCAAAAACTGTGATTTTTTGCTATCAAGGCAGATTCTTGAATCAGGCATTGCAGGAAATGGCGCACCAGCAATGCGATGGTTGTTTTTCCAAACTCTATTACTTGCTCGATTATCCTGGAGTTGGCATTGGAGATTTTGGCATTGGCGGCCCCCTCGTCGCCACGAAGATGGAAGAGTTTATCGCTTGGGGCGTGCAGCAGTTCATTTCCATTGGGACGGCCGGCAGCCTTCAGACCAAAGTCGGCTCAGGCGACCTAGTCATCTGCGAAAAGGCGATCCGCGATGAGGGCACTTCCCATCACTACCTTCCCCCGACAAAATACATCCATGCCCCGCGGCGAATGACAAATAAGCTGCAAAATCTGCTTAAGAAAGCAAACCTACCCCACCATATCGGCAGCAGCTGGACGATCGACAGTTTTTACCGGCAGACCGCCGAAGAGGTGCAGCATTTCCAGAAAGAGAACGTCCTCAGCGTTGAAATGGAGGCCGCGGCTCTATTTGCCGTCGCGCATTACCACCAGGTCGATCTCGGCGCCATGTTCGTGATCAGCGATACCCACACCGGCCTGAATTGGCAGCCCCATCTTGAAGACCAGCGGCCCCGCGAAGGGCTCAGCTCCCTGCTCAAAATCGCCCTCGAGGCATCCCAAGAGAATTGATTCGGGGTAGCGGGATTCGAACCCACGACCTCTTCGTCCCGAACGAAGCGCGCTAGCCAAACTGCGCTACACCCCGAAGAAGTAATTCCTTTCTTAAGCTCCTCAACTTAAATGAGTTAAGCAAAAGCCTTAAAATTCCAGTTAGATCATTTTTTTCCTAACATTATGAGGATCAATTAGAAAAGGTTCAAGGAAAAATTCATTTAATTGTTTTAATAAATATTTAACTACTATATAATAGCATGTAAAATATAGTTAATTATTAAAAGGACGTAATAATGTCATTAGAAATAAAAAATCAGCTTTCTATTCAAACATCGGTCCCACAAAATGCATTACAGCCTCTCGATAAAAAAAAAGCCGAAAAGCTCTTCCTGCTCTATAACCGGTTTTTAGAAATGCACAACGTCTCTTATGCGGAATGGATAAAGGCGGACTTCCAATCTGTGGAAACATGTATATATCCTTGGAAAGATTTGGATGTACAGCTTTCCATCGAAGAGATGGAAAGCATTCTTGAGAAAACGGGCGTTTTGCAATTAAGACCAATTCCAGAAAATTGCCGAATTGCCGTTATTGGATGCGGCAACGAGCCGATCGCAAGCGCCAATGGGAGCGCCCTTGCAGCCAAAGATCAGCATGATCCGGAGAGCGAAGCCTACCGGAGAGTGCACAAACATGCTGGCGCCGTCACAATTAATCCACATCTCGCCCACAATCCCACCATTGTCGCTTTTTTTGGCAGGCAAGAACTTCCGATGTTAAAAAGCGGAGAATTGGATCTGATCGTCATTGAGGGAACAATGATCGATGATACTGATATAGGCAGACAAGAATTGCAAAGATTGCGAAGCCTAAATGGCCGCGTGGTCAGCTCTCATGGAGATAAACAAGGGTTGGAATTTTCGTGGGAAGATAATATTGCGGACGTTTGGCAGCCGGGCTACCAAACGCCACCGGTAGTGATAGAAGATCTTAATATCTACCCTTCCTTCAACTACGAGCAATAATAAGGAGAAAAAATGTCTTTAGAAATTAATAATAATCACACTAACCCAGTCCACAACGATACTTTTCGACCTTTGGATAAAGAAAAAGCCACAAAGCTCTTCCAGCTCTATCAGCGCTTTATTAAGATGCACCCTCTTACTGATTCGGAACAGATGAAGAACGAATTCCAATCTATAGAAACTTGCCCTTACGCTTGGAAAGAACTCGATGTTCAACTCCCTATAGGACAAATCGAAGAAATCTTGGAGCAAACAGGGGTATTGCAATTAAGGCCGATTCCAGAAAATTGCCGGATAGCTATCGTAGGATGCGGCAATAAGCCGCTCGCTGACAGCGGAGGCTATCCCCTATTCTCCTATGTTGTCGAGGATGAGGAAAGCGAAAAATATCAAAGAGAACACAAACATCCCGGCGCCGTCACTATAAACCCGGACCTTGCCTTCAATCCCACGTTAGTCGCTTTTTTTGGCGAGCAAAAATTACCGATGTTAAAAAGCGGAGAATTGGATCTGATTGTCATCGAGGGAACACATATCAATGATACCGCAATTGGCAGAGAAGAATTACAGAGATTGCCAAGCCTAAATGGCCGCGTGGTCTGGAGCATAGACCGTAAGCGAGGACTGGAATTTTCGTGGGAGAACAATAGCAAGAACACTTGGGCCTCAGATTACCAAGAGCCGCCGGTAGTGATTGATGATCTTAACCTCTACCCTTCCTTCAATTACGAAAAATAAAAAAAAGCCGCTATATTATAGCGGCTTTTTATTCATTTCAGCAAAACAAACGTTTCTAAACCTACGACAAACAGGCCAAAGGCAAACAGAAATGCGAGTACATTTCTGCCTGGAACAGCGCCTGTTTGAGATTTTCGGTATTTCCAAGCCAATACAATCGGCAAGAGCCCATTTAAAAACGCTTCGCCATACCCTCCGGCAACGCCGAGGGCGGTCTCAAAGATTGCAGGGTTGAGTAAGGCGCAAAGGGCCGGCGGAACAAAGGTGCAAAGGACAAGCAATGGGCGTTTTTTTCCTTGCCATTTTAACCCGTCATTCAAAAAGTCGACGACGGAAAAGGCCACTCCGAGAAAGGAAGTGACCAGAGCAAAGAAACCAAAGGCCTGCCCGATGGCAAAGAGAGAACTTCTTCCGGTCAAACTCTGCAGGGCAGCCGTCACGGGCTGCCCGGCAGCAACAGCCTTTTGTATCGCATCTTGGCTCAAGGAACCGAGAATCAGCCACTGCCATACTAAATACACGACCAAAGCGATCCCGGTCCCGCAAAAAATCGACAGCATCAAACTCCTGCGGTCGCGCTGCAAATAGGTGCAAAGCGAAGGGACGACATTGTGATAACCAAAGGCGGAAAATAGCACGGGCAATGCGAAACAGACCTTGGACCATTTCGCTTCCATGAGTTTTTGAGCGGCAACTTCCGATGAGCCCACCATCACTAATAAGACGTAAGCGGAGATCATCGCGATCGACAATATCAGATTGACCCTGTCAATCGCCTTGGCGCCCAACCAAACGATGGCGCTGAAGACAACGCTGAAAAGCAGCAAGGCTGTAGTTGGAGACAAAGAGACACCGACAGCCGATTTGATAATGTAGCCTAAAAGAGGGGCTCCCCCGGCAATGTAGGCGATCAGCAGGCAGTAGTATAAAAAAAGGAACATGCCGCCAGCGGCAATCTTGCCGCGCAGGCCCAAATACTTGCCGGCCATCGAAAATATGTTCGCTCCACTGGGAAGCGATAACGCAACCTCGATATACAAAAGCCCAGTCAAGACCATGAATACCCAGACGCTCAATATGGCGAAAAACGCAGGAAAAAATCCCGCTGTGGAAGTGACAAGGGGAATCCCCAGCATGCCGGCGCCAATGGTGGTGCCCGCAATTAAGCTGGTGCCGCTAATCACTTTTCTTAAAGAAATTCTTTTCTCTTGTAAAATGTCTAATCCCATAAATCAATTCTCGTTAAATTTTATTTAAAAACTGTAAAATGTGTGTGAAAAAAAATTAAATTAGCCTCTGGGGAGGCCATGATGATGATGAGAGAAATGAGAATGACTGACTAAACAAATCATGGCCACATTATACAAAAAACCAGAATTATGTCAAATTCTGACGTGGTACTCCCCTCTCACGACCCACTTGCTGGAAGTCAGTTCTTTCAGTCCGATCGGTCCCCTGGCATGGAGTTTCTGCGTGCTGATCGCGACCTCGGCGCCAAGCCCGAGCTGGGCGCCATCGCTAAACCGGGTCGAGGCATTCACGTAAACAGCCGAAGAATCGACTTGCTGGACAAACAGATCGGCATTTCTTTGATTTTCCGTCAAAATGCCATCACTATGCCCTCGGCTATGCCGTTGAATATGGTCGATCGCTTCTCCGATGCTCTCAACGACTTTAATCCCTAAGACAAGGCTCATCCATTCGGTCTCGAAATCTTCTGGAACGGCGCGCTGACAAGAAGGGCCTTTGCAAAAAGGCCACGCTTTTTCATCGACGCGAAAACGGACTCCTTTTTTTTCCAATGCAGCAACAACTCGCGGGAGGAAAATTGGGGCGATCTCAGCGTGGACAAGCAGTGTGTCCAGAGCATTGCACACTGCGGGCCGGCTCGTTTTCGCATCGAGGATGACCTCAATGGAACGATCCAAGTCGGAGGAAACATCGACAAAGAGATGGCAGATCCCCACACCGCCGGTGAGAACGGGAATGGTGCTATTTTCGCGGCAAAATTTTTGCAGCTCTTCGCTTCCCCGGGGGATGATCAGGTCGATATAGGCATCCAAACGCAGCATTTCGACAACGAGCTTGCGATCGGGATTCGCGAGGCATTGAATCGCATCGCGAGGTAGACCATTAGCATCCAGCGCATCTTGAACAAGGGAAGAGAGAAGTTGATTGGTCTGAAGCGCCTCGGACCCGCCGCGCAGAAGGGCACAATTGCCCGATTTGATCGCGAGCGCGCTGACATCGAGAGTGACGTTGGGACGGGACTCATAGATGACGCCGAACACGCCGATCGGCGTGCGGCGTTTTTCAGCTTTTAAACCGCTTGGCAAAACTCGTTCATCGAACTGTTCGCCAATCGGATCGGGAAGAGCGATCACCTGTTCTAACTCATGACAGATCGAATCTAACCGATTCTGTAAGGATAGCCGCTCCTTTAAAGCGGCTTTGAGTCCTTTTTCTTCGGCCGCCTTGAGATCTTGAAGATTGACTTGCAAGATCTTTTCATGGTGCGCCTTTAATTTCTCAATCAGGGTTTGCAAAACGGAATTTTTTGTGTTTGTCGTCGCTAATGCGAGCATCAGAGAAGCAGCTTTAGCATTTTTTGCAATGTTGTTCATTTTTTTTCCTCCATAAAAACAGTTCCGATTTGTTTTCCTTCCAAAATGTCGATCAATACATTCTGGCGAAAGGAGGGTGCTATGAATGTCCGAACCCCCGATTTAGTCGCCGTTTGGGCGGCCTCGATTTTTGTCGTCATGCCGCCGGTTCCTAAAGTAGATTTGTTTGAAGCAAACGAAAACAATTCCTCATTCATCTGCTCCACTTTGGGGATGAATTTGGCATGGGAATTAACGCGCGGATCCGCCGTATAGAGTCCTTCCTGGTCGGTCAATAATATCACCGCATCAGCCTGCGTCAACTTAGCGACTAGAGCTGCGAGGTTATCGTTGTCGCCGATCCGGCTTTCCGCGCTGGACACCGTGTCATTCTCGTTGACGATCGGGACGATGTGATGCTCAAGCATCGAAAGTAGAATTTCTTTGGCGGCGGTTCGTTTTTTGGACTCACAAAAATCATCGCGGTCCAAAAGTACTTGTCCCACAGGAAGATCGAATAGAGAAAAGAGCTCGAGCCAGGTCTGCATCAAGATCACTTGCCCTGTTGAAGTGCACAATTGCTTCAGGGAGGAGGAGCGTGTTTTTTCTGTCATACATAGATGGCCACGCCCAGCCGCCTCGGCGCCTGAACTGACGAGGATCAATTGCTTTCCCCTCTCCTGCAGATATACGCATTGTTCGACGAGCGACAGCATGCTGCGTCTGGACAATTTGGAAGTGCCATGTGTTAAAGTGCTTGTTCCTATTTTAATAACTATTTTTTCCATGGTTAAACCCAATTAAATTCTTAAAAAAAGTGCGCTTGCACAAATGAATTTCTAAGAAACTTAGAACGGCAATGCAAAACGGAATTAATTAGGGAAAAATATTACCCCAGAAGGGGGGAACGTGGAGGAGGAGGAGACGTTGGGCGACGAATAAATGTATGAGACGAAATGTCTTTCTTCATGCGATTGAGGATAAAGCGTTGCGAATTTTATTTTCAAGGGAAACTTTAGATCATGGGGGACTGTTTGGGCGTGTCGTCATATTAACCCATGACAAAAAAATTTTTGACTGCATACTTTCAGGAGCCAAGTCAAGGGTAAGTTCAGACCTGTCGAGGCTACAGTGGTCACCTATGTTTATTTAGAACGAGAAGAAGTCAAAATAACAGGATGACCAGGATGGCCAGGATAGAAATAAAATGAGAATTTCTTATCCTGACCATCCTGGTCATCCTGTTATTTTTTCATTGAACTAAAACAATTTAAAATCGAGTGCCTTAAAACCATTTGCCCCATTGAGAAAACTCAAAAACCTTTCGTTATTACAAAGGGCAAAATTCCCATTGTGAAACTAACGCCTATAAAGGAGAAAAAAGTTGCCGCTTTTGGCAAACTCAAAGGAACGGTGCCTATTAAAGGAGATATAATTTCTCCCATTTAAATCTCCTTAGACATCACAATCTTCGCGCCTTTGGCGGCCATCCCTTCAAAGGAGCGCTGTTCGTCGTGGGGATCAAGGTTGATGGGGCGGCAGGCGTCGGCGATGACGTAAACATGGAAGCCGAGGTCGACGGCGTCCATGGCCGAGTAGAGGATGCAATAGTCGGTGGCCACGCCGGCCAGATAGACGTCAGTGACGCCGCGGCTTTTGAGAAAGTCGCCAAGGCCGGTCGATTTGCGCCGGGCATTGTCGAAAAAGGCGCTGTAGCTGTCGATGTTCTTGTCGGTCCCTTTGTAAAAGAAACTGGCGAAATTGTCCTTGTCGATCGATGGGGCGAGTTCAGCGCCGTGGGTATTGCGCACGCAGTGGGCGGGCCATAAGATTTGCTCGATGTCGCCTGCGCTCACCACGTCGCCGACTTTTTTTCCCGGGTGATTAGAAGCAAAGCTGATGTGATCGGGGGGATGCCAATCTTGTGTCGCGACGACCAAAGCAAATTTCGGAATCAAGCGATTGATGACGGGAATGAGTTCATCAGCGGCAGGAACACCCAGAGCGCCTCCCGGCATGAAATCATTTTGCATATCGACGATGATGAGCGCCTTCATTTCTTTTTTTGTTGTTCGTGGATCAATTCGAGCTTTAAATCATAGAGGGATTTTTCCAAGCCGACGAAATAGGGCTGGGGATACAAAAATCTTCGGGTCGCGGGATGGAATTGGGAGAGTTCTGCGAGGGTTTTATCGCGGACATCTTTGAGCGGGGGCAGATCATAGACGCGCTTTCCCTTTTGAAAGATGGGAACGAGAAGGTCTTTGTATTTGGTCGCTGGAGAAAATGTTTGGGAGTGCGCGGGATCAAAAGGGTCGATGCTATAGGGAGCGAGTGGCAATTTGCCTTGCGTGTCATAGATCATATCGGCGATATAGCCGCGCTCGTCGTAGTAACGGCGCACTTGCGAAAGGCCAGGATTGGTGACTTTCACGAGCTGTTCTGAGAGTTTGACTTTATATTGCCAGTTTCCTTTTTTATCTTTCATTGCTGAAAGTTTATAAACCCCATCGAGGGCAGGCTGATCTTTTGCTGTCACAAGGTGGGTGCCGACACCCCAAACTGTGATTTTTGCCCCTTGGTGTTTTAGATCGTTAATGATGTGTTCATCGAGTTCATTGCTCGCCATGATTTTCGCTTGGGGAAACCCACCCTCATCGAGCAGCTTGCGAACCTCGATGCTGAGATGGGCGAGGTCTCCCGAATCGAGGCGAACCCCGAGCATCTCAATCCCTTTTTTGCGCATTTTTTTCGCAACAGCCATCGCTTTCTTCACCCCGCTGATCGTGTCATAAGTATCGATCAAGAAGATGCAATTTTTGGGCATCACTTCGGCGTAAGCCTCAAAGGAGTCTTCCTCATCATCGAAGGCCATGATCCAGCTGTGTGCATGGGTCCCTTTGACGGGGATGCCGAAGATTTTTCCCGCCAAAACATGGGAGGTCGATTCGCACCCGCCGATGTAGGCGGCTCTGCTAGCGGCAATGGCGCCATCGATGCCTTGAGCGCGGCGCATGCCGAATTCGACCACGGGATCGGGCCTGGCGGCAAAGCAGATGCGAGCGGCTTTGGTGGCGATCAAGGTTTGGAAATTGATGATGTTGAGCAGAGGGCATTCCAAGAGCTGGGCATGTAAAATCGGTCCCTTGACGACGACGAGCGGCTCGTAAGGGAAGACCGGAGTCCCTTCTGGGACAGCATCGATATCGCATTGGAAGGAAAAACGGCTCAAGAAGTCTAAAAACTTCGGCTCGAAAAGAGGGCGTCCATCGGTCCCCGTGAGCGTCTCAATGTAAGCGAGATCGCTCTCGGAATAGCGGAACCTTTCGATAAAATCGATGGCGATCTCGAGGCCCGCTGCGATCGCAAAACCTCCATTGAAGGGTTTACGGCGAAAGAAAAATTGGAAGGCGGCCTCGCGCTCGGCCATGCCTATTTTCCAATAGCCATAGGCCATCGTTAGTTCGTAAAAATCGGTGAGCAAAGAAAGAGATTCGCGATAGATCGATTTCAAGGGGTCATGGGAGGCCATTCTCTTCAGAGTGCTCCTGTAAAATTTGATTTTTTCTCGCTTTCAGGGTATCGATCCGCGGCTGAAGCATTTTGGCAGCCTCGCGATAATCATCCGCCCGTTGATAAGCGCGCTTGGCCTCTTGGGTTTGATCTTGCGACTGCCAACTCATTCCCTTGTCATCCAGCCGGCGCGCAGTCGACAAATAACCGGTCTTCGTATTTTCGAGCTCTTTCAATTCATCGTCGATCTGCTGCAGCTCCGACTTCGACGCTTCGGTTTGTGCGATGGCATTTCGGGTTCCGCAAAGACAAAGAAATAATAATATCAGTAGTTTCATGGGCCAAAATAATCATCGGGGTGTTCGCTGTACAATTTAATGGGCCAACCTTCAGCGGCCTGTTTTCGGAGAGTGTCGAGTTCTCTACCGAGCTGTGTATCGAGCAATGTCAATCTGACGATTTGGCCTTGATAATAGACCCACGGATCGATGCCTCGGCATCGGAATTTGACAAGGAGGTCGGCGTCTTGCGGATCGACCCACCTAAAATAGTCATTACAGTTTGCGATCATATGCATTCTCTGCTGAATGTAACTATCTTTTGAGGAGGACAATTTATTCCATACCGCCAAATCGACTCCGAAATGCACCTCTTTCCACGAAAGCAAGCCTGTGGCGAGCCCTTTGATGATCGCATCCGCCAGCCAACGCGATAACGCGTAATTGGCCGCTGAGCCCCAGCAATCGCGCGTCATGAATATTGGAAAACGGGCTAATTGAGAGAGCAAATCAATGCGGGTCCCCACCCACTTTCCTTCGATGAATTGAAGGTCGTCGAATAGTTCTAACACTTCCTCTTTTGTTAAAAAGTTCTGGTGGTAAGCTCCCTGAAGATTGTAATCGATCCGGTCAGCGCAAAGATTGGGAAGGGGTTGTTCGAGCCGATTGAATTGCTTGTTCTTGGGATAGATTTGATCGATGGTGTATCCATGCTTGATTAAAATGTCTTCAATCCCTGAATTCGATAAATAGATCTTGTAGATCATGCTTTGGTAGTCTTGCTCCTGATACTCTTTTCCGAAGACCCAATCGCCGGTATGGGAAAAAACAGTATGGGAGACGTCGTGGAGGAGGCCTGAGATCTGTTCTTCCAAGGTCGCCTCATTTTTTCTCAAGATGGCAAACACCCCGATAGAATGATCGTAACGGGTGTATTTTTCCGGGTGTGTGGTGAAGGTGGCGACTCCATATTGATTGATCGCTTTGAGCCGCTGCATCGCCGAGCTATGAATCAACTCTAAAAGAACGGGCTCTTTAACGTCAATTTCTCCATAAAATGTCTCGACCTGTTCTCCAAATAATAGAACAGAGATCAATATACCGAGGATAGGAAGAGTTTTGGACAGCATACGACTCCTTGACATTCACCTATCAATTATTCTAATAAAAGAAATATAAAAATCCCTCAAGAAAATGAAACACGTTCACTCAAAATGTGGCCACAGCTATCCCGCCGCCCATAAAAAGGCTCTCAATACTGCTTTGATCATCGCTTTGTTTTTCATGATCGTGGAAGTGATCGGAGGGATTGCCGCCAACAGCTTGGCGCTGATCAGCGATGCCCTACATCTATTCACCGATGTGGGCGCACTAGGGCTTGGACTCATCGTTCTCAAGATTTCTCATCTGCCCAGCACTCTCAAAATGAGCTACGGCTATCACCGTGCGGAGAGTTTGGGCGCGCTCGCGAGCGCTCTTTCCTTGTGGGTGCTGTGTGGGGTTTTGATCTACGAAGCAGTACTGCGCCTGATTTCTCCGCCGGAGGTCAAAGGACCGATTGTCTTTATCATCGCCGCCTTTGGAATCATCGCCAATGTCTTGATGATGCGCACCCTGCACGCTTCCCAAGGACATAGCCACAATATCCGCGCTGCTTATCTTCATGTGATCGGCGATCTGCTCGGCAGCATTGGGGTTATTTTAGGAGGCGCCATTCTTTGGCTCACCGGCTGGAATCCGATTGACCCCATCATCACGATCCTTTTCTCGCTCGGCATCGTTTATGGATCGGGAAAAATTATTCGCCAAACTGTTTCCATTTTAATGGAGTCGACCCCGGCTCATATCGATCCGGGCGCGATTTTAAAAGATTTAAACTCAATTCCCACCGTCAAAGAGGTCCACGACCTGCACATTTGGGCGGTCTCTGCCAATAAAATCGCCCTAAGCGCCCACCTCGTTGCCACAAAGACGCAGCCCGCGCTGAAAGAAGCCCATCGCCTGATCGAAAAAAAGTATGGAATCTCCCATATGACGATCCAAGTCGAAGACCCAGAGCATTTTGAGCCGAAATACTGTTACGACTGCGAAAAATCGCGTTTAAAACATTAAGAATTAGAGTATAATTTCTATCTCAATGCTCAAAAAATTAATACTAATTACTTTAGCCTCTTTTGCGCCATGGTTTCTACCAGCAGAAACCCTTCAACAGAGATTTGCTCAAGCAAAAGCCGGCGATTTTATAGTCACTGCGCAGGAGAGTAATTATTCGCTGCTGTTTATCCGCTCGATCACCGCGGAGATCCTTTTGTTAGAAGAAATTTCGATCCCCGACCATCAGATCGATCTCAAAAAAATAGATTGGCAGGAGTGGCTCGCAAAAAAAGCGCCCGGGCACACCTCGTGGACTCTTTATGAGATCGAGCGCAGAGACGGAACACTGATCGAGTGTTTTTCTTACAGTAAAAATGGTTGGCTTTACTTGGATGAATCGGAACAGTTTTTAACGCGCTTACTGGCACTTGACCTCCACATGCTCCCTGAAAATGAGCGTAAACGGATCGGTCCTCCACCCTCCTCTGGCGAAGAAGATCGTCGCGGGCTGTGGAATCCGGCGCTTGTCAAAGAAGGCAAAAAAACTGCAAAGCCAAGTTTCGATGTTTTCAAAGCCAGATGGCCTGAAGACAATACACGGCTCAGCCTGTGTTTCATCGAACTCTATTTTAGAAAAGATGACCCCTCATTCCCCTTTCCCTACTGGATTGAAGTGCAAAGTCCCCACTATTCTTACAAGATGCGCACGGTCGACTCTGGGCACGATCTCCATTCATCGATGCCAGGCTCCATGCCCCACCGCTGCCCGAAAATCCTCGGTCCTGCACAAAAGGGCTCCGATCAGTGGGCGCTTCCCATCCAAACCCCTTCTTACTTTCAAAAGCTGCATCTGTTCGTCATCGACCTGACAGGCGAAACAAAATCGACAATCCCGCTCCCCTTTCAACTAGATCAAGGCGCAAGAGTGGACGAGAAGCGGCTTCTCGTCCACTCTGCGGATATGATCAAGCTTTTAAAGCCTGATCACCGCTATCGATGGGCGATCATTCCCGAAGGCAGCTCCGACATCTACGTCGAATCGGAAGAAGTCTTCACCTTTCAGAAGTAAAGCGTCCTTCTTTGTTTTCATTAGGTGCTTTTGTCGTTCTTCTTTACATCATGCACTTGAGGCTTCGGGGTTCCAGCTGCAGCGCTAGTAGCTTCAGACTTTGGGGCCTCCGGTTGGATCCGTGGAGTTGCTGCACTTAAACTCTGCACTTCAGACTTTACTGGTTGAGGCTGCGGAGTTTGTGCATTCGAGTTGGAAGGTTCAGACTTTAGGGTCTCCGGTTTGGCCTGTGGAGTTGCTGCACTTAAACTCTGCACTTCAGAATTTGGGGTCTCGGTTTGAGGCTGGGGAGTTGCTGCACTTAAACTCTGCACTTCAGACTTTACGGGTTCCGGTTGAGACTGCGGAGTTTGTGCGTTCGAGTTAGAAGTTTCAGACTTTACGGGTTCCGGTTGGGTCAGTGGGGTGGTTGGGTTTGAGTTTACAATCTGCACTTGCGACTGCAGAGGTGTTGTCGCGCTTGAGCTTTCAGACTTTACAGGCTGCGTCAAAGGCTGGGCAGTTGTCGTGCTTGAGCTGGAACCTACCGGCGATGGAGCACTTGCGCTTTCCATGCGTTTCTCCACTGCGGAGGAAGAACGGGATAGTACCGACATTGTTCCTTTAGGTCTAGGGATGACTGGGGTCGTGATATTGTCAAGGCCGCGGGTCAAAAGAGAAAGAGGTTTTCCTTCCTGGTCGACGATTTGGCAAAACCGTTGTAAGGACCAGTTCAATTCAGAGGTGATGTAATTAACGTATTTGAATTGCAAGGCGCTTATTTTTTTAGAAAATTCATCCAGTTTAACGATATGTGCTTTGCAAATTTCTTCGTGTTTTTTTATTTGATCGAGAAGTTCGGGTTGTTCCGATTTTAGTCGCGCCTCTTCGTAATAATTCCGAGGTTGAGGAGTAAAAAAGGTAATCGTTTTAAAAAGTTCGTACCCATAAAGTCCAATTTTTTCGCAGGTGCCTTTAAATGCCCAATATTTTATCAAATAACTTTCGCGTTCAACCTCTAGAGCTTCCTTTCCAGGGTTTGTTGCTTTGAGGTGCTGTAAATCGCTTCCTCGGTTACGGACATCGACCTGGACTTGCTCTAGGTCTCCAAATTCCTTTTCCCATGCCGTGTGCATCATTTGGCAATTTTTCTCAGTTTGCTCAAAAAGATCGGCTTTCTGTTGCTGGAAAAAAAGGATTGTAGGATCGAGTATTGCATTCGTTGAAGAACCTGTCAGTGGTGCGGGTGTTAATGTCGCCATAAATACCTCCATATTTTGGCTATGAACCTATCCCAGTAAAATTTTTCGTCGATTTTCGGGATTATTTTGGCCGCTTTCGATCCAAATTCGGGGGGTTATATCAACATTCGTATATTACCCCCCCGAATTTGGATCGAAAATCGGCTCAAAAGAACCCGAAAATCGACTGAAACTTTTTACTGGGATAGGTTCTTTGGAATCTGTCAAATTCCTTTTTTTTGCGACCCACTTTAGTCAAACGAAAAATTAAATTCACTAACTGATTAGTTTTTGCTATGATTTAGCTATGAAAAACAAAGAAATTCTCGAAATTCCTTCGCTTGACCCTTACGGCAAAGGCTACCGTATCGTTTTCGAAAAGCAGACCGCCGATTGTCCTTTGCAATTTGAAGAGCTTTACGAAAAAATCCAGGAGAGCCCTGAAAAACATCTCGAAAAGCTGGAGAGTTTTTACCAAGGACGCCCCTTGCCAGAGGTTGCCAATCTTTTGGCCTATGCTTATCTCCGGCTTAAGAAAAAGGCGAAGGCGGAGGCCCTCATCGAGAAGACGTACTGCGACCATCCCGATTACTTGATCGCGCGGATTAACTACGCCGACCAAATGCTGCGATTGGGAAAGAGGGATCTCGTTTCTCAAATTTTTAACGGTTGCTTCGACCTAAATTTTTTGTATCCCAATCGGGAACACTTTCATTTTGCCGAATTTCGCGGATTCATGACGCTGATGGGTTTTTACCACTTGGAAATCGGAGCAAGGGAAAAAGCGGAGGAATATTATCAATTCGCCTTTCAGGTCGATCCGCTGCATCCTTCTGTCGCCGCATTGGAAAGAAAGCTGATAAAAATTTCTTTAATTAAAAAAATCATAAAGACTCTGCAAAAGCTTGCCGGCATTTCTAAAAAACCGTAGAGTAATCTCCTATTCAACATGAGCTTTTATGAAAGTTTATTCTCTAAGAAAGTGCAGGCACATTCTCCGTCAGTGTTTTCATCGTTTCAAAAAAAAAGAAAAAAAACTTTCCGAGGAGAGCCGAACCTTACTTGCCGAAGCGTTGACCGCCCTCCAAGAAGAAATCATGTTCGAAAGAAGGGAAAAGGCCGATGAGCTAGCCAATCAAGTCGTGAACTTGAGCGCTGTCCATTTGAAAAAGACGGGGTGGGACCATTTTAGGGAGCTCGTTTTCGCTTTGGGGTTCGCCCTTATCGTCGCCATTGTCGTTAGGCAAATGTGGTTTGAATTCTACGAGATTCCCTCGGGATCGATGCGTCCGACGTTAAAAGAACAGGACCGCCTGGTCGTTTCCAAAACAGATTTCGGCATCAACATTCCTTTGCGACCCGCTGAATTTTATTTTGATCCTGAACTTGTGCAGAGAAACAGCATTGTGATCTTCACGGGCGAAAATATGGACATCCGTGACGTCGATACCATGTATTTTTATCTTTTCCCAGGCAAAAAACAATATGTCAAACGGCTGATCGGCAAGCCCGGAGATGTTCTTTATTTTTATGGAGGGGAAATTTACGGCATTGATATCGACGAGCGCGATATTTCAGGGGAATTGCAGATGGAGCAGTTCAAAAAGATCGACCACATTCCCTTTATCGATTTTGACCGGAAACTTTCCACTCCGGCAACTCCCGTCGGAGGAATCTATTCACCCGTAGTGATTTATCAAATGAACGAACCCGTGGTCAAACTCCAGATGACTCCCAAAGGACTCGTCCACGGCGACATGGTCGTTCCCCCTCCAATCCATGTGCCCGGGGCTCCGCCGGTCGCCGATTACGGCGATCTCTGGGGCTTCAAGAATTTTGGCATGGTCCGTCTTTTGACCCGCGATCAAGTGAAGAACCTCACCGATCAAAATCCTGCGGCCATGGAAAACGGTCTCCTCTACCTAGAAATCCGCCACCACCCTTCGCTTGTTAACGCAAAGCTAATCCGAGACGAAATGGGAAGGCTGCGCCCTTCGATCGGGCTAAGCACATCGGTCATCCCTCTCCAAGAATCCCACTTGCACGCCATCTTCGATAATATGTACACAGCGCGCTTCGTCGTCAAAAACGGGGTTGCCTATCGTTATGGAATGGACAGCTCGTCGGCGGGAACCGTTTTTCTTCCACGCCTCGAGAATGTACCTGATGGTTGCTATGAATTTTATGAAGGAAAGGCCTACCGCGTTCTCTGGCAAGGCATTACAAAGGAGCTTCCGCCTTCCCATCCTCTCTACCGATTCGATCCTGCTCGAGTTCAGCTTTTCTTTAACCTAGGGATCGAATGGGACACTCGTTTTTCACCGCAAGCAAAACAACAGCGTTTGCTCCCCGCTCGCTACACCTATTTCCGCCGCGGCGATTTATTTCTTCTCGGAGCCCCCATTCTTTGTGGGACCGATCAGACATTGATGAATTTTCTCCAAAGGGAGACGCAAAGGAAAGACGCCTCGAATCCTCAGGCGCCTTACCTGCCTTTTGAAGACTCCGGGCCTCCTCTCAATGACCAAGGGCAGGTCAACATCGATCTCATTCGCCAAAATGGGATCCTCATCCCCCCAGCGATGTACCTTGTTTTGGGCGACAATCACGCGATGAGCGCCGATAGTCGCGATTTCGGATTTGTCCCCGAAGCTAACTTACGCGGCGGCCCCGATTTCATTTTTTGGCCGCCCGGCCCTCGCTGGGGCGCACCCAATCAGGTCCCCTATCCCTTCGTAAATCTTCCGCGTGTCATCGTTTGGCTGCTCGCAGCCATCTGCATCGGCGCCGGGACTTACTACTGGCGCAAACGCAACAAATTGCCTTTAAAAATAAAGTAACGTTAAAAATTTACCACAGAGATGGGAAAACACAGAGGGCAGATTTATTTTTTTCGCTCGCGCGAAAAAAATAGAATGATCCATTTTTGCTTCTCGCAAAAATGGATTTTTATAGTCCTCTGTGGTTTCCCCTCTCTGTGGTAAAATTCGAATCTACTTTATGTCACACTTAACGAAAGGGCAATTAGAGTAGATTCACCGTTGAGGTCCCATTCGGTTCCCTCATTGCAGTCGAAGAGGACTGCAGTGGCGAGCACTTCGTGGACGATGTATTCGCGATGGATTTCGAAGGCATTTTTCACGCGCTCTGATGTTTTCAGCTGAATCGCAATGCGGTCGGTCACGGCGTATCCGAGATCGCGGCGCATTGTATTGACCTTGTTGACAATCTCTCGGGCAAGACCTTCTAAAAGAAGATCTTCATTCAGGGCTGTGTCGAGCGCGATCGTCATTTCCTGTGAAGTCGCAGCGACAAGGCCCTCTTTGACTTTGCGTTCGATGGCGACATCATCGGAGGTGAGCGGGACCATTTGACCGTCGACATCAATTTCGAGAATGTCGCCCTTGAGCAGCATAGCAAGCTGAGATTTAGAAAGAGCCTGGATAGCCGCTTGAGCGGCATTCATCCCTTTGCCGACTTTTTTGCCGAGGACGCGGAAATTGGGCTTGATGAGGATCGTCACAAAAGCATCTTCATTGCTCTCGAACTGGACTTCTTTGACATTGAGCTCATCGGCGATCAGGTGCCGTTTCGCTTGAAGAGCGGAAATCACATCGGCATTTGTCGAAATGAGATAAGCTTTCGCAAGGGGCTGTCTCACTTTTAATTTGTGCTCTTTGCGGAGCGCATGGCCAAGGCTGACGACTTCTTGCGCGTATCCCATCTCTTTTTCCAGCTTTTCATCTCTTAAATGTTCTTTGTATTCAGGAAAGTCGCAAAGATGCACCGAGGCAAGGCCGCCTTTTGCTTTCAACTGGAGATAGATGGCA
This sequence comes from uncultured Verrucomicrobiae bacterium, assembly GCA_963833965.1. Taxonomy (GTDB): domain Bacteria; phylum Chlamydiota; class Chlamydiia; order Chlamydiales; family Rhabdochlamydiaceae; genus CAJCIW01. The sequence goes on from CAWHZZ010000001.1 coordinate 165,643, forward strand.
TCGCTGATGAATGGCACAAAAGGGGCGGCGATTTTCGCCAATGTGGTAAGCGCCGTGTACAGCGTTTCAAACGCTTCTTCGCGGTCTGGCGTGGCCTCTTCTGACCAAAATCGTGTGCGGCTGCGGCGGATGTACCAATTGGTCAGCTGATCGATAAATCCGACAAGCGGCTCAACAGCGAGATGCAAATGGTATCTGTCCATTCCCTCTGTCACATCGTTGGCCAACTTTTGCAACCTAGAGAGGATCCAGCGATCGATTTCCGCTTTGGGCTCTGGAAAATTTTCCGACGCGGGCTGCCAATGGTAGATTTTTGCATAGGTGGACAAAAACACAAATGCATTCCAAAAGGGGATCAACACTTGGCGTAAGACCAGCTCGACGCCTCTTTCCGCAAAACGGAGGTCTTCCGCATAAACGGCAGGGCTGCTGAGCAAATAGAGCCTCACTGCATCGGCTCCATAGCGGTCGATGACGACTTTGGGCTCGGGATAATTCTTTAGACGCTTGGACATTTTCTGGCCGTCTTCGGCTAAAATGATCCCGTTGACGATGACATTTTTGAATGCGGGTTGATCGAACAGTGCAGCCGCAAGCACGGTGAGCGTGTAAAACCAGCCGCGCGTCTGGTCCAACCCTTCAGCGATAAAATCCGCGGGGAAACGTTTGGGCATTTCTTCTTTATTTTCGAAGGGGTAGTGGTCCTGGGCATAAGGCATCGAGCCAGACTCAAACCAGCAGTCGAAAACTTCGGAGATGCGTCGAAATTCTTTGCCTTTGTGAAACACAACAAGGTCATCGATGAAATGGCGATGGAGATCTGTGATCTTTTGCCCTGTTTTTTCTTCGAGCTCTTTGATGTTCGAGATGATGAGAAGCTCGCCGTCTTCGCTGCGCCAAATCGGGATAGGCGTTCCCCAATAGCGATTGCGGGAAACGGCCCAATCGCGGGCGTTTTCCAGCCATTTGCCGAATCGGCCGTCTTTGATATGCTCGGGCACCCAATGGATCGTGCCATTGGCCGCAAGCAGTTTCTCTTTGATTTTTTCCACGGCGACAAACCAGGTGCTCACCGCTTTGTAGATCAGCGGAGTGTCCGACCTCCAGCAAAAGGGATAACGGTGCCGCACTTGTCCGTGATGGAATATTTTTTTCTCATTTTTTAATCGGCGGATGATCTCTTTATCGGCGTCTTTGACAAAAAGCCCTGCAAAATCGGAAACCTCTTGCGTGAACTTGCCATTGCTGTCGACCGGATTGACGAGTTCGATTCCTTCCCGCGAGCAAGCAAAAAAGTCCACCTCTCCAAATGCAGGAGCAGAATGCACAAGTCCAGTTCCCTCTTCGTCGGAAATCGACTCTTCTAAAATCACTCGGAATGCATTTTGCTGGGCCCGTGCCGAAAAATAGGGAAGCAGAGGTTTATAGCGCCTGCCGGCGAGTGCGGCGCCGGTGAATGTAGAGACGACGTCGTATTCTTCCCGATTTTTAAAATAAAATGGAAGGCGCGAGGCGGCCAAAATATATTGATTTCCGGATGCGCGATCCTTGACTTTGATGTACTCCATCTCTTTTTTTGCCATGATGGCGAGATTGGAAGGAAGTGTCCAGGGAGTTGTCGTCCAAATTAAAAGAGAAGTGTTTGGTTCATCGTCGAGCGCAAATTGCACCGTCAAGGAAGGATCGTCGACCTCTTTGTAATTGAGATTAGCCTCAAAATTCGAAAGAGGTGTACCGAGCCGCGCGGAAAAAGGCATCACTTTGAAACCTTCGTAGACGAGCCCCTTTTCATAGAGCTGGCCAAAGACCCACCACACGGATTCCATGTATTTTAGGTCCATTGTGTGATAAGTGTTTTCAAAAGAGACCCAGCGCGCCATGCGGGCGACGACCTGTTTCCACTCTTCCGTATAGCGCAAGACAATCGAGCGGCACTCTTCATTGAAGGCCGCAATGCCGAAAGCTTCGATGGAGGATGCCCCGGACAGCTCTTTTGTCTTCTCGATCTCATTTTCGACTGGGAGACCATGGCAGTCCCAGCCAAAGCGACGGATCACATAATACCCTTTCATCGTCTTGTAGCGGAGGACAACGTCTTTGATTGTCCCCGTCAAAATATGGCCGTAGTGCGGCAGCCCGGTCGCAAAAGGAGGTCCATCGTAAAAAGAAAAATTGGGCTTGCTTTTTCTTTCTTCCAGCGTTTTTTCGAAAATGCGCTCCTTCTGCCAGAAGTCGAGGATACGCTCTTCCCGTTCGGGTATCGATTCTTTTTGATTTGGCTCAAACATAGAAAGAATTATAACGGATTAACCGCTTTACAATAAACCTTCGAAATTAAAATTTTTCTTTGCTATTGATTTGAACTCGCTCCGCCGACGGGTTCCTCTCTTGACCTGGACGTCAATTGCTGCAGGTAGTTGACCACAAGCGTAGGCGTTGCCCAAGGTAAAACATGGGGCAAATAGGGCCTCGCGCCCTGCAAAACGTTCGCAAAGTCGCCAACAGTCTGAACGCGATCATTCAGATGCTCGTTCAAATGATTGAATAATGGGACAAACTCGTTAAACTCAACGTTATCATTGGCACAAGCTGTACGCACTGCCGCGGCAATCTCTTGACGATTGCGCTGATAAGCCGTGCAGATTTTGCCAATCACGTCTCCTTGCATAGTTTGTATTAAGCCCAAGCCTAGGGCAAACCCTCCGGCCAAATTGGCTTGGATCCCGAGTTGAGGCGAAAAGGCGCCGATGCATGAGATCCCAAACGCGCCAAGGGCAATCGCAGATTGGATCCAATTTCTGCGCGCTTGGTCGACGAATATTTTGACCTGCCCAAAAGTGACAGTGGAAAGAACACTGAAAATGACACCGAAGGCGAAATTGTAAACAAAGGCCGCAAGAGAGGTCACTGCAGCTTCCAAATAGCGCAATCGACAGGACATCCCATTGTCAAATTCTTTGACGACGGGCCGGTCGCCGAAATAAATATAGGCCGCGCTTTTCAAAGAAACGAGGCTTACGTTGACAAGAGGCCCAGAATCGATGCAATCAACAAGCGTCTTAAGCACAGGCAAAAGGTTGACATCGCCCAATGAGCGTGTAAGAACGGGAATCACGGTATCCAAGTTGAGCGGTCTGGCTATGGCGGACATTGTAAAGACTCCTTGAGTGAATAGGAATCAAGAAATTGTAAAGATTGAGAAGTTAAATTCAACTTTCTTTATTCCTCGCAGCCATCGGCCCACCGGAATCAACAGGGCGATCCAGATCCAGCAGTACCACGGTTCCCATTTTCGAAAATACTGCAGCATGCTTCTTGTGAAATGATGATAGATCCACTCGCCGCTCTTCACAGAAAAACTGCGGCTGTTAAAGTCGACACAGCAAACCTGGGAATGCACAGCGATTTTGTATCCCAACCGTTTTGCCTCTCTACATAGATCGGCATCTTCGTAAAGCAAAAAATACCTTGGATCGAACGCAAATCCCAACTTGTTGACGAGCTCGCTTCGCACCAGCATAAAAGCCCCCTTGACCATCTCTGGAGATGCGTCGGCTCTTTCTTTGTCGAAGCGCAATAACCACAAAATCTCCCCAAACAGCCGCGGCAATGGCCTTGCGCTATTCTTTGCCAAAGGCATGCCAAGAGCATCGACGAGCACACAAGAACCGATCCCCACCTCTTTGTGCACGTCCATCCATGAGATGAGCTCGTCCAAACTCCCCTGCTTGACCTGCATATCGGGATTCAAGAACAATAGGTAGCGTCCACTGGCATGGGCCAAGGCCTGGTTGTTCGCCGCCGAAAAGCCGACATTTTTATCGTTTTTGATGATTTTGCATCCCAAAGAGTCCAAGAGATCTTGCGTCCCATCGGTCGAGGCGTTGTCGACGATGATCTGCTCCATAGAGATTTTCAGCCCCCCCGAAACCACCGAAAGGACCTGCTCTTCGATGAATGCAGCAGATTGATGCGTAACAGTAATTACACTTAAATCATTCATTTTAAAGAACTTGCGATGTTAACGTTATTTTTTGCTTTATTTCTTCCTCTATATCGAAAATAATGATTCCTTGTTATAATATCTATTGGGGGTGTACTGGTTTCGACTTGGAAATGAAGTATTGGTGGCATGCGGAGGACGTCGGTTGGCCTCCTTAATCATCCGATAAATTAATAAACGACAATTCTGAATTAGAGTTGTTGGCCGCTTAAGCTTAACCGCTTTAAGTGACCCGATAGCCTGATGCCCGACCAGGAGCGTCAGAAGCTATTGTCATTAACCCTGGTATGAACGTCTTTCTTGCAGCTTCTCAAGAAGGCAGTTCGAGATCAATAGAAGCGGGCCTATACATTGTGGGGCGTCTTCCTCAGGATAGGCCGCTAATACGAAGGCGATAAGCATGTAGTCATTGATAGGGAGTTTGCCAAGGACGAGAGTTCGATTCTCTCCACCTCCAACTCATTGGATGATCTTTACAATCCAACATCGTTAAGAACGGTTCTTGAACTGAGACTGAGAGGTTTACGCCTCTCAGTTGCAAGTTCTGAAAGACTAAACTCAAAAGTTGTCGTTTTTCATCCACTTCAGAACTCAAGAAAATTTCCTTAGCACGAGCAGCTAGGTTGAGCACCATATTCGCCGTCACATAAAAGTTCTGATCGGCCTTTTCATGATTTTTCATTTCATCAGCAATTTCGAACTGGCGAGTCTTATATTCCCGCACTTTCTCAAGGTAAAGCTTTTCATCGATGACCCCATCCAATTTATCGTCATAGATTTGACTTAATCTCTTTTGGATTTTGTCACGTTCTCTCTGTAGAGAGGAAAGACTTTCAGTGTGAAAGTGGGACTCAGTTTCATGGATCTCCTTCAAGTACTTGGTGACAGCCTCTATTTGCTTCTGACTTAAAGCGATTTGATCTAGGTAACCCGAAAGGATCTCTACCAATTTCTCCTCTTTTACATACATCCTCTTACAGATTTTTTTGGCGTTCGTGCAGCTATAGTAGATGTAGCGCTTCTTTTGGATTTCAGGAGTGACCACGCAGCCGCAATTGGCGCATGTGATTAATCCTTTAAAAACGAATGGTTTTATAGCTATTTTATGAGGTGTCTTGTGATAGCCATTGATGACATTTTGAACTTGTTGAAAGAGGTCTTTCGAAATCAATGTCTCATAGGCATGCTCAACTACTCCATATTTAGTATCCATCATGCCGCAATAGAACGGCTTCTTCAAAATCTTGTTGATCTGCGATATGGCAAGTGGCTCCCCTTTTTTCGTCCGAAGCCCCATCTTGATCGCAGCTTCCTTCAAGGTTTGTAAAGAATGGTTGCCAGTAGCATACATTTCAAATAGCCTCAGAACGAAGGGCGCGCGGTCAGGGTCTGGGATAATTGTTTTTTCTCCCTTTTCATTGACTCCATGCATGTAACCTGTTGGAGCTAGCCCCATCCAAATACCACGCTTGGCAGCTTGTTCCTTACTGCGCTTGATATTATCACTTAGCTGGAGCACATAACTGCGAGCAAACATCACCCCCATATCCCAACGCAAAATATCCGAACTATTCGACTTAAGATTGAGAATTAACCCTTCCCGCATGAAATGAATTTCAACCTTGCCCTCTCTGCGCAAATCCTCGAGGACAACCGATTCCTTGAAACTGCGTTGCACACGGTCAATCGTATCAGCAACCAGGGCAGCAGATAGCGTGTCAAAAGGTCTTTAGCCCTCTTGTCTTCACCTAACCTGAACCCTTTTGAGAGAAGAATTCTACGGAGTTCTCCGCCATCCCCTGCTAACAGTTCCTGAGGCATAAGCCACTTATGTTCTTTTCCATCAGGATCAAAGAATTTTAGGAGCTTGGAATAATTTTCATTTCGATCATCGCGTGCATACGCTAAAACATATAGCGGTGCGCAAACAAAAGTTTTTTGTATTTCAGCTCCATTACTGATCGGGATTGAAAACCAGACACCTTCTCGATCGACTTCAAAGCCTTCCCCTAGAGGATAGGGATTATCTAAAATATCATTATTTTTTTCAGACATATGGCATATCATTTTCTAAAAAATTCATCATTCAGAATCTTGATTATTTTAAGAGCAAAGGTGTGAGCACGTTCTTTATCGAAGGAATCCCGAATGAGATGCAAAATGACCTTGAGAATTTTAATTATGGCGGTCCTCTTTCCCAACAAATTAAAGATCAGCTTTTGCTCATAGATAAAAAGCAGGGATTAAAAGATCCTTATAGCTATTTTGGGCTAATTTGTAGGTTGAGAGAAAAAGGGTTTCGCATCGTGGCAATCGATCACACAAGCTCGCTTGACCTTACTTTAGCCGAATTCAACACCGCTGTCACAAGACTCCGTGAAGAACACTACAATCCAAATATTTTTGCTGAAGACATTATTAAAATGGCTAAAAACAGGCTTCAACTATTTAACTACAATGCAATAAAAATGTTTAAACAAGAGCATGAAATTGTAAATGGCAAATTTATTTTATTTAGTGGTGGGAGACACTCGAGTAATTGTCTTGGATTTTCAGGAATCAGTGAAATGCTGAAATGCCCATCTATATACTTAGAAGAAAAAAATGATTCGAATGAGCTATCAATATTAAACAACTTTAATTTTACAGAAGCCTCCCCATATCAAGCAATATCAACAAAATTTAATTTCGCATTAGTAGGAAATGGGAAAGTCCTGAATATGTAAGGCTAAGGGTTAAAAAAAATCTCTGACACTCCCATAAAGTCGGCTTTACCTACAACGGAGCCAGCTTTACGGATCTATGTCTTTTCTATCGATCGCGATCGCAAACTCGATTAGAAGATCAATAATCTCAAAGCGATCAGAAATTTCTTCTAGGGCCATCACCATGATGCACTTCTGGGTTAAACATCGAAATCATATCAAAATTTTTGAAAACGCCCCAATCAAAAGTTCTGAATGCGGCTTCCCATCTCCAACATGGGAGGTTCCCTGCATTCAATCATAACAGAAAGCTGCTCACACGCCTGTGTGAACACATTCTCGCCCTGTTACGTTTTGGATATAATTTGCTCCGACTCCATTTGCTTTGCCTTCTCTTTAAGAGTCTCCAACAGAGCAACATCCTCAGCATCTGCAATCCGCTTTTCCTCTTGCTGGCGTTTCAGATCGAACTCAGCATAACGTTCTAAAGCAAGGCGTTCAGCAGCTTGGGCTGAGATTTTCCCTGCATGATCGAGAAGATCCTTCTCGTTAAAACTAAGAAAAGCATCCAACTTTAGCTCCCATTCAGCCATAGTCATTGTTTTGCGACGTTTGGCCTGATTTTCAGCATAGTCGAGATACATGACGACAATTTGGTTCAACTCCTCGATTTCAGGTTGATCGAGGTAGTTTTTGGCTATTGTAACATCCTGCTGCCGCACCCGACTTCCTTTCCAGCTTTTAAGACCCATGTTAGGCAAATTTGGATCTGCACGTTCAACGACTAGCTCGGGAGCCGTATGATGCGTCGTTGCCCAAAGCATCTTGTTTTGCACTTTCTTGAAAAAGAGCTGAGCCTGATCGCTCTTAGAGTCATAATCGATTGCTGTCGCATAAATATCGCGAACCTTCTGATAAAATCGCTTTTCAGAAGCTCGAATCTCTCGGATACGTTCAAGCCACTCATCGAAATAGTCCCAAGGCTGGGGTTCTTTGAGCCTGGCATCGTCCATAACGAAGCCCTTTACAAGATATTCCTGCAAATGAGTTGTGGCCCACTGCCGAAATTGGGTGCCCCGATGTGATTGCACGCGATAGCCGACCGATAGTATCATGCTCAGGTTATACATGTTAGTTGTGTATTGTTTCCCATCTGAGGCAGTTGTCAAGCATTCCTTGACAACTGATTCATCGAGTTCTTTTTCAGCTATGATGTTCTTAATATGCAGACTGATGTTCTGTTTAGTAGTTTGAAAGAGTTCAGTCATTTGTAGCTGAGTAAGCCAGACAGTTCCCCCTTCCGCTCGCAGCCTAATGGTAGTCCTTCCATCCCCGGCAGAGTAAAGTATGATTTCTCCATTTTTCATATAGTCACGCCCTAAGTAGGGATTGCTCTACAAGAATGCTATGAGAAATTTTGAATTTTTCCCAGTAAAAAGTTCTAGATATGATAACCTGTCTTTCATCTATACCCAAGTTGATTCAAAATTTGGCAACTTGAGTTGAAAGTATTCTGCATTTTTATAAGCCTTAAAAAATCAACTTGAAGTATTAGAAAATGATCCCCACAATCGGATTTCCAAAAAATTAGCTCTTTATCTGTCTAAAAGGAAAATTTACAATGGCTTTCATAAGTGCAAAGGAAGGGCCACCAAATGCTGGAGAGAAGCCTTACACCGTCCAATACTTCGATGAAAAGGGGAACATGACAATTCGAAGTGATGGAACTAAGGCGTGGAGGAATAACAACCCAGGAAATATGAAATATAGAGGAGGATTTGCCACCAGACATGGAGCAATAGGAAGCGCTGGAGGCATGGCTGTCTTCCCAACTGAAGCAATTGGTCGAAAAGCTTTAATCGATCTCCTCAAAAGCTCTAATTACAATGATCTCAAGATAACAGATCTTTCTGAAAAATATGATAAGGACAATGCCCAAGAATATCGACGCATGCTTCTCTCCATCTCCAAACTTGATCCCAATAAACGCATCAAAGATTTGAATGGAAAAGAATTTGATCAATTACGTGAAGCGATCGAGCGAATTGAAGGTTGGGAATGGGTCAAGAAGACTTTATCGAAAAATGGTATATCTCTGGAGTGCATAAGAAGCGTGGCATTATCACAGAATATTTGGTCAATAAAGAAGGTAGAGATTCTTGGGTAGTTAAAGAAGAGGCTTTAAATTTAGCCTTAGAAGGAAGATTACATGCAACGATTGTCCATCTAAAAAATGGTACAATATATCTTCGACCTGAATACGGTAGCCACGCCTTTACTCGAGTTGCTTGAATGTTTGGTTATCTTTTCTTAATTCTTAGCGTTCTCTTATCAAGTGGGTGCCGACACCAAGAAAAAAATCATGCAGACGACCTTAATTCTGTTAAGAAAAATTTTCTTGTCTCAATTTTAGAAAGTGAAGTGGAAGAGAGCCCGTTTCAGATGAGCTATACATTAAGGACTGTATTTTTTTCTAAAGATATCATCAGCCTTTTTGGGGAGATTTACATCTATGACCATCTTCCTCACGGTTGGTGGCGATATGAAGGGAAGACCTTATGTAGGGTTCAAGGAAAACTGAAAGAAGTCGAACTTTGGGATTTGTTTACAACAACAGCCCAAAGGGAATTTTTACGTAAGTATTGCGAAAATAGCCTGAAAACTGATTCCATTTCCTATTTCTCAGGAGAAAATCCTTTGCGAGTAAGATTCGAATATGAAGATATTCGCACTTTTGTCATTGATGACAAATTTTTAATCATTTTTTTCCAACCCTATGCAGTAGGTGGTTTAGGAGACGGCCCCCTCCATATAAAGATTCCCTATGATCATCTCAAAGATAAGTGCAATGCTTCACATCCGCTGTTCGCGCTTCTTTACAAGGCCCTCACTTCTAAATCTTACACTGCCAGCTGGGACAAAGATTGCTATTTCCAGCAGGAAACAGCTGATGAAAACGACTCAATTTTTGCACCATCAATTGCCAATCAAAAGTTCTGAATGCGTCTCTCCACCTCCAAACACAGAAGGCTCGGTTTTACCGAGCCTTTTTTATTCTATTTCCATTATTTTGTTTAGAATGAAATCCGCTCGCTCTGCAGGAGACATTCCTCCTGGAACTATGATAAAGTTGTCATGCCTACAATAGATCGCATAAGCTGCGGTCTCATGGTTCCACCATGCTTGGATATTTTTTGGCTGTTGGTGTATCTTTTAGCTCATTGGCAAATTCGATTCTTGAGGTCTATTGAATACATCGCACTTATTTTTACCACTGATTGCGGATGACGAGGATAAAAGCTCTCCTTTGAAAAATCGGATACGAAAAAATTACCGTCATTTGAGGAAATGGGCCAATCGAACAAAAACAAACTGCTTTCGAATCTATGACAGGGACATCAAGGAATATCCGCTCGCCATTGATTTCTATGATGGGCGTTTATGCATCCACTATTTTACCAGTACTCGCGATAGCGATGATCCTAGACCAGACCTCTACGAGGAAGTGATGAACGCTATCGACTCGCTTTTTCATACCCCGCCCGAGTCGATCTATTGGCGAACAAGAGTAAAGAGGGAAAAAACGGAACAATACGAAAAAACAGGCAAAACAAACCAGTTTTTTTCCGTTTTTGAGTATGGTCTACAATTCAAAGTCAATTTGGCCGATTATCTGGACACGGGACTCTTTCTCGACCATCGAGAAACGCGCCGTTTGGTGGCTTCAATGGCTGCTGGGAAGCGATTACTGAATCTTTTCGCCTATACCTGTTCATTTAGCGTTCATGCCGCAGCAGCAGGAGCAATTTTCACTAAGAGCGTCGATCTTTCGAATACTTATACAGATTGGGGCAAAGACAATTTTCTGCTCAATTCACTTTCTCTAACAAATAACCTGATTGTCCGAGAAGATTGCCTTCAGTTTCTCCAAAGAGAACAGGGCGTCTATGACCTGATTGTGATCGATCCTCCGACGATTTCCCGTTCCAAAAAAATGGATCAAATGTTTGATATTCAAAAAGATTATCCCTTTTTAATCTCCAAAGCTTTGGCACTTTTATCTCAAGATGGAACTATTATTTTCAGCACTAATTCTCGCGATTTTGATTTTGACGAGAGCCTATTTGATGGCTGCGCTATCATCGACATCTCTAAGAAAACGATCCCGATCGATTTTCACAATCAGAAAATCCACCGCTGTTGGAAGATTTCCTTTTAAGATTGTATAGTTTAACTTCTCGCTGAACACTTCTTTTTCCTTCAGTTTGAACTAGTAAGCAATGTCAACTTCGCCCTCTTCGCAATTAGAAAATGATCCACACAATCGAATTTCCAAAAAATTAGCTTTTTATTTACCTAAAAGGAAAGTTTGCAATGGCTTTCATAAGTGCAAAGAAAGGTCCACCAAATGCTGGAGAGAAGTCTTACACTGTCCAATACTTCATTGTCGATCTGAAAAATGGTACAATATATCTTCGGCCTGAATACAGTAGCCACGCCTTTACTCGAGCTGCTTGAATGTTTGGTTATCTTTTCTTAATCCTATGCGTTCTCTTATTAGGTGGATATGGCCAATCAATAGTTCTTAATGCTTCTCTCCACCTCCAAAATCACAAGACCGGGAAATTCTCCGGTTTTTTTTATTCCATAAAAAGCAAAAACAATTACTATCAAATTTTAACTGGTCAACTATGCCTGCAAGCAAATATCTTCCTCTGCCGTCCGTTAAGGTTTTTGTTTCTCGAATCATTCGGAATCTTCTCATTGGTATTGCAATAATCGCCTTCTCTCTGGGGTTAGGGATGATTGGATATAGCTATTTCGAGAAAATGAACTCGATAGACGCCTTTGTAAACGCTTCGATGATCTTGTCAGGCATGGGGCCTGTATCGACTTTGCAAACCAATGGCGGCAAAATATTTGCTGGTTTCTATGCCCTTTTCAGCGGCATTGTGTTTCTCGTCGTAATTGCAATTATTATCGCACCCCTCTTCCATCGATTCCTCCATAGATTGCTCCTTAAAGATACAAGCTAAAGAAAAGTTCTGGATGCGTTTCATCACCTCCAAAACATAGCACTCACAAGAAATACTTAACACTGTGCAGTGCTTCATCGAACAGCCATTGTATTTGAGCTCGCACTACTTTTCTTATAGAAGAGCAGCGTGCTCTTTTTGCAAGTGCTCGCAGCAGTGGCGGCGAAGCTCGTGGTCCGTGACAAAAATTCTTGAGACAATTTCGAGCGTGAAAGCTCGCTCAAATCGACGATCGCAAGTTGATCCGTATTTTTGACGCAGAAATCCCTTTCAAAAACTTTTGAGATGGAGCATTAGACTCAAATGCAGGAACGTTTCATGACGGTTTGGGAATTACAGGTACAAAGTTTTTGATATCAGACAATGAAAAACCTTGGGGAAGGTCCTGTTTAGAGGCTTTGTGCCATGGTATATTTTTTCCGAAGATCCAAAGCTCGCCTCGGACGATAAGATCATCGCCACTAAGCCAAAATTCAGCGTTATAAACTTTTCCTTTCTGGGGATCTATGATTTTACCTTTGTATTTATCGTTCTCTTCTCCGATATATTCCTCTTTTTCTACATCATAGACGAAATCCATTCCGCAGTAAGGAGGATTTCCTACGACTCCCGTCGCTTTTTCTTTCTTTTCGAGAATCGTGTCTTTGATCTTCCCTTCATCATCGTATGTGGCTAGCATCCTTCCATAGTACTTGTCTTGATATTTGTAGATTGCCACCAGTGCTCGAGGCTTGTCTGAATGTTGATCTCTGCTTTTCCATAAGCCAGTGATGTCTTGAGGTTCCGGACTGGCCGAACAGGAAAATAGAATCAATGTGACGCAAGAGAGAATTAATAAAAGCGTTTTCATCATAATCTACGGATACATAGCAAACGAGTGTATTGTCAATTAGAATTGACGTTACCCCATAAAACGGCCTGACTGGTGGGTCAAGGTCACACTTCTACTCCCTTTCAGACCTTGATAATGCTTGAAATAATATTTTGCAGTGCATACTCTCGTGTCGAGTGATTTTCACTCAACGAAAGGAGGATTCATATGAAGAAATGTTTTGGAAAAATATTGATGAGCGGAGCAATTTTAGCAGCGGGTACTCTGTGCGCAGATTTACCTCAACCCTATTCTTCTATTAACGATTTGCCTCAGACACCTTATTTTGTTCAGGATGGATATACTATTTACAGCTTAGCCAATACACATAATGTCGGAGTGGTTATCGATGTGGAATCGCAAGACGGGGGCGTTGCGCGATATCTCGCTCAACAGTCAAGCAACTTACCTTCTCTGAAACAAATCTATTCAGTGAATCTGTGGCAAAGCAATGATCGTTCTCAAAAACAACTTTTTCGACGCTTTTTATCTAATGTTATACAAGAAAATACAACTCAATTAATCATTCCAATTCGTATGGCTTCTCAAGAGGCCGCAGTATCGATGAATGTCCAAGCAGACTTGATTAATTTGGTAGGGGGAAACGATCAAACAACCATCTACAATGATATTTTAGGGTGGTATCCTCATTTATCGGATAACGGTGTCATGTGCGGAAATAACTGGGTTGAGCCTTCTGTTCAAATTGGGGTTACAAGCGCTGCTATGAAGCTTGATGTTTCCCTGCAAATTAATGGTAACGTGTGGTTTTTTGTGAAGGGTTCTTAAGGAATCACTGTTCCCAACGAGTAAGTCCATTACTGATCAAGTGGGCGCAGTATAACCACATTAGGAGGGGATGGCATTCCCCCTATACTGCTCCCCATTAAGAGGGTTTTTGAAAATTTGGTTTCAGTCTATCTTTCGATAATCTCGCAAGAATCATTCAGCATAAATGTTTTCGGAGTCATGGGGAAAGGCTTAATCCCAAGAGAGCCCCAGTAGCTTTTTTCTCCTACCTCGTAGCTGATCAAAAGTTGTTCTCCTGGAGAGATCGTTTTTTTGGCGACATAGATAAGCTCGAAGGGGGCGGGCGTGAGACCCGCTGAGTTTCGTTGGATACGGATAAATTGAGCTTCGATGTTTGGTTTTTCCGAATGGTTGATAAAGCGGGTGAAATTCCCCTTTTTTTGGGCGTCTAGGTCGACGGAATATAGGCGGCGAGGATGATAACGGCGTGTGGGGTCCCACTTGCGCTGCTCTTCTTTTGTGAGGCGAAGGTCAGAAATGAGAGAAAAAATGTATGCGGAGTCGCTCTCCATGCTTTGGGGAAACAGGGTCACTTCTCCAGAGTATGGTGCGATCGGTTCACCCTTGAAAATGGGTTTAGCCTCAGGGTGGAGGAAAACCCCGTATCCGAGTTTCCCTTTTAACTTTTTGATGAGCAAGTAGTTAGGTAGACCTTTTTTTTGGATCTCCTTGAGAATGGCAGGCAACCTCGTCACAACCCGCCTGTCTGCTCGCGAGATATCGATCTTATCTTGTTTAATTCTATTACAACAAAAAACCAATAATTCTTTATCAATCTCTTGTCTTTGCAGTTTAAATTCCATTACTCAATTATGCCAGATATTAGATATTAATGCTTAATTTTTTTAAAAAAAATATTTAGCGCCATAAAAAACAGCGTTTGACTCCTGATGATCAGTGATTTACTATCATAAACAGCTATTCTGATAACATACCTAAAGAGGGCTATGGAGCACAAATTGAGAACAGTGGTGATTGGCGGCAGCTCAGGAATGGGCCTTGCTACAGCACAATTACTCTACTCCCTGGGCCATGACATCGTCATTGCAGCTCGATCCCAAGACAAATTGGAGCAAGCCGTAAAAACAATAGGAAAAGCCGAAACTTTTTGTCTTGATATTACCAAAGAAAAAGACATTAACTCTTTTTTTAAATCCGTAGGACCATTTGACCATTTGGTTGTATCTGCAGCAGGCTTTTCTATGGGTTCTTTTTTAACAATGCCGTTTGATGAAGCCAAACATTTCTTCGATAGTAAGTTTTGGGGACAATATTTGGCCGCAAAACATGGCGCTCCTCACATTCGCAAAGGAGGCTCTATCACTTTTTTCTGCGGGATTGCGGCCTACAAGCCTTTCATGCATTTTTCTGTTGGCAGTGCAATCAATGCGGCAATCGAAGGTCTCACGCGAGCTCTAGCTCTCGAACTCTCTCCTCTTCGGATTAATGCAATTTCACCAGGAACGGTTGTCACCCCCGTTTGGGATGTCTTTCCAGAAAAACAACGCTTAAAAGATTTTGAAGAGACAGCTAATCGATTGCCAGCCAAAAGGGTTGGAAAGCCAGAAGATATTGCCCAGGCTGCGGCCTACCTCATCCAATGCGGGTTTGCGACTGGATCAGTCGTCTATGTGGATGGGGGCGCTTTAATTGTTTAATTATTTACCCTAATCTTTCGAACTCCCCTCTCTCGTTTTTATTCCAAAAATCAGCCTATAAAGAAACATCGACAAATTTTTAACTTTTTCGCATAATTACAGGGCATTCCGCACAATAAAAACTTGTACAAGTCCCTAATTAATGACCTCTCTTCCTAAAGATCCGAACGGTTGTCCTTTTCTTTTCCTTGCGCCGATGGAAGGGGTTGGGGACCGGTGTTTTCGCAAGGCCATGGCCTCCATTGGAGGATTTGATGAAGCCGTAAGGGACTTTCTTCGGGTTCCCAAAAATGCCCATGTGAAAAGTTTGGCAGTGGAATATATTGCGGATGAAATCGCACCCATTCCCTTAGCCGCTCAATTGATGGGGTCTGATCCCGATTTGATGGGAGAGATGGCCAAAGAAATGGAAAATCGGGGTGCTTCTAGGATTGATGTGAACTGTGGATGCCCTTCGAATACAGTCACGGGACGAGGGGCCGGTTCCAGCCTGTTAAAAGATCCCGAATTTCTGCATCAAGTGGCCAAATCGGTAGTAAAAGCCGTTTCTATCCCTGTCACGGTAAAAATGCGTTCTGGCTATGAAGATACCGCTTTATTTAAAGAGAATTTGCTGGCTGGCCAAGAGAGCGGCGTTCACTATATCACCTTGCATCCCCGAACAAAGGTCGAGGGTTATGGACCACCCGCCAGATGGGATCTCATCGCCGAGGCGAAATCCATCCTTAAAATCCCTCTCGTCGGAAATGGGGATATTCTGAGCGTGCAAAACGCCCTAGACATGTTAAGGACGACAAAATGCGATGCCCTCATGATTGGAAGGGGGAGCGTCATCAATCCGTTTCTCTTTCATCAGATACGGGCTCACTTTTTGGGAAAGCCTTACATTCCCGAATGGAATGATCTTAAACGCTACTTGGATGTGTATGTCGCTGAAATCCCCGAGGGAGTGCCGATGCGAATAAAAGTGAACAAACTGAAACAGTTGTTTGGTTTTCTATTTAAAGGTAACACAGAATTGTTAAATAAACGCTCAGCCATTCTCACCTCGCAGTATCCCGATCTGAACACATTTTTGGAGTACGCGATTCCTCAACTGAAAGAGGGTTGGTCGTGTCAAGTTTTCTGATCTAGGTGTTGCCAGCGAAGGTAGAGTTGTTCAATTTGCGTTTCGGCAAGAGCAATGGCGGTGCAAATTTCCGTAAGGCGCATGGAATTCTGCGCCACGTCGGGCTCACCGAGTTGCTGATTTAGCGCTCGTATCTCTTCTTCTAGTTTTAGGATCTTTCCTTCGATCTCTTCGTGTTCCTTTTTTTCTGCATAGGAGAGTTTAGGCTTAGGAGGGTGGATCTCTTTTTTCTTTTCTTTGGATTTTTCTTGAGGAATGGGCGTTTTTAGGGAGGCTTCCCATTGGGAATAATCAGCAAAGAGAGTTGTCTGATCGGGATCTCCCAGGGATAAGAGTGTATTGCAAATCCGGTCGAGCATGCACCGATCGTGTGTGATCAGAACCACGGCCCCAGGAAAATCGAGGAGGCTTTCCTCCAATGTCTCCAAAGTGGGAATGTCGAGGTCATTCGTGGGTTCGTCGAGAAGCAAAAGATCGGCAGGCTGTAACATGAGGTGGGCGATGGAAATCCGCGCGCGCTCCCCACCTGAAAGCTTGCTGATCGGCATGTCGAGAAGATCGGGTGAAAAGAGAAAGCGTTTACACCAGCCATTGACATGGACCTCTTGCCCTCGGAAAAGGACAAAGTCCCCATTGGGTGAAAGCGCCTGCCTTAAGGTGATTTCACTCGGAAGCTGCATTCGATGTTGGTCGAAATAGACGATTTGAAGCGGATCCGCCTTTTTGATGGTTCCTTGATCGGGCGAGATTTCACCGGCGAGCAGGCGCAGCAGAGTGGTCTTCCCTGATCCGTTGGGGCCCATCAGGCCAATGCGTGTGCCTGGTGAAAGGGTGAAATCTAGATGGCGGAAAAGCGTGCGGTTACCCGCTTTTTTTGAAAGGTTATTTGCCACGAGGAGTTTGCGGGTTTCCCGCTCAGTGGCAGCAAAATCGATATCTGTCCGTTTTTGCCGATTTCTTTCTTGGACATTAGAGAGGTCTTGCAGAAGTTCATGCGCCTGGTCCACACGTGATTTGGATTTGGATGTGCGAGCTTTAGGAGACTGGCGGAGCCACTCAGTTTCCCTTCGCGCTTTTGAAGCTAGGGAGCGCTCCTGCTCAAGTTGCCCTGCTAAAAAACCTTCCTTGAGGGAGAGGAACTCACCATAGTCGCCGTCAATGGCAAATACCCCTTTCGGATACGCGCGATCGAGTTCAATGATCCGATTCGTGGAGCGCTGAAGAAAATACCGATCATGGCTGACCAAAAGATACGTAGGTGCTTCGCGAGAGAGAAATTTTTCTAGCCAGAGGATCCCTTCAAGATCGAGGTGGTTGGTCGGTTCATCAAGAAGGAGCAACTCGGGAGAGGAGATCAATTCTTGCGCAATGCTCAATCGTTTTTTCCATCCTCCAGAAAGAAATTTAGCAGAAGGTTCTGTTCCCTTGAACCCTAGTTTGCTCAGCCATGTTTCAGCGACCCTCTCCTTCTCGTAGTCGGGAGTCTCCAGGTCATTCTCAAGAGCCTTCACGAGAATGGTTTTAGGGGCCACATCGGGAAACTCGCAAGATTGGGGAACGTAGCCGATCCTCAGATCGCGCCTAAAAGAGAGATCTCCTTCATCGGCTGTCTCGATTCCAGCCAAGATTTTCAAAAGAGTCGATTTTCCCGAGCCGTTCGGTCCGATCAAGCCGATCCGATCCCCGGAGAAAATGCTGAGAGATAAATCCTTAAAAAGCAAACGCGTGCCGAACGCTTTACTTAAGGACTTGCAATTAAAAAGTAGGGTCATCTAGTGCTCTGTTTTAGAGTAATTTCGGATACGAATCAATTTGCGATCGTCGATTATAGCGGCTTTGACGCCGAAATTGCTCCAAGAATTTTTGTTAAGGACCACTCGCCATTTTATCTAGATTTTGTAAATTTTGCGAGAGGATATGAGGGTTCAAACTGGGGCAAGATATTAAAAATTTTATAAGACTTATTGCCCTTTGAGATAGAGTAGCTCAAAGGGCAATACATTTAAGTCGTTGGCAAAAAATTCTGTAAGTGGATATTTAACTTCTTTTTTCCGCTGCTTTAAAGAGAATTGCTGCGCAAATCCCTCCTAAAAAATTTGCCACGAAGAAGACCCATAGATTTGACCAAACACTAAAATTCATCGTCGTCAAGCCAAGCGCTACTGCGGGATTAAATGCAGCGCCAGAAATAGAACCTACTGCATAAGCGCCGATTAGAACTGTAAATCCAATCGCCCATCCGTAAAATGAGTTGCCTTTTGTGTCCTTAGCTGTGGCGACATTCAAAACAACAAAACATAAGGCAAATGTAAACAAAAATTCAGCCAAAAATGCTTTTATTGTTTCAAAGGCAAGTGGGGTTTGAGCCGGATAGCCTTTGCAATAAATCGTTAAATACCCGGCAACGATTCCCGCAACAAATTGGGCCACCCAGTATTTCACGAGATCTTGGGAGGATAACTTACCTCGGATGTAAACAGCTAAAGACACCGCGGGGTTGTAGTGCCCTCCTGAAACATGAGCGCCAGCGTATACCATCACTGCAAGTGCGGAGCCGATCGCAAGTGGGGCCAAGAGACCCGCGCTATTGGGCCCAATGACTGTCATTCCCACGGTAAAGACTAGAAAAAAAGTCCCTATGAATTCGTAAATGTATTTCATGCCTTGTCCTCCTAATTTTCAAAAATTATTGATCTGGCTGAACCAGACCTCAAATTTATGTCGATTACCACAAGGCTGTTTTAATAGTAAAGTCTTCGTTTGGATTTTCCCACGCCATAGCTCTTTATTTATACCGAAGAGCTTGAGGAGGATGTCTCAAAAATCAAAGAGACATTTTTGGATGTTCTTTTCCAATCTCTCCAGGTGGACTTGATATGTTTCTTCATGGTCCTAATTTCAAGACTGAGATTCTTTAAAAGGGTCTTATCCACCAATTTTTCTTGTTTGCGGATTTGATATTCTTTGATGAGCTGATTCAGCTGAGAATATTGAGCGAGAAGGTCATTCGTCATTTTCTCAATCTTTTCCTCAATAAGCGCACTATTCGTCGATAAGAACTTACGCATGGAGGCAAGAAGCTCTTTCTTATGCTCGGTCACTATCCGCTCTTTGATCAAAATCGCATTGACGCGCCGGAGTCCATAAGCCATGCGCGATTTATACAAAATCCAGATCATCCATTTTGTAGGATCAAAGTGATACCAACGGGCGCCATTACGGTAATCATGGGCAAATGTGTGGTGATAGTTGTGATAGCCCTCGCCAAAAGTCAATAGAGAAAGAATATAATTATTAACGGCCGTATGTTCCTGACTAAAAGGCTGAGATCCCCAAGTATGGGCCAGAGAATTAATAAACCATGTTGTGTGGTGGGAAAAGAAGAGGCGGATCCCCCAGCCAATGACAAATGCGCTTAGGTAATCATTGAATAGATAGCCGATGAACAAGACAGAGAGAAGGTTCGTCATGACCATGAGAAAGGGATAATATTTGTGCTGGAACATCACCAGACGATTTCTATAGAGATCAGCCACGACCTTAGGATCGATTGGTTCCGTCCTCTGAAAAAGCCAGAGGATATGAGCGAACCAAAATCCTTTTTTGATCGAGTAGGGGTCTCGATCAGTATCGACAAAGGCATGGTGCCTGCGGTGATCGCATGACCATCTCAGAGCACTTCCCTGAGTGGCGATCGTCGCAAAAAACAACAAGACAGCTTCAACGCCTTTGTTCGCCTTGTAAGCAAGGTGGGCATAGAGTCTATGATAACCTGCGGTCACGCTAATTCCCGAGAGAAAAAAAAGAATCGCCGAAGCAATCCATATCCCCGAGCAAGGGCTATGTCTCATAAAAAAGAAGGGCAACCCGATGATAAGCGCTAGGTGATACCCAACGATGTAAATAAAATTTACCCACTCAAAGTTTGATTTTTTCATATGTGGAATCATAACATGCCCTCTCTTAAAAATCTGGAACCCAGCAAAATTTAATCATAATAGTCTAATTCCTAGAATACAGTAAAAGACATTTTTTAAAGAAATCAACTTTTGAAGAACTCCTCCTTTACAAGGAGGAGATTCTTCGGCGGTTGCTCTACTAAGCTCGCTTCTTAGAGTGTGCCCTTAATGCTACCGGTGGGAGTAGGGCTTATTTCGATGTTGAAACTTTTTGGGCCGCCATTTTTTCTTAGGGCTAGGATGGGGCTTCTTGGATGTTGTGTCATGGACAGGTCGTCCATTGGAATTGGGATTAAGCAAGCGCTCGATGGCTTTCCATCGAAAATTGTCTTCAGGAGAAATCAATGATAGAGCAAAGCCTTCTGCGCCGGCACGTCCAGTTCTTCCGATCCGGTGAATGTAATCTTCGGGGCATTCAGGGAGATCGTAGTTAATCACATGCATCACGTGAGGAATATCAAGGCCTCGCGCAGCGACATCAGTGGCTACGAGAATGCGACTTTTAGAACTTCGGAAAGCGCGAATGACCTTCTCGCGGCGGCTTTGGCGCAAATCTCCATGCATCGCTTCCGCATTGTGTCCTGCTTCTCTCAAATCTTTGGATAGGCTTTCAGCGCGCCGCCGGGTTTTTACAAAAACAATGACAGAGCCTTCGCGCTGATCAAGCTGTTGTAATAATGCGGTTTTTTTCTCGGGTTGGGAAACGCGAATCACATCTTGTTGGATTTTTGGCGCTGCTTGGTTGTTGGTATCGACAGCTACTCGTTGCGGATCTTTTAAAAATCTATCCGACAGTTTCGCGATATTGGGAAGATATGTGGCAGAAAAGAGTAGGGTCTGGCGCGATCCAGGAAGGTGTTTTGCAATTCGATCCAATTGAACTCCAAAGCCCATATCGAGCATCCGGTCAGCCTCATCGATGACCAAAAAACGGGTCGCGCTCAAATTTAAACTACGTCGATCGAGATGGTCGTTGATTCTCCCTGGCGTCCCCACAATCACAAGAGGTTTCTTTTTCAGATCTGAGAACTGACGGGACATCGAAGCTCCGCCAATGAGGAGGGCAGCTTTGAATTTAGGACCTGCCATTTGCAAGAGGGTTTGATGGACCTGCATGGCCAATTCCCGAGTCGGGGTTAAAATCAACGCCGGTTCTTGAGGGTTTTTAGTTAATTTTTGAATGAGCGGGATAAGATACGCAACGGTTTTTCCGGTTCCAGTTTGGGCGGATGCCAAGATATCTAAACCCTTGAGGGCAAGCGGGATCGTCTCTTGTTGGATAGAGGTAGGAACCGTAATTCCCATACGCTCTAGAGATTCAAGCAGCGCATCAGGCAATTCCCATTGAGTAAAATTTGTCATTTTTTCCGATTTAATATTTAAAGGAAATTATTCTAAAAAAAACGAGCTTAAAATGCACGAGAATAATTCCGGCATATGAAATTACACGCTTTTTCAATTATTTGAGCGCTTCCGTTGGGAATGCTGGAGACCGAGCCCCCCGACTTGCGCAAAATTAAAAAAAAAGTTAATGCGCGGCTTTAGAAAATTTTACGAATAATATCTGGAATCGAAATGTAATTTAGAGTGACTGCAACAAACACAATGTAAAAAATTGCTATTGGATATCCAATGAACATCAAAATGCCATCATCATTTAAAAGACCAATTCCTATAAAAAATATTGCTACCGAAGCAATATAACTACTTAGAGGAATCGGAAGAGAAATCGCTATAAAAATCCCAATTAGACCTACTAAACATCCATTAATCTTGCGCATAACAGGGTGAGTACATACCCAAATCAGTCTTGGGTGAGAGAATTTGACAATTTTTTTAATAAAAAACAAAATCTGACTTACGGTAAATTTTAGAATTTTAGGAGAAACTTTCTTCTTAAGGAGTAAATTAGGAAACCAGGTTTTTTTCGAAAATGCAGATCTGAACCCCAAATAAGCAATGATAAATCCGAAAGGAATGGCTAGTCCAAAAATTTGACTGAAAGGGATACAGAAAAAAATTAACACAATGACTCTTCCTTTTCCTGAAAAAAAAGGGAGAATCTGTTTCAACGATAAAGATCTATCTTTTGATTTTTCCTTCAAAGTCGTTAAGTTCTTTTCTAACGAGATGTAGCCTTCTGATTTTTTCTTTGTATTTATAAAACACCCATAAGTTGCTCGCTTTATCGGGATTCTCCCTAGATGATATCCCAGTCGTTTAAAGCATTTGCATGTATTCGTTGAAGGCTCTAATTACGCCCTCAGGATTTTCTATCCAAGGAAAATGGCCTGCATCCCTAATCAATTTGAACAGGATATTGCTCCTGTTCCACTCTTTTCTTTCAGTAAAGAGCTTTTGCGGTGTAACGAGATCCCTTTCTCCACTCAGGATTAGTGTGGGAATCGCCTGAGGGACCCATTTGGCTTGGTACGTATGATCAAAGTGTTCTTCCGACCACTGATATACTTCGCAATTGTAAGGAAGGGCACTTAGCATTTCTACACCTAATGCCTGTCCCTTTTTAGTGAAAAGGTAAGGGGCTGCAGCTAGGGTAACGGCCTTCAAGGCGCTGTTACTGGGAGATTCTTTGTATTTCATCTGGAGAATTTCGAGCTCTGGAATCGGGAAATTTTTAACCAAGTCTGCAAACAACGATTGCCACTGGCCGCTCGGTGCTGAATCTAATAAAACAAGCCCGTATAGGAGGCCTTCCATTTCGGGCAGAGAAAGAGCATACATCCCTCCCGTCGAGTGCGCAACCAAAACAACCTGATCGAATTTGCTGACCGCTTCAATGAGAGCTGTGGCCCAGTTGCTAAAAGACGCTGCGCTATTTGCCGTCGTATTAGAACCATCGCCGGGTAAATCTAAACGCCACATATTCCCAGGCAGCTTAAGGATATTTAATAGAGGCAGCAGGGACTCAGAGCCAAGTCCAGGTCCGCCAGGAAGGAAAAGCCAGTCAAGTTTCTGCTCTTCTGCACTACGTACCCATTTCAAACGAGCGCGAGATTCAGTCCACAAACATTCCATAGCTTTTAGAGCTTACCTTATTTCATAAATAGCTGGGAATAAAATGACTCCAAAAACTTTTGAAAACGCTCCCTAAGCCCAGTAATGACCGGGCTTTTTTTCAGAAAGGTCTCTTACCTTTTAATGTACGTGTCTGCTAATCCAGGACACGTTCCAAGCCACATTCCCTCTTTTTTGAAAAAGACAGTGTCACCGTGTCTAAAGATACGGCAGTATCCTGTGGCGTACTGCCCAGAATCATAGATAAAATCTATGTCTGTGACGAGTCCAAAGCGGTCTTGAGAGCGGTCAAAGGGAACTTCCGGTGGAATTTCCAAAACCATCGAATACCCTGTCGTGTAGAAGAAATAATCGATGTCAGGATTGCTTTCAGCAATCTGAAACGCCTCATCTAACGTGATGTGTCTGGCCACTTGGACGACATTGGAATAATCGGAACCCTTGTATTGCGCCATCCCTTGCTGCAACACAAAACTATTCTCCGATTTAGCGGATAATCCACAACACTGAACTGCAAAACAAATCGCTAAGATAAAAATGTTTTTCATTTTGCCCCTCCATTGGGTTTGGGATCAAGCACCATAAAATGAAAATTCATTTTTGTTCAAGCGACATTAATCACTTCAATAAAAACAAAAAATATGCGAAACTGATCAGCCTTTTGGAAACAAAACTTTTAAAAAAAAGAAATAACCATGAAAACCTTTCGTTTACCGTTATACTGTGGTCGGCTTGTAGCGTCGATTTTATGCCCTGAATTTTTTCGTGTGACGAAGCGTGGAGCTCGAAGCAATCTTCCTGCCAGCTTGCGAGAGCGAACGCAAAGTCAAACGGAAAAAGGCAGGCGCAGAAAATCGACTCTACAAGCCGACCGCAGTATAACACTTTCCGCTCTTTGCATTGCCACTGCCGCGCTACAGGCTGATTACGCTCCGCAAACGGAAAATACCCCCTTCATCGAATACCACAACCGAATGGCGGTTTTCACATTGAACCATCTGATTTATGAACGGATCAAACCCAATGCAATCTATGCTGGAGTTGAAGGCTGGGCCTTGTTAACGGTTAACAATAAGATTTCAGCTATTTTAGAAGGCGAATTCCGCTTAGGCTACAACTACTTCTGGAATGGACGAGACCACTTTACTCCGCTTGTGGGAGTGGGCGTTTTCAAAGATGTTGCGGAATATGAAGATGGAAGGCCTGCTATCACTTATGGGACAGTTGGGTTCCTCTACGATCACGAATTCACCGATGTATTTAATTTGGGACTCAACGTCAAAGGGGTCCTCGGCGGGCCCGTCTCTAAGAAACATTTCGATTGGGGAAGTCCCATTGTCGGCATCGACACGAGCCTTCCGATCACCTTCAGATTCGGATATCAAAGACATTGGGATTTCCGTCTAGAGCCGTTTAATCTCTATCTGCATGGTAGCAACGCATCCGCCGACTACTTCGGCTTTCGCAGCACAATCGGCTATCGCTTTTGATGCATACCTAAACCACCTGACGAATCGGTTTTTAACGGCGCCATGCGGCCACTGCCTTCGAGCCTGTCTCCCTGGCACAACTTCCCGGGCTGTTTCTCTGGAGGGAAATTCGCTTTAATGAACTCGTAGACGGAAATCGCTCCAAAATATTGGCTGTGCTGGCCGATGAAATTGGTGTCGTTGATCAGCTGAATATTGGCGGGAAGTTTTTCGGGATCTTTAGCTCCTCCATAGCCGAGCGCTTCATCCCTTTCCGCAAGTCGATAACACCATTTTAAGACCTCGTCGCGCTTTGAATAAAAGATGAATATTTTTTCGCAATTCTGCGTCGACGAATAGTATTGCTGACTGGGTTCTAGGGTTTCGCTGCCGACTGCCGCCGCCAGAGAGTAGAAATGATGGATGAGTTTCTTAGGAGATGGTGTGTTAAGCGCTTCAAACATGAGGCGATTTCCCATGCTGTGGGCTATCACATCGACTCTTGCAGCGGAGCCTGAGAGGAATTCAAGGTGGGATCTCATTGTTTTTACAAGTTTAGAGACATGGCGCGTTGCATCAAAATATTGCAACGGTTTGTCATCGCCCGGCCAAAGGTAACCGATGACAACATCATAGAAATGAGCGCCCTTAAAAGCGCTAACATGGGCATTGATCAGACGATACGTCGATAGAGCTTCTTCTGGACTGTCGTTGTAGCCGTGCACAAGCAGCAAAACATTTTTTCCCTTTATCTCCTTACGATCAATGGCTGTTTCTTCTTGAAAACTCGGTCCTTTTATCCATTCGGTACGATCGGATATCTTTTCTGCATCCCAAAAAGAGGCGCGATCGGACATCAACCAAAGCTGAGATGCTAAAATCAAGCTTAGCAACATGTTCTCCTCCCATTTATTCAATCAATACTGTAAAAGAAAAGATCTTTTTAATGGAGATGAAGCAGCATATGAATCGGGTAATAATGGCTCTGATTTTCACCCTTTTCAGCATGGCCGCGCATTCCAAATCGTGCCCATTTTGTTCAAAAGAGGTCATTGAGGAGTCCTCTGTTTATGAAAGCGAGAGCTTTCATGTCCTGTTGGATCACGAACCTCGGGTTCCCGGACATCTTTTAGTGACCCCCAAAAGACACGTCGCTAAAGCGCATGAGCTTTCTTCACAAGAATGGTCCGAGCTTTCGGACCTCATTCCAAAAATCGTCGCAGTTTTTAAGATCGCCCTTGATATCGACGATTACATCATCCTGGAGAAAAACGGTCGGAATGCGTTTCAACAAATCCCCCATGTCCACTTTCATCTTTTTCCTATTCATTCTCAGACTTGGCTGGAGATTTTCGACATTGTCCCTAAGCGTCTTGCCCAAGGCGAATTAGAACGGCAAATTGAATTATTTAGAAGTTATTTTGGCGAATTCCAATAAAATTCGGGCCTTGAGGCAAGCTGCACGCGCGATGGGAATTCAATGCGTCGATTTCATCCTGGAATATTTGAAGATCGCAAGTGTCCAAGTTCTTTTCAATCGCGTTTACGGCACTGCAAAGAAAAAGGAAGAAACAGAAAAATTTCGCCATGCTATGCTCGCTTGATAAAAAACAATGTTGCCGATTACTATAAGCGACAATTGATTTGTTAATCATGTGAAAAAAAACTTGGACGTTCCCATGATCAATCTCAATTCATTCCCGCAAGTGCTACAACTTCTGGTCGTGGTCTCTTCAGATTGGAATACTACCCAAGGCGTTCTTTGCCGCTATCAGCGCGATCCCGCTGCGCTGCAATGGAAGCTGGCGGCTAACCCCATTGAGGTGTCGTTAGGGAAAAATGGCATGGCGTGGGGAAGAGGCTTGAGAGACTTTACCGATGAAATGGGCTTAATCAAGAAAGAGGGCGATAATCGATCCCCTGCTGGGATTTTTTATTTGGGGCCTGCGTTTGGCGATGAGCAGCATCAATCCTGCGCTCAAAAGATGCCGTTTCTTCTCATCGACGATGAGCTGGAATGCGTCGACGATGCCAATTCTTATTACTATAATCGGTTTGTCCACACGAAGAACAATCATGTCCGCGATTGGACAAGCTCAGAAAAAATGAAAGAGGTTGGGCCGATGTATGCAGTGGGTTTGGTTGTCCAGCACAATCTTCACCCCATTCAGCCCGCCATGGGATCGGCGATCTTCATGCACGTCTGGTCGCGCAAAGGAGCAGGGACAGCCGGCTGCACAGCGATGGAAGAAAGCGATTTAAATGAAATTGTCTCCTGGCTCGACGAAAAAAAGAACCCTTGCATCGTGCAAATGCCCCTGGAAGAATACAACGTAAAAAAATCGGCATGGGCATTGCCGGAGCTCCCTTACTAGGCTTGCTTGAAAATGTTCAAATATCTCTTTTTGGGAATGCTTTTAATTTCTTTCAAAGTCCACGCGAACCTTGAAAGTCCGCGAGTGCAGCGTTTTTTTAATGCGCGTGTCTTGCTTGATCATCGCATTCAAGAGGGAGAGCTGTGGGTGGCGGATGGGATAATTATTTCGCCTCAATTGCGTGCAGATGTTGAAATCGACGTTCAAAGAAAAATCATCGCACCAGGCTTTATCGATTTGCAGATCAATGGCGGGTTCGGCTGCGATTTTTCTATCAATCCAGAGAAGATCGATGAGGTTGCAGAGCAGCTTCTTCAATATGGAGTGGTCGCTTTTCTCCCCACTGTCATTTCTTCTGCTCCGGAACGCTACCCCGCGATTCTTCCTAAACTGCAGCCTCGCGCATTCGGCAGCAAAGGTGCAGCAATCCTTGGCATTCATCTGGAAGGCCCCTATTTTTCATCGGCTTATCCCGGAGCTCATAATCCTCAATTCATCCTTCCTTGCTTCGAAGGGGCCGTCGAGAAAACTTATGGAAATTTACGCGGCGTGAAACTTGTCACTCTTGCTCCTGAAATCCCAGGGGGAATCCAACTTGTCGAGCAGCTGAAAGAGCGCGGTATTTTCGCCGCAGCGGGCCACTCTGCCGCCACATTTAGCCAGATGCGAGCGGGGATCGATGTGGGCATTGGACTCGCCACGCATTTATTCAATGCAATGCCGCCCTATCACCATCGCGATCCTGCCATCGTCGGCTCCGCCCTGCTCAACCCTCTACTCCCCTATTCTCTCATTGTGGATGGCGTCCACTTGTGTCCTGAATCTGTCCTGCTCTGCTGGCGATGCAATCCCAAAGGGTTGATTCTCATCAGCGACGCCACACAGGCGCTGGGGCTCCCCGATGGCAATTACAAATTAGGGACGCTCGACATCGAGATGCACGGCGAGCAGATCTACTTATCCGGCACGAAGACAATCGCCGGAAGTAATCTCAACCTCAGCAAAGCCGTCCGCCTTCTTCACGCTTTCACTCACTGTTCTAAAGCGGAAGCCCTCGAAGCCGCCAGCCTCAAACCCGCCCAATTCATCCAGATTTTTCCCTCCAAAGGCACATTGGCCGTCGGAGCTGATGCAGACTTTATTCTACTTTCCGACGATCTCGATGTCGAAGCGACGTATCTCGGAGGTCAACTAGCATGGCAAAAAGACGAAAAAAAGTTAACCGCCCGTTCGCTTCGCTCACTCGAGTGAGCGAAGCGAACGGGCGGTTATAAAATTCTTAAAGAATCATCCTTTTTTTTTCTGGGCGACGATGTAGTGGCTCGTCGTGACAAGCCGCAGCCGGTCGGCCTCCACAAACGCTTCCCCGTCTTTTGTCAACCTGTCGAAGAGGGCCTTGAAATGGCGAGGCAGAATTTTCACTTTCACAAGAGCGTTGATGATCTTATTCACTCGAGTATAAAATTTGTCCGCGTTTTCAATGAGAGGCGCTTGCAGACCGTCGATGCTCGCATTTTCGTTGACCAAGATATCAAAGCCGGCTTTTTTCAATAGCTCGGTAAATTCCTCTGCTGAGGGGGTTCCGATGGCGCCGATCAGCGGCTTAATTCGCTTCATGAGATGGGCGTGCTGGGGATCTTCGGGGTTGTATTTTTCAAGACGCACCCAATCGAGGAAAGCGAGCTTTGCCCCGGGTTTTAGCAGCCGATGGAGTTCCTTAAATAGCTTCTCTAGGTCTTTCGCTAAGCTGAAGACTTGGATTTGATAGATCGCATCAAAGGACTGATCGGGAAAAGGATAGGGGATTTCGTTGAGATCGCCATGTTGAAAACGCGTTTGCTCCGAAAGGCCGCTGCCTAAAACAAACTTATGGGCGGCTTCGAGCTGATCGGCGTCGATATTGATGCCTGTCACATGAGCGCCGGTCATAGAGGCCATGTGGCTTGCAACGCGTCCCCTGCCGCATCCGATATCTAAAACGCGATCTCCTAATTTGATGGCGAGATCTTGCGCCATTTTTTTCTCAAAGAGAGATTGGTTCGCGATGATGCTTTGGGAGAGGTCCATTGCGGGAGGGATGTACATTTTTTCGACTTGTCCAATGGCGCAAAGATGATTGAGAACGCTATAGTAATCAACGAGTTTTCTTTTGATCTCTTTGTAGTAGTCGGCGCCCATTTTTTCAATCAGGTGCTTCTCGTCGACCCAATCGTGATCGTAGATATTATATGAGTTAAGGAATGAATCGACTTTTTCCTGCGGCAGCGTATACAAGGTCTTGAACGATTTGAGTATCGTTCCTAAGCGATAGAGTTTAAAACTCCAGTTCGTTTTCACTCTGGCAACCGACATAATCCTCCTTCATGTGATAAAAATGAGGGTTATGCCTAATTAATTTTTTTTGCAAAAGAAAAATTAGTAAGAAAACGCGGGATCGTCGGGGCGACAGTACCGTTTACTGATATTCAAACTGTCTAACTTTTTCATCTCCTCTTCTGTGAGAGCAAAATCGAAAATCTCCAAATTTTCCTTCAGATGTTTTTTCGACGATGCTTTGGGAATGACGGGAATCTCTTTTTGAATGAGCCATCGCAAGATGACTTGTGCGCCTGTCTTATGGTGTTTCTCTCCGATGGAATTAAAAAGAGACTCCTCCTTTATCAACTTTCCTTTGCCTAACGAACGATAAGAAATCAGTTTGATCCCATGCGACTTGCAATACTCCCAGAGCTCTTTTTGATACAAATAGGGATGGAACTCGACTTGATTGGCAAAGGGGGTATACACATCGTGATTCAAAACTTGGCCACTGGCTTCGTGGGCATCTTCATCTTTGCAGCTGGCTGTATCGAACTTGTGCTTGCACAAGCCCTGCTTCGCCAACGGCTTCGCCTGCTGCAAATCTGAAGCACCGACATCGCCATTGGCCAAGTTTTGAATCCCTCTGTGTATAAATCCCTCTTTGCGGAGGTCTTCCAGATGATGAATGGTGAAGTTGCTGACGCCGGCGCTCCGGATTTTTCCCTGTTTTATTAATCCTTCTAGAGCGGCGAAGATTTTGCCCAACGGAAAATCTTGGACAGGGCTATGCATCAAATAAAGGTCCAAATAGTCTGTCCCCAGCTCATCAAGGGCGGAGTCGCAAGCCTTTTGAACGGAATGCTCCGGTTTAAGAGGATCGACTTGGGTCTCGAGAGCAATTTTTGAGGTGATGTAGAGCTTGGTTCGATCGAAGCCTTTGATCGCTTTTTTGATCTGCCGATGATTTTTGTAAGCAAAGGCCGTATCGATGTGCTGGTAGCCCAGTTCAATCGCCTCTTTCACCACTTTGGCGCACTCCTCACCTCTCAGCTCCCAAGTCCCAAGACCGATGAGGGGTAATTCTATTTTTTCCTTAAAAAAATGTACTGCCATTTCGGACTCGATTCCTTCATGATTTCACACGATTTCAACATTAATTTAATGGCTGGCTGTGTCGATTTCCACCATGCGTCGTCAAAGCAGATGATCCCGCCTTTCTTGATTTTAGGAAGCCAATGCTCCACGTCAAAAAGAGCGGATTGTTCCGAATGATTCCCGTCGATGTGGATAAAGTCGATCGACTCGTCCTCAAAGAGCACATAAGACTGGGCAGAGGTCATCCTCATCAGGACGTAAAATGCATCGAGACCATTTTTATGCATTCCCTCCATAAACTTGTTCATCACTTTGGTGAAATCCACTGAGCCCCAATATTTGATGAAATTATCATCTTCCATCGATTTCGATTGATAACCGTCCAAACAAGGCTCGTTCGACCAGGGATCGATGGCATAGACCAAGCCTTCTTTTTTAAAGGCAAGAGCCGAGGCAATTGGAAACAAAGAACTTCCCCCAAAGACGCCTACTTCCACACAGACATCGGAAGGATTTGCAAGAAGAAGTTCCATGATGTTCCTGGCTTTTTCTAAAGGACACCAGCCGTTAAATTGAGGATGCTCTTCCTGCACTTTACTCAAATAGGTTTTCCAATCATCGGAAACAGGTACGGAATAGAGAGCATTTCCTGCGCACACAAAAAACAATAGAAATCCAAGGGCTTTGGTAAAAAGTTGATTTTTCATGGTTTCCCCCCTTCAAAGGTGCTTTCTATCTCAACCTGTTTCGGCAAAGATTGCAAGGATTTTTAATTTAGAGGGTGTTTTAATAATTGCTTTCCTTCTAGATAAAGAGAGATTTTCGAGCAGGTTTGAACGCTCCCTAGCCGAGCTATGTGTTTTTCGGGCGTCGAAGAGCGCCCGCCAGTTCTTCAAATTTAGACAAGAACGTCGACGAATTGCAGCTTGGGATTTTCGCGGATGCTATACTGCTTTTCCCACTGGCTTGTGAACAGCGCCATGGGACGCCCCTGCCTGTCTAGGACGAGCGCGGAGCTCGTCGATTTATTGAACGTTTGGATGTCGCCGAGGATCCACGCGCTGCACTGAAAGGGAAGAGCAGTGAGGACGGTTTCGACGCCGTATTCATCTTTTAACCGGTATTGCATCACTTCGAATTGCAATTGGCCGACGGCTGCGAAAATAAGATCGCCTTCACGTTCGTACGATTTGAGCAATTGAATCGCTCCTTCGTCAGTGAGCTGCAGAACGCCTTTATCGAACGATTTTCTTTTCCCGACATCTTTCGGATAGAGTCTTGCAAAGATCTCTGGCTGGAATTGCGGCAGCGGTTTGTAATTAAAGCCCCCTGTGAGAGAAAGGGTATCCCCGATGGCGAAAATCGAGGGGTTGATAACCCCAATCACATCGCCAGGATATGCATCGTCCAAAGTCGTCCGCTCTCCTGCAACCATCCCATGAGGCCTGGACAGACGGATCTCGCGTCCCGTCCGATGATTCTTGACGACGAGATCGCGCTCAAAACGTCCGGAGCAGATCCGGATAAATGCCATGCTGTCCCGGTGGCGCTTGTCCATGTTCGCTTGGAGTTTAAAAACAAATCCGCTGAATGGAGTTTTCACCGGATCAATCTCAATCTCTGTTCCATCGTTTTTTACCGCTATCCGCGCATGAGGGCAAGGAGCCAGATGAACGAAGGCGTCAAAAAAGGGCTCCACGCCAAAATTAGTCAGAGCGGAAGCGAAAAAGACAGGCGTCACCTCGCCGGCCAAAAATGCCTCTTGAGAGAATGGATTGCCCGCTAACTTCAGCAGATCTAATTCTTCGAGCAATTGTTTATAGGGCTCTTCGCCGATTTTATTCTTTGCATCTTCGCCTTTTAAGGGAAAGCGCGCCATTTCTGCTTTTTGGGCGCCGCCATGGGAGACTTTAGTGAAAAAAATACATTCTTCCCGCGCGCGGTCGACGACGCCTTGGAATTCTTTGCCAGAGCCGATCGGCCAATTCATCGCATAGGAGTGAATTTGAAGCACGTTTTCCACTTCGTTCATGAGATCGAGAGGGTCGCGGCCCGGCATGTCCATTTTGTTGATGAAAGTCATCACGGGAATTTTTCTTAAGCGGCATATCTCAAAAAGTTTGCGGGTCTGCTTTTCCACACCTTTTGAGGCGTCAATCACCATGATCGCGCAATCGGCCGCAGTCAGTGTACGATAAGTGTCCTCGGAAAAATCTTCGTGGCCAGGAGTGTCCAAGACATTGATGATCGTGTCTTTGTAAGTGAATTGCATCGCGGAAGAGGTGATCGAAATCCCCCGTTCTTGCTCCATGGCCATCCAGTCGGAGGCGGCCGCTTTGCGCCCTTTTCGCCCTTTGACCATGCCCGCTGTATGGATCATCCCCGAATAGAGAAGAAGTTTCTCCGTGAGCGTTGTTTTTCCGGCGTCCGGGTGGCTGATGATGGCAAATGTGCGCCGCTTAGCAACGGCCTTTTGAATTGAGTTTGAGTCTTCCATAGTTTTGCATCTAGGATACCCTTAAACGAGATCTAAGAAAAGTCAAAACTCGCTTTTGAAATTAAAATTTTATATATAAAAATATAACAGGAGCTTTTCCATGCGCGCCATGTTGCTCAAGGAACAAAAAAAACCGCTTGTCTTAAGCGAAATCCCGAAACCACGTCCCAAAGATCGGGAAATTCTCATCAAAGTCAAGGCATGCGGCGTTTGCCGTACCGATTTACACATCAAAGACGCCGATCTCGCTAACCCCAAACTTCCCCTTGTTTTAGGCCACGAGATCGTCGGCATCGTCGAAGAAATCGGTAAAGACGTGAAAGGGTTTAAATCGGGGGATCGCGTCGGCGTGCCATGGCTTGGAAAAAGCTGTGGACAATGCGAATTCTGCAAACAAGGCCAAGAAAATTTGTGCGATAGCGCCCAATTCACAGGGTATCAGATCGACGGCGGATTTGCGGAATATACGGCGTGCGATGCGGATTTTGCCATTCATCTTCCTCCTGGGCTTGACGACCAGCATATCGCCCCTTTAATTTGCGCTGGGCTGATCGGATTCCGCTCCTATCGCAAAGCCGCTCCGAAAAAAACTCTCGGACTCTATGGCTTCGGCGTCTCCGCGCACATCGTGATCCAAATCGCCGTGCAGGAGGGCAAAGAAGTCTACGCCTTCACGCGTGAAGGCGATCAAAAAGGGCAAGAGTTCGCAAAAAAGCTCGGGGCAATCTGGGCAGGCGGTTCGAACACTCCCCCTCCAGTCCTTATCGACGCGGCGATCATTTTTGCTCCTGTCGGTGATTTGGTTCCTATCGCCCTGAAGGCATTGAAAAAAGGAGGCCGATGCGTTTGCGCTGGAATCCACATGAGCGATATCCCTTCTTTCCCTTATCATATATTTTGGGGAGAAAAATCGCTGCAGTCCGTGGCCAATTTGACGCGCCAAGACGCAAAAGATTTTTTCGCCATCGCCGCCAAATTTCCCATCCACACTTCTGTGACGGCTTATCCTCTCGAGAAGGCCGATCAGGCCATAGAGGACTTTAAGCAAAGCAAAATCGAGGGCGCTGGGGTTCTTGTTTTATAGCACCTCAGCAGCAAGCGCGGCGAGCTCCGATCGCTCGGTGCGCTCTAAAAAGACATGCCCATAAATTGGATATTCTTTGAACTTGCCGACGGTAAATGTCAGCGCATTGGAATCTTTGTCCAAATAAGGGTTGTCGATCTGTGTGGCATCTCCGGTGAGCACGACTTTTGTCCCCTGGCCGGCGCGGGAGATGATTGTCTTTACCTCATGAGGGGTCAAGTTCTGCGCCTCATCGATGATCATGTACATTTTCGGCAGTGAGCGGCCGCGGATGTAAGTCACCGCCTCCATCTCGATTTTTTTGCTCTCCATGATCCATTTTTGCGTCTCTAAGCCATTGGTCTCCCCACTTGTTGACTGGCATAAGAATTCTAAATTGTCGTAGATCGGCTGCATCCAATGAAATAGCTTTTCCTCTTTGGTCCCCGGAAGATAACCGATATCCTTGCCGAGGGGAACAATGGGCCGGCTCACCAAGATTCTCGAATAGATCCCCTCATCGAACACTTTGCGAAGACCCGCCGCCAGCGCGAGCAACGTCTTGCCCGTTCCCGCGGGGCCGATCAAAGTAACCAATTTGACGTCGTCGCGAAGAAGCAGGTCCAAGGCGCATTTTTGCTCGACGTTTAATGGCTGGATTCCCCAAATATCGCGCGCCAATTTGATCAATGGCTCGAGACGCTTTGTCTTGGAATTGTATTTGCAAATCGCGGATGATTGTTCGGCAGAGGAGAGCAAACAATATTCATTGGGAAGCAAGTCAGCGACCTCGATAGGCAAAAAGCCGTCTTTGTAAAAGAGATCAATTTCGCGTTTAGGAACTTCCAGTTTTCGATAGCCGCGATAGAGTTTATCGTAAGAGGCCTTGAGATTTTCGTAATCTTCTGCTTCGAGGCCGATCGCCTCTGCCTTAACACGAACGACAAAATCTTTGGAGACGATGACGACATTTTCACCCGCCTCGCGCAGCTTAAAAGCGACAAGCAGCGTTTTGTTGCTGCGCTCGAGGGACAAGGGGAAACTGGTTTTTTCACCGGCCTTAATGTCCACAAGCACGCGGACAACAATGCCGTTTTCGATTTTCACACCGCTCTGCAGATCGCCTGCTTTTTTCACTTTGAGTGCGTCTATATACCGAAGCACGTGACGCGCATTTTTTCCCAGCTCATCGGAAAAGCGCTTCATGCTATCGAGCTCTTCGAGAACACTTAAGGGGATAATGACATCGTTGTCGCGAAATTTACTAATGGCGTCTGGGTCGTGAAGAAGTACGTTGGTATCGATTACAAAAGTTTTGCGTGTCACTGTCTAACTCCTTATTCCGGTCCAAATCGCGAGCATATACATGTCTGCCCCTTCCCTCAACTAATTTTTATAAATTATTTAAAGTTAACGACTTGTGGTATTTTTCAGCACTCAGCATATTTAATTGCTAATAAATTGACAGAGAGTTATAACTTAAGTTATAATAGTTGTTAGCTAATGATAAAGGAGGCCTTCCCTATGAAAATCAACCCCAAAATACTCAGCATTCCCCCTTACATTTCCACATCTTGGAAAAACATAGCTTCCTTACACATTGAAAATCAATCCTCTATGATCATTTTAGTCGTGACTTTGCTCAGCGGCGCCCGTATCGAGGTCCCCCACCTCGACCAAGCGATGATGGAAGCGGTCTTCGCGGCCCATGCCCGGTTTTTGGAGCATGAAGAAAGGCCGCAGGCCAATAAATTGCCCCCAAAATCGCCCATCGGCTTCTTGACAGGACAAGAGCAACAAATCCTCTCTATGGAGCTCCCCATTAAAGGAGGGGTCATGAACATGGAAAATTTCGGCATGCTTTTGCAGCATAATCCTCAGCAGGCCGACAGCCTAGACCTTCCCCCTGACATTCTGGAAAAGATCACCCAGCTTTCCAAAACGCTCGGCATCGACGATCCCAACGCCATCCCTAAGGCTGAACCGCATTGCAACTGCATGCGCTGCCAGATTGCACGCGCCATGCAAAAGGGGATTGAGGGCGATGGCGAACAAAGCCAACAAGAAGAGATCGTCCGCGACGAGGAATTAAAATTCCGCACTTGGGACGTCGCTGAGACCGGAGATAAATTGTATTTGGTCTCCAATCCGATCGACCAGAAAGAGCATTACAATGTCTATCTCGGCGATCCCGTCGGCTGTACTTGCGGCCAGACGCATTGCGAGCACATCCGCGCCGTGTTAAACACTTAAAAATCCAATTCAACGTAAAGACGCCACGACCCGAAGACGCGTCTTTGCGTTAAATTTGTCCTAAGAGGCTGTCTGCGATTTCTGTTACATTGCTTTTTGCGCCTTTTTCTTTAGGCTTTTCTTCGATCCCTTGGTCTAGTTAATTAACTATGTCCTTCGGGATCGAAGAAAAGCCTAAAGAAAAATCCATCAAAAATCAAAATAACGAAAATCGCAGACAGCCTCTAATCGCTGAGTTTCGAAAGAATCTTCGGCTCTTTAAAAATTTCATGGTGAAAAAAAGATCCACCTCCTAGAATGGCATTTTAGAAATCATACGTGCCCGGTACTGAGATCAGGAGGAATTATCTCATGTCAAAACTTTTTAAAACTTTTTGCGCTTCCTTTTTCGCCTACTCAGCTTGCGCCATTGCAGACGCTCCCATGGAGACCATGAGCATGGACGCGGCAAACTTTGAGTTGCAAGGAGCAGAAGTGGTACAGATGCCCATCGAAGAATCCGCTCCTGCAATCGTCGCACCCGTTGTCCCCGAACCGAAAGTCGTCGCGAAAAAAGTAGAAAAAGCGCCCGAAGTGAGCGTCAATCCATTCACCGGAAAAATTAAAGGAAGAAAAGTGCGCATGCGTTTGCGCCCCGATCTCGACAGTCGAATCATTAAAGAGCTCAATAAAAATGAGCTTGTCACTGTGATCGGCGAAAAAGGCGATTTTTGGGCTGTGCAGGCGCCTGCAACGACAAAGGGATATATCTTTAGAAGTTTTGTCCTAGACGGTGTCGTGGAAGGTAATCACGTTAATATTCGCTTGGAGCCGAGCATGGACGCTCCTGTGATTTCCTATATGAATTCCGGCGATAAAGTTGAAAATCCTTCCATTTCTGCAATCA
This sequence comes from uncultured Verrucomicrobiae bacterium, assembly GCA_963833965.1. GTDB lineage: Bacteria > Chlamydiota > Chlamydiia > Chlamydiales > Rhabdochlamydiaceae > CAJCIW01. Next base: position 202,789 of record CAWHZZ010000001.1, read on the forward strand.
ATCCTAAATGGTTGGAAATCGCCCCTCCTGAAAAGACCCGTTTTTACGTCGCCAAAGAATATATCGAGTATGCGGGCGGACCCGAAGTTAAGGCGCAAATGGACCGCCGCGCCTCCACTGCGGAGCAGTTGATCGACGCCGCGGCTCTTTTGAGCAAAGCCGAGTTACGCAAGCCGTTTGAAGAGATCGACTTTGATCGCGTCATCAGAGGGTTCACCACTGTCATTACCGACTACACTGATTTTCCAGAATTTGTCGAGCAGGCAAAAGAAGCGCTTGCCTCTTTTCAAGAAGCCTATCTTCAAAATAGGATGACGCATTTGGAAACGACGGAGCAATACGCTTCCGATCCTGCGTCTGAAACAGAGAGCGCTGTTTCACTGACAGATAAAATGCGGTTGTGGGAACCGATCGAAGAAGCGCTCTATTTGAGCTGGTCCAATATTAATGACAACAAAGCGCGGCACGACTACTACGACGAGCAAAAACTTGCCGCCGTTGAGATTTCCGGCATCGTAGAGCCATATACAAACCCTGTGAAAAACAAGCCTGGAGATTACCTGCTGCGCTATAAAGATGTTCCCGTAGGCTACATCTATAGCACAGCGGTCAACCTGCAAGAGCTGGTGGGTAGAAACGTCCGCCTGGTCGCCGCTCCAAGGCCAAATAATAATTTTGCCTTCCCCGCCTATTACGTCTTAGCTGTTGAATGATTCGAGAGGGGTATTGTAAAATACGGTGGTGCGCAACATGTAAGCTAGAACAGTGCGCCGTGCAGTTTGACGAGATGCAAGGCGCCGCCGAAAGCGGGAACCCGAAGCAGCCGACCCCGCAGCGGGTCAGCGAAGCCTGGGGTGAGGCGTTGCAGGGCAACACAGCAGATCGGCTATCTCCACAAGCAGGGTTCCGCATTACATGTTAAGGACCACCGAGACCCCATGGAACTTCGAGAATGGGCCGTCCGCATCTTAAGCGCGGACAGTCTTCAAGAAAAGTTATTTTACCCAGAAAATTTGACAGATTTTACCCCGGGAGAGCCGCTTCTCTTTAAAGAACCGATTCGTCCTGTCGGAATGCAATTTCAGCGGCATTCCAGCCGAGAAAAGCTTCCACCATTTCAGGAGCACCGCGACCCAGACAAGCGCGCCGTTTGCTTGCATCGATTTGCCGGACATGAGCTTCTCGCTGTCGAGATCATGGCCCAAGCGCTTCTCGCTTTTCCCGACGCGCCGAAACATTTTCGCCGAGGCGTGGCCAACACTCTTCGCGAAGAGCAAGGACACGTGAAGCTCTACATTCAGAGAATGCAACTGCTGGGCTTGAATTTCGGCGACCTTCCCCTGTACCGCCATTTTTGGGCCTACGTCCCCCACCTCACCTGCCCGATCCGCTATGTCAGCTTGATGAGCTTGACCTTCGAAATGGCCAACCTCGATTTTGCCCCCATGTATGGGAAGTCTTTTGCACGTGTCGGCGATGAATTGTCTGCGAAAATGATGCAACAAATTTTGGAAGACGAAGTGAACCACGTTTCCTTCGGCATCAATTGGCTTAAAAAATTTAAGTCTCCAGATCTATCAGAATGGGATGCATGGGAACAGAGTCTGCCTCCGCTGATCCCCCCAAACCGCGCCAAGGGCTTTGTGCTGCATGAAGAACCACGACGTCGCGCCGGAGTGCCGGAAGATTGGATCCAGAAGCTCAAGAGTTATTGATCAAAATTATTAGAATACAAATCGTCGTCGCGCTGTTCGGTAGCCTTTTCTTTCAAAAGCTTGACTAACTGCTTAAAATTTTCAGGTTCGACCACCTTGCCGTATCCACCATATTCTTTGCGCACCTCCATAAGGTAATAGCCTAGGCGATTAGGCTTATGCTTATTCATCTCAGCGACATATCTCACAGAAACATAATCCAAAGATTGTCCGTTGGCCTGATTTGCGAATTTGTTGACGCTATAAGCGTCAATATCGGAGAATTTTTCCTCTTCAATAATCGCTTGGCATTTTTTTAAGTCGCCCTGGGCGGCAGCGTAGAACATTCTTTCAAACGCATCGAGAAATTTTTTCTCTTCCTGAGATCTGCCCAATTTGTCATGGATTTTATAATCTTCTTGCCTCTTGGGCAAGTTGCAAACGACATAAGATCTGCCGCTATCAAAGAGTATAATCGTATTGCCATGCTGGTATTGAACACTGTGCGCCATGATGGCCTCATTCGCTTTGTAGTTGTTGGGGAGCTAAAATATCGTCAAAGATAGGCTCAGGCCCCACGGGTTTCCAAATCTCGTCGCATTTTTTGATTCTTTCGGCAAGAGCGTCTCGCATCGCACAAAGCTCTATTCTTTTTTGGAGTTCATGAGGAGTCGAATTTGTAAACTTTTGTCCACAGCGCGTCTTTAGAAACATGTAAATTCTCTCAATGCTCATATTGGTTAATTCGGGGACGAGTTCAATTTGTTCAGAAAAAGTATAAGTGCTTAGGACTCTCTCACGAATAGCGCTTAGAAAGAAAATCGGAGCCATATTCATATATGCCCTCAGATGAAATGAATAGCTTCTTATATTTTCGGGAGTACGTATATCGTTGTCTGGTTCCTTTTTTTCGCCGAAATGCTTCGCAAAATATTGAGTAATTTGGGTATGCCCTCGCATTTGAGCGATTTTTCTAGGGGAAATGTAATTTAAAGAGTCTCCATTGCCCAAAACGAACTGCCCAATGCCGTAAGCGTCAACATCGGGAAATTTCTCCTCTTCGACAATGTCTTTGCAGGTTTTTAAGTCGCCTCGCGCAGCAGCTGCGAAAATTCTTTCAAATGCATTAACAAATTTTGTATTTTCTTCCGCTATTTTGTATTTGTTTTCATTCAAAACCATAGAGAAAACAACAGATCGCCCGGAGTCTAAACGAATAACTGGATTGATCTGACAGGATGGTAGACTGGATGCCATGATTTACCTCAATTTTTGAGCAAAGAGTTTACCATGCATTGAATGACTTGACAAGTGTAGATCTTTACAATAAATAGGAACAAAAACGACGGTGCAGTATGAAACTTTTAATTTGTCTTTTATTATGTGTTGCCGGCCGACTGCAGGCTGCGGAAATGATGCTAACCCCAAACGAGGCGTGGCAAAGGCTGAAAGATGGCAATGCGCGCTTTCTGTCCGGAAAAAAAAATTGCACCATCAATTATTTAACGGAATTGGAAAAAGCGAGGCAAAAGCAGATGCCTTATGCAGCGATTTTAAGCTGCTCCGATTCACGCATTCCACCTGAGCTGATTTTCGACGAGTCTTTGGGAAAATTATTTGTGATCCGCGTCGCGGGGAACATCGCTTCTGACATCACCATCGGAAGTATTGAATATGCCGTGGGTGTTTTAAAAGTGCCTCTTGTCGTCGTTTTGGGTCATGATGCATGCGGCGTGCTTGTCGCAGGCCTTAAAGGCCAACAAGCCCAGCTTCCCCCTTTTATCAACAACCTTTTAAATGAAGTGTCGCGAGCAGTGATGGAGACCGAAAAGGAATCTCAAGACTTTGCGGTCGAACTGCCCATGGCTATCGCGATGAATGCGGAGCTGCAGATGCAAGAGCTTTTGGAAAAGAGCGAAGTGCTGAAAAACGCTTCCGACGCAAAAACAACCCTATTCAAAGCCGGGGTGTTCCACTTCGATGGAAAAATCGAGTGGTGCCCTTGTTCGGTGATCAAGAAGCCGCCGCAATAGCTATTAGGAAGCGTTCTCAAAAGTTTGGCGGAGCTCAATTGGAAATCATTCGACAATACATCGAGCAACAGGATACCCCTATGACTTAGTGGCGCGATTCATATCGGCCCTGAAGGACCGAGTTTTCTCGCGTCCTTCGGATAAAAATTTTTGCGTCTTCGGGACTGTAGCGCCTTTGCGTTAAATCATTGCAAAATTTGCGCGCTGGAGTTTGCCAAAATGTGCGGATCGACAGGACGGTATTTCCCGCCTAAGTGCTGAGATAAAAACTGCTCGGCATGGTTTAAATACATCATTTTATTGGCGAATTTGGCGATGCGATGCCCCTCATCGGTAAATAAAACGTATGTGACCGTTTTGCAGTTATTTTTCATGCTATGGTAAATTTGCTCAGACTCCTTTTCGGCGACAATATGGTCGTTCCTGCCATGGATGAGCAAAAGAGGAGCTTTGATCGCCTCTAGGGCATTTAAAGGAGAGCATTTTTCTAGATAGCGGGCGCCTTCCGGATCATTGGGATTGCCGCCCATGCTGGTGACGAAGGCTTTTTTGGTAAAAAAGTTCATCTTGTCGGACAAAGGCCGATTTGTGAATTCCCAAAATTGAGGGACGTTATCTAATACTGTCTTAAGATTGGACGGGCCGCAGATGGAAACGCAGCAGGTAAAATACTCCGGGGAAAAAGTCAGACTGGCCAGAGCTTCGTAGCCTCCATAACTTGCTCCAAACACGGCGAGCTTGCCTCGCTCAGCGATCCCTTTTGCGATACAGGATTCGACAGCGTCGATCACATCTTCATGCGCCTTTCCTCCCCACTGGCCATTTCCCGCATTGACAAACGCTTTGCCAAAACCTGAGGAAAGGCGAAAATTAACGCTCAAGACCGCATAGCCGCAGCTAGCCAGCCATTGGTGCAAAGAGTTGAACTCAAATGTATCTCTGACTTTAAAAGGGCCGCCATGGGGCACGACGACAAGAGGGATCGGCGCATCCACAGCCCCCCCTTTATCAAACTCCTTGGGAAGGGTGTAGTAACAAACGAGCTTCTGACCATCTCTTGCCTCGGCAATCAGAGGATACATTTTAGAAAAGCGAAGCGAAGGATTGGATTCGGGGGCGGTGAGCGAAGACAAATCCTGCGCCCTCCGATCGTAAATCCAGAATTGCCCTCCTTTATCGGCATGCCTGTCGGAAACAATCCAAAAACTCCCTTCGCGGCTCGTGCTGAGCACATCAAAATTTGGCCCCATCTTTTCTTCGAGAAAAGCAATGTCGGTCGCTATAGAGGGATCGATGGCGTGCCATTGTTTCTGAACATAATAAGAGGCGTAGGCCTTTGGCTCTCCCGCGATGAGTAGAACATCGTCGATATCGCTGTCCGACGCAGCGCCAAGCATCGTCTCTTCTCTTATGCCTTCCAACGATTTAGCCATGAGCTGATTCTTATCTGAAAAGCGGTTGTCCAATAAATAGACACATTGTTTTTTTTCATCGTAGGAAAGAAACTCAGTTTGAAAGGCCTCTGAAGGGTTGAGTTCCAAAAAGACATCGTTGTCTGCGGTGAGCACCGTCCAAGAACCGTCATCGTCGATCCGCATTTTCAAAATCAATTCCAACTGGTCGCTGACCAAAAACTTCGCATAGTGGTCATTTTCAAATAAAAGGTCCAGTTTGCCCGAATCGAGGTCAACGACATAGAGGTCGTGGTAATGGGGATTTCGGGGATTCAAGCCGATCACCGCGCTGTTTTTGTTGGAACTGATCTGAACCATTTTGGCGTTGACATTGGAAAATTTTTCCGTGTAGACAACGTGCTCTTTCGAATGAATGTGAATCCCATGCAAAAGCAGCTTACCGGTGCCGTTTTCATCTTTGAGCAGCAGAATTCTTTGACTGTCGCCTGACCAAAAAAATTGAATGATTTCAGGGGTTTTGAAAAAGGTGATTTGAACACGATCACCCATCGAGCCGATAAATACGTTAGAGATGCCCTCGTCGTCAGCCCCGACATAGGCGATGGCCCTGCCGTCCGGGCTGATCTTTGCCGAGATGAGAAGAGGATTTGCAAATAGTTGCTCTTTTAAAATTTCACTGGAAACCTGTTCGCTCACTCCCATCAAGACCATAATGACTACCAAGAATTTATACATAAACAACATGAAGAATTGGAATTTTGACAAGAAGGCACCCTGAATTTGAGCCAGGCTTGCCGGGGCGGAAGCAGTCCAACTTGAATAAGTTGGACGATGGACGCCGGCTCAAAGTCAGTGGCTGTCCGACGCCGTGAAAAACCGATTCGTCATGTCGTTTATGTATTAACATCTTGGGGGACATTTTGTAGTTCCCGAGGAATTTTTTCAACCGTCTCGATTTCCTCGATGTCGACTTGGCCTGGCGTAACGCCCATTTCTTTGAATTTGCGCGCCGTAACAAGCACTCGCATCTCCAGTGAACCGATGCCCTTATTGTAATTTTCAACGGCGCTGGAAAGGCTTCGCCCCATTTTTGAGAAGTGAGAACTCATGTCGATGAGCCTCTTGTATAAATCTTGGCCGAGCTCGTGCATCCTTTCGACCTGTCGGGTCAAATTTTCCTGCTTCCAGCCGTAGGCGACGGCGCGCAGCAAAGCGATGAGAGTCGTCGGCGTAGCCAAGATCACATTCTGCTCTGCGCCCGCCTCGATGAGGGATGGGTCGTGCTCCAAAGCAGCGCTGAAAAAAGTCTCCGCGGGAAGAAAGAGAATCACGAACTCAGGCGTGGGCTGAAAATGTTCCCAATACGCTTTTTTGCCAAGCGCGGAAATATGTGCCCTGACCTGCCGAGCGTGGTCCTTCAAGCGCTGTAAACGCACAGTTTCATTTTCGGTGTGGATTGCCTCGAGGTAAGCTTCCAAGGGGACTTTCGCGTCGATAATGACCTGCCTTCCCCCGGGCAACCGGACAATGAGGTCAGGACGCAATCTGCCTACATCGCTAATCTCTTGCTGTTGCTCAAAGAAATCGCAATGGTTCAGCATTCCGGCGAGCTCGACGACACGCCTAAGCTGGATCTCTCCCCAGCGGCCACGCGTCAGCGGCATGCGCAGGGCCTTGACGAGGTTTGACGTTTCCTGCTTGAGCGCTTTTTCATTTTCGAACAGCGATTGGATTTGGACCTTCAATGACTCCTGATCGCCTTTTCGCTCTTTTTCAATCTGCCGAATCCCGAGGTCCAACTTTTGCAGGGAATCTTTCACAGGATTGAGCAGTTCATTGATCGCTGTCTGCCGCTTTTCCAAATCCCCTTTCGCCCCCTCCTGAAATTTCTCTAAGGAAGTTTTGGCAAGGTCCAAAAAGCTGCGATTGTTCTTCTCTAGCGCATCCGATGAGAGTGCTGCAAAGGCGTTCTTGAGCTGCTCTTGCGACTCTTTAAGCATCGCCATTTTTTCTTCTGCCAATTTTTCTGTAAAAGAGAGTTTTAACTCGGCCGCTTTTCGACGCCCCAGCTCATGCATCCACAACCACACTCCGATCAGGGCGGCCGCCGCCGTAAAAGCCCATGGAAGCATTTCTTTTAATCCTCTTGTTCCGGTTCGAAATCTTCCAAAGTTTTCGATTTCTTTCCTGCAATCAGACGGATTACCGACAGCACCCAGGCGAGAACGATATAACCCCAGGTCACTACGGCGAGCATGATCGGCAGGAAATAGAGGACTCCATAAATGATGAAAATGGCTAAAATGACCGCTAAGAAGACGAGTTGGAATGAAGGCACGCGAAAATGCAGCGCCTTAGAACTTGGGAACTTCCAACGGCTGACCATGAAATAGCCGAGCATGATCATGATCGAGGAGAGAGCCACTGCCTTCGCTTCCTGGGATAAAGGGAGCCAATTTTCCATTAAAGGGGATGAAAGCAGTAAATTAGCAGAGACTGCCGCGAGAGCGGAAGCGGGAATGGGAAGACCCGTGAAATGTTTTTTTTGCGCTGCCATGGCCTCCGCATTTCCCTTCGCCTCGCCGCCCTTGACATTGAAACGCACAAGCCGCAAAATGCCGCAGATCGAATAGAGCATACAGCCGAGCATCGCATAAAACGAAAGCCCCGTCCCGGGCTCGAGAGATAGCGCCTTGAGCAGCAGGACGGAAGGAGCGACCCCGAATGAGACGGCATCGGCAAGAGAATCGAAAATGACTCCAAATTCGCTCTCAGCGCGGATCGCTCGCGCCACCGCACCATCCAAGAGATCGGCAAAGGCGGCGACGAGAAGAAGAATGGCGGAGACGTTCAAGACATGGAAAATCCCTGAACCGGGCTCGACCATGTTGACTTTAAAAATGACAAAAAGACCGCATGACAGAGCGAATGCGGTGATGATGTTAGGGATCAGATAGACTTGGCGCATGAATCTGTTCTCTTTATTTCAAGTGTCCTCAAAACTGCGTGAATTTGCAATCAAAAAATTCAGATCAAAAGGAAAAAATCTTAGCATTTTCTTAAAATCAAAACTCCATAATTGCTTCATTTTTTGCACTTTGAAAAATGGTAAAAATTATTTTGACTGCCTTTTCTTTTTTTTGTGGACAATTAGCCAACAGCTACAATATATAGTGTGTATATAAACTGATGACTACTAGATGTAGTATTTCCTGACACTACCGCGATCGACCCACAAACCAAAAATCGAGGCCCTATGCCTAGATTTTTTGTTTTTGGGCCACCAAAAAAATAGGAGAAAGAAGCTTATGACGCGCAAGCCGCCCCATTCCCACGACAATTCCCCCACGATCGAACAACAGTCCCATGCCCTGTCTCCAGCTGATATATCCTCTGCAATCAGAAAAGAGACGAACCGGGTAGACAAGATGCAGCGCTTTACCGTCGTCAAGCGCAACGGCAGCATCGTCCCTTTTCGACGCGAGCGGATATTTCGCGCGATCGAAGCGGCTTTCCGCGACACGAAGGAGGTTGGCAACGACAAGCCGATGCCGCTGCAAACCATAGAGAAGCTCACCGACCTTGTGATCGACGATCTGTACGTTCTCGCTTCTAAAGGCGCCTCATTGACTGTCGAAGGGATCCAAGACCAGGTCGAAATCTGTCTCATGAAAGCGGGTCATCACGATGTGGCCAGAGACTACATCATCTATCGCGACCATCATAAGGCGTTGCGCGAAGACTCTCCGCAGAATTTGAAAATTGTCCGCAGCGACGGCAGCATTGTCCGTTTCAATCCGATGAAGATCGCTTCTTCCATCGAAGAGGCTTTTCGACGCACTGACCAGATGGATGGCCCTGCGACGGAGCAGATTGTCGACGCCGTCAACATGGTGACGCAAAAAGTCGTTGCCCGCGCTGTTTCTCTTTCTAAAGCGAGTCATGTCCTCAATAGCGCTCTCATCGACGATGAGATCGAACAGCAACTCATGAAAGAGGGATTTTTCAGCGTCGCGAAAAATTTCATTCTCTACCGGGCATCGCTTGGCGAACAAGCACACTCCCCATTTAAACACACGCTTCCCTCTGAAGAAAAAAAACAGCGCCAGTTTACGATCATCGGCTCGGACAATTCCTCTCGAACGATCACCGAAGCCCAGCTGCTCAGCCGTCTCAAATACGCTTGCCGGGGCATTGAAGAGCTCACCTTCGCGGAAGAACTTTTGGAAAGTTCGATCACCAACTTTTATGAGGGAATTAAAGAATCGGAGGTCGACCAGGCTAATATCATGGCCGCCCGCGCCAAAATTGAGATCGAGCCCGCCTACTCCAAAGTGGCTGCCCGCCTTCTTCTCGATGTTTTATATCGGGAGACGATGCAGATTTCCGCTTCCGACCCCTCGCTTGAGTCTGCCCACCGCAACTACTTTAAAAAATATCTGAAGTTCTCCATCAGCGTCGACCGCGTCAGCCCCGATCTCCTCAAGTTCGACCTCGACAAACTCGCCCGCGCCATGCAGCTGCAACGCGACGACCAGTTCACCTATCTGGGACTGCAGACTCTCTACGACCGTTACTTTATCCATCACGAACAACGCCGTTTGGAAACCCCGCAGATCTTCTGGATGCGCGTCGCGATGGGCCTTGCACTCAATGAAAAAGAGCAAGCGAACGAGCGCGCCATCGAATTCTACGATGTCCTCTCCAAATTCCATTTCACCTCGGCGACCCCGACCCTATTCAACTCCGGCACCAACCATTCTCAGCTGAGCTCTTGCTATCTCTCGACCGTCATGGACGACCTCGCCCACATCTTCAAAGTCGTCGCCGACGACGCCCAGCTCTCCAAATGGGCAGGCGGCATTGGCAACGATTGGTCCAACGTCCGCGCAACTGGCGCGACCATCAAAGGGACCAACGGCAAAAGCCAAGGCGTCATCCCCTTCTTGAAAGTGGCCAACGACACCGCTGTAGCTGTGAATCAGTGTTTTGATCCGGACACCCGTATTTTTACTGCAGATGGAGTTAAACCCATAGCGAACGTCTGTCATAACGATCTTGTCCTAGGGATTAGCGGTAAATATCGCAAAGTAGAAAAGAAATACGTCTATAATCAAAAAGACCCGATGATGACCGTTGAGATGAAACACTCCCTTGAACCTCTTCGCGTCACGACGGGCCATCCCTTCCATGCCATTCAAGGAGTGCCTCGGGAGCAAGCCAATGAAAGAACCTATGCTTGGCTAGCCAAAGGCAAGGTGCGTTCAGCTTGGGTGGAAGCAAGCCAATTGAAGGTAGGCGATTATGTTGCGCAAGTGATTCCTAAAGAGGTCATTCCCGTTCCCGACTTTACACAAGAAGATGCCCGCTTCTACGGAATCTTATTGGGAGATGGCCATATCGCAAAAGAAGGATTAGAGTGGGGCGTTTCTGGCAATCCCCAAGTTGATGAGCATCTCTTCTTTGTCAGAGAATACTTAACTAGGCGAGGCATCCATTTCTGGGAAACAGGTCGAGCCGACACATATCTTCAGATTCGATGGTCAGCAGGAAGAGGTGTCGCTCGCGATGCCACAACAGGACAATATGTTTCTGCTGAAGGGGTCCACCTGCCTTTTGAGTATGACGATCTTTACGACGCTGAAAAGTGCAAATACATTGCTCCGCGATTTGCTCATATGCCAAAACCGCACACCCTTGCTCTGCTCCAAGGTTTGTTGGAAACCGATGGAAACGTCTCGCGAGGTAAAGAGATTTCTTTCAGCAACACTTCTTTACATTTGATCGAAGGCATGCGTTATCAATGTCTTCGCCTGGGCATCCCAACTGCAGGAAACCGCCGCATCAGAAACAATGAACATACAGCACGTCGCTCCGATGGCTCGACTACTGAATTTAATGGAACAACCATTTCGTACGATCTCCGCATTCCCGCTTGCAAAGAGCTTGCAGACAGAGTGGGATGTCAACCGTTGACAAAGGAAAATTGGCTGAAAACTGAAGATTTTATTTGGAGCCGCATTGTTTCCGTCCAACCTATCCCAGAATCTCCAATCGTATGCGATCTCGGTGTCGAAGACGACGAATCGTATATGACGACTGAAGGGCTTGTCCATAACGGTGGAAAACGCAAAGGGGCGATGTGCGCGTACCTCGAGACGTGGCACCTCGACATCGAGGATTTTCTCGAGCTGCGGAAAAACACCGGCGACGAGCGGCGCCGCACCCACGACATGAACACGGCCAATTGGATCCCCGACCTCTTCATGAAGCGTGTGAATGCGAACGGTCAGTGGACGCTGTTCAGCCCGAGCGATGTTCCCGACCTGCACGACCTTTACGGCGCCGCTTTTGAAAAGAGGTACGCCGAATACGAGAAAATGGCCGATGAAGGAAAGCTCAAGCTCTTCAAGCGCATAGACGCCCTGCAGCTGTGGCGCCGAATTCTCAGCATGCTCTTTGAAACAGGGCATCCTTGGGTCACATTCAAAGATCCATCGAATATCCGCTCACCGCAAGACCATGTCGGCGTCGTCCATAGCTCCAATTTATGCACCGAGATCTTGCTCAACACCTCTAAGGAAGAGACCGCCGTCTGCAACCTCGGTTCGATCAATCTCCTCGAGCACGTGACAGAAAAAGGACTCGATGAGAAGAAGCTTGCCTCCACGGTACGCACCGCGGTGCGTATGCTCGACAACGTGATCGACATCAACTTTTACCCAACGCCCGAGGCGCAAAACTCAAACTTGCAGCATCGCCCGATCGGCATGGGTCTGATGGGATTCCAGGACGCGCTTTACATGATGAATATCAGCTACGCCAGCCATGAGGCCGTCAAATTCGCCGATATCTGCATGGAGATGATCGCCTATTATGCGATCCTCGCTTCGAGCGAACTGGCCAAAGAACGCGGCGCCTATCCGACTTTCAAAGGATCAAAGTGGGACCGCGGCCTTTTGCCCATCGACACTTTAGACCTCCTCGAAAAAGAAAGAGGCGAAGCTGTTGAGGTCGACCGCAGCTGCAGCATGGATTGGAAGCCTGTGCGCGAATCGATCAAAAAATACGGCATGCGCAACAGCAATACCATGGCGATCGCCCCGACGGCGACAATCTCCAACATCATCGGCAGCACGCAGTCGATCGAGCCGATGTACAAACACCTCTTCGTCAAATCGAACCTTTCAGGAGAGTTCACGATCCCCAACATTTTCCTCGTCGACCGTCTCAAAAAACTGGGACTCTGGGACAAGCACATGCTCGACGACCTCAAATACTTCGACGGCTCGATTGCCGAAATCGAGCGGATTCCCCAAGAGATCAAGCAGGTCTTTCTCACCGCCTTTGAGATCGACCCCGAGTGGATGATGGAATGCGCAAGCCGCCGCCAAAAATGGATCGACATGGGCCAATCGCTCAACCTTTACATCGCTGAACCGAGCGGAAAAAAACTGCACCAGATGTACATTAACGCCTGGAAAAAAGGGCTCAAAACGACCTACTATCTCCGCTGCCTCGGGGCGACGCAGATCGAGAAATCGACAACTGATGTCAATAAGCGCGGACTGCAGCCTCGTTGGATGAAGAACAAATCGGCCTCCAGCAATATCCAAGTGGAGCGGGAAGAGAGCGAGCCTGCTGCCAAAAAAGAGAAACCAATCGCGTGCAATCTCGAAGAAGGTTGTGAAAGCTGTCAATAATTAAGGGAGTAAAAAAAACATGTTAAGTTCTGAAGAATTCGAAGGACAACTCAGTGAAGGCATCGAAAAGCGCGTCAACGTCAATGAAAAGCGGCTGATCAACTGCAACCAGGTCGACGTCAACCAGCTCATGCCTCTTAAGTACAAGTGGGCTTGGGAACATTACTTAAACGGCTGCGCCAACCACTGGATGCCCACAGAGGTCCCGATGAGCAAAGATATCGAGCTGTGGAAGGCAAACACGCTCAGCGAAGATGAAAAACGGGTCATCATGCGCAATTTAGGCTTCTTCAGCACAGCCGAAAGCTTGGTCGGCAACAACATCGTGCTCGCCATCTTCAAACACGTCACCAACCCCGAAGTCAGACAATACCTGCTGCGGCAATCCTTCGAAGAGGCGATCCACACCCACACTTTCCTCTACATCGTCGAGTCGCTCAATCTGAATCAGGGTGAAGTGTTCAACATGTACAACGAGATCAATACAATCCACGATAAAGACAACTTTGAGATGGAGCTCACCGGCGACATTCTAAAGCCCGATTTCACGACTGCGACACATCAGGGTGCCCAAAAGTTCCTGGAGAACCTGATCGGCTATTACATCATCATGGAAGGCATTTTCTTCTACAGCGGCTTCGTGATGATCCTCTCGTTCCATCGCCAGAACAAAATGACGGGGATCGGCGAGCAATTCCAATACATCTTGCGCGATGAGACCGTCCACCTCAACTTCGGCATCGACCTGATCAACGGCATCAAAGAGGAGAATCCCCATCTCTGGTCTCCAGAATTCCAAGCCGAGATCGTCACAAAAATCAAAGAAGCCGTGGAGCTAGAGATCAACTATGCGCAAGACTGCCTGCCCCGCGGCATCCTCGGCCTGACCGCGCCGATGTTCCGCGAATATGTCCAGTACATCGCCGACCGCCGTCTCGAGCGCATCGGCCTGAAGGGCATCTATCGCTCGAAGAACCCCTTCCCTTGGATGAGCGAGACAATCGACCTCGGCAAAGAGAAAAACTTCTTCGAGACGAGAGTCACAGAGTATCAGTCCTCCTCTGCGCTGACTTGGTAAAATCTCCATATCTATTCTTGTGAGGCGACCTATCGGTCGCCTCAGTTTATCCTTAGATCTTCAACTTCATTACGATTTGACTCGCTCCACTCGAGCCGATGAAGATCATCAAGCGCAAATTTTCTATAAGGCTTAAAAAGAGTCGACCTGTTAGTCGACTCTGCTTTCGAGTCTCACTTATACTGTGGTCGGCTCGTAGCGTCGATTTTATGCCCTGAATTTTTTTGTGTGACGAAGCGTGGAGCTCGAAGCAATCTTCCTGCCAGCTTGCGAGAGCGAACGCAAAGTCAAACGGAAAAAGGCAGGCGCAGAAAATCGACTCTACAAGCCGACCGCAGTATAGTAAGCTTCTCTCTGACGAGGCGGTGGCAACATCAGCCGCCTCATTTCCGTTCGTTTTAAATCCCAACGGATTATAATTCCCTCCAAACGGAGGTGAATTATGAGAAGCTGTCACTTTTCTAAACTACTCATCTTGTTTGTCTCATTTTGGCTCAATGGTTTCGCCGATTGCACTTGCCCTGATGCTTTTATTCCATGTCCCAAAACATACGTTGCGCCCGAACAAATCGACATTCATGAAAATGCGATTTTTGTTCAGGTCCATGATTTTATCTTACAGACTGAATACCTTAAATCCGATACCCATGGAATATTTTTTGAAAAAATAACCGCTGATGGATGCGGTCCTAACAAATGGAAATGTACACGAGTTACGGACCAGGGCTGGATTTGCAATACCTGCAACTGGGATTGGTTTACGGTATGCCAGGGCTGCCAAAAGACTAGGCAAAAAAAATAAGCAATAGCATGTTCAGATCCAAAGCTGTCGTAATTACGCTACTTCTCTTACTCTTGGCGGGCAGTTCCGTCCCGTTTTTCGTGAGAGAAAAAGTATGCAACAAGGGCGTTTTGGCTCAATTGAGCGACGACGAAAAACATTGTCTTTCGATTTTTTTGCGCATGACCTTGTTTTATGAAAATTTTGCCTACCTTTTATTCGGGAATAAACCGGTGGCGCTTACGGGTTGTCAAAAAACCGAATCTTCCTTCAGCTGGGGGAGCGATTTCTTGTCCCCCCTTAATTTAGAAGAAAGAAAGGGCTTGGAAGTTTTTAAGAAAATGCAACCGTTATTTTTATCCAAAAACATCATTGTGAATATAACTGAAGACAATGAGTACTTATATTTGAAAATGATTAATAAAAAGAACCTGTTAAGAACCCTTCGAGAAAACATCGAGGATTTTAAGCAAGTTTTAGGCGACGAGACGACAGTTGAACAACTTTTCGATCGAATCACTGCTGGAAAGGACCATCTTTATAATATACTAAATGGGCATCAGGCGCTGTTTGGGATATTATTGGGCTTTGGAAGAAGCAATTCATGGCTGTTCCATAAAAAAGACACAATTTATAAGAAATTGAACGCTTTTACCCAGCCACAAAAAAGGGACGATTCTCTTCAGAAAATTTTGGATGAGATTCAGAAAAATACTACAGGGTTCAATGATGTTTCTGACGAAAGAAAATACATCTTGAAGAATCCCCAACTTCTTCTGTTACCAGGGTTCATGGTTGATCCTAATAGCTTGGAAACCAGACAACTAAGGGAAATGTACGAAAAAGATCGTCAATACATGAAAAGCATCTTTTCAAAGCAAAATTTTGTCGAAGCTACCTTAACGGTGTTAATGAACAACTGAGAATAGTTGAAGTAAAAAAATGACGTTTGTATCTGGGACCGTCGGTTCCAAGGAAGCAACACAAGTTGCATCGATTGCTTTTGACTACCGACCTTCTTCCCCTGACGTTTCAAACACGGCAATCAGCGCGTTTGCCTTGGCGGAAATTGTTTCTAACGCCATTGATCGGGCTTATCAGAATTATCAATGGGTACACGAGACGAAATGCTTTTATAAGCGCCTTGATCATGATCTGAAACAATTGATGAACGATGCAGAAGACTATCAGAAATTTCAAGAGTTTGAGCCCTGTCTTATTAATATTGATTCACAATCTTTATACTCCGAAATAGGCGAAATAAAATTTAACGACACTCTTATTTTGCCGTCCGACATCAAAGAGCTCTTTTTCACTTACCTGAGCTTGGAACAAATAACTATATTTGGCCAAGTAAGCAAATGCTGCCATTTAGCTACAAAAACCGATTCAATCTGGGAATACAAGCTGAACAAACTTTACGGCGGCCTCAAATGCGTTCCTAAGGAACAATGTGGCTTCAATGCAGAACAACAGGTAAAAATTATTTATAAGAGAACCTGGTGGCTGTTAAATAAGCACAAATTGAAACAACAAAAGAACTATGAATCGATACTGAGATTTTATAATGGATATACAGCTCGATCAATCCCTTATTGTGAAAACTCAGCAGAATATTATACCTTTTGTTGGAACCAATTACGGCCGCTCGTCGGGATGAACTATCAAGGCACCCTCGAATCGATCGACCCCCTCAGTAAACAAGGCCGAGTTATCGAGTGCATTAAACAGCTAAAATTGGATTGCCAGGAATTGTCAAAACCCGACTCTTTTCAGTCGTACTTGGAAAAAGCAAAAAAAGCAATTGAGATTCGTAACCGGCTCAAAGATTTCCCCGAAAGGGTAAGAAAAATGCAACAGTTAGCCGAGGCGGATGTCCTTAGTGGGATGTTGATCACAGCAAAAATCAACGCAAGAGTCTGGGATTATGGCTCGAAAATTTATTTGTACGCGGAAACCATTTACGAAAAGATGAATGAAAAACTACATCAACGCATGGGCTTCTCCACTCCAAAAAGTCAATCGACCCAGCTTTTAAACCAAATGCTAAGACATAAGCGGCTACCCTTTTCAGGGCCATTAACCCCGGCTCAACTTTACCAAGCACTTAGAGACTAGTGCTCCATCTCAAAAGTTTTTGAAGTAATTTCTAGCGTGAAAGCTCGCTCAAATCGACGACCGCAGGCTTCGCAAGTTGATCCGTATTAATGCAATACGAATCAACTTGCGATCGTCGATTTCAGCGGCTTTGACGCCGAAATTACTCTAAAAACTTTTGAGATGGAGCACTAGTTTTAGATCCTCATTTTTTGAAGGCGACGGGAAAAATGACGATCCCGAAAATTTTTACCTTTCTTTTCAGAGCTTCCCAACCCCTTATCATTGATACACGAATCAAATTTTAGTGTGCCAAGAAACCTCTGCTGGAATATCATTGTCGAGAAAATCGGCAAAAGCTCAAACGACCTTAGATTTACATGTCATCTGCCTTAGGAGCCATTAGTTTCAAGCAAGCCACCCAGGTTGCTACATTCGCCTTTGCTTACCAGACCCTATCCCCTGTCGATTTTACCTCGACGATCTATACGCTTGCCATGGGGGAAATTGGCTGCATTGGAATAGATCTGGCTGATAGAAGCAGGAAATGGGTAAAGGAGACCGAAGTGCTTCATCAAGATCTGCAACAGTTGCTCGATGATGCAGAGCTCTATCAGGAATATTTAGGCCTTGAACCTTTCCTTCCCGCTCATGATTGTCAAACAGAAATAGTATCCACTTTTCCAGACAAGAGAGAGATAAGTTCCGATGGTCTCATTGTTCTTCCTTCCGAAATCATAGAAATTCTTTTCTCCTACATGACCGTTGAAGAACTTGCCCGGTTTTCCACCGTGAGCAAGTTCTGTTACGTAGCGACAAAAACTGATTCAATTTGGCAATGCCAGCTGAACAAACTTTTCCCCAAGCTTATATGCATCCCTCGAGAAAAATGTGGCCTTACCCCCGAACAACAGTTTAAAATTGTTTACAGGAGAACACAGCGATTATTAAATCAGTATAATGCGATGTATAAAAAAAATGCTGAAGCAGCAGAAAATTTATACGATTATTGCTCTAAACCTTATCGAGCTTCGGATCGTATTCACGAGGCACGCGTCGAGCGCCGTGCCAATAGACTATACCAATTAGTTGGCCGCCATCGATATGACGGAGAGGATACATCCATTGATAGCAACAGTTATCAGGGTCAGATCATCACATGTATCAAAGAACTAGAAGAGGATTATCAAGCATTTGCAACACCTGGACGATTTGAGGAATACATAAGACAAGCAAAAAAAATGCTCGATGTTAAGAACCGGCTCAAGGATTTTCCCCAGAGAGTTAAAAAAATGCAAACTCTTGCTGAACGAGACTTCTTTACAGACACTTATATCTTTACAATGATTGAAAACGATGATGTGAAATCTTTCAAATTTCCCCTAAAACTAAAATTCCTTTTTTATGCAACCTGTATTTTTTATAAAACGCTTGAAACAACCGCCATATTAATCAAACCAACCATCAAAAACAGGACGATAAAATACTTAGATAAAATGCTGAAATATCAGCCGCGGTCTTCTTGGGACAAAGCCTTGTTTCATTATTTGTGATTTAATAGATACAACTTACATCGTTATTTATGCGTCGACCATCTCACAAAAAACTTAAATCAAGTCCTTTATGCGAAAGAATTTATATTTATAAGACCCCCTATTTTTTCGCTCTCAACCTATCGCCCTTGGCAAAAACTTTGTATTTCTCTACACTACAACCATTTAAAACGAAACATTCATGGCTTTAGATCCTCATTTTTTGAAGGCAGCGGGAGAAACGTATGGCGATTTTGTCGTCACTAAGTGTCTTCCCCTGCCAGAACTCAATTGCGTGCTGAGGGAGCTGCTGCATTTGCCCAGCGGCGCTCAGGTGATGCACATCGCCAATGACGATCCGGAAAACCTGTTCTGTCTTTCTTTTAAGACTTTCCCTTCGAGCTCGAATGGAGTCGCCCATATCTTAGAGCACACGGTTCTTTGCGGTTCGCGAAAGTTTCCAGTCAAAGACCCGTTCTTTTCGATGAGCCGGCGCAGTTTAAACACGTTCATGAATGCGTTGACAGGTTCTGATTTTACGTGTTATCCGGCGGCCTCTCAGAATGAGAAGGACTTTTACAATTTAATGGATGTCTATATCGATGCGGTCTTTCATCCTGAACTCAAGAAACTGAGCTTTCTGCAAGAGGGGCACCGACTGGAATTCGCCGACTCAAAAGATCCTTCGACCCCCTTGCAATACAAGGGAATCGTGTTCAATGAAATGAAGGGCAACCTCGCTTCGGCCGACACGCGACTGTGGCATGCGCTCATGGAGGCCCTCGTCCCCGATCTGCCTTATGCACATAATTCCGGCGGCGATCCGAAGGAGATTCCCAACTTGACTTATCCGGAGTTGATCGCCTTCCATGAGACTTTCTATCATCCTAGCCGCTGCCTGTTTTTCTTCTATGGCAACCTCCCCTTGAAAAACCATCTCGACTTCATTGCGGAAAAAGCCCTGAAAAACGTCCAAAAAGTCATCCCCATCCCTGCTCTTCCAATGCAAAAGAGATTCTCCAAGCCGGTCGAAAAAGAGATGCGCTATCCGATCAGTGAGACCGATGAGCTGTCGCACCGGACAATCGTCTCATTCGGCTTTTTAACGGTGCCTCTCACAGAGCAAGAAGAGCTGCTTGCCTTAACTGTGTTAGATTCGATCTTGATGGAAACCGATGCGTCACTTTTGAAGGCGGCCCTTTTGGAGACGAAGCTATGCATCCACGCCGACGCATATATGGACGCCGAGATGAGCGAGGTCCCTTACGCGATTGTCTGCAAGGGATGCGATCCCGAAAATGTAGAGAAGCTCGAAGCGGCATTGATGAAGGCATTGGAATCGATTGCGCAGAAGGGTATTCAAAACGAATTGATCGAAGCAGCGGTGCATCAACTCGAGTTTAGCCGCCTGGAGATCACCGGAGACCACGCCCCTTTCGGACTGACTTTATTCATGCGTTCGGCCCTCTGTAAACAGCATGGCACCGATCCTGAACATTCTCTGCTTGTCCATTCGTTGTTTGAAAAGCTGCTCGAGAAAACAAAAAATCCTCGCTATCTTCCAGGGCTCATCCAGAAGCATTTTCTCGATAATCCCCATCGTGTGCGGCTCGTAATGCATCCCGATCGCCATCTTTCTTCGGAAGAGATCTCCGAAGAGAAACAGCAGCTGCACGAAATTCAAAAAGCGCTCTCAAAAGAAGAGACCGTGGAAATCGTCAAGCAAGCCCAGGAGCTCGCCGCCTTTCAGAAAAAAACAGAACTGCAATCGCTCGATTGCCTGCCCAAAGTGACTCTCGATGATGTCTCGCCGCTCGTCCGCGACTTTCCTCTCAAGCATTATACGCATGGAAATTTGAAGATTTTCCATCACGACTGCTTTACCAATTACATCGTCTATGCGGACTTGATTTGCGATCTATCCCACATCGATGATGAGGAGCTGCCTTATGTTCATTTGCTCACCTCGCTGATCCCCGAGCTTGGCAGCGGCATGCGCAATTACGTTCAAAATCTCGAATATATTCAAGCGCACACCGGGGGCATCGGCGCCTCTTGCGCCCTTCATCTGCAAACCGACGATCCCAAAATCGCGCGGCCATCCTTCAATTTGCGTGGGAAAGTTTTGCATCGAAAAGTGGACAAACTTTTCGACTTGATGCGCGACACTTTGCTTCAACCTCGGCTCGATGAAAAAAATCGGATCGAAGAGCTCGTCAAGCAGCTGCGCGACGCGCAGCTCAACCGGCTCAATCGGCAGGCCATGCGTTACGCCATTCAGCTCTCGCTCAGCGGCTTCTCGCCGGCTTCATACATCGGCGAAGCCTGGTACGGCCTGCGCTACTTCAAGGCAGTGGAATCTTTGTCCAAGAATTTAACGCAGAACATCGACGCGCTGATTGAAAAACTGCTTATGCTCAAAGAACGACTATTTACCTTTCACGATCTTCACCTCGTGCTCAGCTGTTCCAAGGAGATGTTCGAGCAAATCCAAGCGAATGGTTTTTTTGGGCTCGGCGATTTGGCCCCTCGCCTTTCTTATAAGCCTTGGAAACTCGATTTCGAAGTTCCCTCAGTCGCTTCTCAAGCTCGTATCATTCCCTCGCAAGTCGCCTTCAATGCCGAAGGGTTTAAAACCGTCACCTATTTGCACGCCTTTGCTCCCGCTCTCACAGTCGCGGCGCAGCTTTTTGACAATAAGATCCTCCACCGCAAAATCCGCGAACAAGGCGGAGCCTATGGTTGCGGCGCCA
This sequence comes from uncultured Verrucomicrobiae bacterium, assembly GCA_963833965.1. Lineage (GTDB taxonomy): Bacteria > Chlamydiota > Chlamydiia > Chlamydiales > Rhabdochlamydiaceae > CAJCIW01. The sequence goes on from CAWHZZ010000001.1 coordinate 223,875, forward strand.
CTTACAGTTCTGGCCTTGGGCATTTCAGTTTTCATTCTTTCCGCGATCCCCATATTGCCGCTTCCATCAGGACCTTTGACGATGCCATTGACGAGATTGCCGAGGGCCACTTCACGGACCAAGATTTGGAAGAAGCGAAGCTCGGCATCATCCAACAATTCGATACCCCTATCTCTCCGGGTAGCCGCGCGCTCACCGCGTACACATGGCTCCGCGATGGGAAGACCAAAGAGATGCGCCAGGAATTCCGCACCCGTTTGCTAAATCTCACTGCGCGCGACCTTAAACACGCCGTCGAAATGGAGCTTTTCCCCAAAAAAGCAAAAGGCGTGATCGTCAGCTTTGCCGGCAAAGAGCTTTTGGAGAAGGAAAATACACTACTTTCTCCGGAAGGAAAAGCCCTCAACATTCGAGCCATTTAAATCATTAATCCTTAACAGCATAGTAAAAAATATAGACGGGATCGTCTTATTTATACTATAATGTCTATTCCAGAGAGGGACTATGCATCCTTTAGACCATTACATCCCCATCGCGCAATCGATCGTCGCCTTGCTTCAACCCTATGCAGAGGCCGTCATCCACGACCTTAAAACCGGTAAAATCCATGCGATTTTCAACCCTTATTCCCGAAGAAACATCGGAGATGATTCCCTTTTGGACACAGAAGTCCAGAAGGCCAAACTCCCCGATTATTTTGAACCCTATTTGAAGACCAATTGGGATGGCAAGAGACTCAAGTCAGTGACCTCGACCCTTCGCGACGCCAAGGGCAAGCCGATCGGGCTGCTTTGCATCAATTTGGACATTTCTAAGTGGGAGGAACTCCATTTTCTATTCGAACAATTCATCGCCAAACCCAAGGAGCTTCCCAAAGAGCTATTCATCGAAGACTGGAGGGAGAAGATCAGCCGCTACATCTATAATCGCCTCAAAGCCAAACAGCTCACCTTGGAGCGTTTGACAAGAGAACAAAAAATCGATCTCATCGCCGACCTGCATGAAGATGGCGCCTTCGAAGGCAAAAACGCCGCCGCCTACGTGGGAAGCGTCTTGGGTTTGTCCAGAGCGACCGTTTACAAATATCTCAACGAAAATCAGGAGGACTAATGAAACTACCTCTATTTAAATTAGAAGAATATCTCGTGCAATGGGAGTTCAAAGCCCCCTATCTGCTCTGCTGTTCGGATGCGCAAAGCATCTCGATGAAAGACCTAGTAGCCATGGCCGATCCAGAGTCGAAAAAATTGTGGGACAACCTGCACTTAAATTATACCGAGGTTCCAGGACTTCCCGTTTTGCGAGAGACAATTGCATCCTTGTACACGAATATTGCCGCTCAAGACGTCATCACTACCGCCGGAGCGGAAGAGGGCATTTTCTGTACGATGCATGCGCTGCTATCCCCTAAAGATCATGTCATCACCATTGTTCCTGCCTACCAGTCCCTCGTCGACATCCCTAATTCCATTTGCGAAACGACGACGATTGCCCTAAAAGCAGAGTCGCAATGGAAATTAAATCTGCAAGAAGTGGCGGATGCGATACGTCCCAACACGAAGCTCGTCGTGATCAATTTTCCCCATAATCCGACAGGGGCCACTCTTGATTTGGCCTCATTGAACAAACTCGTTGAACTTTGCCGCAAGTCAGGAGCCTATCTCTTTTCCGATGAAGTATATCGTTTGATGGAGATCGACGAAAAAGACCGCCTTCCCTCGATTGCAGATATTTATGAGCGAGGAATCACTTTGTCGGTGATGTCCAAAGCGTTCGGCTTGGCAGGGCTGCGGCTCGGCTGGATCTGCACCAAAGACCATGCTTTTCTTAAAAAAATTGAGCAGTTCAAACACTACACATCGATCTGCAACAGCGCGCCGAGCGAAATTCTCTCTTTGATCGCCCTCAAGGCCAAAGAGAAAGTTCTCGCGCGCAACCACACCATTATACGCTTCAACTTAAAACTTCTCGACGCTTTTTTTAAGGAACATGCGCATCTTTTTCGTTGGGTTCGCCCAAAGGGAGGCTGCATCGGTTTCCCTGAATTGCTCTCGAAAAAGAGTATTGATTCTTTTTGCAAACAACTGGTCGAGAAGAAAGGTGTTCTATTGATGCCGGGATCCATTTACAATGCTTCGGGCAATTTTTTCCGCATCGGGTTTGGCCGGGAAAATATGCCATTGTGCTTGGAGAAACTCACCGACTTTATTAAGGAAAATGTTTGATGGCGCCGCGGATTATTACCAGGCAGCAGATCGAACAGGTTGTCGATGTTCCCAATTTGATGGCGAGCATTGAAGATGTGCAAATCGCAAAGACTGTCGCTAAAGGAAAATAACGAAAAATGCTAGAAATTTAAACTTTTAATTTTTCAGTTTTTTAGGTTCATTGCTTTTTTTGGTCCCACTGCGCTATAAGTAGTTACCCTGTCCAGTAATAAAAGGAGCTAAAAATGTTGCGCTTCACCCCTTATTCTCTTATCGCTGCGTCTATCTTACTCGCTTCTCCGCAGGCTTTCGCGCAAGGGCAGCCTGCAAAAGACAAACATTGCGAACATTGCGATTGCGTGTGCACGCCTCAACAGACTTCGAAGGCCTTTACCGCCGTCGCAAAAAAATCGATTCCCGCTGTTGTCTTTATCAAAGTGCAGAGCAATGCCCCAGATCAAGAAGAGGGCGGTTTTCCTTACGGCTATCAAAATCCTTATGATTTCAGCCCGGATGACTTTTTCAATCGCTTTTTCGGCGCGCCCTACCGCGGCCAGCCGCAAAAACCCGCTCCTCAACTGAGTCAGGGCTCCGGATTTATCGTGACCGCTGACGGCTACGTCATGACGAATTCCCACGTGGTCAAAGGAAGCGACAAAATCACGGTCGTTCTCAACGATGGAAGGGAACTCGACGCGACTGTCGTCGGCACGGACCCGCATACGGATATCGCGATCGTCAAAATCGAAGGGAAAGAGTTCCCTTTCCTCCAGCTCGGCGATTCCGATGAGATCGACATTGGCGAATGGGTCATTGCGATCGGCAGTCCTTTCCAACTCGAAGCTTCCGTCACCGTCGGCGTCGTCAGCGCGAAAGGCAGGCAGAACTTACGCATTACCGATTTTGAAGATTTCATTCAAACCGACGCAGCCATCAATCCGGGCAATTCCGGTGGCCCTTTGTTGAACTTGACAGGCGAAGTGGTCGGGATCAATACGGCTATCGTGTCTCGCACCGGCGGCTACATGGGCATCGGTTTTGCGATCCCGAGCAACATGGCCAAAAACATCATGGCGCAAATTATCGAGAAAGGGACCGTGACGCGCGGCTTCCTCGGCGTCAACCTGCAGCCGGTCGATAAAGACATCGCCGATGCCTTCAATCTGCCAAAACCCGAGGGCGCGCTGATCTCCGAGGTCTTCAAAGACACTCCTGCGGATACAAGCGGGATTGAAGCAGGGAGATATCATCCTCGAATACAATAAAATTCCCATCAAATCGCTGCAAAGCTTCAGAAATGAGATCTCGCTGATGCCTCCCGGGACGACAATCAATTTGAAGATCAACCGCAAGGGTGAGATTCTTATGATCCCCGTCACGCTCGGCACAGCCAACGACAATATAGCGACCAGCGGCAACCTCATTCAGAAATTGGGCATGGAGATCGATAATCTCACCCCCGAGCTCGCCAAACAGCTCGGCCTGACGCAAAGAGAAGAAGGCGTCGTGATCACAAAGATCAAACCCGGATCTTTGGCTTCGACAGCAGGCCTCCGCCCAGGCTTTTTGATCCAAGCGGTCAACCACAAAAAAGTCACAAGCGTAAGCGAATTCAACGATGCGCTTAGCCAGACAGAAAACAAGCGCGTCCTCTTGCTCGTTCGCCAAGGCAACCTCACCCGCTTCTATTCAATTAAAGTGGAATGATGAAAATCCTTGAGATCTACACAGCAAAGGCAGCGACACCGCTGCCTTTGCCTATTTATGCGGCCAATGTTCAGGCGGGGTTTCCCTCGCCTGCGGAAGAATATCTCGATAAAACGCTCGATCTCAATGAGCTTTTAATCGCCCACCCGGCCGCCACTTTTTTCGTGCGCGTCGCCGGCGATTCGATGCAGAATGCCGGTATCTTTTCCGGCGACATCCTCGTCGTCGACCGATCGCTGGAGCCCGCCGACAATAAAATCATCATTGCCATCGTAGGCTCAGAATTTACCGTCAAACGCCTCAAAATCCGCGAAGGGCGGATCTCCCTTGTCCCAGAAAACCCCGCTTATCCTATATTGGAGATGAAGGAAGAGAGCGATTTTCAAGTCTGGGGCGTGGTCACTTATGTCATCCATAAAGCCGTATAATTACTTTTTAATCGACTGCAATCAGTTTTACGTGTCGTGCGAGCAGGTCTTCAACCCGAAGCTGCGAAAAAAGCCTGTCGTCGTCCTCTCCAATAATGACGGCATCGTCGTCGCCCGCTCCAAAGAGGCCAAAGCGCTCGGAATCCCCATGGGCGCGGCCTTTTTCCAATACGCCGATCTCTTCAAAGCGCACAAAGTGCATGTGCTCTCCTCCAATTACACGCTTTACGGCGACATGTCGCAGAGAGTGATGCACGTGCTGTCTCGATTTTCGCCGGACATGGAGGAGTATTCGATCGACGAGGCGTTTTTGCATATCGGCGCGGAAGACCCGCTCGCGATTGCCAAGGAGATCAAAAGCACTGTCCTCAAGTGGACGGGGATCCCTGTCTCCGTCGGCATCGGCGCGACAAAAACCCTCGCCAAGGTGGCGAACGACATCGCCAAAAAAAAGAATGGGATTTTTTCCTTTACCGATGCTGCACAAATCGACGCCACCCTTGAAAACATGGACGTCGAAGAGATTTGGGGCATCGGCAGACAGCTGAGCGCCGCACTGCGGGAAGAAGGGATTAAGAACGCGCGCGCATTAAAAGACGCTCCCGATGCCTGGATCAAAAAGCGGTTCTCCGTCGTCCTGCTCCGCACCGCCTACGAGCTCCGAGGGCTTTCTTGCCTTTCGCTAATTGAGCTGCCCTCCCCTCGCAAATCGATAACTTGCTCTCGCTCTTTTGGAAAAGCTGTGACCAAGTTCAAAGAAATCGAAGAAGCGCTCGCCTCTTATACGGGCAGTGCCGCAGAAAAGTTGCGCGAAGAAGAGCTCTTGCCCTCTTTTTTGACGGTCTTTTTGATGACGTCGCCATTCCACAAACAAGCCTATAGCAATAGTTGGACGATGACGCTGGACGAGCCGACGGCATTCACACCAGCGCTGATCGCAAAGGCCAAGGAAGCGCTCGGCAAAATCTTTCGGGCAGGCCTTCTTTACAAAAAAGTCGGGATCATCATGGGCGGTTTCGCCCCTCAAACCAATTATCAGCCCGATCTATTTTATTCGGATGAAGCGAAGACAAATAGGCAAAGGCGCGCGATGCAGGTCGTCGACGATCTCAATCAACGGTTCGGCGGCTCTTCGATCCGGTTTGCAGCTGAAGGCATTCGGCAGCCCTGGAAGATGAAGCGCGGCAACGTCACTCAGCGCTTTACCACTTCTTGGGACGAACTTTTAAATATTGATATTTAACGCGAATTTTAAAAATCGAAGCGGCCTCTTAGCGTCAGACCGTAGAAGGAAAGATCTCCTTTTTCACGCACATAGATCGGCAAGTCATCATCAGTGAATTGCTCGATTTGATTCTGCTCCCACCAGTATTGCGCTTCAAAACCAGCGCTTAACCCGAAGTGCATGCGATCGCGATGAAAATTGCGGTCCCAAGCAAGACCGGCGACGATTTGTAGAGTGGGAGAAACGAGGTGGCAATCGGTGTTCAGGTCGACGACCTTCGCGCCGTGCAGCTGAAACTGCTTCTGTTGATTGAAAAAATAACCGATGACAGGTGCCGCGGCAAAGTCGCCGAAAAGGCTAAATCCCTCTCCGATCAACCAATTCGACTCCACGCCGATGAGCGGGCCTCCTCCTTTGAAATCGTTGTCAAACTTTGTGCGATAGGTTTGCCCGTGAGGAATAAATCCACCCTCATAACTCACCTTGGCGTCCTGATCGATCCAAGCGCCTTTAAGACCGAAAAACGGCCTCAAGACAAACGTTTTCGCGACGTAATAGGCCCTGCCGATTTCCACATCGGCGGTCTGAAACTCAACTTTCCAGTGCGCATGGGCCTTGGAAACATGGGTCCCGTGAGGGCCGCGAGTCCCCTGAAATAAAAATAAAGGATAGAACGAGCCATACGCACGTTCCGAAGCATTGGGAACGAAGCGAGTATAATTGACAGAGATGTCCCAATGATCATAGGGAAGGTGCACGCCGAGGCCGACGCGAAAGCCGGACTGAAAATCAAAATCGATTCTTTTCGACGTCGCAAACTCCATGCCTCCTTGGCGCGTTCTCCAGTAGAGCCACTCTGCGGTGAGGTAGAAATGGCTGCGGGGCGCCTGAAATCCCACCGCGGGATGTTCTTCGTCTTCCCAGTGCGCTTGGGGTTGAGGAGCAGGCTGTTGATTAAAACCGAATAAAGACCCTGTTGTAGAAACGTGGGGCGAATAGCTCGTCTTTATAAAATAAGGGCGGTCCTCAGGAAGTTCGGTCGGAGTTTCTTCTACTTCAACCGGTTCTTTTTTCTCTACTTTGGGATGGGTTTTGCTCGTGAACCACTCATTTTTGACGCGTGCCGCTTTCTTTGGTTTGTCAGGGTTTTTTGGCTTTTCAGGAGTTCGGCGGGCGCCGGCATAATGGGGTTTAAGCTTCTTCGGGCTTTCTGATTTTTGTTCTTGGGGATCAACTTTAACCGGAAAAATCGTCCGCGGGGGAGCCGTGTTCGTTTTTTCCTCGGACAAAGCTGCGTCCCCTTCGACAGCAACTTCCTCGAATAATTCCTCGTCAGCTATATTCCCATCGGCAAAAAGCATGCCGCTGAAAGCGAAAGAAAATGCGGCCATTGAGAAAAAGAATTTGGAAGACATACAAACCACCAAAAGAAATCGTCTCTTATAGCTTCCTGGTTGTTAAAAGAAAAGAGAATTACTCGATGTGTTTTACTGAATCTGTTCAATCTCAATAGCTAAAATTCGGGGAAAGGAAGAGGTTTCTACCAAGGAGTTCCATAAAGCAAAAAGCTCAATGATCCCAAGCCCAACAACGGGAGGATCGGAAGCGACCGTCTGATCGCAGACCTGCTTAAAGTACTCAACTAGATCAGGGGAACTCATTTTTGCGAGATCAGGAAATTCTCCCAATCTATCTTTAAGGGAAAAAACGTTCACAATCCTCAACCGAATCGTTCTTAAAAGAATTTCGTCGCTTGCTTGGATTAATTCTTTGTATGATTTTTTGTAAGCGTTATAAAGGTTTGCAAGGGTTTTTTTATCGAATGATAGCTTATAAACGGAAAATCTTTCTGAGCTTGGCATTTGCTCAGGCGCTGCTTTAGGGGCTTTTAAGGTTGAAGAAAGCTCTTGCATTGAATCTCGAAGGGCAAGCAGTTCGATATTCTTTGGAAGCTCCGAGGCGATTTCCTCGCAGCGTGTTTTAATGAAACGGATGAGTCCATCGAAATCCAGGTTGACGATCGTTGAGCGGGCCTTTGTTCGCTCTTCGGAGAGATAAGTAGAAATGATCGTCATTTGGATACGATGCAGGAACAATTCAGGCGCTTCTTTCTTTTCGATAAGAGCATTAAATTGTTTCTTATGGGAGTGGTAGAGTTTCTGCTCTTTTTCGGTGAAGGGATTTTTCATTTCAACTGTTGTGTCTTGGGGAGCCTTGCCAAATCGGTCTAAAAAGAAGGCGCAGATTTCGTGTTGTTCGTAACGTTGCGCGACCGACATCGGGGACATATTTAAAGGCTCATGAGTCGTTTGATCTTCAAATTGCCCCACGCAGGAAGCATTGATGTCGGAAAACTTCCCCTCTTGCACAATCGACTTGCATGTGGCCAAGTCGCCACTTGCGGCCGCGGTGAAGATTCGGATATACTTTTCGAGGAATTCTCTCTCGAATGGGCTTCTACCAAGCTGGTCTGAACAAAATTTCGTTTTTGACGGATTATTAAAGTTGCACATCACATAAGCAGTTCCGTCATCAAAGAAGATCTTCTTATTATTGAACGTCATTTGGACTGGTTGTGCCATCATTGCCTCCTTTCCGAAGATGATTTGATTTCAAATAGGGAAGCTATATTACAACAGAGGCAACATTTTAGAAAATTAAGAATCGATTTTCTGAAGTTCTTGAAAAGAGGGATCTTGTCTGACTGGGTCGAAGGCCGGGTCGGACAGGGTCTCTTTGACGCGGGGAAGACCCTCGTTGATCGCCGTCTGCAGCCATCCGACGGTGGGAACGGGTTGCTTGAGTTGGGCATGAGCGTAAGCGTTGCGAAGAGCCGTCTCGGATGTAGGCCAATTCTGGAAACAAGTTCCCGCTAATGCGATGACAAGGGAAAAATCTTTTTGCTCGAAGGCGACTTTGTGAAGAAGACAAAGGGCGTCGCCGCCGAGCTCTTCTTGAATGGATTTGAGAAGATCGTATGTTTCCTTCGACTCCCCTTTTTCATACTTTAAAAAAGCGAGATATTGGGTCGCTAGATCGTAAATCATTCCTTTTTTTGCTTTGGAGCGGATCTCTTGGCACAATCGCAAAGCCTCTTCTTTTTTTCCTGTTTGCATCAGCGTTTCGACAGCTTCCAACCGCTCGCGGAGTGTGTCGTCGCGGTCTGTTTCAGAAAGATGGCGCGTACGTCTGAATGTGTCGTAGCTTTGGAAGGCGAGGAGGAAAAAGAGACCGCCGATCAAAAATCCTTGGGTCAAGAAGGAAAATAGGCTGATGCCGAGGGCGATGACCATGCTGGTGAGAATGGCGTACTTGAATCCTTTGAGCCCGAAGATCTTCTCCAAAACGATCCGCAGCAACTGTCCGCCATCGAGAGGCATGACGGGGAGTAGATTGACGACTGTCCAAAACACATTGACAACGCGTGTGAGCATGAGGATTGAAGCTGCCGTCCCCTTCGAAAAAATCGGCATTTGCAAAAGCAGCGTCGCGATAACGGCGAGCAGGAATCCAAATATAGGTCCATCGAGGACGATGAAAAATTGTTTCCAAAATGGGAGTTTTTGGCCGTTGTGGTAGGTCAATCCACCGAGGGCGACGAGTTCGATACGGGGATGTTGACCGAATATAGCTGCCGTGAGCGCATGGCCAAACTCATGGAACAACACCGAGACAAAGATGATGGCGACCATGATCAATGTCCCGATCAGAGTGTGGAAATTGAGGAAGCCAATGATGGCGGCAAACACCCAAAATGTCGGATAAATAGTGATGGGAATGCGTCCGCGGAAGTGAAGCATGTTTATAGGTTATCCTTTCATCGCTTTCAACATGGTCTCGCCCATGGCGGCGGGCGATTCGGCGACGGCGACTCCTGCAGCCTTGAGCGCGTCCATTTTACTTTTGGCATCGCCTTTTCCGCCAGAAATAATTGCGCCCGCATGCCCCATCCTTTTTCCTGCGGGGGCCGTGGCGCCGGCGATAAATCCCGCAACGGGCTTCGTGCAATGAGTTTTGATCCACTCCGCAGCTTCTTCTTCCGCGGATCCGCCAATCTCACCGATCATGAGAATTCCTTGTGTCTCAGGGTCGCTTTGAAACAATTGAAGGACGTCGATGAAGTTTGTACCGTTGAGCGGATCGCCTCCGATCCCGACGCAAGTGGTCTGTCCGAGCCCTAAGATTGTCGTCTGCCAAACCGCTTCATATGTCAACGTCCCGGAGCGCGAGACGATGCCGATTTTTCCCCGCTTGTGAATGTAGCCGGGCATGATCCCGATCTTGCATTCATCGGGCGTGATCACACCGGGGCAATTCGGTCCAATCAAACGGCTCACCTTGCTGGCCTTCATGATCCTGCTCACCTCGAGCATATCGCGCACAGGAATCCCTTCGGTGATGCAGACGATGAGCGGCACTCCGGCGTCTTCCGCTTCCAGGATTGCATCCGCGGCATAAGGGGCGGGGACGAAAATCATCGTCGCATCGCACTTGGTCGCTTTCACCGCCTCTTCAACGGTATCGAAGATCGGAAGGCCGAAAATCTCTTGTCCTCCCTTTCCTGGCGTGACGCCGCCGACAAATTGCGATCCGTAGAGGAGGCACTGCTCCGTATGAAATTTTCCGGCCTGGCCCGTGATCCCCTGCGTGATCACTTTTGTTTTTTTGTTGATCAGGATTGCCATTATTATCCTTTGCTCTTCAGTTGGGCGCAGACTTTTTCCGCAGCTTCCGCAAGTCCATCGGCCGTGATGATGGGCAACTTCGACTTTTCCAGCAGCTTTTTCCCCTCTTCTACGTTCGTGCCTTCCATTCTCACGACAAGGGGCACTTTAATGCCCATCTCGCTTGCGGCGTAGATGATGCCTTCAGCGAGAGTGGCGCAATTCATGATGCCCCCGAAAATATTGACGAGGATCGCCTTGACTCTAGGATCGCTCAAGATGATTCGAAAGCCCGCAGCGACCTTTTCTTTGGAAGCCCCGCCACCGACATCGAGAAAATTCGCAGGCGTCCCGCCATAGTATTTGATGATGTCCATCGTCGCCATCGCAAGCCCCGCCCCATTGACCATGCACCCGATATTGCCATCCAAAGCGATGTAGGCCAGCTCATATTCTTTGGCGGCCACTTCGTTATCCAGCTGTTGCGTGTGATCATAGAACATCGCAATCTCTGGCTGGCGAAAAAGGGCGTTGTCATCGATCGAAAGCTTTGCATCTAAAGCCCAAAGTTTTCCATCTTTGGCCGCGACGAGCGGATTGATTTCGAGAAGGGAAGCGTCTGTATCTATAAACGCTTGGGCCACTCCCCTGGCGATCTGGGCCCCCGTTTTTGCCATCTCCCCTTTCCATCCCATGAACTTGCAAAGTTTCACTAATCGATAGCCACGCACAGTTCCATTCAGCTCGATGGGCAGTTTTAAAATCTTATCGGGGTGTTTCGCGGCGACCTCTTCAATCTCCATTCCACCTTCCGGTGAGGCGATTAAAATCGGAACGGCATTTTCCCGATCGATCACAGCGCCCAGATAATACTCTTTCTCGATATCGAGCGGTTTGGAAATCAGGACCTTGTGCGCGACGACCCCTAGAGGCCCGGTCTGGTTGTTGACCATCTTCATCCCGAGAAGATTTTCGGCGACCTTCACAATCTCATCAGGCGTTTTTGCAAACTTAACCCCTCCAGCTTTTCCCCTCCCTCCCGCATGGACCTGAATTTTGATAACCGCCTCTTTTAACCCTAAGCGTTTTACTATCGGGTCGACATCGTGAATTTTCGAGGCGACTCCAAATCCTGGAATGGGGATGCTGTATTGCGCTAAAATTTCTTTAGCCTGGAATTCATGGGTATTCATATAATCTTCCTTATCTGCTAGAATAGTGTTTTCTATCAATTAATATGTTTAAGTTTCTTAAAAGCGGCTACGAAAAAATTAAAAGCGCGCTGAGCAAAACTCGCTCAGCCCTCTCATCGCGCATCAAAGCCCTTTTTGGAAAGCCTTGGAACGATGAGACGTTCGACGAATTGGAACAAATCCTGTTCGAGGCGGACCTCGGCACGAAATGCGCTTCCTCCTTTGTCGAGCATTTGCGCTCCCAGCTCCGGACCCGGCCGACAAACGATATGGAAGAGATCCTTAAAATTTTCCATGATTATACGTTGTCGATTTTAAACGCCGCAAATCTCCTGGAACCCAAGCCCGCTATCACTGGCGAGCCATATGTGATCCTCATCGTCGGCGTCAACGGGAGCGGTAAGACAACCTCAATCGCCAAACTGGCGAAAAAATTTCAACAAGAAGGCAAAAAAGTCCTCCTCGCCGCAGGAGACACGTTCCGCGCCGCCGCCATCGAACAACTCTCCACTTGGGCAGACAGATTGGGCCTCGAAATCGTCAAATCAAAGCCCGGCTCTGACCCCTCTGCAGTCGCCTTTGACGCTCTCTCCGCCGCTAAAGCGAGAGGCATAGACATCGTTCTGATCGACACGGCAGGAAGGCTGCAAAATAAAACAGATCTGATGAAAGAATTGGAAAAAGTGCGCCGCGTCTGCAGCAAGGTGATCGCTTCCGCTCCGCATGAGACCCTGCTCGTTCTCGACGCGACAACTGGCCAGAACGCTATCGACCAGGCGCAGGTCTTTCATGAATCGACGCCTCTCAACGGGATCATTCTCGCTAAGCTCGACGGCTCGGCAAAGGGCGGCATCGTCCTTTCGATCTACCAGCAGCTAGGCATCCCCGTCCGTTGGGTGGGCACCGGGGAAAAGGCCGATGATCTCGAGCCTTTTGATCCCGTGGCCTATGCCGACTCACTTTTCACTATTTAATCTCAAAACAGCAGGCCCCGACGATTTTCAATGCGGCAGGCCCCCAAACAAAACCCAATGCCGCTTCTTCATTTCTCCGTTTGAGGATTGCTTTTGCCTCTCCACCGCCTTGCTCACTCGGAAGATCGATCAACGCCGACATCTCTCCATATTCCGATGCTTCGCCATTCTTGACCAAAATGCGCCCTTCTTTTGTTTCCAAGAACATTGAGACCTCCTCGCAGGGTTCCATCTTGTGCGCGGTGAAAAGAAATTGCTCCCCCTTTTCTCCTTGCAGTTCAAGAGAAAGCATCGCCCCCTTTTTCGATCTCGTCGTCAAAGGAAAGGGAACGAGCTCGACCGCATAAGCGTCATCGCCCGATTGCATCCAAAAGGTAAGCCTCTCTCCCCTCTTCGCCGAACAGATCAGGTAGATGTCGTCCTCATAATTTTCATCTGGACGCACGAGGATCAAATTCCCCCGTTTATTGGCCTTGTAATCAAAAGTCTCTGTCCGCATCCCATCGCAGTTTTCAACGATCAACTTATAAGTCTTATCCGGAGGAAAATCTTCCGCCCGCAAGTGATATCGATGAAACGTCATCCCCTCCCACTGCATTTCTCCCCAATTTTTCTCGCAGCGAAGGTCGGGCGGCACCGCTAACAGGTGCTGTGTGAAGAATAGTGCTGCCCCAAAAAAAACCATCTTCATGTACATCTCCCCCTTTTGAACCTAACCCAGTAAAAAGTTTCAGTCGATTTTTGGGTTCTTTTGAGCCGATTTTCGATCCAAATTCGGGGGGTAATATACAAATGTTGATATAACCCCCCGAATTTGGATCGAAAAGCGACCAAAATAATCCCGAAAATCGACGAAAAATTTTACTGGTTAGGTTCTTCGCACCTTAGAATCTACCCATAAATTTTGCAACCCACAAAAAAGTTGTGATTCTTTTTTTAATTTGACATAGTGAACAAAAAAAGCCGGATCGACATGTTTCTAAATCAACAACTTTCTCTCTTCTCTCCTCGCGCCATCAGCGAAAAACAACATAGAGCCCTGCTTGTGCAATTCATTCTCTTTGAGTTGCTCGAATCCTATAAAGCCAATTGCAATCGGAATTGGGACCTCGTTCTCTCTCCTCACCCCAAGCATTTCCCCTACGACTGGTCAGCGTCGACAGGTTTTCTCAATAAAGCGCAAGAACATCTCTTTTTGCTCAAAGAAGCATTTCCAGACGCCCCTAAGGCCGTGAAGAACTTTGAGAAAGTGTTCTCCAAGGGATTGGCAAGGCTCGAAAAAAAAAAGGAAGTCGCCACCGAGTTAAAAAAAATCCTCGTCGGAATCGAGCCGTTGATCGAGATGTGCAAAGACAATGAGAATCTGGTCCACTTCATGCTGAAAAACAGGGAAGGCCTCGATGCCCTCATGAATCCGGGGTATCTTCACGGCCTTTTGCTCAAACTCCACTCCTGCGGACTCGAAACACTGGGAGAAAAAATGTGCGATCAGTATCATCAGCGAGGCTTTTTCTCTCAAATTTACGAATTTAAAATTTTGTTAACCGAACTTCCCCATGGCTGATTCTATTAGCATATTGATCCGCGACACAGTGCAGCATTTGAAAGACCCTCTGCAAACAAGGCAGCCGCTACTCGCGTCTGCCGAAGAGATGGTATTTTTTTCGTTAAAGAAGGAAAAGCCTATGGAAAAAAAACAAGACCACCCTAAGCCTGTTCCTCCACCCGCACCCCAACCCCACTCCCCGATGAAACAAATTCTCCAAAAAGCAGTCCCGGGCGTTAAGATCGTAGAGCTGGTGCCCGACGACAGCGAAGCCAAACGGATCGCGGAAAGCTGGAAGGAGAAAGTGAATGATGCAGAGACTGTGCTGCTGCTTTGTGAGACGGATGCAGAAACTGTCGAATTTTCTAAAGGGCTGGCCAAGGCGATCGATCAGCACCTCGCCAAAATAAAAATCTTGGCGGCGGAACGTTTAGAGAAAGAAAACCGATGGGATGTTTTTTTAAGCAAAAACTCTTTACGCCTCATCATCGCCACCGATGGCGTGCAAAAATTCCCGGAGCTGATGCGATTTTACAAACAAAACAACTCCCAACTTTTTTTGGACAAAACTCCCCTTCTCATTCTCTCCTCCTCATCGATCTATAAATCGATCGAGCACAAAGCGCAGCTTTGGAAAACGCTATGTCAGATGCTGAAAAAATAGCTGAGGTGGTCCTGGATGACGCTTTAGATCGACCATTGGATTATCAGATTCCTGTAGAGTTGATGGGGAAAGTCGCTGTGGGAATGCGAGTACGCATTCCCGTCCGAACAACCCTAAGGCACGGCACCGTCATTGCCACAAAAGCCAGCAGCCCTTTTAACAAACTCCAAGCCATTGCCGAGGTGCTCTCCGAAAAGGCCCATGTCACGGACGAATTATTTCGTTTGGCGGCGTGGATGGCGGAATATTATTGTACGCCCTTGAGAAAAGTGCTCACGACTATCCTCCCCTCCAGCGTGAGGGGCAAGGCGAAGGCCAAAGAGCAGCTGCTCATCAAGCCGGCAGTGGCGGTCAGCCAGCTCGCCGCGATTTGTCAAGAGTTGAGGCAGTCCCGCCCTCCCCAGGCGCTTGTCCTCGATGCCGTGCTCCAATCCCCGAAAGGCGTTCTATTGTCAAAATTATTGGAGACGACCTCGCGAAGCCCGATTGAGAGCCTGATCAAAAAGAAGATACTCCTCAGCCAAAAAGTTCAGATCGACCGCAGTTTTTTTGCCGATGAAGAGTATTTTCCCACAAAGCCCAAGTCATTGAATAAAGAGCAGCAGGCAGCTCTAGAGGCGATTTGCGCGAGCATGGAGCAAAACCGGTTTGAAGTGCGGTTGCTTCACGGGGTGACTGGCAGCGGAAAGACGGAAGTCTATTTACAGGCGATCGAGCGCGCCCTGCAGCTGAAGAAAGGCGTCCTCTTCCTCGTCCCGGAAATCGCTCTGACATCGCAGATGATCGAAAAATTAAAGGGGCGTTTTCAGGAAAAGATCGCCATTTTGCACTATCGCCTCTCCCAAGGAGAGCGATTCGACGCCTGGCATCAAATCCGCGACGGCAAGGCGATGATCGCCATCGGCGCCCGCTCGTCGGTGTTCAGCCCGCTGCAAAATCTCGGTCTGATCATCGTCGACGAAGAGCATGAAGGCTCTTACAAACAGGGGGAAGAATCGCCCGCCTATCATGCGCGCGATGTCGCCGTAATGCGAGGCAAGATGGCAGGCGCAACAGTTATCCTCGGCAGCGCGACGCCCAGCATCGAGAGCTACTACAATGCAAAAAGGGGAAAATATCAATTAAGCATCCTTAAAAACCGCGCCGATCACGCCATCATGCCAGACGTTGCGATCGTCGACATGAAAGAGGAATTTGCCAAAGCAAAAGGGTTCGCCCTCTTTTCCGATCGCCTTTTATCCGCCATCAAACACCGCGTCGAGATCGGTGAACAGGTGATCCTTTTCTTGAACCGCCGAGGCTATCACACGGCGCAAATGTGCAAGAGTTGCGCGCACATCCTACAATGCCCCCATTGCGACGCCAACCTTACCTTCCACCTCGGCGACAATCTCCTCGCCTGCCACCTTTGCGACTACCGCCTTGCGCCCCCTCCACGCATCTGCCCCCATTGCAAAGCGGAAGGCGATCTGAAGTTCAAAGGGGCAGGAACAGAGATGGTCGAGCGCTCCCTGCATGCATTTTTGCCGAACGTTCGCACTTTGCGGCTCGATGCCGACACAACGCGACATAAGGGCAGTCACGATATTCTGTTCAAGCAATTCCGCGCGGGCAAGGCTGACGTGCTCATCGGCACCCAAATGATCGCTAAAGGCCTCCATTTTCCTCAAGTGACCTTAGTGGGAGTATTGCACGCGGACGCCAGCTTACAAATCCCCGACTTCCGCGCTTCAGAACATGTCTTCCAACTCCTTACGCAAGTTTCAGGAAGATCGGGACGAGGGGCTTTGAGCGGCGAGGTGATCATCCAAACGCACCTTCCCGATCATGCAGTGATTGAAATGGCCAAGGAACAGAATTATCAAAAGTTCTTCGAGAGCGAGGTCGCCGTCCGAGAGCTGTTCAAATACCCTCCGTTTACGCGTCTCGTGAAGTTCACCTTCAGCGGCAAAGATGCCGATGAAGTCCAGGATACAGCAGAAGCCTTGCGTCGGCAGCTCGTGGAAAAACTTCCCACCCATGTGGAGATTTTTCCGATCGTCCCCTGCGGCCACGCGAGAGTGAAGGGGGAATTCCGCTTCCAATTTCTCATCAAAGCGGAAAAACTAGGGCGGTTGGCGGCTCTCTTGCCTGCGTATTTAAACAACAAGGTCCGCGTCATTATCGACGTGGACCCTCTTTCGACGTTTTTCTAATCTGAACTTTGCCTAAACAGCCGTCTTCAACAAATCGGCTGCATCAATCTTCATAAGCTCATTTTCAGCTTCGGCAAGAATTTCCGGCTTGATCTCTTCGAAAATAGAGCTAATTTCCTTGTCTCGGAGCATCTTTGTGAACAACATGCGGATATACATATCGTACACGGGGTTCATTTTAGCTTGTTCTTTTTCCCATTTAATCACAAATTATGAATACACAGAAAAACGCAACTAGCTAATTAGCAATGGCTTGCGAAAATCCCATTGAAAATATATTGCAAAAGAACCCTTCTAACGCATTTTTTAGATAGAAGAGCCGGAATTTTTTATAAATTCAAAGCTTGTAGTAGAAAAAAATGAGATACCTAATGTCATTTGCTCGTTGAGAAAAAAAGAATAGTCGCAATTCTTCCATTGCCCAACCCTGCGAGAGTATCTTTCTGACATCATCCAAATGCTTGGACATCGGACCAATTCGCTCACCCCAGGAATGATCGTCTCTTTTCGAACAACATCGATTTTGGTTTTTAAGGTTTCAATAAACTCTTTATCATGAAAACCAGGGTCGTAGGATGGAGGGTTATCATTGTGGCATTTAAATGCATCAGCTGCGACTTTATCTAGGCTTAATTCGAGCTTGCACTCGAAATATCTTTCCCACAGCAGTCCCCAAACTGGATAAGTCGCTAGAAAAAGTTCTTTCATTTCCGATTTGGAGGGAAAAGTTATCTTTTCCCTAATCGTGCATTTTGTGAGGTGGCCCATTCCCATCCAAGCCAGAAATTTGTCATTCTTTTTTTCCCAACTGATAATCTTAGTCGCAACATAGTTCATATTTTCTCTTCGTCCACCATCATATGGTCCAGTAAATGTCGATCTAGAGGAAGACTTTGAATCGATTCCAACAATTCTAATTTCTCTGTCTCTGATCGCTTTGATTAGAGGAAGGAGAATACTTGGGGGACAATCTTTACGGAACTCAGCAATCTGACTATCTGCTAGCTCACATCTTTTAATTAATTCTTCAGAGGGTTCTTCTCCTCGGTTAAAAGCTTCTAAGTCTGTTTGTAGTTCATAATAAAAATGTTCCATGAACAACGTCTTAACTCCGAGTTGCTGGATAAAATCCAGGTGCTGATGCAAAAACTCAGAAGTGTAGATCTCTTCGTGGACATCTCCTAAACAAACTCCTTGATAGGTTTCAAACAACTTCTTCAAAATTTCCTGATGATCGAGAGTAGAGGAACAATGCTGTGTGTCGACTGGTCGAATTTCCGAAGCATTCCTTCGGAAATAATTGTCAGCTTGTTGATACAGATCCTTAGAAAATTTTGTGCAGGCAAGATCTCGAATGACCGCCTCGATCGCCTCGGCCTTTTCTTGATTGGAGCTGGAGCGATTTTCTTTGTTATGAAAAGCAACCCTCCCAAAATCGGGATGAGCAAGATGGGGAAGATGCGTTTCGGTGGGTTTGCCCAATCTCTCCCAGGATTTGTGATAGGTAAGATCTTCGATCTTCTTTAATGGAGGGATTGCTTGCGAGTCTTGAAATAGATCTTTAAATTCTCGAAAGGCGGTTTCGTGGCTTCCGGATCTGAATTGGACGCTAATTGTTTTAAGTTTTTTTTGGGCGAGATGAATGAAATATGATTCCAACACCTGCGCTTTGACAGCATTAGGGGCCGTTCGCCCCTCTTGGTCATGAAAAGCGACTCTGCCGAAATCATCGTGGGCAAGATTGGGGTGAGAATGGGACATGGGCTGTCCCATCGCTTTCCATAAGCGGCGATAAATCTTGCTTGCTGGATCTTCCATTTGCCCATTTTGGGCTGCATATTTGCAGAACAAATCGAAATGGATCAGACCTTCCTGTTTGTTGTCGCTTTGGAAACTCTCCGCAGCTTTATAAAGTTCGAAGAGATGTGATGAATTTATTGCATGAATAGACGACATAGATGTTTTTTTAAAATTAATTTAATTCTTAGTGTAACAAACAACCACGCACTCTTCCATGTCAATTATTTCTTCATCATTGATTTCTAATCCCATATCTCATCCTCGGAAAATTGCATTTCCGAAAAATCGATGACCACGTCATTCCTGCCCTGGTCATCCAGCAATTTCAGATTAAACTGTGCATTGGCCTGGATCTTCCACTTGCTCATCCCTTCCTCTAACTCCTTGAGCCACTCGTTGAGCCCTCGGCAGCTTGAGCGATAAGGGTAATCGAGGAGGACGGGAGTGTGCCCATATTTCGCGAGCAGATAATTGAGAAGAGCGGTGTCCGTTCTGCCGCTCCCATCGATAACAGGGTGGAGCCATTCCAGCCTTCGGATGAGTTTGCCGATGGCGACGAGGTCTTGCCTCTTGTCTTTTGCGTTGCTCAGTTCAAAATGAAATTCGCTGACAAAGAAGGTGAAGAGAATTTTCACCTGCTCTTGGGACATCGGGTGGTAAATGATCCTATGTTCCATGGGAGAGTCCGACGTTTTTTGGATGTGTCCCAAAGCAAATGAGGGGCCGAAACGGTAGGTGATCCATCGATTCAGCTCATTGAATTCATCGATTGCCTCTTGCGACATTTCATAACCGGAAGCAGCGCTGAAAACGGCGTTCAATTGAGTCGCGCTTCCTCGGAAGAACCCGACTTTGTCTTTGCCGATCAATGTCTCTGTCGCGGGTCCGTCGAAATGAGAGCAGGTATGTCGATGCAAATTTAAATAAAACTCAGCATCGAGCTCCCGATCAAAATTCTTCCCCAAAAACTCATAGGCACTCTCCATGCTCGCGGCAAAGCCGGGCTCAGCATTCTCGCTGTACACCCCCTGGTCGAAAACATATGGCCCGTGCATATGGAGAGTCCCTTCGACAAACTCCATCCATTTGTGCTCTCCCAAGGCATTATAGACGCGAGAGAAGGTGCTTAGAGGGACTCGAAAATCGATTTGCCCTCTATTGGATATTCTCGTGTTCGCTTCCGCGCGGCAATACTTCAATTTTGGGAAGTTGTAAGAGAGCAGCAATCGGTTATCCCCCGCATCGAGTTCTTCAAGATTCGGCATCTCGCCTAGGGTAGCGGGAAAAAAACGGATTGCATTTTGTGAAAGCATCAGGATTTTTAGATTGTTCAAAGCCATGATCTGGGATGGGAATCGATTGAGTTTATTGTCGATGAGGGAAAGCACTTGAAGAGATTGCAAATTTTTAAGGTTTAGAGGCAATTCGCTGATTTTATTTCCCGAAAGGTGAAGATGTTCCAAAAAAATCAGCTTTTCAACGGAATCGGGAAGTGTTGTGAGTCGATTGCCAGATGCAGACAAAAAGGTCAACGAAGCGAGATTGCCAATCCAGGGAGGCAGATGGGAGAACAGGTTATTATTGATAAAAAGGCATTTCAAATTGACGAGCTCCGCCATTTGCAAAGGCAGCTGTCTGATTTTATTATTGTTTAGGAGAAGATATTCCAAATTTTCGAGATTACTGATCCCCGCAGGCAGCTCGAGGAGGCCGTTATGATCGAGATTTACCGTGGCGAGTTCTTTGAGCAGAAAGAGAGCTGGTGGCAAGGAACTGATCTGATTGTTTGACAAATTCAGCGATTTTAAATTGGCAAACAAGCCGATCTCTGCGGGGAGCGTACGCAGGCTTGCGTGTTTGATGACCAGAGAGGTCATCGATGAGAGCTCCTGTACGTGCTGGTCGAAGAAACTCTTCATTTGCTCATATTTTTCCAAAGGATCGTCCACAAATTTTGCTTGGCTCATCGACTGTTTCAATGCCGGGAGCGCTTGCGCCATAACAGTGCGAAAAAAGATCTCCAAATCTCGAGCCCTCACAAAGGCATGCAAATAGTTGCCAAATAGCGCCGGATGGTAGGGGTCCGCTTTCGTGAGAATATCGAGTTTCTGGTCAGGACAAAATTTCTTCGCTTCCTTGAAAAAAACATCAACGACACTTGTATAACTAGCATCGCTAGGAGCCTTTAAACTCTGAAAGGCAATATCGATCAGCTGCGGATTATGTTGCGCGAATAAAGACTGCATGATGGCCTGAGCCTCCCCATACGCCTCGAATCGGAATTGACCCGAGATTTTAGTGGCTTTTGTCAGTTCCCCTGTGTCGTGTATTATTTTTTTTAAGGCGTTGGAGGGGAGAAACTCAAAAGGATTCATATTTAAACTCATATTATTACCGTTTATTTAAGCTTGCGAATAAATATTATAACAAAAAATCGATCAGATAACAAAATAATATAGTTTTATATTTCTCATTATAAATAATTAAAATTTTAATTTGTCTTTTTTTCCGATTTGACAAGATTTTTTTTATTTCTTAGAGTCGGCCCTTAGAGGGTGTTTAATAATTGCTTCCCTCTAGAAAAGAGAGATTTTCGAACAGATTTGAAAAGTCTGGCCGAGCTAAATATTGGGACGGTGATATAGGCGAGGTCAGGCTTTTCGAAGATGCCGAAAAGGTCCTTTTATAGAGGGAAATGAATTGTTAAACACCCTCTTAGAGGGTGTTTAATGATTGCTTCCCTCTAGAAAAGAGAGATTTTCGAGCAGATTTGAAAAGTCTGGCCGAGCTAAATATTGGGACGGTGATATAGGCGAGGTCAGGCTTTTCGAAGATGCCGAAAAGGTCCTTTTATAGAGGGAAATGAATTGTTAAACACCCTCTTAGAGGGTGTCTGCAAATTTGGATTTCGTCTGCTCCGTATAAAGTGAGGTGGAAATGTCGTTTGTTGTTTGGGTAGGGACCCTGTCGATATTCCTCCTCATGTATCTGTTCATAACCATCATTTGGCCGGAGAAGTTTTGAATCATTCCAACTGGGTTGAGTTCATTTTCCTTTTGGTGATTTTGTCGGCACTCGTCAAGCCGGTGGGCCTTTACTTGTGCAAAGTTTTCGATCCCCTGGGAAAAACGGGCCTAGAATTTCTTTTGAAACCTTTAGAGAGAATCACTTATAAGATTTGCGGGATTGACACTGCCACCGAACAGGACTGGAAAAAGTACACGGGCTCGATCTTTCTGTTCACTCTTTTTTGTTTCCTCTCTCTTTTCTTAATTTTGATGTTCCAACACGCCCTTCCCTTGAATCCGCAAAAAATCGGGGGAATGGACTTTGTCGAAAGCTTCAATGTCGCCGTCAGTTTTGTCACAAACACAGATTGGCAAAATTATGTTCCGGAACAGGAGGTGTCGTATTTTTCCACGATTTTTGGGCTCGTCGTGCAAAATTTCTGTTCGGCCGGGGTAGGGATTTGTGTTGCAACCGCATGTATTCGGGGCATTGCCAACAACTCATCGAAATCCTTGGGCAATTTTTGGGTCGATCTGGTTCGGGTGAGCTACTATTTGCTCCTCCCTTTG
Organism: uncultured Verrucomicrobiae bacterium; assembly: GCA_963833965.1. GTDB lineage: Bacteria > Chlamydiota > Chlamydiia > Chlamydiales > Rhabdochlamydiaceae > CAJCIW01. The sequence continues at coordinate 246,056 of CAWHZZ010000001.1, forward strand.
GGCGTTTTTTTGTCTGTGATCTTTGTGTCGGAAGGGGTGCCGCAAAATTTTAAACCATACACGCAGGCCCACACTCTAGATCAAGATCGAACGCAACTGATCGCGCAAGGTCCCATGGCATGCTTTGAATCGATCAAACTGATCGGGTCCAACGGCGGGGGCTCTACCAACGCAGATTCTGCGCATCCTTACGAAAACCCGACCCCATTTTGCAATTGGCTGCAGATCTTGTCGATTCTGCTGATCCCCGCTGGACAAATTTATTATTTCGGAAGATCCGTTCAAAATCAAAAGCATGGCTGGTCGATCTACATTTTTATGCTGCTGCTTTTTTCACTAGGGGCCTATTTGAATTCGACCATCGAGGCAGGCGGCAATCCCCTTTTGGCGGACAAAATGCTCGATTTGAGCGATGGGAACATGGAGGGAAAAGAACAGCGGTTCGGCGTTTTTGACAGCGCTCTTTTCGCCACTTCCACAACGACCGTTTCCAATGGGGCAATGAGTTCCAGCCACACTTGCTATTTGCCTTGGGCCCAAGCGATTTTACTGCTGAATATGCAAACGGGCAATATCATTTTCGGAGGAGTGGGGGCGGGACTTTATTCTGTCATTCATTTAATTCTCATCAGCACCTTTATCGCGGCGATGATGATCGGGCGCGTTCCCCAGTATTTGGGAAAAAAGATCGAAGCGTTCGAAATGAAAATGAGCCTGCTGCCGGTCATCGTTTACGCGATCGGCATTTTAGGGCTCACTTCGCTCAGTTTTATGTCTGGATGGGGAAAGCTTGTCCTGCCTACGCAGCCGACCCACGGTTTTACCGGAATGTTATACGCCTTCTCATCGACTATGGCCAACAACGGCAGTGATTTTGCGCATATCAATGCAACGTCGATCTTTTTCAAGCTTAGCACCGCGGCTTCCATGATGGCCGGCCGTTTTCTAGTTATCTTGGCGACCATGGCCCTTGCCGGATCGCTAGCAGTAAAAAAGCGCCTGCCCGATGGAAGTGGCTCATTCCGCATCTCAGGAACGACATTTATTATATTGATCAGCGCTGTTTTTTTGATCATTAACGCGCTTGGCTACCTCCCCGCTTTGCTGCTTGGCCCGGAACTAGAACACCTTCTTATGAACGAGATGATGCATCCATGACAAAGCTTCCTTTTTTCTCGGAAGAATTTCTTTTAAGCGTCTATCGCGGATTTCAAAAACTCAATCCCCTCACTCTGTATCGAAATCCGATCATTTTTATCACTGAAATCGGGGCGATCCTCACCTTGCTGCAGTTCCTTTTTTTGCAGCAGGAGCTGCAGATGGATTATTTTGCGCTGCACGTCTCTTTTTGGCTTTGGGCGATCGTGGTCTTTTCAAACATCGCTGAATCGTTCGCGGAGATCCGAGGCGAGACCACGACTGATTATTTGCGCAGATCGCGTTCTGTCATCTTTGCTAATAGATACGATCAAGACGGCAATCTCAATGTTGTCGGCTACAAGGATTTAAAAATAGGCGATCTGGTTCTCATTCGAAAGGATGAGATCATCCCCGCAGACGGGGAAATCATTTCGGGCGCGGCCAACATCGACGAATCGCTCTTTACAGGGGAGATGCACTCCGTCTTCCGAAAGGCGATGGGTCCGAGCCGAAATGTTCTAGCCGGCACAAAAGTCGTTTCGCATGAGATCGTCGTGAAAGTCACGGCAAACCCAGGCGAGGGTGTTCTCGACAAGATGATCGAGCTCGTCGAAAGCGCGACACGCAAAAAAACGCACAATGAGCTCGCGATGACGATCCTTTTATCCAGCCTATGCATCATTTTTTTGGTCATGGTTGTCACTTTTCAATTTTTCGGCATCTTTTACGATGCTCATCTCGATCTCACGATGCAAATCGCGCTGCTGGCGAGTTTGGTGCCCACAACAATCGGCGGACTGCTCAACGCCGTCTCCATTGCGGGCATCAATCGCTTAATGAAAAAAAATGTGGTGGCCAAAAACGGGCAATCGGTCGAAGCGGCGGGAGATGTCGATCTGATCCTTCTAGACAAAACAGGGACGATTACGCAGGGAAACCGCCTGGCCATAAAACTCATTCCGGCTACTGCTATTCCCGCGGAAGAGTTTGCAAGAGTCTGTTATCTCAGCTCCTTATCGGATGAAACAAAGGAAGGGCGAAGCATCGTGGAGCTTGTCAGAACCCAATTTCCGTATGTGTGCATTCGCCCGCGAGCGAAATTTGACTTTTTCCCTTTCAGGGAGGAAACAAGATTAAGCGGCATGGACATCGGCGAGGAAACATACCGAAAAGGAGCTCTGGACGCCATTGAAGGGTTTTTGGGAAGAACCGTACCCGATGAAATTTCTAGGACCGTTAGAAGCATCGCTGAAGAAGGGAATACCCCTCTGATCGTCGCGGACGGCGATCGGATTCTCGGCACAATCGTCCTCCACGATAATATAAAAACCGGACTTTCCGCCCAATTTCGTGAATTCCATTTGCTCGGCGTCAGGAGCGTCATCGTCACCGGCGATAATCCACTGACAGCTGCTGTGGTGGCAAATGAAGTCAAAGCGGATGATTTCATTGCATCGGCAAATCCCGAACAAAAATTGCATTATGTGAGGCAGCAACAGCTGGAAGGGCACTCTGTCGCCATGACAGGAGATGGTCTGAACGACATCCCCGCGCTCGTCCAAGCGGATTTGGCCATCGCGATGAACGATGGCGCCCAGGCAGCAAAAGATGCGGCCAATATGATCGATCTCGACTCCCATCCGAGCAAGCTTTTTGATATCGTTCAAATCGGCAAGGAGCTTCTCATGACAAGAGGGGCTTTGACGGCCTTTACCCTTGGCAACGACATCTCTAAATACTTCGTCCTGCTGCCGGCTCTTCTCATTCCGGTTTTTCCCGGTTATTCCGCGATGACTTTTCTTGATTTAAGCTCTCCGAGAAATACCATTTTGAGCGGCGTGATCTTCAATGCGCTGATTTTAATCCTGCTCGTTCCTCTTTCGCTCACGGGAGTTAAACTCGTCCCGAATAAGCTCAACGCCATTCTTAAAAAAAATTTACTGCTCTACGGGGTGGGAGGAATTATTCTTCCGTTCGTAGGAATCAAGTTAATCGATACGGTCATTAGCCATTGGTTGAAGACATGATAAAAAATGCATTTCTTTTAACCATTTTCTTCACGCTTCTTTTGGGAGGCGCTTATCCATTGACAATTTTTCTGATCGGGCGCATTTTTTTTCCTTTTCAAGCAGGAGGAAGCCTTTTGTTTTTCCCCGAGCGCCAAACGATCGTGGGCTCCCAACTGATTGGGCAGAACTTCGCATCTCCGCAGTATTTCCACATGCGCCCATCATCGACGCCAAATGAAGAGTACAACGCCATTTCTTCATCGGGAAGCTTGAGAGGACCCGCCTCCCCTGCTTTTTTGGAAGACATTAACGCCCGCATCGAATGGTATCGCTCGAGAAACGATATTGGCGAAGACATCTGCATCCCGATCGATGCCGTGACCTCCTCAGCAAGCGGACTCGATCCTCACATCAGCATCACAAACGCCCTTCTGCAAGCGCCACGGGTTGCTGCAGTCCGCGGCATCCCTGAAGAAGAGGTGCACGCCGCTTTGCAAAAGTACACTGAGCACCCCTTTTTCGGCATCTTGGGAGAGACACGTGTCAATGTCCTAATGCTCAATTTGGCCCTCGATCATGCCTTTGTGGAGAAGGAGCAATGATAGAAGAATTCCGCGCTGCGGAACGCCTCATCCGCCCCTATTTGCCCAAGACTCCGCTCGTCCGCTGTTATCCCTTGGAGCAGCAACTGAATTACGCAGGGCGCCTATTTTTGAAATGCGAACATTTGCAATGGACGAACAGTTTTAAGGCACGCGGCGCGTTTGTCGCTTTGCTACAGCTTTCTCCGGAAGAGAGAAAAAGAGGTGTGGTTTCCCGCTCTTCCGGCAATTTCGCCCAAGCGCTTGCCTATGCAGGCTCTGTCTTGCAAGTTCCCATCACTCTCATCATGCCCTCCACCGTGCCGCAGATTAAAAAAGAGAGCACAGAAAAGTACGGCCCCAGAATTTTTTTAACTGAGGCGGCTTATGATAAGCAGCTTGACAAGGTGCGAGAAATCGCTGAAGCCGAAAAATTGACGGTACTTCATCCCTTCAATCACCCGAGCGTCATTCGTGGAGCCGGGACGATCTCTTTGGAAATTTGGGAGGATGTCCCAACAATCGCCCAATACTACTGCCAAATCGGCGGCGGAGGGTTGATGGCGGGATCGTCAACGGCTTTAAAGGCCTTGAATCCCGATATTGAAACCATCGGCGTTGAACCCTTAGGAGCAAACGACTATTTTCTTTCCCGAGAAGAGGGAACACGCGTGCACATTGAAAAAACTCAGACCATTGCCGATGGGCTCCTCGCCCCTGAGGTCGGCGATCTCCCCTGGGCACTTTTGCAGCGGCATGTCGATAAGGCGATGACGGTGACCGATCGAGACATCAAGCACGCGATGAAATTCCTCTATGAAAAAATGGGGATGATCATCGAACCCTCTGGAGCCGTCTCCTTCGCCGCCATGCTCGCCCACCCCGAAAGAATCAAGCCCCGCAGCGATGTTGCCTGCATCTTAAGCGGCGGCAACCTCGACCGCCACCGCTTTTTCCAGTGGATAAAAGACTAATTCTATAATTTATCTAAATAATTTATGCCATTTACAAATATGAGTATTTTTGAAATGATTTTCTCATAAAAAAGGAGATTCTATGGCAACTCGTACAATTCCATCTGGAGAATTTAGAAGCATTCAACAAGAACTCAATGCGCTATCCACAATGGATGTCACGCAACAGAACAAACAAACAATTAGCGCAGCGTTACTAAATTTAAAAGAGCGTTTATTTGAATTTGCTTCTCGTGGTAGTGGGATCGGCAGCGCTGAAATCGTTCAATGCCAAGAAGAACACTATCAGATTACCGACGCTTTTTTACGCAGCGTGTTCGCATCCATCAAAGTGCCCAAACCCACCTCTTATGGCGTTCAACCACAAACGACCTTACCTATGCCGACGACAATTAAGCAAGAATTAGATTTAAACGGTTTTCGGACGGACAAAGAGATTGATTTCATTTTCCAAGGAAAACGCGCAGATGAATTAAAAGCTTTTTTCAACACCGTGGAGCCGGGATCGCCTTTTGTTAACTGCATGCGAGGGATCAACAGCCGTCCTGATCGCGCTTCTCTCTTTCGAGATCTTCTCGATACGGTATTGAAAAAATATTATCATAATATTCCAAAACTAAAGGAATATTTCGACTTTGATGGTTATAGAGATCCCAATACAAATTCTACGCAAGCCATGTTTGCTTTCACACACGCATGTATTCACTATGCTCTAGAGCAAGTACCTGCAGGTTGTGCAAAATTATTGGTTTTTTTCTCAAACACGAACGCCCTATTCATGACAGGTGTGATCTGCAATAAGGAAACTCCTTTTTTGGAAACTCTGACTCCAGATGAAAGGAAAAAATTCCTACAGTGGGCAAAAGAAAATGAAAATGCTCCTCGTTTTACTGATAGGACTCCTTACTATCAACTTCTCACACAAAATAAAAGTTAGAGAGAGCAAGGGACCAAAGGACTGATTCGCCTTCTAGAACATTAAATACCTAAGCCTGCAGCCTCTCAAGATTCTGAAAGATTTGATTGCAATGAATGAGACGAGAATTGGCAAAGCGGACAGTTCCTGTGGAGGAGACGACCCATTTCTCGATAATATTTAACTTGAGGGCACTGAGTAATGACAATTGTTCAGTGCTTAAATCCACTGGCGTTGTTTTGACCTCAACGGCTATAAATCGTTGGTTAGAAAGTTGAATCAAAAAGTCTATTTCCACCTGTTCTTTGGACCGCACGAAATAAATTTGCGGCTGTATGCCTCGGTTGATAAAGAATCGCGTAATCTCAGCAAGAACGAGGTTTTCTAATAGGTGGCCAAAATAAGGGCTGAGCAGTAAAGGTTCAAATTCACTCCAACCTTGCAATCTCACTGCCAATCCAGTGTCTTCTAAGTAAACCTTTGGCGTCTTAATTAGCCGCTGATTGAGATTAGTGTGGTAAGGTTGAAGAATGCGGACGATGCCATTTTGGTCGAGCAGAGAAATCCAAGCTTGCACTGTGGTTGTATCAACACCTACATTTTTTGCGATATCAGAATAATTTAACATTTGGGCAACCCTCGCCGCTGCTAGTTGCAAGGTTTTACTGAATGCAGCCTTTTTTTCAATACCCGCCGCAGCAACGATATCCTTTTCGATAAAAGTCGCAATAAAATCGTTGAGGTAATGGACAGGATTTAACTCTGGAGAAGCATGAAGTTCAGGCCATCCACCCCGCATAAACATTGTGCGGAGCGGCATGGGCTCAGAAAAGCTATTTTCCCATTCATGAAGAGACAGAGTGTTGAGGAGAAAATAGTTGGCCCTACCCGTCAGCGATTCCTGCACTTCTCTTTGCAAAAGCGTCTGATTAGAGCCAGTAATCCATATATCGAGGGGCGAAGAAGCGCCCTTCTCTTGACGATGCCGGCGCTCAATGTCTACGCGCCGCTTCAGTTCTGGAAAAATTTGAGGGGCCAACGTGGCCTCATCTAAGATCAGCGGCCCTGTAAATTGTTCAAAAAAAAGCATCGGATTTTCCTGAGCCAAATTTCTGATCATCAAATCGTCAAAAAGAATAAGCTTATGAGTGCCCAAATGATGGAGAATAGATGTTTTTCCTACCTGCCGGGGACCCCGCAAGATTTTTATCGGAAGAGATTTCCCCCGGTGATTCTGCAAAAATTTGAGTAAATCGCGTTGTATCCACATGTCGACTATTTTAGGATATCATCCAATATTAGTCAAAAACAAACCAAGTCTATGATAATCAGGAGCTTGCAAAAAATTAAATTTAGCTTTGAAAGGAAATTGCCCTCGGAGTATCCTCTTTCACTATGACGGAACCGGAATACCACAAGCACGAAGAGTTCATTAACCGCGCGCAAAAGCTCGCTGAAATCCAGGCATTAGGGATCGACCCCTATCCACCCCAATTTGCCCCTAGCGCGACCCCTGGCGAATTGAATGCTAGGTGGGAGGGAAAAGAGCTCGGCCATAGCGAAGAGGCGTCTGCAGGCACAACAGAAAGCGTCAGCGTCGCGGGCAGGCTGGTGCTCTTCCGCGCCATGGGCAAAAACGCCTTTGCGCATCTTCAAGATGAGACGGGGCGGATCCAGATCATGTTCAACCGCGATTTGACGCATGTCGAGGGATTTCACCCTACGGCAGAAATGTCGTCGATCAAATTCATCGAAAAGAAGATCGACCTCGGCGATATTCTAGGCGTTGAGGGCAATTTATTCCGAACACAGAAGGGAGAGCTCACGATTTTTGCAAAACGTGTAGTCATTCTTTGCAAAACGCTCCTTCCCCTTCCGGATAAACATAGCGGGCTTGCCGATAAAGGCGTGCGCTATCGCAAACGCTGGCTAGACCTCATTTCCCATCCTGAAGTGGTCCATACATTCCAAACGCGCTCGCGCATTTTACAGTTCATCCGGCAGTATTTCGAAACGCTTGGCTTTACCGAAGTGGAAACACCCGTTTTGCAAAATGTGTACGGGGGCGCCCAGGCCAAACCTTTTGTCACCAAGCTGAATGCTTTGGAGCAAGAGATGTTTTTGCGCATTTCTTTGGAGATTCCCCTCAAAAAACTACTCGTCGGCGGGATGCTCAAAGTATTCGAGATCGGCAAAGTGTTCCGCAATGAAGGCATCGATCGCACGCACAATCCCGAATTTACAGAGCTCGAGGCGTATGCGGCGTATTGGGACTACAACGATATGATGGTATTAACGGAGAATTTGTTTGAACAGATTGCAATGAAGCTCTTTGGAACAACCACTCTGACATTCAAGTCAGAAGACGGCTCGGCGGACAAAACGATCGATTTGAAAACCCCTTGGAAGCGAATGTCGATGAAAGAGAGCATCAAGCAGTATGGCAAGATCGACGTCGACGCTTTAAACGAAGATCAAATGAGAAAGATTTTGCTCGATAAAGGTACTGTTGATCCCAAAGAGATAAAAACCGCAACGCGCGGCGCATTGATCGCCCTGCTCTTTGAAGAATTTGCCGAAGAGCATCTAATCCAGCCCCACCACATCATCGACCACCCGATCGAAACGACGCCGCTTTGTAAGCTTCACCGCGAGCCTCACTTGCGCAAAGAGCAATTTGTCGAGCGTTTCGAGACATTTATCATGGGCGGAGAGTTCTGCAATTCCTACACTGAGCTCAATGACCCTGTTTTACAGCGCCAGCTGCTTGTAGAGCAGGCGCAAAAACGCGCTGCCGGCGATGAAGAAGCCTCGCCCCTTGACGAAGAGTTCATTGAAGCGATCTGCCAAGGAATGCCGCCCGCAAGCGGTTTGGGAATTGGCATCGACCGGCTCGTCATGCTCTTTACCCGCGTCCATTCGATCCGCGATGTCCTCTTCTTTCCGCTGATGCGTCCTGGTGAGTGATTTTCAATTTCTGAGACCAAAGTTTCCTGCCCGAAATGGGTACCTGCGCCGACCTCGAAGCAGGTCGGCGATAAGCTTAAAAAATCGATTTTTTAAGTAGTTTTTGTCTTTTGGATAACCACATGAACAACAGTCGCATTGTTAAATACTGTCGCGATGTCGATGTTTGCGGATAAACTCAAGTTTGGATGGGACCTTCTATATGCCTCGATTACTTTCTCCGCAAGGGAATCGTCGTCATTTTTATTTATTGCGGCTCCTTCCAAAATAATGGCCCTTATCGCATTCTCAGCGATTTGAAAAGCTTGTGAAATGGCAACCTTAAGATCTTTGATCTTACTTGTCATTGGTAGAGAAATATCCTGACTTTCATCCCTGGCCAATACAGAAATTTGTAGCATGTTTGTTACACCTGTTGCAGCTGCCATAAATTAACCTCCCTTTTTGTTTGTTTATGCATTATTCTTGTTTTTCAAATAAATCTAAATAAAATCATTTTCATTAAAACACCGCTCGCTGATTATTAAATACATGGCAAGATCAACTGTTCATCAGCAGGACGCGGACGAGTTTGAGCCCATGCTCTGTGAGATAGACGGCATCGCCGTCCCCTTTTTTGATGAAGTTGGCGGCGGCCAGGTCGCGGGTGATGGTATAGGTCCCGCGGTCGTTCTGGCCGATGGCGCGCCCAACGACATAGCGGTCGATCTCCCCTTGCGTATCGCCTTGGCTCGAGGCCAGCTCGTAGAGTTTGACAAGGAAAAGTTCGTCCTTGGTGGTGGCTTTTTTGTTCATGAGGCTGTTCCCTTTTTCTTTAGGCGGGCACCCTGGGGAGTGTCCTCGATGAGATAGCCGCGGGATTGGATGAGGTCGCGGGCCTCGTCGGCCGCCTTCCAATTCTTTTCCGTGCGGGCGGTTTCCCTTTTTTTCAGCGCTTCTTCTAGCTCTGGCGGGATCGGCTCTTCTTCGGGCTGCAGAGGAAGCACGTTGAGGACTTGATCGATTTTCTTTAAAAAATCGAGGATGTCTTCCGCTTCTGAAATGCCGATTTTATTCTGGTCGCACAAGCTGTTGACTTCTCGCACCATGTCAAACACGCTTGCCAAGGCAGGAGAAATGTTGAGATCATCGGCCAAAGAGGCGGCGAATTGGTCCATCGTTTTTTCTAAAAGCGGCAAGACGAAACCGTGGTCTTTTTTAACCTTCAAGTCCTTCAGGATGTTGCTGACAATGTTTGAGGGCGACGGCATTCCTTTCAGCGCCTTTTGCAAGATCGGCTCCATGAAGTAGGGATTGAGGATATCGCTCCCCTTTTCATCGCGGACATCGTGGATGATGTTACCAAGAATCTTCTGCGTTTCAGGATGGCCTTGAAGAGTCTTTTCCAAGATCGGCTTGAGCACGGCGCGCTCTTTTTCCGTTTTGACCTCCGTCAAGATCTTATCGAGGACCTGTCCTTTTTCAGGCATCTGAAGCCTGCGCTCGAGCAACGGGCGCAGCTGAGTGGGATCGAGGATGTCTCGCGTTTTATCCGCTTGGACATCGAACAATATCCTTTCGCGGATCTCTCCTTTCTGCGGGATTTCCGGCAGCGCTTTTTCTAAAATCAAATCAAGGGCCTTGTGGATCTTTTCGCGGCGGATATCTTGAAGCCGCTTGATGAAATCGGAAAGCCGCACTAGCGCCGCCGCGGCGCCGTCTAGCCCTGCAAAGGTGAAGTTGAGCTGAGTGCGGTAGTGGGTTTGCAGAAGCAGGTAGCGGACCTGGCGACCCGTGTATCCTTTGGCGAGTAGATCGCGCAAAGTATAAAAATTGCCCAGGCTCTTCGACATCTTTTTATGGTCGACGAGAAGATGTTCCGAATGCAGCCAATGCTTGACAAACCGCTTGGAGGAATAGGCCTCCGATTGCGCAATCTCATTTTCATGATGGGGAAACATGTTGTCGACGCCTCCGACATGGATGTCGATCGATTCGCCGAGGAGTTTCATCGCCATCGCGGAGCACTCGATATGCCAGCCAGGCCGCCCTTTTCCAAAGGGGCTCTCCCAAAAAATGTCGCCGTCACGGGCAGGATCATATAACTTCCAAAGGACAAAATCGCTGACATTTTCTTTTTCGTACTCATCGGTGCAGACTCCGCCGGCCCCTGGCTGGAGTTCGTCTAAATGCAAATGCGAAAGCCTTCCATAAGAAGGAAATTTGGCAATGGAGAAGTAAATGCTGCCGTCTTGACCTTTGTAGGCGGTCCCCTTTTCGATGAGGGTTGAGATGATCGCGATCATCTCGGAGATATAATGGGTCGCTTCTGGATAATGCTCGACGCGCTCGATGCCGAGGGTAGAGAGGTCTTCGAAAAAAGCGTCTTTATAGGGCCGCGTGAAGACGTCTAAAGAGATCTTCTTTTCAAGCGAGCCTTTAATTGTCTTGTCATCGATATCGGTAAGATTCATCGCTTGGTGGATCGAAAAGCCAAAAAACTTAATTGTCCGACGGAGAAGATCTTCGAACACATAAGTGCGGAAGTTGCCAATGTGGGCAAAATTATAGACGGTGGGGCCGCAGGTGTACATGCGGATGGCGCGGCCGTCGAGCGGGGCGAGCTCTTCTTTTTCTCTTGATTCGGTATTGTAAAATTTCAAACGATGTTTATGCATGCCAATTGTCCTGTTCGTCCAAAAGACGATAATGCGTTTTGCCAGTGCCGGTCAAGGGGATCTGTTCGAGAGTCCTCACTTCGGCAATTTTAACGATTCTCCCCATCCCGCTTTCTCTAAGCGCAGCATTGACATCTTCCTTATTGACCGGAAAAGTCGTAAATAAAACAATAATGGGCCGGTCTGTCTCTTTCTCTCGAACACTGACCGCCAGCGGGGGGCCTTCTTCCGGTCCAGTCACCCAGCGTTTTTCTCTCGCGAGGCGGAGCAATTCTTCCTCGAGCCCTCCGAGACTGATCATTTCCCCCCCGATCTTGACGAATCTTTTGAGCCTTCCTGAAAGCACAAGATGGCCGTCAGGACTTAAAGTCCCGCGGTCGCCGGACAGATACCAGCGCTTGCCATTGAGCGTTAAAAAGGGATTGCGGGGATTGCCTAAATAGCCATTGAATACGTTGGGACCGAAAATGCATACCTCCCCTTCCTGTCCTGTGGGGACGGGCTGCTGAGATTCGGTATCGACGATGAGCAGCTCCACGCCGAGCAGGGGCTTGCCCACCCCTTCATGCGGTTCGCCTAAGCGATCGATGCTGACCACAGGGCTGCATTCCGTGATGCCGTACCCTTCGAGAAGCTGCGCATTGGGAAGATGCTGCTTGGTATAATCAAAGAGATCTTGAGGGGTCTTTTCAGCGCCCGAGACAATAATTTTCAAAGACTGCAAATGTTCTGGCTTGGCCACGCGGAAAACCGCCTTGATGAAGCTCGGGGCGCAGCAAAATAAGGTAGGTTTCCATTCGGCGATTTCTCGCGCCAGCCCATGGCTATCGTTGGGATCGGGCGAATAACAAATGCGCACCCCCACGAGAAGAGGATAAAGTCCCGTGACGGAAAAACCAAAAGAGTGGAAGGGAGGCAATACGCCAAGCAAAATATCGCTAGCCTGAAACTCGACGGTCTTGAGGGAGGCGCGTTGATTGCTGAGCAAATTGAAATGAGAGAGAGGGACGCCTTTGGGGAGTGATTCCGTTCCGCTCGTGAAAAGAATCACGGCGGGATCGGAGGGCGAAATGTTGAGTAGGTTTAATTTTTTCAAGAGGCTGCCGGGGGACTTTCTGCTTAAGAGAAAGGCGCGGAGTTTATCTTTGAGACGAATCCGCTCACGAATATCTTCGAGGAAACACAACCTTTCCTCGATCTTCCCAAGATCGCCATTTTCTAAGCGATCGAGGAATCGAGACGAGGTGATCACCGCTTGGAGCTCCGTCAGGTCGGCTACATGATCAAGCGCTTTGGCCCCGGACGTCCAATTGATCATGACCGGCACTTTACCGGCCAGCAGCGCCCCCAGGATCACGAGGTATGCCCCGGCGGTTGAGGGAAGCATGATCCCGATATTTTTCCCCGGCATCTGCCTCAATTGATCAGAGAGGATGAGTGCAGCGAGCTTCATTCGATGGTAGCTCAGCGTTCCCGACAAAGCATCGTGGCAAGCGGCCAAATTCTTGTTGCGGTCAACGCTCTGTAAGAATACCTCTTGCACAGTCTCACCCGAGGGAAATTCCGGTTTTGGCCGTCTTTCCTCGGGCCACGCAAATTTCTGTTTTGCCAAGGCAGGGGCGCCTTCTTCTTCCCGCTCTTTTTTATAACCGGCTGCCGCTTGGAGCACATCTTCGACGGTGTATAGATCTCCAGGAAGCAGGTCGGCGACGCCGTAGCGCTCATCTAAAAACACATAAAGACCGGCGACATCCAAGGAATCCATCCCCAAGTCCTGGGAGAGATTCGCTGTCCGCTCAATCTGATCAGAGGGCCTTCTGCAAATGGTAGCCAATTGAGAAAATACTTCTTCCTGGATTTTTTTTGGGACCGGTTTCTCTTCCACAGGCGCCGGCTGGGCGGCTGCAACAAAGACTTTGGGCAGCTCCTCTTTCCAGAAGGCATAGGAAACGAGTTTAATGGGCTCAGGGCCGGGTTCGGGGTAGCGGTTGTACCAATTTTCCAGATACTTGTTGAACTCGAGGCGGGGGGCTTGATAGGGAAAATCTTCGGGGGGCAGGTCCAATTCGACGACGACGTCGCGCCTCGGCGCAAAAAAGATGCCATTTTTTAGGAGGATCTTCGTGCACTCCCAAAGGACTTTCCCAAAATCCGGAGAGGAGCCCGTCAAAGCACGTGAAAATTTGCTTCCCCATAACCCCGTTGTCCTCACAAGGACGACATTCGCCTCCGGACAGGCTTGAAGAAGGTTGTGAGCGAGAGAAGCCCCTCCGATCAGCTCAGTTCCCATGCGCTTTAGACGGCCTGACGGATAGATCAAAAAGTTGCCCCCTCTTTTCAGCTCACCTACGACGTCGTTGAACAGTTTTTCGACTTTTTTTCCTCGCCATTTATTGGCCTGAGCTTCCATCGTCGGCAGGGGCATTGCCTTGACGAGGTCAATAAAGAATCGAAACCCCTTCAAATAATAAAAATGTTCCACAACGAGGGGTTTGGGATGGAATTTTTTCCAGAGGACCAATTCGAGGATGACCGGATCGATCTCCGCGGGATGATTCGGTAGAAAAAGGATTCCACCCGGACGTTTGAATCGATCAGGGGTCAATTTCTCCAGGCCCTTGACCACCAGCCTATAGCGTAAAGCGACGAGAAGGCGGACCAGCCAAAAAATCACATAGAGTCCCAAATTGACCATCTTTTCTTTCATAGGGTTCCTTATCTTAAATTAAACCAATCACTTCATCAATGTTTTTAATCTCTCGCAGACAAACAATTAAAACCGAGTTCTGAAAAGCGGATTGACATAATAATTAATCCGTGTAATAATAAATTTATATTAACGATATTCCAATCATGGAAAAAGATCAACCGAATTTTCCACCTGAAAAATCGTTTGGCGCTGCTTTCGAACAGATGGCCAAGCTTCTCCGCTCGGAGGTTAAAATGAAGGAAAGGAGCACCAAGGTGCTTCCGTCGAGTTCTCTACCCCCCTCCTTCCGCAATTCGATCGAGCAAATCGCAAAACTTCTCCGCTCCGAGATTCAAGTGACTAAACCCGCGAAGAAGCGCACCTGGAAAAAATCTCCGAAAAATTAAGACTCAATTAAGAATAAAACAAATTAATATTAATCATCAAAAATTCATTTCATAAAATCCCCGCATTTTTATAATCACAAAAACAAAAACACATCTGGAGGGATTCTATGGGTAAAATTCATCGGCATGCACACACCGCTCAGACTGCTCAGACAACACGTGCAGAGAAAACGGAAGTTTCCGGCTCATTGAAGCGAATAAGAGAAAAAACCAGCCAATTCGCACTAGGGAGGGGCCAAAAATATTTTGGCGCAGGCAAGTTTGCGAGCTTTTCGGACAGACCCCCTCATAAAACGGGCTCTAAACGCGTAACCCAAGCAGCTTCAAGCACTCTGACGCCTGCTCGGCCAACAAGACGAAAATAAGCGCTTCCTTTCGAAGGAAGCGCTTCTCTTTATTGTGAATAGCGCAAACCTTTCAACACTCTTTCGGCGACGAGCAGTTTAAGCAGGTCCGGCAGAAGGAAAGGCAGCATCCCTAAGACAAACGAGGATTGCCAACCGATCTGAAGAGCGAGCCAAGGGATTCCGAAGAGGTAAACAACGAGGTTGCCAAGTCCCATCGCGAGCAGCGCTTTTAGTGGAGTGCGGTTTTTTACGCGCTCCATGAAATACCCTGTACAAAACGCCGCAAAGAGATATCCCACGAGAAACCCGCCTGACGGCCCTGCAAAGGCGAGAAGTCCGATTCTGCCACTCGCAAAGACGGGAAGGCCCCACGCTCCCTGGCACAAAAACGCGAGCACCATCAAGGCGGCGCGCTTGCTGCCCAGAAAGCAAGAGAAGAGGAGGATCACATGTGCTTGCACAGCAATGGGCACGGGAGTAAATGGCAAATGGATGGCAATCGGCTTACAAAGAGCGATGATGACGCTTGCGGTCAAGACAATTGCAATTTCTTTCAGCCTCGAGCGCTCCTCGACGGCCTCATGCAAAAGATAAGAGTAATTCATAGCCATAAACATCCCCTCCTCAGAGTAAATTCAAAACTTGAACCCCAAAGGTAGCAAGAATCCCATTAATTAGGAATAGGAAAACCCATCGCGCGGAGTGGTCCAGGGAAAGTTTTGAAGTAAAATTGCATCACTTTCTCCATCGTCGCATCGCCGTTGACGATCTCCCCTCCTGGTGCGCTGCAAAACTTCAAGACGTTGTCCTTTAGGCTCAGCGCTGCGGCGCCCACGACGGTCGCGCATGCCAAAAAGTTCTCGCCAGCGGGGACCACATGGTTTTTAATGAAAGCTTTTTTCTGGGTCTGGCCCATGCATTGGGCGATTCCTTTTAAAACTAGAGCGTACACGCCTCTTGCCACTGTTTCCAATGAGCCCAAGATCGCGATGCCCGCGTATGCTACTTCTGCTGTGATTTGCTTAAAAGTTTTTCTCACTGGGCATTGACAGTCATTCAGCCAATCGGTGACTTTTTCATAAGCATGGCCGGAAACGGACATGGAAGGTGGAATGGGTCTCATAATTTCTCCTTAAATGAATTTAAAAACAATGAGAGTTTAATCAAATTCACGAAAACAATCTAATATTAAAAAAAATCGCTATTTGGAAAAATTATTTTAATAAAAAAGTTATACTGAAGAAACTTCGAAAATTGGTTTTTTAGCCGCCCCGTAACGACTATTTGAGCACAAACGCTCCCTAGTACTACATGTTAAGGACCACCAAACTCTTCCCTTTAATTTCCAATCGTCCTAGAATCTATCGGCATTTAAAAGGAGTTACCCTCATGAGCACAATTGCAACTTTTCCAGATCGACGAGCCATCTTCAATTACATTGACAAACACCCGGGCAAAGTTCTCCTCAAAGCGCCACAAATCACTGAACATTTTCCCGGCAATATCCGGAAAATTGCGGCCTACTTTGCCAATAGACAAATGATTCGAGGTGAAATTTACACTGAGGTAATGCAAGCCATTTCTACTGATAATTTGATAGAATGTATCGTCCTCAAAGTCATTGCTGATGAGATCATAAAAATAGAGAAAAGTCACGATGAATATACTGAAGAAACTCGCGTAATTGTTGAGGAGATGAGAAGCAATCTAAACGACTTGAAGGAACCGATCCTATCCTTCAAGCTGGCCGTCACCATGTATAGCCGCATTCTTCGCGACTTGGCTGATGGAATGACCTCTGACAAGGTTAATGCTGCCATCGAAGCATTGAGAAAAAAACGATTGGAAAAAGTGCAATAAAACCCAAAATGGAGGTACCCATATGGCTGTAAAACCATCAACAACCACGACCATGGTCGCTTTTCCAGGTCGACAAGAAATGCTTACTTACATGAACAATCACCCCGGACATAATATTGTACTGCAGAATCCGCAATTGACCAAAAATTTTCCTGGCGCCACCGAGAAAGTTGCAGCGTTTTTTGCAAATAAAAAAATGGTGCAGAACGAAATTTTAGATAATGTTTCAGCCATCTTGTGGGGTCCCGAGAAGTGGAAAGAAGAGAAGCAATCCAGGCAGCTTTTTAATGATTTAATCACAGGGCTTGAAAAAACTTCTGATACTTACTACATCGAACAAGCTAAAACATGGAAGTCCATTAGAATGGAGGCTGAGGCTGGGAATACTCTTTTTAATGTGACTGCGAACATGTACTGCGAGATACTTAAAGACCTGCTCGACAAAGCGACATTCACGCCGCCTGGCCCAGGCGAGAATAAATGGAAAAAACACATTCCCGTCGTCAATTTGACAAACAACCAGTGAACCCAGGCCCGTTAAGGCCTGGGCCGCAAATCACCCTTGAGAAAGCAATTCCAAAGAATCCTTCGAGGAAATCGCTTTACAAAGAGACCCATACTTTGAAATTATTACGTAAATATATAAAAATTGTTTTAATTTTGAAGGAGGAGCGCCCAGTCGGTGCAAGGAGAGGCGAACTCTTCTTCGACATGCGTGGAATACCCTGGAATCGAAGAGACTAAGATGGCGCCCTCTTCCGCTAGCTTGCAGAACTTCTCATGGTCTGCGGTGATCGTCCTGCCAAGTGAATAGCATCGATGGAAGTCGATATGCTTTTGCAGCGTTTTGAATTGCATGGCATAAGTGTTGGTTGTCGACGGCGTCGTCCGCCAATGACAGGATTGGGTATGGTAGATCTTCGATTTCAAATCTGTGTACTGCGGAAAGAAGTACTTATCCCTGTGGTCAAAGAGGGTCACGTAGTCAATTCCAGGAATCGAAATGCCTTCGCGTAGGATCATAGGCCAATCAGGTCGGTGGAGATAATCGTCTTCAAGGAAATAAATGATTGTCTCCGGGGAGTATTTTTGCGAGTAGGCGTGTTCTAGCATGCGGAGGAAAGAGGCCGCTTCCGATCCCCCTTTGAATTCGATGACGGGATGAAGCGACTGCTTCTGAAGAAAATGCACCCCTTGCATCGGATGGAATGTGTCGAGAAAAAAGGTGAGGTTGATTTTCTTCTGGCCAGCGATTGTCAGGAACAGGTTTTTGAGGCAAAGCTCCTTGTCAAACTTCTGGAAGCGGTTTTTATGCACGCTGACAGAAGAATAGTTACAATGTCTGACAAAAACTTCGATGGAAGGGGTATTGTCGGGAATGAAAACGGCTTTGAGTTTTTCTTTCAATTCAGCAAACATAATATCCAAACAAATTCAAATATCGATTCTTGCGAAGAGGGCTGTATTAGTCAATCTTTCAATCTAGCCTATTGACCAAATTTTGGGTCAACATGGGTATAACGACGAAATTCCTGCAGAATGTGCCGGG
Source organism: uncultured Verrucomicrobiae bacterium (assembly GCA_963833965.1). Classification (GTDB taxonomy): domain Bacteria; phylum Chlamydiota; class Chlamydiia; order Chlamydiales; family Rhabdochlamydiaceae; genus CAJCIW01. The sequence continues at coordinate 264,152 of CAWHZZ010000001.1, forward strand.
CTTCGCGGAACGTGAGCTGCTGCATGGCTTCGGGGATGGTCAGCCATTTGGCCTCGCGGATTTCCTCTTCCTGAAGCTGCAGGCTGCCTTCCACAAGAGCGGGAAAATACTGGACGGTCTTGAGGATGAACTGCTTTTTTCTGCGGAATTGGTACTGCTCTATCAAGGGCTCTTCGCGCAAAACTTTAAGAACGGCAAGGCCTGTCTCTTCTTTGAGCTCGCGGGTTGCCGCGGCTAAAGGTGTCTCACCAGGATTGGCTTTTCCTTTGGGGAAGCCCCAATGATTGCCCTCGCGGTGCAAAATCAAAAGAACTTTCCATGTGCTGTTCTCATTCAGAAAGGGGACGATTCCGAAGGATTCTACTTTGATCATCGATTCAATTAAGGATGATAATAGGGGGCGAATATCAATGCTGAGTTATGTCCGCCGAAACCGAACGAATTGCTCAGCGCAGCAGTGACTTTGTGCCGAATCGCTGCATTGGGAACGACATCGATCCCTGCAAGCTCTTCTTCAGGCTCTTCGAGGTTAATTGTCGGGTGCAGCATTCCTGTTTCGATCGCTTTGATCGTCGCTATCGCTTCAATGCCGCCGGCAGCACCAAGGCAGTGGCCGATCATCGATTTCGTCGCGTTCATTTTCATGTTGTAAACGTGCGGACCGAATACTTTTTTCAAAGCGCGCACTTCACACAAGTCTCCCGCAAGAGTCGAAGTAGCATGAGCATTGACGTAATTGATTTGCTCTTTGGAGATTCCGGCTTCTTTGAGGGCGCCTTCGATACATAGGCTGACGCCGAGGCCATCGTCGCGAGGGTCCGTCATGTGATGGGCATCGCAGCTGATCCCGCCGCCGAGATATTCGGCGAGGATGGTCGCGCCGCGCTCGAGGGCGTGCTCAAGGCTTTCGAGAAGTAAAACGCCTGCTCCTTCGCCCATGACAAATCCGTCGCGCTTTTTGTCCCAGGGGCGCGAAGCTTTTTTCGGATTGTCATTGCGCTCGGAAAGCGCCCTGCAGGCAACGAATCCGGCAACGCCAATTGGGTTGATCGGCGATTCTGTTCCGCCGCACAGCATCAGATCGGCTTCGCCGCGCATGATGTGCTGAGCTGCGGAGTAAATGCAGTAATTAGAGGTTGCGCATGCTGTGGAGATCGAGTAATTGGGGCCCATGAAGCCGAGATCGATCGCGAGAAGGGCTCCGCCCATGTTCGTGATGATGAACGGAACGAAAAATGGCGTGATCCTTTTAAAACCCTTCGTCAAAAGGGTCTCGGTGCCTTCGTAAAAAACGTTCATTCCGCCCATTCCAGAGCCGATCAAGACGCCAGAGCGGGCCTTATCAAGCTTGGTAAGCGCATCGCCTGTCAGTTTTCCATGTTCTAACGCTTTTTTCCCAGCGACAGCAGTGTACCGGATAAACGGGTCGACGCGGCGCGCTTGTTTCTTATCGAGATAATTGCCGACATCGAAATTGCGGACAACCCCTGCAAAACGGGTGGGAAAGTCTTGACAAGGAAATTCTTCAATTGGAGCGATGCCGCTATTGCCAGCCAAGAGCTGCTGGTAAAATTCATCCACATCCGTTCCAAAGCACGAGACAACCCCCATGCCTGTCACAACGACGCGTTTTTTGTTCATATGAGTACTCATGTTAAGGTCCAAGAATACACCATATCCATTAATTTAGCAACTCGGTTAAAGGTGGAATAAATAATTTACTTCACGCTCGAGTTCAATGGCTCTTCAAGTTTTTTTTGCGTCAGATCAATTTGAAGATCAACGATCTGCCCTTCGCGCCACAGCTTTTCAAGTTGATACTTGTCGCGGAGTCCCGGCATGAAGAGATGAACCATGATATGTAAATAATCGATCACGACCCAATCACCTGCCTTCATTCCCTCAACGTAGACGGGAGCCTGGCCAAGCTTGTTAAGCCGCTCGACGATCGTTTCAGCAATGGCAATCACGTGTTTATCGACATTGCCCTCTGCGATGATGACGTAGTCCGTCAGTGTGGAAATTTCGCGTACGTCGAGGGCTAAAATATTTGTCCCCCTTTTATCGAAGATGGCCTGGCCAATGGCATTTAAAAAAAATAGTGGATCTTTAGAATTTTCTTTCACTGGTATAAACGTTTTTTTTCAATGTAAGTCAAAACAGCTGCTGGGACTAAGTGCCCGCAAAACTTTCTCTCAGAGAGCCGTTTTCTAATCTCTGTACTGCTGATTTCAAACCGGGGAATTTTCACCTGCGCTTTCTGCAGTCTTCCTTGAAACTCGACAGGCACTTTTGCCAAACCCGCTTGTTCTCGCGTTCCGATCAAGGGAGGGGCCAGACAGATCAGCTCCTCTGCTTCTTTCCAGCGCGGCAAGCCCTCGAGTTGGTCGTCACCAAGAAGAAGATGATACTGGCCAGGGGCTTCGGAAGAGAGCCTTCGGACGGTATCGATGGTAAATGAGGGGCCTTTGCCTTGCAGTTCCCAATCAAGAAGGCGGAACTGCTTGACGGGCTGGATGGCAAGGAGAAGCATCTCTTTGCGATCCTGGGCAGAGGCCATGGGAGGGGCATTTTCCTTAAACGGCGAAACAGAGGCCGGCACGAAGAGAACTTCGTCCAATCCGCAAGCTTCGAGCATGTGGACGGCTAAGTTCAAATGGCCGAAATGGATCGGATCGAAGCTGCCGCCAAGAATGCCTATTTTTTTCATAGGATGTGGAGCATCTCGCGGTATTTTGGCAGGGGCCACAAGCGATCGTCGACCATCTCTTCCAATTCGTCGATTGTTTTGCGTGCAGCTTCTGCTTTGGGGGAGACTTGCATGCAATACGCCTCGGCCTTTTTCTCCATAGGAAGCGGTCCTGCTTTCTGCAGCTCTTTTTCCATCATGTGGACTTGATCGAGGGCCAAACTGATTTGCTGGGAAATCTTTTTCACGCGGCCTGTTTGCGAAGCGGAGAGCGAATGTCCTGTCTCGCCGACGCTCTTGACGCTTTCGGCAATATCTTTTTGAAACTCCATGGCAGCAGGAAAAACTTGTGTTTGGAACATCTCATGCAATAGGCGGAGTTCAATGTTGAGGTGTTTGCAATATCTTTCCGTCATGATCTCGACGCGCGATTCGAGTTCGTGCTTTGAAAGGACTCCCTCGAAAACTTTAATGCTCTTTGAAGAAATGAATTCCGGAAAGGCGTGCAGCGATTTTTCGATGATAGGCAATTTCCGCTTTTTCGCTTCCCGCTGCCAAGCGGCGGAATACCCGTCGCCTGAAAAACGAACAGATTTTGACGCTTTTAAGAATTTTCTAACGACGGCAAGCGCAACATCTTTCAGCGGCTTTTTCTTCATCACTTCTTTTTCGATCTCGTCGACCATTTGATTCAAGCTGGAGGCGACAATCACATTCAGAACAGTGATGGGCAGAGCACAGTTTTGCGAAGATCCCACAGCTCTAAATTCAAACTTATTGCCAGTAAAAGCAAAAGGAGATGTGCGGTTGCGGTCGGTCTCATCGAGCGGAACATCGGGAATCGGGGGAATCCCTAAGTCCAAAGCCTGTCCGCTTTTGCTTTGATGGGCGCGATCTGATTCGATATTGTTTAGCCACCGCTCGAGGGCCTCGCCCAAATAGACGGAGATGATCGCCGGTGGAGCCTCATGCCCACCGAGGCGATGGTCATTGCCGGGTGTGGCGACGGATGCCCTGAGAAGAGTGGAATGTTCGTAAACGGCGTGGATCACCGCCGTTAAAACGATGAGGAAGGGCAGCTGAGGCTGCTCAGGATCGAGTAAATTCACACCTGTGTCTGTGGCAAGAGACCAGTTGCAGTGTTTGCCGGAGCCGTTGATCCTCGCAAAGGGTTTCTCATGGAGTAAACAGGCCAAATGATGGCGGGTGGCGACCTCGCGCATGAGCTCCATCAGCATGATATTGTGATCGACGGCAATCGACGCCTTCTCAAACAAGGGAGCGAATTCAAATTGCGCGGGGGCAACTTCTGCATGGCGGGTTTTCAATGGGATGCCGAGCGCGAAAGCTCTTTTTTCCACATCGGCCATATAGGCGCCTACGCGTTCTTTGATCGTGCCGAAATAATGGTCTTCCAATTCTTGCCCTTTTGCAGGAGACGCCCCGAAAAGAGTGCGCCCAGCGAGCATCAGGTCGGGACGCAAAAGATAAAATGCTTTGTCGACAAGGAAGTATTCCTGTTCACATCCGAGTGTCGAATAGACCCAATTCGCCTCGATATCGAGCAAGCGGAGCAAGCGCAATGCGGCCTGATTGATCTTAGAATCAGAACGCATTAACGGAATTTTCATGTCGAGGGCTTTGCCGGTCCATGAGAAAAAGATCGAAGGGAGGCAAAGCGCTTTGGAATCGCCTGTTTCCCATAAAAAGGGAAGGGAGGTCGGGTCCCACACCGTGTACCCTCGCGCTTCCGAGGTGCTGCGCAGTCCTCCTGACGGAAAGGAGGAGGCATCCGGCTCTCCTCGCATGAGTTGCGAGCCGCTGAATTTTTCGATCAATTCCCCTTTGCGCGTCCAATCGATAAAGGCGTCGTGCTTTTCAGCGGCGAGGCCTGTTTGAGGAAGAAACCAATGGCAATAGTGGGTCGCCCCATTTTTCACGGCCCATTCTTTCATCGCTTCCGCGATCGTCTGCGCATGAGCGGGGTTGAGCTTTCCCTTGCCTTCAATGGCCTCTCTTAAATTCGCCCATATGTTTTTCGGCAGCATTTTTTCCATTGCGCCGCGATGAAAAGTTTCCCCGCCGAAAACGGGCTGTGTTTTTTTCTCCTTGGGTCCTGAGGAACGCTTGTCAATATCTCTAATTGCCTTAAATCGAGGGTTCATGAGTTACCTAAAAGTGGGTTTGCTCTAAAGTATTGGCCATTTATGCTGTTCAGAAAAACGGCGGAGTTTGCGGTCTGGATTGACTGCGATCGGAGAACCGACGGCCAGCAGCAAGGGTAAATCTAAAAAACTGTCGGAGTAGGCGGTGATTTGCTGCTTTCCGATCGAAAGTCTGCTGGCCACTTCTTGAGCGTAAAACGCCTTGTCTTTCCCTTGCATTATCGACGTAATGTGGCACAATTTTTTCTCCTTGTCAACCGCGTATTGGGTCGCCCGCCATTCATTGACTCCTAAAAGTTGTGCGATTTTCTCGACGAGAAAACTCGGCGAGCTGGAGAGGATCAACGTATAATAGCCCAAGTGCTGGGCCAAACGCAATTCCGCAAGCACTGGGGGATAAATCTGTGAAAATAGATATTCTTCTAAAAAGGGCCCAACATTTTCTTCGAGCTTTTCCAAATGTCTCCCGCGCAGCGAGTGCTCGAATATTTTATTGTGCAAATCGGACAAATTTACGCCGAAAAATAGATGCTTAATGTAGTAAAAGAATGAGTAAATGAGCGACGAAAAAGGAAGAACGTTCTTTTTGACTAAATAGCGACAAAAATCAAAACTGCAATTGTCCGCGACAATGGTTCGATCTAGATCAAAAACTGTTAGCCTTGTGCAAGAGCCTATCCGCAAAGCCATGGAATTTTCTTTGTCTTCCTTCATGTGTTTCACATGACCTCAAAAAAAGCAAACCCGCCATTGTGGGTTGGAAATGGCCTCAAAAATCTTAGGCAAATAAAACTCCAGCACTTTGCGGATAGTCCCTTACCCTTCAATCTCATTGATTTTTTCTTCGATCTCATCAATAGATGCATTGACTTTTTCGAGCGCGGCTTTTTCCGCTTCTATCATTTCACGGTACATCATCGCTTTTTCAAAATCAAACCCGGAGCCGCCGAGCAATTTTCGATAATTCTCGAGCTGATTTTTTATCTCGTGCCTTCGGTGTTTCCGTTCTTCAAGTATAGTCTTAAGCTCGCTGAGCGCCTTTTGATCGTCTTCAGAGAGTAGCAGAAGGGCCTTTTCCTTTTTCTCATCGAGGATGTCCTTCAGTTGCTTGAACTGGCGTTCGATGATTTGCTTTTCCGCCCTGGAAATGGAGATCTCTTCGAACTGCAGATGGAGCGCTTCCCGTTTTGCAGCGAGCGGTTCGATCTCCATGCTGGAGGATTGATTCAAAACAGCAGTCAGCTCGTCCTTTAAGGCATTAATCATTTCTCGCTTTTTCGTCTCTGCCTCGCGCTCTTTTTTCTGACGCTCCATCTCAATTTCTCTAGCTTTGTCTAGAGGAGCGCGCTTGGCTTTATGGATCTCATCTTTTAGGACCCGCACCTCATCGCGACCAAGATCGATTGTTCTCATGAATTCGAGAATTTCATCCGCTTTTTTGTTGCATTCGTCCACAGAGATTTCGGAGCTACACAATTCTGCGAAAGGCTTGATCTTCTCCATGACGAGATCAAAATTCTGCTTAAATTCTTGTTTTTTCTGTTGAACCTCTTTTTTGCGCTCTTTTTCACGGTTCCTGATTTTGTCCCAGCTAGCGCTGAGCTTGAGGCGCGTCTCTGTGAAGGCCTGAGTGTTCAACGTGAGCTTCTTGGCAACCGATTGAAGCTGCTTAATCTCTTCGCGCAAGGAATACAGATGAAGGTCTTTAAACTCCTCATCTTGAAAATACGACTCGATGAACTTTTCCACATCGCTCATGAACTCCTGAGAGATTTTTTTGATCAGTTCTTTGCGTTTGGGAAAAATCCGGTCGCCGCAAATGGACAACCGTTCGAGCAGCTTATTTTTTATGCGGATGCGCATCTCCGTCTTGACAACTTCTTTGCGCATGGCATTTACTTTCGAAGCTAGTGTGTTGAGCAGCAGCAATTCTCTTTGGGTCTGAAGATAGAACGGCTCTTTCTCTTCCAAACTGATACAATTGAGTTCAATGGCTGCTTCCGGCGATTGGGACAACAAAAGGTCATATTGCTCAAGGTCCCTCTCTAAAGCTTGAATCGCCAACTCAATTTGTTCGATGGCAAACGCCGACTGCTCGTCGAGAATCTCTTTCAATCGTTTCGCCTCAGTCGAAAGTTCAATATAAGAACTCCACAATTGAGAGCGCGCTTTTGGTGCGATATTCTCTTTGAAAAGCGGAAGACAGAGCTTTCTTCCTTCCCAAAAGTCTTTGAAGCGCGGCGTTCCGCTGTTGGAAAGCGCGGTGCGCATGAAGTCGATCCCCATGCGGATTTTCCCTTCGACCGACGGCTCGCTTTCGAAATTTTTTACGAAATCCGCGAAAAAGGAAGAGATTGCTCTTCCTCCGCCCGACGACGGCTTTTCCTTATCTTCATCTCGCTCTTCGGCGGCGCTGAATTCGTTCATGCTTTCGTCTTTGAGAACATCTTCTGATTCGCCGCTCAACTCATTTTCTACATTCATTTTGGCACTTTTTGGAAGGAATTTAGAGGGAACAACTTCAACTCGACTTTGTAACTTTTTAGGCTCGCCTGCCTTGCCTATTTGCCCTCGGAGGAGTTAATTTAATCAGGAAAGGGTGTTTTCGATCCTTTCCTGATTAAATTAACGCCTCGGGCCTAAAAAGTTACAAAGCAGTGTTCAATCGCAAAATGATATAGCAAAGCAACATTTTAGTGAAGTTTTTTTTGACTCAAAAGCTTTGTTCGTAGTCCTGAATGATCACCTCGGCTACGTGCTCATGGGGCATTTTATCGATGTCGAGCCAGCGGAAAAGAGGTTCTTTTCGAAACCATGTGAATTGCCTTTTGGCGTAGCGGCGCGAAGCTTGCTTGAAAGAGTCGATGAAGTGGTCCCAGTCTTCCTGGCTTTGTGGGGAACTCAAATATTCCAAGCATTGGCGATAACCGATAGCTTGAGAGGCGGACAAATTTTTTCTCAGGCCCTCTTTTTCGAGCCTTTTGACCTCTTCGAGAAATCCTTCGGCAATCATTTTATCGCACCGCATTTCGATACGGGGGTAAAGGGATTCCTTTGGCATATAGAGGAACCAGCAGCGGAAATCGTAGTTTTCCGAATTGTCGGAAGAGACAGGGGCGAGATCAGAAACTTTCTGGCGGGTAATTGCAAGGATCTCGAGAGCTCTAATGATCTTATGGCGATCTTTTTGCGTGATCGTCGAGGCGTAATTAGGATCGAGCTGTTTCAACTTATCGAACATGATCTCGGTGCCTTTTGAGGTCATTTCGTCTTCAAGCGTTTTGCGCAAAGCGGGATCGGAGGGGGGCCCGCTGGGAGGCCCGTAAATGAGAGTATGGATGTAAAATCCCGTTCCTCCAACGACAATGGGGACCGCGCCTTTGTCAAAAATTTCTTTAATCGCCTGGCACGACTCATGATAGTATTCCACAGCGTTGAAACTTTCATCCAAGTCGCGGCTGTCGATGAGGTGGTGTGGGACCGCCTCCCTTTCGGAGCGCGCTGGCTTCGCTGTGCCGATGTCCATGCCTCGATACACCTGCATCGAGTCCGCGGAAATAATCTGCCCTCCGATCGCCTTGGCGATGATCAAAGAAAGCTGCGTTTTGCCCACAGCGGTCGGGCCGGCGATAATGATGATTTTCTTTTTTTTGGAGCCCGGGGCGAGCTTTTGTTTTTGGGGCAGTGTGAAATGGGTCAAGAGGATCTGCAGCTCTTTCTCTTCAAACGTCAACCCGGAAGAACCCATCTATTTGCCGAATTTTGAATATAAGTAAAAAAATATCATAATATATTTTTTAAAACAGCAAAATTCAGAAGTTAGGCACTTAATGCACTAATTCCAACCGGACGCGGCGGCCGAAACGGGCCCCTACGGTCATCGCGATTGTGCGCAGAGACTTGATTGTGCGGCCTTGTTTGCCGACAACTTTGGCCACATCTTCAGCAGAGACTTTGACTTCGACGACAGTCCCTTGCTGCCCATCGAAAACTTGCACTTCCACGGCATCTGGTTGATCAACGAGGTTCTTTATCAAATAAGCGATAAAATCTTTCATAATTTCATATATTTTTAGGGTGATTTAGCCAGAAATTTACCATTTAGCCCATTTTGCGTCTAAAGAATATTTCAGGTTCGTAGAGTCTCCTCCTTAACCCAGTGGAAATAATCGGCATTCCCATCGTCGATATGAATTTGGGAAATTTCCGGAACCTCGTAGGAGCAGTGCGCTTTGATATAATCTCTTACCGCTTCGAAGTGGCTCCGTGTCGTTTTTAAGAATACCTTCGATTCGCTCCCCGTTTCGACCTTCCCTTGCCAGAAATAGGTCGATTCCACATGGGGAAGGATATTCGCGCAGGCGATCCATCTTTTTTCCACGAGCTCTCGGCAAATGCGCCTCGCTTCTTCAAGGGTAGCGCACGTCCAAAGAATGAGTATGACCGGACTCATAAAAACCTCCAAATGAAGAATATTTATGCGCTACGGAGGGAATGAAGTAAAGACTTTTTTTTCACATCACAAAGGATTGATTTTCAACCCCTTGCAAAACATCTCTTTATAACCAATCTGACACAAATGTCAAAATAAAATTTAATTTTACAAAATTTAATTTAATTAAAATTTTAACATTAATAATAAATATTTGTTTTCACAAATTCATTGATTAATTTTAATTACAAAGCATATAATATTTTATGAAACAGAAAATATTGAGGTAAAAAAATGGCTATCACAACAAAAGCATATAATAATTATTTAGTCGAAATAAATTCAAACCCTAATATTCCTCAGAAAGGGAAGAATTACGATGCCGACCCAAATCAAATTATTGTCTGGGCCCAGAATAATGCTCCCTCTTGCGTTGACGCATTGACGGCAGCGGGAGGGCATCTGAGAAGAGTCTCATTTCCCGAATTTCTTAAAGGGATAGAGGCATGCATCAGACAGCTTCCCGCCAAAACTCTCCAAAATTCCGTCATTTTAGTGGCTGAAGGTAAAAGTAACAAATGGGTCGCTGAAATTGCGAAGAAATATTTCCCACAAAATTTCGGCTCTAATACAAAATTTTTAGAGTTAGGCCAGCAAGAGGCTGGTGTTTTCGTTAACACTTTAGGTAAGATTCCACAGAAAGTTTGGCCCGCGAATATTGTCTTATTCGACGATGCGGGGTTCAGTGGAAAACAGATGACGGGGCATTTGAAAAAAATCGCCGATAAAATGGGCCTCCAACAACCTAAGACTAACGTTTATGCTGTTCTTCCCTTTGTTACAAATGTGGCTTTAGAGGAACTCGAGAACACACAACAATTGTTCCAAGGAAACTTGCAGCTAAGAGTGGTCTATTCCGAAAAAATTCCCACGGTCAAAGAAATCTTGCCCGCAGCTGATTTTAATGAATTAAACAATTACCTAGGAGAAATTTTAGAACCGAAGCAGGGCGTTAACAAAGGAAAAGATTCTGGAATTGCGGTGACTTATTTCGATCATAAAATTCCCAACAATCAATCGTTCCTATTCACTGCTATTGCTAGGGATACCATGCCGAAGATAACTCCTCCTTATCTTCAATGACGGCGGCCTGAACTTATCTAAACCATAAGTTCAGGTTTTTTTCCGCACTTCCATTAAAATTCGACCTAGGACGTTGCGCGATGCTTTGGTGATCGGCTGAGTGTAATCTTTGGACAAAGTCGCGTCGTAGGGGTTCTTCGCTCCCCAAAATGAATCGTTTGTATTTTCAACTAAATGGGCCTCTTCCGTCTTTTTCAACCAATTCGCAAGGACTGGATTGTCTTGAAATTTCTTCGTCACGACCTCTAACATCAAGTCGTATTTATATTTGGCGATCTCGTCACTATTTTTAACATAGACCATCCTGGCGGCCAAGTCTTTCGAATCTGAAGGAGAACTGTCGGCAATTTTATTCAAATCCTCGGCAGTAATAGGGGTTTCCTCAGCTTCTTCCGCGGCTTCAACGCCTTCCGCCGCTTTAGGTATTTGTGCCCTGAAATAGGCGATCTTATGAGCTTGATAGGCGTTCTCGCAAGAGGAATATAGGCGCAGCTGTTCGGGATTGTTATGGTCCTTAAAGAGAAACCAGGTCGAATGAAAATTCGAAAGGAAATTGTAATTGGGCTCTTTAGAATTGAAGAAAATGGTGGAAGCGTTGTTGAATTGAGGGGCCTTTGTCGTGGATGTGGTCCGAGAGGCGTTGAGCCGCTTCAAAAACTCCTCTAAACGGGCAATTTCCCTGTAAGCATTGCCCTGGAGAAGGCATTTTATGAGAGCATCATAGTCAAAGGCCTCCTTGGGGGCTAACTTCTCTACGCTCCAAGACTTTCGATCATTGTCCCATTTCAAGAAGCCGACCTTGGGTGTGAAGAGATTTTCATAACCTTTTTTTATAAAAGGACTTAGAGCTTGTGACAACGTTTTTGCTACAGCACTCATTATTATCAAAACCTCGGTTAGTAATTTTTCTTTAGTAATAATGATACTAGAAGAAAGTATTAAATCAAATGAATATAAATTATTTTGATTCAATAAAGGCGAGCTTCTGGATCCGGAAATCGATGATCTTCTCTTTGAACTGCAATTCGGGGCTGTGCTTTTCTTCGGCGAGAAGCTGCTCTCGCAGCTTCAAATAATTTCCCAATTCCTGGGCGTAATTTTTGGTGCTGAGCCGCAAGATGCGCGGGATACCCACCTCGACTTGGTTTTGTTTGAACAAACGATCTTCGGTCATTACGACGATCTCACGCGTCCCGTAACTTTCCGCAAAAGCGTTGGAGACGTCGATCCGTTTAACAGAGAATGCGTGAGCAGCCTTAGGGTCCATAACGATCGCCAATATTTTGAAGACCAAATCGATATATTTCCCATGCATTGGGATATTCCACTGCGGAGAGGGCCGCTCTGGATCCGCCTCGAGTATCCCAAAAGGAGGCAGGCCCAAATAAAGAGCAGGCAAGTGCTTTGGAGAAAAGAAGGGGGTGAACGGAAAGAGGTATCCTTCCTTATCGATGGCGATGTTGACATAATCTTCAATCCAAGCAATCGGCTGCCGGACGGTGTAATCGACATAGAGGGCGCTCGGCTTGATCAATTTGACTTCTGCCTTTGAGATTAGCGGAGATTGCAGGAGCCTTTGTTTCGCTCTCTCTAGATCAAAACTCAGGCAGCTGTAAGGGCGGTCGCGGGAAATGCCGAGCAATTCAGCCAAATATTCGGTTTTGAGGGCCTCTCTTTGCGGTCCGGTCTGAATGATCGAATGGATTGCATAGCGGGGATCGCGGCTGATCGATTCTCGATGGGAAAAGTAGCGCTTCAAGATGAGATGGCACGATCCGCTGATGAGAAGTGCGGAAGCGACGATCCACGCTAAAGCGTGCGGCAAAGGCAGATAGACTGGCTTTTTTTTATTTTTCATTGCACTGGACGAGAGAGTAATTTCAACACTTCGGGGCCGACTGTAGTGATATCCCCTGCTCCCATGGTGATTAACACATCGCCGCTTTGAAGAAACTTTGCGAGGTATGCGGCGAGTGCCGGCCGTCCGACATACTGGACATCGGCAAATTTTTCCCGGATTTTTGAGAGCAGCATTTCGCTCGTGATCCCTTCGATAGGCGCTTCGCGGGCGGCGTAAATATCGGTCATGATTAATGCATCGGCGCGCTCAAAAGCCGGCCCGAATTCATTCAGACAATCAAATGTGCGGGTGTAACGGTGCGGCTGAAACGCTGCGACGAGGCGCCTCCCCCCAATGGCCTGTTTGACAGCCCGCAGGGTGGCAAAAATCTCTGTCGGATGGTGGCCATAGTCATCGAAAATATCGATCTGACGGCACTTCCCTTTAAACTCGACCCTTCTATTGACCCCCTTGAAGCATGCAAATGCCTCGCGGATTTTTTCCTCAGGGATGTTGATCTTGATCCCGAGACCAAAGACAGCTGCGGCATTGAGCACGTTGTGGCCGCCGATGAGCGGTATTTCAATTTCGGAATAACCATTGCCTTCGAAGGAAATATCAAAGACATTCTTCCATCCCACCTGCCGAAAATTTTCAATCCGCAAATCGTTATTCTCCTCAAAGCCATAACTAAAGCCCTTGAGCTTTAAAGAGCGTAAAATGTCGTCGTCTCCGCACCAAATCAAGTGCCCTGAAGATTGGACTTGCCGCGCAAATTGATGGAATCCTTCCACAAGTTTGTCGATGGAGTTCCAATAGGCAAGATGGTCGTTATCAATATTGGTGATGATGGCGCCAAAGGGGAGATAATTGAGAAACGAGCCATCGCTTTCGTCGGCCTCTGCGACAAAATAGGGGCCGGAGCCGCTACCTCCATTCGCGTTTAGACTGCGGACGATACCGCCCACAGCAAAGGCGGGATCAAGCCCGCCGCAGACAAGCAGATGGGCGAGAAGAGAAGAAGTGGTCGTTTTACCATGAGTTCCGGTGACGAGCAGCGGAGAATAGCCGTTCATGAGGTGAGACAACAACTCGGAACGATGCCATAAGGGAAGCCCGTCTTCTTTGGCCTGCTTGAACTCTGGATTGTCTTCTCTGATATCGCTGCTGCAAATGACGATGGTGGAGGGTTTGATGTGACGCGAAGAGTGGCCGATAAAGATCTCCGCACCCTTTTTTTGCAATTGATCGGTCATTGCGGAGGGCGCGATGTCGCTTCCGCTCACTTTAACGCCTTTTTGCAAGAGGATATTGGCAAGTGCGCTCATCCCAATGCCGCCAATCCCGATGAAATGGTATTTGTTTTTTTTATCCATTTAAGCCTACCCAAAAAATCGAAAGCTTTGATTTTTGAATGCCGCTTCGCAGGACACAATTGAAAAATTAGACCAAGAAGCGGCATTAAAAGATGTGGAAAAAGACTCAAAAAGCATGGTTTTCCATTTTTTGGGTAGGTTCTAATACCTCGATAATGAGAGTGGCGAGTTCCTCGCTGCTCTTTTTGGCCTTAAAACTCACAATGGCCTCTTTCATTTTAAACTTTTCCGCTGAATCAGCGCTGAGCAACTTTTTTACAGTCTCGGCGAGCGAACAAGCCGAAATTGTGTTTTCGGGAAAATGCAGAGCGCCACCCACTTTTTTTTCCACGAACAAAGCGTTGGCAAGCTGATGCTGATCTTTCAAAAACGGATAAGGGACCAGGATAGAGGGAACTTCAAAATGAATGAGTTCGGAAATCGTCATCGCTCCGCTTCGGCAGATCGCGATATCGGCCGCACTCCACACGAGATTCATCTTTTTTTCAAATTTTTTTACATAACAAAAAATATTTAATGTCCTGCACAGTTGCGCGACGCGCTCAGCTGTCTCATCGTTTCCCGTTAAATGGATCAACTGGAAGGAAAGATTATCCTTTTTAAGCAGCGGCAAGAGTTCGGTGATATGGTGATTGATGTTTTTAGCTCCTTGGGAGCCGCCAAAAATGAGAAGGGTTGGAAGATCGGCTTTAAGCCCAAGCGCTTCACGAGCCTTCTCCACATCGATTCGCTGGCGCGCCTCCACATTGGCGGGGATTTCGACCTCGATCGTTTTCCCCGAAAGCTGCTCTTTCGCGTCATGAAAATAAACAGCAGTGAAAAGAGCCTTTCTCGAGAAGAATTTGATCACCTTTCCCGGGATCCGATTCGATTCGAAGAGGAGAATGGGGACTTTTTTTCTCGCAGCGGCAAACAAAACAGGAAAACAATGAAAGCTGCCAAAGCCGACTACAAGGGCGGGCTTTTGTTCCGAGAGCAATGCATAGCTTTCCCGAATCCCTTTGAGCAAAGAGAGGAACGAACGAAAAGCTTTTAAAAGGTTCTTTCCGAAGGGCGTTGCGCTGCTGATATCACGAAAAGCAAACTGCGTTTTGTCGAAATAGGCGTTTGAGCTCAATTTCGCTCCGGCAAACAGCAACTCCAGATCTTTGTTTTTCTTTTGCAGCTGCTCGGCGAGCGCTTGCGCAGGAAAAAGATGGCCTCCCGTACCTCCGGCAGCAAAGATAAGTTTTTTATGCGGTTTGTTCATGAACCTTACCCACATTGAGAATGACGCATAAGGCGATCATGTTTGCAAGCAAGGAGGATCCTCCATGGCTAAAAAAAGGCAGATTCGTTCCTTTGCTCGGGAGCAAACCGGAAACGACACCTAAATTCAAAAACGCTTGAAAACAGATTAAAAATGTAAAGACGGCCGCGATATAAAAACCCTCTTTGTCTTTGGCCTGCTGGGCAATAGAAAATCCACAATAGCCGACGATCATGTAAGAGAGAATCAGGCCAAAGACGCCCAAAAATCCCGCCTCTTCCGCAAAAATCGCGGCGATGTAGTCGCTGCGCGCTTCCGGAAGATACTCGAGTTTTTGCAAACTTTCCCCAAGCCCCTTTCCCATCAATTGACCGGAACCCGCGGCAATTTTGGCTTGATAAGGTTGATGTCCTTTTCCTTTCAAGTCGTACTCGGGATTCATGTAGACCTTAATCCGGTTAGAGACGTGAGGCATTTGCGAGGCGACAATGGCCCCAGAGGTGCAAAGCAGGCAGAGCGGAAGCGCCCAATAGGTCCACTTAAGCCGTGAAAGAACAAACAAAATGACAAGCCCTGCAAAAACAATCGCGACCGTGCCGTTGTCCGGCTCAATTAAAATCAATGCCAAAGGGAGCGACAATTTTGCGAGCAGGATCAAAAATTGTCGCAAGTCGAGAGAATCTTTCTGCCTGGAGATGGCATGGATGAAATACAAAGGGATTAAAAATTTAACAAACTCGGAGGGTTGAAAGGAATTGCCAAAGACGTTAATCCAGCGATGGGCTCCATTGATCTGCAGGCCGATCCCAGGCAAAAAAACGAGGATCAGAAGCAGCGTGGCAAAGACCAGCATAGGACCGCTTAGCTTCACCAAATTTTGATAGCCGATGAACCAAGCGCCGAAAGCTCCTATCGCCCCCACAAGAGCGTATAATAGCTGTTTGATCAGGGCGTGATGAGTGCTTCGATCGGAAAAACGATCGAGCACTTCCGCCGATGTGGTATTGAAGATCATCACCAACCCAAAAGCGAATAGAAGAGCGACGGTGATCAGCAAGCCTAAGGAATATCTGCTCATTGAATTCGAAGTTTGTCGCCTGGTTTGAGCCGTCTTGCTTGTTCTTCCGACATATTGTTCAATTTAAGCAGATCTTCCACCTTTAGATGATTTCTCACAGCGATTGTCCAGGGATTGTCCCCTTTTTTGACAATATAGTATTTCTGGTCGGTTTCGCTGGCTGCAGAATGGGGGGCATACACAATTGTGGAAGGCTCGGCTTTTTTGATTGTTTTATTGGGGATTTTCAAGACCTGGCCGATGCGTAAGTTCGTGGTTGTCAATTTATTGGCCTTCATGATTTCCGAAACGCTTGTGTGGTGATGGCGGGCGATTTTTTCTAATACATCCCCTTTTTTGACCTTCACTTCCGTAAATTCTGAGGCAGGTTGATGATTCGGGATGATCGGCGCAACCAGAGTCTGAGCAGCGGGAGTATCCGGCAGCGCGATCGCCTTCAGATCGTCGGCAAAGTTGGTGTGTGTGGCCGCGGCAGCGATTTCGACAGGAGGCATTAACGACGGTGTTTGCATGACGGGAGTTTGCGAGGCCATTGCCATTGTATTTTGGGCAAATTGATTGAGGGCGGCGTCTACCTCGTCGCCGACAACAGGGACCGCTTCTTTTTTAACGGCAAACTCGGAAACTTCCTTGAAGACAGGAGTAGGATTGGCGACGAATTCGTCGCTACTCGTCGAATGGGACTTTAGCGCACTGGCAAACAGCACGATAAGCAGCCCTGCATTGACTAGGACTGCGACGATGATCGTATCTTTTCGGCTCATAACTTTTTTATCTCCTTATTGAGTTGACTTCTCGCTGAAACTCTTCTCCTCGATGCGCGTAATCGCGGAACATATCATAACTCGAACATCCCGGGGAGAGAAGGATACAGTCGCCTTTTTCGGCGCTCCCAAGCGCGGTGTGGACGGCCGAGGCTAAAGAATCAGCAAGCTTGATGTTAAAATAGGGATGCATTTCTTCATAAATCTTTCTAGCTGCAGCCCCAATCGCAACCATCTGTTTGACTTTTCCGGAAAAGGGATGTTTCCAGGGAAGATAAGACGCGCCCTTGTCTATTCCTCCTACAATGAGGATCACAGGACCCTTCATTGCTTGCACCGCTTGAATGACGGCATCGATGTTCGTCCCTTTGCTGTCGTCGTAGAAAGAGATCCCATCGACCTCCCGCACAAATTCAATGCGATGCGGAGGCTTGCGGAATGTTTCCAGAGCTCTGCAAAACAGCTCGCTCGGTATCGAAAAGGGTCTCAAAAGGGCCCAGGCTGCTAACGCATTCTCAATGTCGTGCCTTCCCATTTCTCTATAGCGATTAGGCAAAATGCATTCAACCTTTTCCCTGTAGAGGGAATTGCAAAGCTCATGCGCCCCAATAAATCGCCCTTTTGAACCCATTTTTCGCCGCGCCTTCTCGCCTGCTTGTTCAAGCAGGCCACCGTCGGCGCGGCACGGGCCAGCTTGCTGGCCCTGAAAACTGGCGTCAAAATCATCGATTTCCTGGGGCACAGCAATTTTGCAATTCCCTCTGTAGACAATTTTTGTCTTGTCGGTCCATAAATCACAACTTTGCTGCATTCCAAACGTCTGATAATTTTTCCCGTGAAGAAGCGGCGCAAACAACTCCAAGATCTGCTCCTGAATGAAAAAATTATCTTCTCTTTTCATCAGCATTTGAAGCCGACATTTCGCCTCGGCGTACTCTTGTATGTCTGCATAGCGGTCCAAATGGTCTGGCGTAATATTCAAAACCACGCCCGCGTCGAAAACTGGAGTGCGCAGGGTCTCGAGCTGAAAAGAGCTGAGCTCAACGACAAACGCCTCCTCCGGACCGGGGTCCAATAAATAATCGCAAAGCGCGGCGCCGACGTTCCCCAAAGCGGCCGCTTTGATACCGGCTGTATTGAGGATGTGTGCGGCTAAAAGGGCGACGGTCGTTTTGCCATTGGTTCCGGTGACGGCGACGAGCGGTTTTTTGAAGTGCGGCAGAGCAAGTTCAGCCTCTCCGATGACCTCGACCCCCTTTTCTGTGGCGGCAGAGTATATAGGATGTTTTGGACTGATCCCGGGAGAGACGACAACCTGCCGAATTTGAGTCCAATCGACAGGCGCGGTATCGTGCTGACAAAGGATGCCTGAAGTTTGTAACTCAGCAAGAACAGGAAAACTACTGTCGACTCCAATGACCTGCTCCCCCTGCTTTGTTAAGAAGCGGGCTGCTGCGATACCGCTGACTCCGAGGCCTAATACAAGGGTTTTCATATATATACCGGTTCCACTGGAAAGTTATGAAAATTTCTGCTTCAGCATCTTCACTTACAGCCGTGGCAAGCCACGGTCTTTTCGTTCATTTCCATCGACCATGTGCTGGCACATGGTCTGCTTCAACGAACGAAAAATTGAAGCGCTGAAATTGAAATTCTCTATAACTTTCCAGTGTCGCCAGTATATACTTACTGAAATTTGATGGAGGCGAGGCCAAAGAGCGCCAAAATCAAGCTCACGATCCAAAATCTAAGGACGACCTTCGTCTCCGGCCATCCTTTATATTCAAAGTGATGATGCAGCGGAGAGCAGAGAAAAATCCGTTTCTTGTTGCGAAGTTTGTAGCTTCCGACTTGCAAGATCACAGACAAAGTCTCCGCGACAAAGATGCCAGCGACAACAGCAAAGAGAATTTCGCGCCTCAGCAAAACGGCGCTCACCCCGACGATCCCCCCTAAAGCGAGCGAACCGGTATCTCCCATAAAGACTTGTGCCGGATAACCATTGTACCACAAAAATCCCAAACACGCGCCGATCAACGCGAATAAATAAATGGCAATCTCCCCGCTCCCTTCGATGTACATGATATTCAAGTAACGGGCCATCTCGATGTTATTGGACAAAAAGGCCATGAGGCCTAAAACTCCTGCGACCATAACCAAGCATCCCGACGCAAGCCCGTCCAGGCCGTCTGTCAGGTTGACCCCATTGGATGCCCCTGTGATGACAAATAGAGTGATCAAGATTCCAAAGATGATTCCGGCCCCTTTCAAAATGAAAATCGGATCTTTCAAAAACGGGAGAAAGTAGCGGCTCATGTACGCCTGCGTCGAGAGCGTCCTTCCCACGTACTCTTCTTTCACCAGTGTGATTTGCTCCTTAGCCGCAGGAGGTGTGAACCAGGTTTTGGTGGAGAGCGCTTTCGTGACGGCAGGGCAAAAGAGGTATAGGGCGATGAAGAGAGCGAGTAAATTCTGGAGTAAGAATTTTCTTCTCGCGGAGAGGCCCTTCGCATTTTTATATTTGAGCTTTAAATAATCGTCGTACCCGCCCAAAAATCCCAGCCAGACGGTCGTCACAAGCAAAATCAACGTAAAACTGCTCTTCCAGTCCATCCATAATAAAAGCGAAAGCAGCATGGAAGAGAGAATTAAGATTCCCCCCATGGTCGGAGTGTCTTTCTTTTTTGCGTGAAGCTCCACAAGCAGAGGGCAGTCTTCCACGCGGATCGATTGCCCTGTCTTCATCTCGTATAATTTTCGAATGAATCGCGGACCGCAAAAAATTGTGAACAGCAAAGAGGTCAAAGCGGCGAGCATCATCCGCGTCGACGAATACGCAAAGGCAGATGGAACTTTCCATCCCAGCGTCTGGGTTAAAAAATCGTATAACAGCAAAATCACAACAGTAGTATGTGGATTAAATCTGAAGACTAATGCTAATCTTACCTAGAACAAAAAAAATCCAAAAGGAAAAAAAATAGGCCGCTACTCAAGAACTCGCCAAAGCTGTTTGGCGTTGGACCCTTTGAGGAGAACGACGTCGCCTTCCTCGGCGAGCTCAAAGACTCTTTTCTTGATTAAGCTCAGATCGAGGAAATGCTCCACCGGGCGGTTTTCTTTTTGGAAGAGCTCGACCATGGTGGTGCACTCCTCGCCCAAACATAAAAGATAATCGATATAGGAGAGGGCGAGCTTGGCCACCTCATAATGGATCTGCTCGCTGTAGATGCCTAATTCCACCATCCCGCCTAGGACGCCGATCCGTTTTTTTCCAGGGCGCGCGAGCGGCAGATTGCGCAGCGCCGCTGTCATCGAAAGCAAATTAGCATTGTAGGAGTCGTTGAGAAAGAGGATCCCTTCTTTCTCGATGAATTCAAATCTTCGCTTGTAGACGGTGAGCTTTTGGGCCTGGGGGATAATTTCCTCCCATTCCATTCCCATATTTCGGGCGACGGCGGCCGCGCCGATAAAATTTTCGCAGAGATGATTTGCCGCAAAAGGCAAGGAAAAGGTCGAGGTCCTCTCCCCTTTTTCTCTTGCATAGAATTGCGACCCCTCTCGGCAAAGGACAAAATCGCTATCTTCTCCCTCTTCCTCCAGCGAGTATGTGATCTTCGGGCAATCGCGCTCTTGCACAGCCTGAAAGCAGGCGGCTTGCGCATTGACAAATGCCATTTTCGTCATGGGATGGGCCATGATTTCCGCCTTGGCAGCGGCAATGCCGTGGATTCCATCAGGAAAAAAAACAGCATGCACGAGGGCGATCTTCGTAATGAGGCAAACTTCGGGCGGGGCGATCTCGATGAGCTTCTCGATATGATGGGAGCCTGTCATCCCCATTTCAACGACAAGTATCTCTTCATCCCCCTCCAAGTTGAGAATGCTGAGCGGCACACTGACTTGCGAATTGGCATTTCCTGGCGTCTTGCCGACGCGGAATTTCCCTTCCAAAAGAGTGGCGATGAATTCTTTTGTGGTCGTCTTCCCGACAGAACCTGTCACGGCGATGACGCGGGCAGCTCTTTGGACATGCACTGTTTTGGCCAGTTTCTGCAAGGACGCCAGGACATCGTCGACATAAACCAGGGTAAGGCCATAGCTCTCACCTCGATATTGCTTAGAGACCACGGCACCCACGGCTCCTCTTGTCGCAACCTCGTTCAAAAAGTCATGGCCATCGACCTTCTCTCCTTTGATCGCAAAAAAAAGCTCGCCCGCTTCAACACACCGGCTGTCTTGCCGAAAACCTTGCACTTTTGCTGAAACGGCCACATCGCTGCCTAGCCAATTGACCACTTGAGCAAAATCAAATTCCGCCATGACCCACCTACGATTCTACTCAAACTTAACGCAACGTGGAAAATTTTGCAAAGTCTGAGAGCTATGCATTGAGAAATTGCTTAAGCTACCGCCCGATGGACGATTTTGGCAATCGTGCGAATGGTGGGGTTGCCCCTTTTTGACAAGGCGTTTTGCACAGTGGTTCTGGACATTTTCAGTTCTTTTGCGACTTTCGTACGATTAACACGAAGATAAGCATCCAAAATTCCCAAAAACGCGCCTGCATCATTTTCTTCTAAACTTTGCAAAAGAGCCTTAGCCACCTTTTCATGAGACTGAAAGAACTCCGATGGCTTATGTTGAAGAGTAGGGATCCGTTTTTTACTTCTAATGATCGGTGTATCTTCGAAGCAAAACTTTGGCTTTTTTAATGTCTTCTTTTTGGTCATTTTTCTTGCCTCCAATCAACAACAGAATAGCAAGTGCACAATATAATGTGCACCACAATAAAATGGGCAGTTCCTGTTGATTTTGAGTGAGTTTTTCTCACATCGGCAGTTTTTTAAAGAAGATTGCAAAAACACTTTTTGGCAATTTTAGCTGCTTTGGCTTCGGCGTCCTTTTGCTCATACTCTTTAAAATCCGATTTTATTGTTTCATTCGCCCACCTAAGTGAGCGTGCATTCTCTACGCATGCATTGTCCGTAATCGCATCTATTTGCTCGTCAAATGAATAATTTAACATCGCAGATTTGTTTGTTTCAGAAACTGAAAGAGTCATGAAAAATACCTATTTTTTAATTTAAATAAACATAATAAGCATATCATAAAACCAACAGAGCACAAAACAAAAACCATTCACCGATAAACATTATTAAAATTTTTATTTACCGTTTGCGCTTTAAAAATGATGGACATTGAGTAGACCAAGCAGATAAAAAGAAAAGTTGGGAAAATTAAAGTGTGGTAAGACCCACCATGAAAAAAATCGCCGCTTCGACAATCCTTTTGCTCAGCATCGCAGAATTCTGCTGTGCCAACCCGATTGGAAAAGTGCCGCCGGAAAAGAAAAACTACTCCTTTCCTAAGCCGGTTGAAAATGTTAAGGTGCAGCCCAAACCTTCCAAGCGCGCAAAAAATCCTGAAAAATTATTGGCTTACGAAGAGAGAAGTCGTGAAAACCCTCCCCTGGCGCAACAGCAGAACGACACCACGCCTTCGTGCGCCTTGCAACCAATTAAAAAACCGCCAAGAAGCATTAAGACTTTTACAATCGATGTCGCTCCCCAGTATTCTTATGTCATGATCCGTTCGCGGAAAATGAGGAAACTCACCGGCCACCTTTATGGAGGTTCGGCCGAGATGGAATACAAAAAAAGCAATCACGTCTATGGCGATGTGAACTTCTTATGGAACCAAGGCAAAATCCGAGCCCATGGACGCGGCCACGAGTGGAAAGAGGCCGTTGCAGAATTCCTCTTGGGCTACACGACGCCAATTTTTCATCGCACGGTGATGACGATTTTCGCCGGCTTTGGCTACCGGCGCGTCATGGACCATAAAAGCTATCAAGGATTCCACCATCACAAGCAACTGATTTACGACGAATACTTTGTTCCGTGCGGACTTCTTTTCGACTTCAATTGGTGGGACCATTTTGGATTCAGCTTAGACCTCAAGGCGATGCCGGCTGTCGATGAAAAAGTGCAGTTCGGCGGCAAACCCGATGTGTTCTATCAGCTCAGCCGCATGATGAACTATGAGGTCGACCTGCCGATCACTTGGAAAGTTGTTCGCGGGATCAAAGGGGATTTCGATCTCTCGCTCATCCCTTTCTACAAATATTGGCAATTTGGCGGCAATTCCCGTATCGATCTGCGCTCACGTACCCAGACCTATTGGGGCGGTGCGCTTCAAATCGCAATCAGTTTTTAACGAAACTCGCTTTTGCGGATCCACTTGGTCGCGATCCACTTTTCCCCTTTGATGACGGGCGCTCCGCCGTGCAGGGACAATCGATCTTCTTTGCCGTCGGGCGTGCAGTTGTAAAAGAGGACCGCGCTGCCTTTGACGGGCTTGACTTTGATTTTGGCTTCGGGAAATACGGTCTCTCCGCCCTCTTGCGTGTCGGCGAGGTACATGATCATCGTTGCGACTCTCTGACCGCCGCGATTGTAAGCGGCCGCGCCGCCTTCGTACGTGTTGTCAAAATAGTCCCAGTGGGGTCGGTATTCTTCTCCAATGCCATAGGATAAAATCTGTATTCCCTCCCCATTTTGCTCCGGCAGCATCGTCAATTCCGCGATGCGGCGCTCAATGCCTTTCACAATGAGGTCTGCACTTCTTACAAAAAACATCCCTTTGCTCGTCCTGGCTTCATGGACCTCGCCATCACTGGCGACGGCTGCGACAACGGTAGAGCGCTTCAACTCCGGTCGCGCACGGGTAATCAGATGATCGCACTCTGCGGGAGAGAGAAAGTTCTCGATTAAAAAGATCCGGGGGGTCCAGCTCAATACCTTCACTGTGGGATGAGCGGCAGGCTCTGCGGCGAACACTCCAATCGAAAACATCATGACGAGGAAGCTTATGAGGCGAATTTGCATATAGGAGCTCCTTTTTCGTCTAAAAATAGAAATTTCAATTATTAATTTCAAATTAAAAAAATATCTTTACTTTAAAAAAATGTTAAAAACACATATAATATTAGTTAAACAATTTATTTTAAATTAAAATGGCATTCAATCTAGTTTCAAATTTTTGGCAAATGTCAGTAGATGCAACAAATTACTTAAAAACCGCTGCGGGCTATCTCACATCTGCGGAAACCTATTCAATCCTGCAATCCGGCGCAGGCCATTTCGCCTCCGGTGTTCTCCCCAGTCAACTTACTTTGGAAAAAAAATCGGTCGCCATCGATCCCCATCCTCTTCAAACCCTCTATCCCCAGCTCCAAAAAGCCATTGATCAACAGCTGCGATTCCCCGATCTTCGCCAAAGGCTTGATAGAATGCCCGAAAAATTGCGCGATGCGATCCTCGTTGAAATGAACGGCTCTGTGGAACCAGGCGATGAGGCCCGCCTTCTTGGTGCGATCAAGAACGTGGTGGAAAGAACGTTGGACGCTCAGGAGCAGCTCGCAAAAAACACGATTTATGGAACTCTTTACCGCATAGCAGGGCAGCCTCAGACCCCCGATTTACAATGGGGTGAGCACAATGCAAAAGAGGATACGCTGCGATTGATCCGGGCGTTGCACCGGCATCAGCATTTGGAAATTTCGGGGAAAGAGATCGCCATCTATTCGGAATTGGAAAAAATGGCAAAACAGCCCTCTTGCCTCTTTCATCTTTACCGCAAAGAACCGGAACGCGGCTCCATTGGGTTTCACAACGGAATCTGCAATACTTTAGAGGATGTGAAAAGTAGCACCCTTCAGCTCTCAGACCGATGCGCTCAGGGACATAATATCCATTGCAGCTATAGCGCCACCGTCAATACGAATTCGGATATTTATTCGGCAGCCCTTGGCCAAAGCAAAATATCCACGCCAGGCGTTTTGCAGTTGTTAGAGCGTTGGAACGATTATTTTGAACAAAATTCCACAGATCCTCTCTTGCAGATTTGCCACAGCCGCGGCGCTATCGAAGTCTACAATGCCCTAATGCATCTTCCGGAAGAAAAACGGCAAAGGATTATCGTCATCGCCGTTGCTCCTGCCTACTTTATTCCAAACACAGATGCAAAGAAGGTCATTAACCTCGTGATCCCTTCCGATCCTATTCCCAAAGTCGCCATAAACCGGCATGTGCCCAATCCAAACACGATGTTGCTCAGCGAACATGCGGATGGCAAATTTTCCCACTTATTCCTTGGCTCGAGCTATATGAATGCCTTGGCGCCCTTGATAGACCGTTATCTTCGTACAAATGAGATTTGAAAATATTTTTTTAAATTGACCACATATCCTCTTTTGAGCATACTTTTCGATTCATTCATCGGTGGCATAGCCAAGTGGTAAGGCAGAAGCCTGCAAAGCTTCCATTCCCCAGTTCAAATCTGGGTGCCACCTTCACTAATGTAAGTTTGTGCTTTATCTCGTTTCTACCCCCATCGGCAATCTCGAGGACTTTTCTTTTCGGGCAATCGCGATATTGAAAAGCTGTGATTACATCTTGTGTGAGGACACGCGCCATAGCCGCGTTTTACTCGACCGCTATGAAATAAAGACTCCCTTGAAAGCTTTTCATCAATTCAATGAAGCGAGCAAAGAGGATTCGATTATTGAGGACTTGAAAGCCGAAAAAACTCTCGCGCTGATCTCCGATGCAGGCACCCCCCTCGTTTCCGATCCCGGCCACGAGCTAGTTGTGCGCTGCAGAGAGGAAAAAGTTCCGATCACAGCCGTGCCAGGACCTTGCGCGTTGATCCAAGCCCTGGTCCTATCGGGATTTCCTTCGCAGCCGTTCCAATTCATCGGCTTTCTACCAAAAAAAGAAAATGAGTTGAGATCGCTCTTGGCTCAAGTTGTTCTTTATCCTGGGACCACGGTCGCCTATGAGTCTCCTCACAGAGTCGAGGCAACATTTGAACAACTTGCTCAATTGGCCAGCCACAGAAAGCTCTGTGTTGCGAGAGAATTGACCAAAATGTACGAAGAGATCTTGGTGGGAACAGCGCAAGAACTTTTGACCCATTTCAAAGCCGAACCTCCTCGCGGGGAATTTGTCCTCATCATCTCTCCCCCAACACACAGCATGTTATTCGAAAATCTTTCTTTGACCGAACTCGTCGAAATGTTTCAAAAAGATTTGCGCCTCACTAAAACCGAGGCCATTAAAATGGCAGCGCAGATGCGCGGTACCCCGAAAAAAGAAGTTTACAAACACTTTTTTAATGATTAGCAATTGGTTTGTCGTCTATACTGGCGACACTGGAAAGTTATAGAGAATTTCAATTTCAGCGCTTCAATTTTTCGTTCGTTGAAGCAGGCCATGTGCCAGCACATGGTCGATGGAAATGAACGAAAAGACCGTGGCTTGCCACGGCTGTAAGTGAAGATGCTGAAGCAGAAATTTTCATAACTTTCCAGTGGAACCGGTATATATTAGCCATTCTGAGGAGAGAGTAGTATGGAACATTTGGAACAAGAAGTTCGCCGCACCATTATTCTTGCCTTAACTGAAGACCGGACGGCCAAAGACATCACGTCGCAAGCCTGCGTTCCGGAGGATCAGTGGATCCGCGCTGATTTTGTCTTGAAGCAGAACTCGCGTGTGGCTGGCCTTCGCTTTTTGCCTTGGATTTGTGAAACAATCGACTCATCTTTGAAATGGCAAGTCCACGCTTTCGAGGGAAAAGATTACGGCGAAGGAATGATTCTAGCTTCCATCGAGGGCGCTGCCCGCTCCATTCTCGCCGGCGAGCGCACCGCTCTCAATCTTCTCCAGCATGCAAGCGGGGTAGCGCATTTGACATCGCGATATGTCGATACCGTCAAAGAATTCCCTTGTGAAATTTTGGATACGAGAAAAACTCTTCCAGGCCTGCGCGCCATCCAAAAATACGCGGTAAAAATGGGCGGAGGAAAAAATCATCGATTTCATCTCGAAGAGCGTTTTCTCATCAAGAACAATCACCTCGCTTTGCTCAAAGAGACCACTGCCCGCCCTGTTTTAGAAGCGATCCACCGCGCTAGAATTCTGCAGCCGGAAGCGAAGATTGAAGTGGAGGTCGAAAGCTTGGCCGCTCTCGAAGAAGCCCTTCAAGGAAAAGCGGACGTGATTTTACTCGACAACATGTTTCCAACAGCTGTTGCTGAAGCTGTCAAGATCGCAGGAGGAAGAGCATATCTGGAAGCTTCAGGCGGAATCACTCTGGACAATGTGCGGGATTATGCCGCTGCAGGAGTGAATGGGATTTCGATCGGGGCGCTAACCCATTCTGTGGCAGCTGTCGACATCAGCTTGAGGGTTTGACATGTCTTTCGACCTCGTTTTAGACATCGGCAATTCTAGAATTAAAGGCGGACTTTTCAATGGAAAGGAGCTTGTGGAGTTTTTTGGGTTCGACACGAAAGACAACCTGGCCCGATTTGTCGAGGGAAAATCGATCAATCATGTTCTGATCTCCTCCGTCAACGCGAAAGCGGAAGGCCCAGTGCGAAGCTATTTTCAGGAGAAGAAGATCGATTTCCACTTTCTCGACAATGCGAATGTAAAACTTATTCTCGACGTCGATGAGCCCGAAGCCCTTGGCCACGACCGAATCGCCAATGCCTACGGAGCTCTCGCCCGCTTCCCTTTGAACGACTGCATCGTCGTCGATATCGGGACGGCGATCACTGTCGATTTGATTGTCAAAGAAGGGCGGTACCTCGGGGGCATGATTTATCCAGGCGCCGGCCTTAGCGCCAAGGCGTTAAACGACTACACCGACAAACTTCCCCTTGTTGCTCCGAAAAAACCCGATTCCCCCCTCGCCAAAACCACAGAAACCCATCTTCAGGCAGGGATTTATTACGGCCAGCTGGGAGCAATAGAGCGCATGATCGACGAACTTCGAGTGACGACGCTCTCCCCCAGTTCGGTCAAAGTGATCGCCACAGGAGGCGCCACGATGATCGATAAAGCTGAACTAGTTGAAGATTTGAAAGACCTCGTCGATTTTATTGATCCGCATCTGACTCTATGCGGTCTGCGTGAAATACTTGAAGAAACATTAGCGTGAGGAATGAACTATGGCAACACCAAAGGAATTGATATTTGAAGAAGAAGCAAGAGAAAAGCTTCGTGAAGGGATTGACCAGCTCGCCGATGTCGTTGGCGTCACATTAGGCCCTAAAGGGCGAAATGTGGGGCTGCAGACCTCTTGGGGAGCTCCATCGATCACCAACGACGGCAATAGCATCGTCAAAGACATCGAACTGAAAGACCAATATGCGAATATGGGCGTCTCTTTGGGAAAAGAGGTCGCCAGCAAGATGAAAGAAAAATGTGGCGATGGCACCACCTCGAGCATCCTTCTTCTGCGGGCGCTCGTCCAAAACGGCGTCAAGAACATCGCGTCCGGTTCCTCACCGATCAATTTGAAAAGAGGCATGGACAAAGCCGTCGAAGCCCTCGTCCAGGAAATTGAAAAGGGCTCCATTGTGATTAAAAATGAAAAAGAGACAAAAAATATCGCGATCGCCTCCGCTTCAGGAAACATGGCGATTGGGACCATGATCGCCGATGCCGTCCAAAAAGTGGGCAAAGAGGGAGTCATCACGATCGAGGAAGGAAAAGGGACCGAGGACACGATCGAAATGGTCGAGGGAATGCAGTTCGACCGTGGTTACGTCAGCGCCTATTTCTGCACGAATGCTGAAGCTTTGAGCGTCGAGATGAACGAAGCTAAACTCCTGATCACCGATAAGAAAATCTCGTCCGTCCAAGAGATTCTGCCCATTTTGCAATCTGTGGCGACAACGGCAACCGAACTGCTCATCATCGCCGAAGAGATCGACGGAGACGCTCTCTCGACGCTCGTCGTCAATAAGCTCCGCGGAACCCTCAAAGTTTGCGCTGTCAAGGCACCTGGCTTTGGAGACCGCCGCAAAGCAATGCTCGAAGATATCGCGATTCTCACAGGAGCGACGGTCGTCTCAGAAGAAACAGGGATGATCCTGAAGGACGCCACTGCCGAGGTCCTCGGCTCCGCAGAAAAAATCCTCGTCAACAAAGAGAAGACGACGATCGTCGGCGGCAAGGGCAATTCGAAACAGATCCAAGCGAGGATCAAGCAGATCGATGCGGAAATCGCAAAAACCACAAGCTCTTACGACAAAGAAAAGCTCGAAGAGCGCAAAGCAAAGCTCAGCGGCGGTGTTGCCGTCATTCGCGTCGGAGCCGCGACGGAGCCTGAAATGAAACAGAAAAAACAGATGTTCGAAGATAGCTTGAACTCGACGCGCGCTGCGATCGAAGAGGGCATCGTCATCGGCGGCGGCTGCGCCCTGCTCCGCGCAAGCAAGTCCACCTCGCTGCAACTCTCAGGAGACGAAGCGCTCGGCGCTCAAATCGTCTTCAAAGCTTGTGAAGCGCCCTTTAAACAGATCGTTTCCAACACGGGATTCGATGCTTCCGTTCTTTTGGACGAAGTTTTAGCCTCCGGCCTCTATTTTGGATTCAATGCCATGTCGGAAAAAGTTGAAGACTTGATGAAGGCGGGTGTCGTTGACCCGGCAAAGGTTGTCAAAAACGCTCTTCGCTACGCCGTTTCAACTGCCGGCATCGTGCTGCTTTCAGAAGTGCTGATCGGCAACGCCCCAGAAGAGGAAGAAGAAAAGAAGTAATTTACGAACATGAAGACAGCAGCTGTTCTTCCCGCGCTTGGCATCGGCGACGCTTTGCTGATGATGATCGCCTCCCATCAACTAAAAATGGAAGGTTATCATGTCACAACGTTCCACGATGCCTTGCCGGAACTCTCCGATTGGTTTCCGGGGCATGAGCTTCGTGCTTGTTCAGAAAGCACACTGGAAACGTTCGACCTGATTATCGCCGAGAACGACAATTCTCCAAAAATCAAAGAGCTGCTCGATCGCTTTCGGCCCAGGTTATCTCTCTTTTATCCCACATATTCTTCTTCCAAGCATGTACCTCTTTCTGTCCAAGATTTTGCGTTTGACCCCGATCTGACGATGGCGGAAAACATCGCAGAGGCGATGGCGTCTTTGCTCGAATTGCCTGTTGCTTCCAAAAAAAACGGCATTGTTCCCCTCCCAGGCTTGGTTCATCGGATAAAAAAAGAGCGTATTCTCATTCATCCCACCAGCCGCGTCTTTTCAAAAAATTGGAAAGCTAAAAAGTTCCTGCAACTGGCTCATCGATTAAAAAGCCAAGGGTTTGACCCCCTGTTTTGTGTCGGGCCAAACGAAAAGATGGAGTGGAAACAAATCAAAGAAGAGGGGCTTGCTCTCGCAGAAGCGCCAACGCTATCAGCACTCGCCGGCCTCATCTACGAGTCCGGCTATCTGATCGGCAATGACTCTTTGGCAGGGCATTTAGGATCAAATTTGGGAATTCCCACGCTGATCGTCGCTAACGATGAAAAGAGAATGCGTCTGTGGCGCCCTGGGTGGCAAACAGGCCATCTTGTCCTCCCCCCACCCTATCTTCCCAATTGGAAATTGCTGCGCCAAAATTGGCAGAGCTTTATCCCTGTAGGCAAAGTCTTAGAGAGCTTTGACGATCTCGTCCGCTCGTTTTAATGCGTCATCGACGTGTGGGAAAATGTTTTGTTTGCCGATCTTTTTTTCCACGCCGAATTTTTTGAACTCTTCCGCAAGTTTGCCTTTCACCCCGGACAAGAGCAAGACAGTGTCCGTTCGCTGGCATTTATCAAAAAAATCTTCCAGCGCGTGCAATCCTGTGGCATCGATGGCGGGGACTTTTCTCATGCGCAAAATGAACACTTTCGGGGGCAATTCTAAATTCGACAAGACGTTTTGCAAACTGTCTGCGATGCCGAAAAAGAAGGGGCCGTTGATCTCGTAAACTTCCGAATGGGGAGGAACCCTCTTTTTGGAGATCGCATCGGGATCTTTTTCCTCATTCTCTTCCATCATTTGGCTTAAAGTTACAACGTTGGAAAGCTCGCTCGTCCTCTTCATGAACAAGAAGGCTGCCAGAATCATCCCCACCTCGATCGCCACCGTCAAATCGACCATCACAGTCAGACAGAAAGCCGAGAGGAGCACAGCGACATCCCCGAGCGGCGCTTTAAGAAGACGGCGAAAGCGATCGATCTCGGTCATGTTCCAAGCGATCATGAGCAGCACCGCGGAAAGCGATGCCATGGGGATCAGACTGACGATCGGCGCAAAGGCCAAAACGATTAAAAACAGCGTCGCGGCGTGAATCATCCCCGCCACAGGAGTCTTGCCCCCCGTCTTGACATTTGTCGCTGTCCGTGCAATGGCGCCTGTGGCGGGAATCCCTCCAAAGACACACGATCCCAAATTGGCAAATCCTTGCGCGACCAGCTCGCAATTCGACTTATGCCTGCCTCCAGCCATGCCATCCGCCACAACGGCAGAAAGAAGCGATTCGATCCCCGCCAGAAAAGCGATCGTGATCGCATCGGGCACAAGTCGTTGCCAACCTTCAAAACTGGCGGGAAACGCCGGCAAGGAAGGAAAAGGAAGCATGCGTGGGATCTCGCCAAAACGCGTTGCAATGGTATCCACAGGCAGCTGCCAGATCCACGTCACTAGCGTCGCCAAAACGATCGATACAATTCCCCAAGGAATGAATGGAATGAACCTGCGGACCACCACGATGACGCTCAAAGTTCCCGCTCCCAAGGCAAAGGTCGTCGGGTCCCATGTCCGCAGCGCGTGCAGCATCGCCTTCCATTTGCCGATAAAGTCTGCAGGAAGCTGTCCAATCTTCAAACCTAGAAAATCCTTCAATTGAGAGGAGAAAATGATCACCGCGATGCCCACCGTGAACCCGATCACCAGTGGATAAGGGATGAATTTGATCCAAGTCCCCAACCGGCAAAGCCCCATCACAATCAGCAGCACACTTGCAATTAATGTCGCTGCTATTAACCCACTATAGCCCTCGCGCAGCACAATGTCGTAGACAATCACCACAAACGCGCCCGTCGGGCCGCCGATCTGAAATCGGCTGCCGCCCAAAAGCGAGATCAAAAACCCCGCGACGACAGCAGTGAAAATCCCCCTTTCGGGCAGCACGCCAGAGGCAATGGCAAACGCCATCGCCAAGGGCAGCGCGACGATGCCTACCGTCAGCCCCGCCTGCAAATCCTTGCGGAAAATCGAGAGCGAATAGCGTTCCTTGAACAGGCAAATAAAGCTCTTAGGAACAAAATCATGCCATTTTTTTTTCTGCTTGTGCGTGGATTGGGTCATAAAAGAACTGCCTTCCAATGGGCAGATTTATAACTCCTTTGGGAAAAAACAGCTATCCCTTCTTATTTTAAAAAAATGCTGTGTTTAAGATTATATTGCAGGGAAAGCGCAAGGGGAAAGAATTCCCCTTACACTTTGAATGAAATGTTATGAGATTAAGCATCGACTCCAAACTTCGACAAGTAATTGCAAATCGCAGTGTGCACAAGAGGGCTCTTAATCTCATTGGCGATGATATATTCTCCAAAGCGAAGTCCTCGATCGATTCCATCAGACGCCACCGAGCTTTGTCCATTCGCATTCCAAATTTGCCACCTCAGCTCAGTCTGAACAGCAGGAGGAAGCTCATCGTAAAATTGTTTAGCAATCGCTTGCGATGCCTTAGATGAGGAACATATCGCTAACAGAGCTTTTAATTGATAGCCCCTTCTTAGTGAATTAAACTGCGATATAAGAAAGGACCTCATGTGGGAGGTCACTGGTTGCGGTTGCCCACGTTTTACTGTGTCCGGTGATTTTGGAAATCGGCTTTTGATGATGTAGAGAGCTTCTTCACCGGGGTAATCACCCGGAAAAGAATACTCTCTAATGTAACGTCGATACGAATGATTTGCAGAAAGATTATGGGTTCCATATGTGATAAAGAATAGAATCTCTAAACGTGGTGCTGCAACAATGGATTCCTGGTTCAATGACTTGATCGATTTTGAAACAAGATTGAGATTTGCGACATCTTTAGCCTCCCAGATTCTTCCCAAAATCAGAGGTAGTACGTCTAGCGGTAACTCCAAAATATTAACTCCAGCAGGCGCTTCGGTTACCGCCAGTGGATTTTGAATAAGCTGTATAGGCTTTAATTCATTAGTCATAATTTCTTTCCTTATTAATTTTATTAAAATAACAATATATACTATAAAGCTTTTTAATTAAAAATTCAATGTTAATAAATAGTTTAAAAAATTCTTCCCCCTTCACAAAAATCCCCATGAACGATACAGTAAAGTAAAATATTTACTTACCACCTGAGGCCCCCCCTATGAACAGAAACAAGCGTCCGATGTCCAACAGACTCCAGAAGAAAATGGCAAAAGAGATCCGCATTGCCCAAGGGCGATACTCCGTCCCGGAAAGTCAGCAATACAGCGATGAGCTGACAGCCAAGGAGTTGCTGAAGAAATACCCAAAGAGAAAGGCGGCAAAGCACGTGGAAACCTTGGAGTCTGCTCGAAAAAAAATTCTACTTAAGAAAAAAATTCAGCACGTGAACGTGTCTAAAAGAACAACTCCTACGTTCGTCACATCCGACTCTCCGCCCGCTCACATCCATGCAGAAGGCAAACGCTGGATGAAGACGCTCGTCAAACAGAATTTGGCGGAAAGAAAAATCTTAACGCACAAAGGAACCGGGGTCAGCAGGAAAAAATAAAAATATTTTTAATCTAAAAAAGAGTATCCTTGTTGCTATGGACAATACTCTTTTTCGCTTTGCCCACATTTCCGATTTGCATTTTTTTAAATTGCAATGGAACCCCCTACAATTTTTCTCAAAGCGCTGGCTTGGCAACCTCAATCTGCTTTTCCACCGCAAAAACGCGCTGGTGCCCGATGGGCTAACCACCCTTTTCCCCGTTTTTCATGAAAAGAAAGTCGACGCCGTTTTGATCACAGGCGATTTGACGACGACGACACATGAAGATGAGCTTCTTCTCGCCAAGCGTTTTGTCGACTGCCTGAAAGCGGAAAATTTCAAAGTATTCACCCTCCCCGGCAATCACGACCAGTACACGAAGAAAGCCTTCCGGGAGAAGACATTTTATCAATTTTTCGATGCGGAGTACGGTTCAGAGAAAACGCTTATACACAGAGGGGTTCAAAATTTGGCCAATGGCAATGTCGGCGCTTCAGATTTGCAGCAGGCGCAGCGGTTGGCGAAGCAGAGCTTGTGCAACCACAAGCTCGATGCAGACAGCTGCAAAGATGAGGATGCCGACGAAGCCAGTGGCCAACTTTTGAATCACGATGTGTATAACCTCAAAGAAGATGGGTTGACCTCCACGTATCTGGGTCACGAATGGTGGCTCATGGCGCTCGACACCGCCGTTGCGACATCTTGGTTCGCATCGACAGGGTATTTTTCTCCTGAATTGGAACAAAAATTGGAAAAAGCGCTGCAGGAGATTCCTAGCAACCATCGCGTGATCCTCCTCAATCATTTCCCTATTTTTTCCAACGAGTCCCCGCGAAAACGATTGATTCGCAAAGAGGCCCTTAAAAAATTGCTCGAGCGTTTTCCTAAAATTAAGCTTTTCCTCCATGGCCACACCCATCGACAATCGATCGCCGACCTGCGGAGCAGCGGACTGCCCATCATTCTCGACAGCGGCTCGACAGCGAAAAAAGAGGGAGGCACTTGGAACTTGATTGACATCAACGCATCTGGTTGCGAAGTTGAAGTCTTTGAGAACAGCGCCCAAGATGGTTTTTGGCAGCCAATCTCAAAATCGCAATTCAAGTGGTAGTGGTAATTATGCCTTGGTACAAAGAAGGCTTACGTTTTCAATGCACCGGATGCGGCGAGTGCTGCACCGGATCGCCCGGTTACGTCTGGATCTCCTCCTCTGAGGCTAAAGCGATGGCCGAGAAATTGAATATCTCGCTGGAAGAGTTCCTAAAAAAACACACGCGGCGAATCGGCAATCGCGTCTCTCTAAAAGAGCATCCAAAAACTTACGATTGCGTCTTTTTGAAAGGAAAACGGTGCGAAGTTTACGAAGTGCGCCCGAAACAGTGCCGCACATTCCCTTGGTGGCCTGAAAATCTTAAAACCTCGGAACATTGGAAAGAGACCGCGGCCCGCTGCGAAGGGATCGACCACGCTGACGCTCCGCTTATTTCTCTAGAAGAAATTCAGAAGCATTTGTCATAGTGTTTTCTTTGATCAGGAAAACCCATGGCAACAATTCCTCCAGAAATCCAGAAACGCGTCGACGAATGGCTAAATGGGCCATTCGACGAGACGACAAAGGCGCAAATCCGCGCCATGATGCAAAGAAATCCCCAAGAGCTCATCGATGCATTTTTTACCGATCTCTCCTTCGGGACAGGGGGCCTTCGAGGCATCATGGGTCCTGGCACAACGCGGATGAACATTTACACCGTACGCATGGCCACGCAAGGCCTGGCCAACTATTTGCGCAAGCAAGGAACATCTTCAAAGTTGAGCGTGCTGATCGGCTACGATTCCAGGCACCATTCGCAAGAATTTGCTAAAGAGGCGGCCGCAGTGCTTGCGGGCAGCGGGATCCATGTCTATTTGCTAAGCGAGCTTCGACCGACGCCTTATATTTCCTTCGCTTGCCGGCTCAAAAAAGCGAGTGCGGCTATCAATATCACGGCTTCGCACAATCCCAAGGAATACAACGGGTACAAAGTGTATTGGAGCGACGGGGCCCAAGTAGTTCACCCGCACGATGAAGGGATCGTGGCGGAAACGGAAAAGCTCAAGGATTTTTTCTCGATCAAGCTCGCCTCTTCAGGAGATCCTTTGATAGAGGTTGTGGCTACGGAGCCAATCGATGAAGAGTACATCAAAGCCATTCGGCCTTTGCAGCACTTCCCTCAAGAAAATAAGAAGTCAGGGGCCGCATTGAAAATCGTCTACACCAGTTTGCACGGGACGGGGATCACGATTGTTCCGCGGGCATTAAATGATTGGGGATTTTCTTCGGTACAGATGGTCGAAAATCAAGTCACCATCGATGGCGATTTTCCCACTGTGGCCTTCCCGAATCCCGAATACAAGGAGACGCTCAAACTCGGCATCGAAAAACTCGAAAAGACGCAATCCGACATCGTGCTTGCCACCGATCCCGATGCCGATCGGATCGGAGCCGTCGTTCGCCACCAAGGCCAATCGCTTCTCGTCAATGGCAATGAAATGGCGGCGATTTGCGTCGATTATCTTTGCGAGGTGTTGACGCAGAATAAAACGATGCCCCCAAAAGGGGCGTTTGTCACGACTATCGTCACGACGGAACTTCTTAAAAAAATCGCTGAGACTTACCAAAAGCCATGCTTTGAGGTGTTGACAGGCTTCAAGTACATTGGGGAAAAAATCCATCTTTGGGAAACGTCCAAAGACGGTAATCGGTTTATCTTCGGCGCGGAGGAGTCGTACGGCTATTTGCTGGGCACACATTCGCGTGACAAAGATGCGATCATCGCCTCTTGCCTCATCGCCGAAATCGCCCTTTACGCCAAGCTCCAGGGAAAGACACTGATCGACCGGCTCCACGCCATCTATCAAAAATACGGGGCCTTCCGGGAAAAACAGATCTCGATCAATTTGAATCCGGGCAAAGAGGGCATGGAAAAAATGGCCGCTGTCATGCAGAAATTGCGGAAGAGCCCTTTGCAACAGATCGCTGGCCAACAGGTCCTCTATTTAGAAGATTATGAAAAAAAACAACGCACTTATCTTGATTCCAAAAAAACCGAGCCTCTAGAACTTCCTACCTCTGATGTTCTGCTTTTCCGATTGGCCGACAAGACCCGCCTTGTGATCCGCCCTTCGGGCACCGAGCCAAAAATCAAAATCTACGGCGGTGTGAGCAATGAGCAGTTTAAGACAATTGAGGAGGCCATTCAAGAGTGCGACAAACGCCTCGATACGTACTTGAATGCCTTAAAGGAAGATGCGTTAAAATAAAAAGTGAGGAAAAAATGCAAACGCTACTCGTCGAGGCCCCCTCTTTTTTTATCCAAGCCGGCGCAGTCGGAGAATTATTAGAGCGGACGGGGATGAGCAGAGAGGCGCTTCTTCAAGAGCTCATTCCCATTGTCAAAACTCGCGCACGTCCGCCGATCTCCAATTATTACGTCGGGGCTGCTCTGCTCGGAAAGAGCGGCAACATCTATTTGGGGGTCAATCTCGAATTTCCCGGATTTCATCTGAATCAGTGCATCCACGGCGAGCAGTTCGCCATCATCCTCGCAAGACTATTGGGAGAAACGGAAATCGAGGCGATCGCCCTTTCTGCGGCGCCTTGTGGCCATTGCCGCCAATTTTTGAATGAGCTTGGGAAAGATCTCGAGATTCTTACCCCTCATCAACCGCCGCGAAAATTATCTGAGCTTCTTCCAGATGCCTTTGGCCCAAAAGATTTAGGCCTTGAAGGGAATTTGTTGACGCGGGCCGAGCCTTTTGTATCCGATCATCCCGATGATCTCATTGCACAAGCGATTGGGGCCTGTTACGGATCCTATGCGCCATATAGCAAATGCCCTGCGGGCGTTGCGATTCAAACACATGATGGCGCTGTCTATACTGGCGACACTGGAAAGTTATAGAGAATTTCAATTTCAGCGCTTCAATTTTTCGTTCGTTGAAGCAGACCATGTGCCAGCACATGGTCGATGGAAATGAACGAAAAGACCGTGGCTTGCCACGGCTGTAAGTGAAGATGCTGAAGCAGAAATTTTCATAACTTTCCAGTGGAACCGGTATATATTGGGCATTACTTGGAGAATGCCGCCTTTAACCCGACGGTCTCCCCTTTTCAGGCGGCGTTGGTGGCGCTAGTTGCCGATAACCGGAGCTATGAGGAGATTGCGAAAGTGGTTCTTGTGGAGTGCCAGCCGCCGCAGAAAACGGGGCATGCCCGTTCTACTCAAGACTTACTCAACAGCCTTGCGCCAAGCGCCGAATTTCTCTTTATTTCTCTGGGTACTTGATTCTGAGATGACGCGTGACCATCAGGGCCTTGACGATCGCTCTTTTGACGCGGCCGAGTTCCTCAAAAGTGAGACGACATTCATCGAATTGGCCGTCTTCCGCTTTTTCGGCGACAAGCTTGTCGACCATCTCTGCGATTGACTCTTCGGTCACCTCGTCTACGCAGCGGGAGGCCGCCTCTAAAGTGTCCGCGATCATGATGATGGCAGACTCCTTGGAACGAGGCTTAGGGCCAGGATAACGGAAGATTCTTTCATTGACCTTGGTCGCATCGCCGCCCATCTGCTCCACTTGCTTGCAATAGAAATAGTGGACCATCGTCGTCCCGTGATGCTCGCGGATGATGTCGATGAAGCTTTGCGGAAGGTGGTATTTACGCGCTAAGACCTCTCCTTCCGCGACATGGGCGATGATCACATGTGTCGACTCGGCGGGCGTCAGCAGCTGATGGATGTTAAAACCACCGAGCTGGTTTTCGGTGAAGTAGTGGGGATTGAAGAGCTTACCAATATCGTGATAAAGGGTCGATACGCGACAGAAAAGACCGTTGGCCCCGATCGCCCGCGCTGCGACCTCTGCGATGTTTCCGACCACGAGGCAATGTTGATAAGTTCCGGGAGCCTCCAAACTAAGCCGGCGGAGCAGTTCATGGTCGGGGTCCATGTATTCCATCAATGTCATGTCCGTCATCACATGGAATAGCGACTCCAAGATGGGCAGCAGACCGACGACAAGAACCGCCGTCAGAGCGAGTAGAATGAAGCTACTCAATAGGTCGGTCGCGAAAAGATAATTTTTAAGACTGTTGTCCATCAAGTTCCACGCGATAGTCAGGGGGATGAGGCTGACCCACACCTTACCGCATACAGCGAATACCTGTTTGCGCTTATGGAGTTTTCTCGCGAACAAAATGGTGACGATCGAGGCAAAGAAGTTGATGATCAAAAAGGGAACAGGGTCGACGGCGACTGTCACGCCGAAGACAATCAACAAGAAAAAAGAGGAGACGATCGCAAGCTCGCTTCCAATCAGCGCGCAGATCAGCAATGACGCCAAAGGAACGATGAGCGGCATGCGCGCCATCTCGATCAAATTTTGGCTCTCATTCAGGAGCAAAAACTCGATGCCTTTGGCCAAAATGAGGCTGATGACGATGATCAGGACGAGAAGGAACATTTTTTGCATCGATCTCATCACTTCGCGGTGGAAGTGATAGAGGTAAAGGATGGCTGCAACCGTCAAGCACAACGAGAGAAGGGCGCTTCCGAGCAGCGTCAATGGGCTCCAGAGATTTCTCGCTTCATCTAAGGCGGCCTTCATCGCCTGGATCATAGAAATGTGGCGCGAGGCGACTTTTTCTCCCTTCTTGATGATTTGGCTCCCCGCATAAACATAGGTGTGCCTGTCGGGAATGCTCTTTTGCACATCGCTTCGGACGCTGCGCTCCAAAGCATAATCCTGTTCCAAAAACCAAGCTTGCTTTGAAAAAGCCGAGAGCAAATACTCAATTGTCTCGGAATGAAACGGCGTATCCAGCTCCAATTTTTTTTCCACTTCGTCCCAAAGAGAATCCGGCAGGATCATCGGCTCCTGCGAAGGAGAGAGCGCGATGTAGAGAAATTCGGGGCTTAAGATCTTAAGCGTCTTCATTTTATTCAGGGTCCGCCCATTTGTGAACCTCGCTTCAAAAAGCGCGGCCTCGATCCCGTCCAATAAAGAATAGATTTCCTCAAAAGTGCTTTCTGGCAGCTCTTTGCGCCACTTTTGCTCTTCGATCAGCGAATTTTCATAAGTTTGACGAAAATTTTTCACCTGAGCTTCGTCGAGCTTGTAAATGGCCCCGATGTCGCGGACCGCCTCCTGCTTCAAGGTTTGGGTGGCTTCCTCGTCGAGAAAAGAAAAATCTGTTTGAGCGATAACATATCGTGGAGAAGGGGTCCCGACCTCGAGTTTTTCTAATCGGACCTCTCGGAATTGAAGGAAGCATGTGAGAATGACGAGAAAACTCAAGATGAGAATTAATCTTTGCGGGGTATGGCCACCGCCAAGATAATCCTGCCACCGTTTCTTTTGAGGCGCCGACCGCCCCTCATCGATATGCTGCTCTTGCATCCCGTTTCCTTATAATCAAACGCGTAAAGATAATGCCTCGAAAGGAGAATTGGATTCCAAAGAAAAAATGAAAATTTTAAAAATACTTCCTGTGGGCTGATCATTACCCACATCTTTCATTTCTATGCGGGGCTGCGGCTTTGCCATATGGATCCTCTGTCTCACCCATAGCTGCTTTCAGCTATGGATTTCGCCATTCGGACCGCTTTACTTCCATCTGGCTTTGCCTCATCTCCCCCTTCAAATGGAACTTGTGGGTAACGATCAGCCAGCGGGTCGAGCATAACAAAAATTAAATTTTAATTTTTCAACTTTTTTCCGATTTGTGTTCTAAGCTAAAATCGCGTATAATTAATTTTTACCTCCGAGGTTGTCCTGTGGAACAAAGAGAGCCTACTCCATACCAGGTCATCGCGCGAAAATACAGGCCGCAGACGTTTGCCAGCGTTGTCGGCCAAGAAGCGATCGTCACGACATTGAAAAACAGCCTTCGCTTTAACCGTTTGGCCCAAGCTTATCTTTTCTGCGGATGCCGAGGGACGGGAAAAACGACTTTGGCCCGCGTCTTCGCCAAGGCGCTGAATTGCGCTCATCCTTCTGTCGATTTCGAACCTTGCAACAGATGCTCTTCCTGTTTAGACATTCTCGCAGGAAGGTCGCTCGATGTCCTCGAAATCGATGGAGCGTCTAACCGCGGCATCGACGATATCCGCCAAATCAATGAGACCATTGGCTATGCTCCCGCTTCCGGTAAATATAAAATTTACATCATCGATGAAGTGCACATGCTGACAAAAGAGGCCTTCAACGCATTGTTAAAAACGTTGGAAGAGCCCCCCGTGAATGTAAAATTTTTCTTCGCGACAACAGAGCCACACAAGGTTCTCCCCACAATCATCAGCCGCTGCCAACGGTTCGATTTGAACCGGATCCCCTTTGAGGAACTCAAAAAAAAGCTCGCATGGATTGCCCAGGATTTAAAGGTCGAGTGCGAAGAAGATGTCTTCTCGCTGATAGCCAACCTCTCCGAGGGCTCGCTTCGCGACGCCGAATCTCTTCTGGATCAGATCATCTGCTATGCCGAACACCCGATCACCGCCGCAAAGCTCTCGGCCGCTCTCGGCCTCATGCCGCGCACGTGCTTTTTCTCCTTGGACAATGCATTTGAAGACCAGAACCTCGCTTTTGCCTTTGAACTCGCCAGCGATATTTTCGCTTCGGGCAAAGACCTCTCCTACTTTGTCGACAACTTGACCGAACACTACCGGTGCCTTCTTAAACTCAAGCTCCACTGCCCTGTCCAGTTCCCCACAGCCAAGCTCAAGGAACAATATGCGGCTTCCGCTGTACATTACACCGAAGAACAATGCCTCTACATTCTCGATTTTTTGGTCCACCAACAGCAGCAAATCGGCAAAACGCCCTTCAAGCGCGTCAGCCTGGAAATGATCCTCGTCCACATCATTCGCTCCAAGCACCGGCTCACACTCCCCGCCCTCGTCAAACGACTGATGGAGTTGGAGCAAAGAGTGGCAGAGCCGATTGCCGAAGTGCACATAGAAAAGACGCAACCCGAAAAACTTCTGCCCGTTGCGGAAAAAGTTCAAGCCCCCATCGAACCGGTCATCATTTCTTCCTCAGCGCCCATTGCGGAACGTCCTTCTTTGGAAGAAGCATTGCTGAAAAAAATTAAAGACAAGATCGAGTCGAGTCCTCCGCGTGTGGAGGAAAAGCCGCCAGCGCCGGTCAGCGAAGACTCAAAGCCCTCCCTAGTGCTGTCAAAGTCCCAATGGGAGAATGTTGCAAATAGGGGTGGTCCGCAACATGTAACGTTAGATCAGTGTTCAGCACTACTTGTTAAGGACCACCCAAACAAAACACAATCCTCAGTTCCAGAAGTTAAAACGGAAAAACCAGCTTCTTCTCCAAGCCGATATGACACCTTGATGCGCTTTGCTTCTGTAGAACTTGAGGGAACAATTAAAAAGGAGAACTATAATGGGTAGCGGATTTTCAAAAATGAAAAAGCAGGCCAAGCTCATGGAGCAGCAGATGGAGTCGATGCGCAATGAGATGAAGGCCAAGCAAGTGAATGGCAGTGCCGGAAACGGGCTTGTGACGGTAGTGATGAACGGCGAAAAGGAACTGCTTGAAATTAAGATCAAACCCGAGTGTGTCGATCCGAACGATCTCGAAGGGCTTCAAGACCTCATCAAAGCCGCCTGTGACGATGCTTACAGCAAACTTTCCGATGATCCGATGAAAGGCATGTCGATGCCTGGAGGGATGAATCTGCCGTTTGGGTTTTAAATCAATACAAGGCGCGAAACACGGCCTCTGTAAGGCTGTGTTTGTCAAGAATCCGCTTTATCTTCTCTCGGTCGTTTTCATATTGTTCTCTTAGTTCTCTAGTCTCTAGACTATTTAGTTCAGCTCTGAACCTTGGTAGAGAAAAATAGTTCCTTTGCGTAAAGGATATTGGAAACACCCTTTCACTACAAAAAGAGCCCAGCTGTTCCTTGAGACGTGTAAATTCTATTTGCAAAGATTCTTGTTTTTCTAAGGAAAGAGGGAATTCTTCTAATTTTGCAGACAAGAGTCTCATTTTGTAATATAACCATGAGTTATTTCTCCCATAACCCAGCAATATTCCCAACAAGGCTTCGTGGCATTTAATTGCATCCCAAAATTCTCCACGCTCGATTTCGGCCATAAACTTTTCGAGCGTGATTCCTTTGCCTAAAACTTGTTCAAAATCATCTCGACACTTTTGGAAAACATTTATTATATTTTTTTTATTGAGGATTAAAATCTCTATACCTGCAGGGTAATCGTTGATTTGGACGATAACACTACGGCTTGAAAAAAGTGGAAACAGCTTCCTAAAAACCTCTAATCCCTTCCACTTTTTTATTCTTGATTTAGACACACAATCGTAAGACAAATTAAATGGGATAGAATTTTCCAATGCTTCGAACGCCACAGGTTTATTTCCAAACAAAACATAAAGAAAATGATCGATGAAAAAAAATCTCCGCAAAAAGGCGTCCAAATAATAGCGTTCTTCTAAGGTTAACTGACGAATAATTTTAGAAACGCGATAATTTTTGTATAGAATCGGAAAAGAGAACACTGCCGAAAAAATTGTTAAAGCAATGACCGACCATTTTATGCATTTATATTTCAATCATTTCCTCGCGCTTTTTCACAGAAGTTACACCATATATTCCAATTCCAGTTGCACGTATTGCACGACACCCCTCGAGAAAGTTCCTTTGTACACTTCCATTGCATGGGGCCACAATCGCCTTTCTTTGCATTTGCAAAAAACAACCCTTTCTCATCGGCATTAATGCTCTGGGTCTCCATAATTATGTTATTGACCTGCACGAAAATGGCATTTTCATGAAACACAATTTGATCTGGGGCCACATATGTTTTTGGGCAAGAGATAAACTTTTCGTCGGCACAAAAATCAGCGAAACAATTTACGCAAAGCAGAATAAAGAGCGATGAAAGAAGTTGCAGAATGCGAAATTTCATATTCATTTCCTTGGTAAAGGGTGGGAAGAATGTTCAGAATGTTAGGAGTGAAGAGATTTTTTTTAAAGACGATTTTTTAGAGGGTGTTGCTTTCCTTCTAGAAAAGAGAGATTTTCGAGCAGATTTGAAAAGTCTGGCCGAGCTAAATATCGGGACGGTGATATAGGCGAGGCCAGCCTTTTCGAAGATGCCGAAAAGATCCTTTTATAGAAGGAAATGAATTGTTAAATACCCTCTTAGTCTTGGCTCGTCTTATTGTAAGCTTCCAAAAGAACGCGCGACACCTCTTTTG
The DNA here is from genome assembly GCA_963833965.1 of uncultured Verrucomicrobiae bacterium. GTDB lineage: Bacteria > Chlamydiota > Chlamydiia > Chlamydiales > Rhabdochlamydiaceae > CAJCIW01. The sequence continues at coordinate 307,771 of CAWHZZ010000001.1, forward strand.
TCGAATCTAGCATTAAGATTTTTCCGGCGAGCTCATAGGCGCCGATCAGGCTGGTCTGACGGATCGCGCGCTTGACGACGGGAATGTAGCGAGGCGAGCAAGAAAGCTGGTCGACGCCGAGGCCGAGAAGCAAGGGAATAAAAAGAGGGCTCGAGGCGATCTCCCCGCAGATAGTCACGCTCTTTGCATAGCGCTTGGCTTCGGTGATGACCATCTTGATCATCCTGAGCACGCTTGGATGGGCGGGATAGCAGGAATCGCTCATCGCGGGGTTACTGCGATCGATGCCGAGTGTGTATTGGACGAGATCATTGGTGCCGATAGAAAGAAAATCGGAGCGTTTTGCAAGAGCGTCACAGATCAATACGGCCGAAGGAACCTCGATCATGCAGCCAAGCGGAACATTCGATCGGTATTTGGCTCCCTCTTTCGACAACTCTTGGGCGACCTCATCCATCAGCGCTCGAGACACTTCCAGTTCATGGACGTCTGAGATCAGCGGAAGGAGGATGCGGAGATCGCCATGTACAGCTGCGCGCAAAATCGCTCGGAGTTGAATTCTAAAAATCTCTTTGTGGCGAAGCAAAAACCGAATCCCGCGGCAGCCAAGGACAGGGTTCGGCTCCTGCTCGCTGTGCATAAAAAGCTCAGGGTTTTTATCTCCTCCTATATCGAAGACGCGGATGACAACAGGGAGCGAGCCGACTGAGAGGATCAACTTCACATAGGCCTGATATTGGTCTTCTTCCGATGCAAAAATCTGGCGATTTTGGAAGAACAAATATTCAGTTCGAAAAAGGCCAACGCCTTCTGCGCCGAGTTGCTGGATACCGTCAAGATCGCTGATATTGCCGATATTTGCATAGACTTGAATCGCGCAGCCGTCAATGGTCTCCGCATCATACTGAAGTTCTTTGTGAAGAAGCTGCTGAGAAGTTTTTAAGCAAGTCTTGCGCTGTTTATATTTTTCCAAAGTGGCGGGCGTTGGATTGAAGATCACTTCTCCTGTTTGTCCATCGACGATAACAGAGCGCGACCGGATATCTTGGAGGGCTGCGACATCTACGCAGGCCACGTAAGGAATGCCCTTGGCTCTAGCAATCAGGGCAGCGTGGGAATTTCCTCCCCCATGCTGCGTTACAAAAGCGCTGATGCGGCATTGTTCCGCGGATGCCGTATAGGAAGGGATCAATTCCTTGGCGAAAACGATAGAATTAAATGGGACTTTTGTTAGCGAGTTGCCTTTGCTCGGGCATAAATGGCCAAGAACGCGTTTGGCAAGGTCCATGACATCGACGAGTCTCTCTTGAAAAAAGGAATTCGTAGTTTGAGAAAACCGTTTCTCGTAATCGGTGATCACGGAGTGGAAAACGGACTCTGGCTTCTGAAGCATTTGACGGATTTTTTCTTCCATATGCACCGTCATCAGAGGATCGTCCAACATGGAAATGTGGGAGTCGATGATTGTGGCGGCATCCGATGCCTCCATGGCGAGATCGTCCCGCAGCTGGGTTAAATCTTCGCGACTTGAAAAAAGGGCATTTCGATAACGGGCGATCTCGTCGTCGACCTCTTTCAAAGTGATCGGGAATTCTGGAACATCTTTTTCTGGGGGCTGTAAAAAGAAGGGCACGCCGATGGCGATCCCTTCGCTGACAGGAAACCCGCGGATTAAAATTTCTTCTTCCCGGTTATTCATAGAACTCCATTACTCCCCAAAATGGGTTTCAAAGGCCTCGACAATTTTTTCCATCGTTTCGTGAGCATCCTCGCCATCGACAGCCACTGTAATCGTGGAATTTTTAGCGGCAGCGAGCATGAGGATGCTCATGATGCTCCTGGCGTTGATCGTCTCTTTACGGTAGGTAAACGACACCTGGGAAGATGTCCCCTGAAGCAATTTCACGATCGCCGTCGCGGGCCGAGCATGGAGGCCCAACGGATTTTTAACTCGCAGTTTGCGCGATAGTTTCACGTATATACACCTCGTAATTCAAAAACCGGTCACTGGCTTCGCCGGCATCTTCATCTTTGCAGCTGGCTATATCGAGCTTGTGCCTCCACAAGCCCCTGCTCCTCTTGCAAAAGAGCGATTCTACGCTCTTCTGCAAGTGTCCGCAGTGCCAGCGTCTGCGCCTGCTGCAAATCTAAAGCGCCGGCTTTGCCATTGACCGATTTTTGAATCACTCTGTGTATACTTTTTTCCTTTCCTTTTGTTTTTTTGAGATGGTCTCCAATAATTTTGTATTAAATTCCTTTGCGGAATTATAACCCATCTCTTTCAATCGATGATTTAAAACAATCGTCTCAATTAACAGCACCACATCTCTGCCAGGCTTGACCGGCAAGACATGATAAGGGACATTGACACCGAGGATATCGCTGTATTTTTCATCGAGGCCGATCCGATCGTAAAAACGGCGGTCATCCCATTCTTCCAATTTGACGATCAATTCCAACGTTTTGTGATCGCGCACGCACACCGCCCCGTAAAGATGGGCGACATTGATGATGCCTATGCCGCGAATCTCCATCATGTGCCTGGTCAATTCGGGCCCCGACCCCTCTAAATAAGCGCCTTCGCGCAGACGGATTTTTACGACGTCGTCGGAAATCAACCGATGGCCTCTTTCAATTAAGCCCAAAGCGGCCTCGCTTTTTCCCACCGATGAGTCTCCTTGGATGAGAACACCGACCCCAAAGGCTTCGACAAGAGTGCCATGGCAGGTCATCGTCGGAGAGAATTCTTCATTGAGAAGCAATGTCAGCCTACTGAGCAGATTCATCGTCGCCACGCCCGTTTTGAACAAAGGGATTCCATCCTCTTCGCAAATGGAAATCAACTCTTGCGAAGGTTTAAAACGCCCGGCGACCACAACAGCGGGAGTCTGAGGAGTTAAAATGCTGCGCAACCGTTTTATTCGCGTCTCCTTGCTCAGATCCTTCAAATAGAGAATTTCGACATTGCCAAAAATGAGAATGCGCTGGCTGACATAGTTTTTCATATAGCCGGAAAGAGGAAGACCGGGACGATGGACCTCGGGCATTTTGATCGGGCGTTGCATTCCTTTCTTTCCGGCAATGAGTTGCAAACCTAGGTGCACGCCATATTTATCGAACAACTCTTGAACCAAGTACATCTACGCGCCTAAATTTTCGAGATAAAAAATAAGCCAGTCCAAATAAGTGGGAAAGGCAAGATTTTTTTGCCAGTTGCTCCGTTCTTGAACATCGGAAATTCGATTTTCTGTCGGGGAGCAATACACAATTCCCGCTTGCTCCGAGGGCGTCCAAAGGGGAAAAAAGCACTGATAGGAAGAGCTGCCAAAAGATTCATAAAAAGGAATCAGATCCGCGGGATCGATTGCTTTTCCTTTCCAATTCATCTCGGGTTGAAATTGATCAAATTCCTCGCGAAACTGCTCGCCGACTTCAAAAAGATGTTTGCTTTTAACAATCCCTATATCGCTATGCTTGCTGAAACCATCGTGGATTTTTAAGAAAGCCAAATAATCTTCCGGCAGTTTTCCTTCAAATTTAATTTTCAGCGCTTCGATCTCCCTATCGGCGCATGGCGGCGAACCGCGATAAAAACAGCTTTCATCTTTCAAGCTGTAAACAATTTCGCTTTCGAAGGAAGAGTCGGAGCGCAGCTGAGTCAAAAAAATCCCGATATCGTCCAAGCGGGCGAAAAATTTTTCCAAAAATGCATGTGCATGTGGAAGAAAAGGAAGAGTCACAAGCCAAAAATCTCGGATAAATTCAATCCGATCCTCCGCCTTTAAATGCGAAAGCTCATACCATCCCTTTGGCAAAGAGGGAGCTTTCTTCGACAGCTCTTCCCAGGAAATGTGCGGGGCTTCATGCAGTCCGATCACTTCGTGGTAAAGGCGGATCGGCGCCTGTTCGTCGGTAAACTTGCGGTAAAACCGATGAACGTGGGAATTCATCTTTGTTTTCTCCAAACGCTAATTTAACGCTTCGAGTTTATCAGCTCGAATCATTTTTGAGAATGTCTGCAGTTGAAAAAACGGGAATTGAAATTTAATGCTGTTTGAGAAAAAATGTCAGTAGCAGCTCTACATCAAATCATACCATGGCCTACACGAAAGTCATCATCATCGGAGGAGGATTTGCAGGATTGAATGCTGCCAAGGCATTCAACCACGCGAAATTCGACGTTCTTCTCGTTGATAAGACCAACCATCATTTATTCCAGCCGCTGCTCTATGAGGTCGCGACAGCCGCCCTCTCTCCTGGACAAATCGCTACTCCTCTGCGCGAAATCTTAAGACACCAAGAGAACACAACGGTGATCATGGGGGAGGTTATCAAAATCGATAAAACCCTCAAACAAATCACACTGTCCAACGGGGATGTCCATGGATATGATTATCTCATCGTTTCCATCGGCGCCCGCCATTCCTATTTCGGCCGCGAGGACTGGGAATTTTTCGCTCCGGGTCTGAAGACGATTAGAGACGCTCTTAATATCCGCGAAGAGGTGCTGATCTCTTTTGAAAAAGCGGAACGGCTCGAAAGCCTCAATGAAGAGGCAAAGTACTTAAATTTTGTCATCATCGGGGGCGGGCCCACGGGTGTGGAAATGGCCGGGGCCATTGCGGAAATTGCCAATAAGACGATGTTCAAGAATTTCCGACGAATCAAACCTGAAGAAGCGAAGATTTATCTGCTCGAAGCTCTTCCTCAAATTCTGCCCATGTATCCTAGCAAGCTGGCAAAAAAAGCCACAGAGGATTTAGAGAAGATGGGCGTGAAAGTCCTCACCGGAAAAAAAGTGATCGAGATCAATGAAAAAGGGGTCAAAACCGAAGACGCTTTCATCGACTCGACGAACATCATTTGGGCTGCTGGCAACCAGGTCTCTCCGATACTCAAAACCCTAGATGTCCCTCTCGATCGGGCGGGGCGCGTCATCGTCGGCCCAGATTTGAGCATTCCGGGCCACCCCGAACTCTTCGTTGTCGGCGATGCGGCCCACTGCGTCGGAAAAGATGGAAAACCCCTCCCAGGAGTTGCCCCAGTGGCCATCCAACAAGGGCGCTATGTCTCCAAGATCATCAAAAACACCATCGCTAAAGAAAATCGCGAGCCCTTTGTCTATTTTGATAAAGGGAGCTTGGCAACCATCGGCAAGGCAAAGGCGATCGCCGTGATTGGAAAATTGCAACTCAGCGGGTTTTTTGCGTGGCTCATGTGGGCTTTTGTCCACATTATGTATCTCATCGGATTCCGAAACCGCATCGGCGTCATGTTCCAATGGGCAACGACCATGTTTACCGGCGAAAGAGGCGTCAGGCTGATTACCCGCCCCATCGACCAGAAAATTTCTAAACAATGATCCATTATTTTCATTCTTTCTGGGAGAGGAATCCCGCCCTTTTCTTTGGGCTTTGCCTATTTTTGGGAACAGCGGCGAGTTTTCAGCCATGCTGGCCTCTTATTTTGAGTTTTTGTGTCTTGTGTTCGAGTTGCAAGCGCAAAGCATTGCCCTGGGCAATGGTGTGTTTTTTGGGTGCTTTTTTTACGGCCTCTTATCGTTGCCCCAAAGTCGTCCTTCCTCGAGAAAAAATGACAGGAACAGCCATTTTTCACATTGAGGAAGTGAAAGAGCAAAGTTCCCCTTTTAATAAGAGCCTGCTTTACAAAGGAACATTGAAGAGCTTTGAAACGGGGGAAAAAATTTATTGCGACCTTCCCTGCCATATTTATCTCCCGTTATTCGGCAAACATCCGACAGCCAATAAAGACTACGCCATTTCAGGGACGCTTTCCCAAAAAAAAGAGCGCGCCTTTGTTTTAAAGCCGCAAAAAAATAAGACATGGGATCCAATCGCCGGCTCTCCCTTCAACATGTCTCAGTTGAGGTTCGATGCAAAAAAGAGTTTCTCCAAATATTTAAAAAAAGAAATTCCAGATCCCCAAGCGCGGACCTTTTTAAACGCCCTTGCGACGGGCGCAATTGACGAGAGACTTTTAAGCATGGAATTTGGCAAAGTCGGCCTTCAGCACATTCTCGCCATTTCCGGTTTTCACTTCGCCTTGGCTGCGTTTTTCTTGAATTTCCTTTTCCGTCTCTTTTTCTCTTACCGTCTAAGCGCTGTTCTTCTTCTCATTGCGATTTCAGGATACTATTTATTCCTGGGCAATGCACCTTCCATTCAGCGCGCGTATATTGCAATTGCCCTTGTTGCCATCGGACAACTGCTTTCGAGGCGGATCTCCGGCCTCAATGCCCTCGGCGCTGGGCTGCTCATTGAGCTGCTTTTACATCCTGTGAATGTCACACAGCTGAGCTTCCAGCTCACTTTTCTTTGCACGCTGGCCATTTTCCTTTTTTATCCCGTCATGCACAAGGCCGTCTGTTTTTTGCTCCCAGAGCGTTCCTATACTGAATTGCAAGAGATGAAAATTCTCGACCGTCACGGATATTTAATCGCCTCTTTATTGCGCAAAGCCTTTGCTGTAAATTTTGCCGTCCACTTCCTTTCGGTACCGGTTGTGCTGTTCTACTTCCATAAATTTCCCCTCCTCAGCATCGCCTATAATCTCTTTTTTCCCGCCTGTGTTTCTTTGTCGATGTTTTTTCTCTTTTCCTCTTTGTTTTTTGCTCCATGGATTCCCATTGTTAGCCATGCGATCCATGCGCTCAATAGCAACTGGACATCTTCGATTTTAAAGTTCACTTCCAATCCTCCCGCCTTCCTCGATTTTTCTTTGCGCACGAAAAGCATCTCCTTTTCTTGGCTCTGCGTATTTCTGACTTTCTGCTTTATTTTTGCTGTCGTTTTCTCTGAAAAAGAGCGATCTAAAGTTAGATTCTCTTGAAAAAAATGAAAATTAGCTCGATGATCGGCATAAATTTTTTATTCTCATCCAAGAAATACGGAGCGACTATGCCGAAACAAAAGATTTTTCCGGCTCTACTCTTAGCGGCCACTTCTTGTCTCTGCGCCGGTGAATATCCAGCCTCCACCCAAGGAAAAGAATCGCAAGGGCTTGTCAATCCTTCTAGCCGGTTCGAAGTCGACAATGGTTGGAATATGTTCCTCAATACGGAGTTCTTGTGGTGGGTCGCCAAAGAAGACGGCCTTTATTTCGCTCAAAGCGGATACACAGATGAAGAAACGACAGCCGTTCCCCCCGATGGGACGTACGACTTCAAAGGCCGCATCCAAAAAGTGCATCCGGGCTGGCGTCCGGGCTTCCGTGTCGGCTTCGGCGGCAACATGTCATATGACGAATGGGACATCTTAATCAATTGGACGTGGTTCAAATCGCATACGGAAAGAGAAAAGAAAGGAAAGTTGCTCGCCCTTTGGGCCTATCCCGATGTCAGTTCAGGCGGTTATGCGCGAAAAGCCGGCGGAGAGTGGAAATTGCACTACAATGTCGTCGATTTGGAGATGGGACGCGCATTTTGGGTCGGCAAATACTTCTCTCTGCGCCCTTTTTTTGGAATCCGCGGCGCATGGATCGATCAAGACTTTAAAATCAAATACCACTTAAGAACAACTCCAGCAACTAATGCCCGTATCAAAACGGAATCTGACTTTGAGGGAGGCGGCGTCCGCGCTGGATTCGACGCGCGGTTTGCGCTTTGGAGCGGCTGGAGTTTTTACGGCATCGCATCAGGATCAATGCTGTATGGGTTCTATGATTGCGATTTTCGAGAGAAATGGAAATCTGGCACGATCGCCTTGTCGAAAGATAAATTCCGGCAAGCGGCGTCGACGGCGCAGCTTGCCCTCGGCGTTCGCTGGGACTGTTATGTGCATCACGACCGTTACCACTTCGGCCTCTATGCCGGATGGGAGCAGAACATCTGGTTCGGCATCAACAAAATGAACCACTTTTTTTCAGCGCTCACCAATGGCGATTTGCAACAAATGAATAGCGACCTGACACTGCAAGGCGGCACATTTGGCGTCCGCTTTGACTTTTAAAGGAGAATCTCATGTTTAAACGGAGTTCTCTATTATTTTTATGCCTAGGATCAACAGGGTTTGCCCAGCAACACACACCCGTCAGCAAGGCTCCTGACGGAAGAGTTAACTATCCCAGCAGTTTTCAAGTCGAAGACGGCGCTAATCTTTTCCTCACTGGCGAATACCTCTATTGGATCGCCCACGAAGACAGTTTGTACTACGCACACAGTGGGAAAAAAGCTGATGGGGGATTCAAAGGCTCTCTTAAAAAAGTCGAGCCCGATTGGGACAGCGGGCTGCGTTTGGGACTCGGTCTCAATTTCCTCCCGTCGGGGTATGATCTGGCTGCTTATTGGACCTGGTTTGCAACAGACGCATCTCATTCATCTCACGGCTCGCTTTTTTCCATTTGGGCCCACCCTGACAATCCTGCGACCTCGGGCGACACTTTTGCTCACGGTGAATGGGAACTCGATCTCCAACAAGCTGACCTCGAATGGGGCCGCTCCTCTTGGTTTGGTGGCTATTTTTCACTGCGCCCATTTTTTGGAGTGCGGGGGCTTTGGCTCGATCAAGAATTAAAAAACAAATACACCTATTCCATCTCTCCAAAAACTCGAGGCAGAGTGCACGCCGAGTCCGATTTTCGCGGAGGAGGATTGCGCGCTGGCGCCAATGCCCGCTTTGCGATGGGCGGTGGATTATGTGTTTACGGCATCGCTTCTGGCTCTCTTCTCTACGGGCAATTTGATGCCGACTTCCGCCTCAAAGAAAATGGTAAGACCATCGCCCTCTCCAAAGACCACTTTTCCAAGGGAATCTCCTCCTTGCAGCTCGCCCTTGGCTTTAGCTGGGACACGCATTTCTCCGATGATCGGTTTCATATCGAACTGCATACTGGCTGGGAGCAGAACCAATGGTTCAGCGTCAACCAGATGAACCACTTCATGCAGGAGGTTGGCAAAGGGGTCTATTACCAAGAAAACAGCAATTTGGCCCTGCAAGGGCTGGTCGTTGGCGGCAGATTCGATTTTTAAAGAAATTTTTGTCAAGAATCACTCAGAACTGACGCATTTAATTTTTTCAAGTCATTTTCTGCCGACTAGAGATGCGTCGAGACTGCCTCCCCGCTGCCCGTTGACACGATACTTTTAGTTTTCGAGATAAAAAATGGCCCTGCAATACGACACGAGAGGGGCCCCGAGCGACAGTGAGGGGAACGAGTGCATATTGCTGCCCGAGGCTGCTTACGGCAAAGAGCAATCGCACCGCAGGAGCGTAGACCAGTGCTTTGCACGACGGAGCGACGAGGACGCGATAGTTGGGCGACCGTGGTCGCTAACGTTGATCACAGCTGTAACAGCTCAACGGGCAGCGGGGACGTAGTCCCGACGCATCTCTAGTGGCGGTTTACTAAATTATAAAATTTTTAATGCATCGTCTCTGGACACACTCTTAGAATCCTTTGACGCAAAAATCCTCCATCTATTAAGCTCTATCCCTCACCATGTGGCGGTCGTAGCTCAGTTGGTTAGAGCATTGGATTGTGGATCCAAATGTCGCGGGTTCGAGCCCCGTCGATCGCCCTTCTTCTCCGATAAATGATATTTGTGGTAATAGTGGAACTGAAGGATGAAGGAAGATCGTCATGTCCCTTATCGAAGCGTTTATTTTTGGGCTATTGCAGGGATTAACCGAATTCCTTCCGATTAGTTCTTCCGCGCATGTCAAGCTGGCCAAGCTTTTTTTCCAAGTAGAAAGCTCTGAATCTCAAGTGATTTTCGATTTGGTATGCCATCTCGGGACGCTGCTCGCTCTATTGATCTATTTGAGGCAGGAAATCCGCCAAATCCTTCGCTTCGAAAGACAAAAGTTGCGCCTTCTTTTCTTAGCGATGCTGCCGCTCATCCCCTGCTATTTTTTACTCAAGCCGTTAAGAGATTTTGCGTCGGAGCCCCGCTTCTTAGGACTTTGCTTAATGGGGACGGCTTTCATTCTGTTTTTGGGCCAAAAATGGAAAATCCGCAAAAAAGAAGACGCCGCCGGAAAACAATCCGCCCGCGATGCCCTATGGATCGGGGCGATGCAATCTGCCGCTTTGATTCCGGGAATTTCCCGCAGCGCGTCGACGATTTCCTGCGCAAAGATTTTGGGATGGGCCCCGCGCGAGGCCGTCCGTTTCTCTTTTCTGCTTTCGATCCCGACGATCATCGGCGGCAACGCCTTGGAATTGCTTAAAATCTACCTGTCGCAGGAAACGCCCGAAGCCATTTCGATACCTGCGTGTTTTATGGGCCTTTGCGCTTCGTTTGTTTTTGGCTTTTTGATCATCCGGTTTGCCCTTTCATTTTTAGAAAAAGGGAACTTAAAGCCGTTTGCCTGGTATTGTCTCTGTTTCGGGGCAATAGTAACTTGGATATTCAATTTAGGTCGGTAAATGGCAAAAGAGAATCCACCAGTGAAAAAAAAACCAGGGATGCCTTCTGAGGCAAAGGGATTGATCCTGCTCGGGTTGTCATGCATTGCGCTCTTGAGCTTGCTGAGCTTTCATGCGGCGGACTCCAGCAAGAATTGGCTGGGCCTCGCCGGCTGGGGAATCGCTTTAGGGCTTCAATTTCTTTTCGGGTTATCGAGTTATGCCATTCTTTTGTTTTTAGGCTGGCTCGGCTGGCAATTTCTTTTAAACCGCGAAATCCCCTCCCTTGTTTCTAAGTCGATCTATTTTGGCATCTTCATGGTGTCGTGTTCGTTGCTCTTGAATTTGATTGCCGAATCAAGTCCTTCTTTTGGGGCCTTTTTTGGAACTCACGTCTATTCAGAGACCCATTTTTTCGATTTTCCGTTTCCGCACCGCACGACAAGGTATAATCTCGGGGGCGTCCCGCTCTATTATCTCTACTGCGATTTCAAGACGCTCAATCTCCAACGCCTGCTGAGCGATGTTGGGATCGGGCTCACTTTTTCCATCACGGCGCTCGTTTCATTTCTGCTGTTAACGGAAATTCAGCTGGTTCCACTGTTGCTCGCTCTGAAAGAGAAATGGCGCTCTTCAAAAGCAATCCCACCTCCCCTCGAAATAAAATCAGCGGAAGAGATTGAAAAGACGCTGACGAAGCGCTTACCTCAGCCGATCTACCAGCCGCGCCGAGAAAAGGGGGAAAAGGAGGAAGAGGTCACAATCAGGACCATGCATGATAAATTCGAGGCGGAAAAAAAAACGGCGCCCCCCCTGAATAAAAAGCAAATCGCGATCAACGCCCAGAAGGTTGTCAACGGGGATTTCACGACCTATCAGCTTCCTCCACCCTCATTGCTCAACAATCCTAAAAAAGTCGACCAACCGTCTCTAAAAAAAGATCTCAAGCGACAAGCGGAAATCCTCGAAGAGACGCTGCTTAGCTTCGGGATCGAAGCGAAAGTGGGCGAGATCAACTGCGGCCCGACGATCACCTCGTTTGAGGTCCATCCGGCCATCGGGGTGAAAGTGCAGAAGATCAAAACGTTGGAAAACGACATTGCGCTCAATTTGCAGGCCAAATCGATCCGTATCATCGCCCCCATTCCAGGCAAGGCCGCCGTCGGCGTCGAGGTCCCTTCCCTCTACCCGCAAGAGGTCAGCTTCAAAGAATTGCACCAAAATTACCATCAATCCCCACGGAAAATGCATGTCCCCCTGCTTTTGGGCAAAACCGTTTCCGGGGACAATGTGATCAGCGACCTGAGCAAAATGCCGCATTGCCTCATCGCCGGCGCCACGGGATCGGGAAAATCGGTTTGCATCAACACTGTCATCATGTCGATACTGATGAATGCGCGCCCCGACGAGATCAAGCTCGTGATGATCGATCCGAAAAAGGTCGAGCTGACACCTTACACGAACTTGCCCCACATGATTGCCCCTGTGATCACAGAGGCGCACGGCGCCTACGCGGCGCTCAGCTGGCTCGTCAAGGAGATGCAGACGAGATATGATCTTTTGAAACAGCTAGGCCTGCGCAATATCAGCGCATTTAACAGCCGCCAAATCAATCAAGAACTCGAATCGTCGTTGAGCAATCCCGTCCCCATCAAAATGCATGCCATTGTCGCGATCATCGATGAATTTGCCGATTTAATGATGGCCTCGAGCTCCGATTTAGAGACGCCGATCGCCCGCATTGCCCAAATGGCCCGCGCGGTCGGTATCCACCTGATCCTCGCCACGCAGCGCCCGTCTCGCGAGGTGATCACCGGCTTGATCAAAGCAAACTTTCCCACCCGCCTCGCGTTTAAAGTCGCCAGCCGCGTCAACTCGCAGATTATCCTCGACGACGTCGGCGCTGAAAGTTTGCTCGGAAACGGCGACATGCTTTTCTTGCCCCCAGGATCTTCCACACTGATCCGCGCGCAGGGCGCTTACATCAGCGATGAAGAGATCAACCGCGTCGTCTCCTTCATTTGCCAGCAAGCGCCGCCGAATTACCTCATCGAGTCGTTTGATAAAATGCGCTTTAATGAAGATTCCTCTTCCGAAAATGGAGAAGAAGAACCGCGCGACACCCTCTACGAACAGGCTTTGGCCATCGTCGTCGAGACGAGGACAGCTTCCACGACTTATTTGCAGCGCAAACTCAAGATTGGCTATGCTAGGGCTGCATCCTTGATGGATGAATTAGAGAAGAAAGGCATCATCGGTCCCCAAGAAGGCGCTAAGCCGCGCCGCATCCTGATGGATTCCAAGAACACTACTGCCTCCTCAAAACCCGGGAATGGTTATGAAGAAGAGTTTATTGAATAAATTAGACGAGATTAAATCGATTGTCCCCGTCCATCTCGAAATCGAGAAAAAACTCCTGCCGCGCCTCAAATTCATGGGCTTTGTGATGTATGGCTTGTGCGTTGTGGCCTTCACCTACGCGGCCATGGCCCAAGAAGAGATCCAGAGCGTCCCTCCCAAAGAGGGCTTAGTCGATCCAGAGGCAATAGAAGCAGTGGCCTCATTAGAGACGATGCTCGAAGAGGGAGAACTCGAGCTCTCCCCCACAGAAGTGCTTAACTTCTATTTGGTCGCTGCGATTTTTGCCGCAGTCGGCACGTCATGCTTTCTCATCGCCTGGAAAAAAAAGAAAAAGCTATTTCAAACACCTGCGGAGTAATTAACTCGCATTTTCCTGCTGCTCCAATGTTGTTTCCATCTTTTTTCCTTCTTTGACGAATGCCGACAATAAGGGAAGAGCTTCCCGCGCTGTTCCAATATCCAAGGTGGCATCGTTGCCGCAAACATAGAAACAAGTGTGAAAATCTGCATCCTCAGAGAAAAAAACATTCTTCGCAATCAGCGATGCGGCGCTCTCCTCTGCACTGAAGGCAAATTGAGCAGAGTTAACGATCATTTTCGTCGCCTTGTTATTCACAAGATGCTCTAAAGAAAGGGCATGATGCGCGCGCGTATGAAAAGGGAATGGGTAAAAGGCCGCTCGAAAGACCTTCGCGCCCAGACTTTCGATTTTAGTGTGGTAATCAGAACTAAAACCGCCAGCTTTAGAGAAATAGGAATCCTCTTGGGCCTCGATGATGACGACCTCGCGGTCTTTGCCTGTTTTTCTGAGAAAATCTAACAACCCTTGTTCAGGATCTGCATCCCAACCGGAGAGTCTTGCGGCACCATAAAGCGCATCGCTCACTGGACGCGAATAAAGTTGCTTCGCAACCTTTTCTACGGAAGTGAGGCCTCGATTGATCACCAATGTCGAGGGGACTGTTTTTTGCTCATCGGCATTTTGTGGAATGTTTTTAAAACTCTCCAACATCACATTGCCGAGTGAAGTTGTCATCAGGGAATCGACATTTACCCCGCTTTTCTGGAAAGCCTTTAAGACCAAAAGAGGACTCTCGCTCAATTCTTTGATGGTCAAAGGTTCCCATCTTCGAGATTCAGTGACCCCTAGCCGCTCTTCATTCCCATTATAGCTGAATAGAATGAGCCGCAGATTCTTTTCGCAAACAGTTTTTTTTGATTCAAATAGCCGAACATTGAAAATTCGTGTAGTCTCTCCTTGCAAATGCACAGCAACATCCCGGATGGAAAAATGAGTCTTAACAAGCCCCATTTCCTCTGAAGTCGTCGCTGCGCTTCCCATGAGAACATCGGAAACTTTCTTGGCCAGATCGGCATTCATCGTCAGCTCAGACGAGGGATTCGTTTTATACCACGGCAAATAAAAAGCATTTCGGAGGACGAGTCCCATTTTCTCAATCGGTGTGTAGCAAGTGCTCCAGAACCCGTTTGCGGGCTGTGCTGCAGGTTTCGTATTTCGTTCTTGGTAGTTAAGCGTGGCGGGGATAACGACCTGCGTCTTTGAACCTGGTTGAAATGTGGTAGCAGTAGTAGCCATTTTTTACCTCCTAATGGTTTCGAACAATGGATAGGATAATCCCCCTTAAGAAAATTTACAATATTTCCCTTCTCGATCTAAGATGCGAGAAAGCCATGGAAAAGAAAAAAAAGAGAATCTTACTCGCCGATGCCGATGAGCGACTCATCAAGCAGATCAAAAAAAGCAAAGGGGGAGGGCCCTATCTTTTTGAGACTGCCGGGGGAGGATTTGATTGCTTGGCGAAGCTGGAGAGCTTTAAGCCGGACCTCGTCGTCGTCGACTTAATGCTCCCTCAAATCCATGGAATGGAGATCTTAAGGAAAATCAAAACCGATCCGCGGACAAACGAGGTCGGCGTCATCATGACCTCTGCGCATGCGATGAACCAAAATTACCGTTCTGCGCTGATCTTGAACTGCGATTACTTTCTGGAAAAGCCGTTTGAACCGACGAAAATTTTTTCCCTTTTCAAGCTCTTCTTTAAAAATGAGCTGCATCCCGCTCCCTTTTCCGGCAAAGAGTCCTCAATGGAAGGCAAGCACTGCTACCTTCCAAAAATGCATTCGGCCAATTCCTACATCAAATTTTGGGGCACACGCGGCTCTAACCCTGTCGCAGGGCCGGAATACGTGCGGTTCGGCGGAAATACCTGCTGCCTAGAGATCCGCCATGGCCAAGATCTGATCATCGTCGACGCCGGCACTGGCATCCGATCCTTCGGCGCCACCCTATCAGAGGCCAAGCCTAAAGAAATCCATTTGCTCATGAGCCATACCCATTGGGACCACCTCGCGGGATTCCCTTTCTTTTTGCCCATCTATGAGCGCCATTGCACCATCAACATCTGGACCCCCATTGGATTTGAAAGGACGACACGAGAACTCTTCACTGAAATTCTCGCCCACTCCTATTTCCCCGTTCGCCTCGACGATATCCAGGCCAATCTCGTCTTCAAAGATATCCACGAAGAGGTCCCTTTTCAGATAGGCAATATTCAAGTGAATTCTCACTATTCCTACCATCCCGGGGCAACCGTTTGCTTTAAATTCAAAATCAATAAATTGAAGTTCGGCTACACAACTGACAACGAGTTCCTCATGGGATATCACGGCAATCCCAACCTCATCGGCAAAAATCATCCCCTTCTGCATCCTTACCGCAGCATGATCGAATTTTTCAAAGATTGCGATTTCCTGGTCCATGAGGCGCAGTACACTCCGATTGAATACCAAAAAAAAGTCGGCTGGGGGCACTCATCGGTCAACAACGCCGCCGTGCTATTGAAACACTCCGAGGTCCCGGAATGGATTTTGACCCATCACGATCCCAGCCATAACGACAGCGACATGCTCAAAAAACTGCAGCTGCAACTGGATGTTTTAGACGACATGCGTTTAAAATGCCGATCGCGCTTTGCTTATGACGGGATGACCATACCCTTGTGAACTTGAAAGAAATCCAAAAATTGTCTCTCGACGAGAAAAAAAATCTGCTGGAGCGCACGATCAAACTCCAAGAAGAGGCCGGCGAGCTTGCCGAACAGGTTCTCATCTCGCAAAAATCATCCGGATCGCAGTACAAGAAGTCGACCCAAGACGCGATTAAAAAAGAGGCTGCCGATGTGACCCTCGTCGCCCTATCGATTTTTTTTCTCGAAGGCGGCACCCCTTCCGAACTGGAAAAAATCATCAAGGAAAAAGCCAAGAAGTGGAAGAAGTTTCAACTTAAAAAATAATCCGCTTGCTTACCGAATCTTGAAAAGCGATTGAGACCTCGGTCGACGCATTGAAGCCGCCAAGCGCGTCCATGATACGCTTTAAAGCGGCCTCTGGCGCATTGCATTCGCTCGACAGGTGGGCCAAATGGACGTGCTTCAAATCCTTGTGATAGATGAGTTCGATCAACTTGGCGCATTCCTCGTTGGAAAGGTGCCCCTGGCGGCTGAGCACGCGCTGCTTGTAGATCTTGGGCCGCGCGGAAGCGTGCACCATCGAGGGCTCGTGATTCGCCTCGACATACAGGTAGTCACAGCCTTGCAACTGGTTCGAAACCAGGCTCGTGACAAAGCCTAGGTCGGTGCAAAAGCCGAGCTTCAACCCTCCTGTCCGGATGATGAAGGCAACAGGGTCGATGGCGTCGTGCTGCACACTGAATGGATGGATTTCGAGATCGCCGAACTCAAACGTCTCGCCCGTGGAGAAGATTTTAAATTTAGGGCACTCGTTTAAAATGCCATGAATTGCTCTCGCGGTGTCGCTGTTGGAAAACACCGGAATTCGCATCCGGCAGCCTAAGACATCCAGCGCTTGGATGTGATCGGTGTGCTCATGTGTGACCAGCACGGCATCGATCTCATCCAAGGAGACGCCGATCTGCTTGAGCCGCTCACGGATCGCTTTTGCGCTGAGGCCCGCATCGATTAAGATCTTCGTGGACGCAGTCCCTAAGTAAATGCAGTTCCCCTTTGATCCTGAAGCTAACGGGCAAAAGCCGATCATGATATTGCTCGGGTTTCTTGAAGCTTCATTTTTATCAACACCGCCAATTTCTTCACATCTTTTAACTTCGAAAAAAGGCCCAAGTGCAAATCCTTCCGTTTACACAAATTTTTTTATCGCATATATTCTTTTCGTCTTCTTTAGGAGGCAACCATGGCGTCAGGAGTTCATCAGCGAGTTGATTCTCCAGTACTAATTGTAGCGCAACAGAACTCATTATCTTCAATACAAGAAGAGGATTCTGAGTCCACCGACTCAGCATCGGGCCATCTTGCCCTGCATCGATCATTGGATTCTTTTTTTCCCAATTCTCAGAGGACACAGAAACCTTTTCCAAAGAAGAAACTATTTGATAAATTGCTGGACGAGCATAACGAATTAAAAAGGGAAGTGGCCATTCTCAAAATGAGAAATTGGGAGCTCGAACAAAAGATGCTTAGCTTGCATGCGTTTGTAATGCGCAGGGCCTACCCTCAGCCGGCTCCTCCGTTTTACATGCCAACTGAACCTCAATCTCCTCCTCGCGCCACCTCACCGACTTATTATTATCCACCGATTGACTTCAACGTGAACCCTCCGCCTATTTTCTCCTATCCAAGCGGCTATGATTCTCCTCCCCGCTCCGATTCTCCGACAGAATTTAGCCGCCAAAACACCGAGTAGTGTTCGTCAAAATTGTTCAACAGCAAAGGAGATCTTTTCTATGGCTGTAAAATCACTAGCTGGCAGTTCTCTCTCCAGCCCCAAAGAGCCAACACACGAACAAATTGACTCTGGCACGCGTCATCTGAACGACTCATTTTATCCACCCCAAGAGCAAACCACTCAATCTTCCCTCCTCGCTCGAGTGCAATCGCTCGCCATTGCTAGTCAACAATTGAGCGAGAGGTTTTTGGAACTCGAAAACAAATATAATAGCCGGTTCGGCGAACTCGAAAAAAGAAATCTAGACCTTGAACAAAAAATGAACGGACTTGTTTCAACGTTCACTTCTCTCCTTCAATTTCAAAACACTCAAGACCAAAGCGACATGCCTCTTTATCAGACCCCAGTCACTCCCATCCAAAGCCAAAGTCTTATAGAGAATAATTATTCCGAAGAGACAATACCTCCTGGTTTTTCCAGCTCAAAGCGGGCCGCTTCTGACGAAAAGGTAGCCTCGGCTAAATATTTTCTAAACTTAAAAGATTTTTTCTGTGCCGGAAGGTATATCGATGAAGCCATTCAGATCGATTCAGAAAATGCTAAAGCTTTTGCGATTAAATCCAAGATTTGTCGACTACAGGGAGATTTTGTTGGTTCTTTGCAGGCCGCAAGGAAAGCCACTGAGATCGATCCCTACAACCTGATGGCCTTGGTGAACAAAGCCTTAGCTTTGCGATTGCTCGGTTACAAGGATGAAGCATTAAAGACCAGCGAAGCCGCTCTTTCTCTTAAGCCTCGAAATCAATTAGCGCTGAGATGCAAACTCGAATGCCAATTCCTTATGGGAAAACCACTTGACTCTCTGCAAACAATCGATTCGACATTGCAACATTTTCCAAACGATCATGTAGCTAATAACATCAAAGGGCTCATCTTTAATTCCTATCCTCATCTTCAAACACGACAGCAGTGAAGAGGTGCCGCGGTTTTTGCGTAATATTCCTGTTAGCAGTCGCTTTCCTAGTTTACGCAAATTTTTTAGAAGAGGTACACTAGTCGGTCACTAGGAGCGTTTTATGGCATATGCAATAACAAATGGGGCTGATCAACCGCCCCCCGTGACGATGCTAGTTTCATTTAACTCTTTCACACTTCCTTCTCTTGAAAATAAACTCCTCCATCTGACCAACCAATTTAACAACTTGTTTGCGGAGTTAGTCCGACTAAAAACGCAAGTGACGCAACTCACAGACAAAAATATGGCTCTTGAACAAAAAAATGGCATGCTAGAGCAAAAGATCCAAGAGTTGTCCTATAGACTTAGTCCTTCTTTATCCCCTGTTCCACCCAACCGGACTCCTCCTCCTTTTATGCTTGGCTATCCGATTTATTCCGTGCCTTCCCATTTTCCTGTTCAGCGGCCACTGCCTACGCACCCTGTAGCCGCTATGTCTGTACAGACAAACTTAACATCGCCGGCTTCCAGAGCGAAGTATGAAGAAGTATTTATCGAGGGGATAAACCACCTCATGAATGAGGGAGATCTGGAACAAGCCCTCAATATTATTTCTCTTGAGATCACTCAAAATGGCAACAATGTTGAATTTTACTGCATTCAATCCCGTTGCTTTCGATTGCTTCAACGCTACGGGGAATGCATCAACGCGGCTGACAATGCTCTAAAATTGGATCCCTCTCACCTCAAAGCCATCACAAATAAAGCTTTAGCATTAAAAGCAATCGGATCCTATGGGCTGTCTTTAGCATTGATTGATGACGTTCTTCAAAAGGACCCAAAAGACATATTTGCATTGGAATGCAAAATTGAGAATTTGTATCACATGAAAGACTATGAAAAATTCTTAAGTTGCGTTAATTACTTACTCAGTCTTGATAGCGAAAATTTTATTGCTTTTACGTATTCCGCAATGTTTAACAGCAGAAAGTCAGAATAAGGGAGATCATTTAGAGTGTGTCGTTGAAAATTTATTAGTTGATTTTTGATGCATTTTTTCGCATTTTTTGAAATTATTCGCAGGACATAGTTGATTAACTAGACCAAGGAATAGTTTCGAAAAATGCGGAAAAAGGCGCAAAAAGCAACAATAAATTTTCAACGACACACTCTTAGATTGCGCAAATTCCTCGTGTGGAATATATTGGCCGCCCTTGTAAGGAGCAGATTATGTCTACACATGGAATTCCGAACGGCGCTTCTCTTCTTCCGCCACGCCAAAATGGGCACGCGAACTCGAACAGGCAGGACGTCCAAACACCACTACCTAAAACCCTGCAAGTTCCATTCAATCCGTGTCCTCCCCCTGCCTCGTGGCAAAGGACAGTTCAACCCTTGCGACTCCGTGAAGGCAATACTCTAGGAATGAAATCTCATGAGATTCTTTCTAATTCGGCTAACGATAGAGGCCGATTCCTTCTCCCTGGCGAGGTTGCTATTGGTGATGCGACCTTTCATCTCCAGCCGATCACGACGGCTCAATATTTGTCCACGGAATCAGAACCCCATCGTCCCTATCCTTTATGATGGACAATAGAAATTATAATACCGCTCTTCCGTTAATCGAACAGGTCCTTTGGTGGGACCCACTCAATACAACGGCGCATAGCTATCGCGCTTTTTGTTTTAAAAATCTGGAAAATCCTAGTATGGCTATAGCCTATGCGAATAATGCTCTTCAAATAGACCCATACAATATGTTGGCTCTATTCACGAAAGCGCAATGTTGTTTTGGTTTGGGACAATTTTACGACTCCTATAATGCCTATGAAACTATGCGGGCGATTGACCCAACTGATCTAAATGCGATTGAAGGGAAAATTAAGAATCTATTTTACTTGAATAAATGGCAGTGTCTTCAGACAATCGAAATCGAATTGCTAAATTCTCTTCCTTGGAATCATAAAGCGGAATTTATTCGCATCAAATTATCACTGCAGATTGAGCTTGGGCTGCGTAGAAACTGGGGAGCGGTTTAAAAAGTTTTTTCACAGTATATGCTGCGGTCGGCTTGTAACGTCGATTTTATGCCCTGAATTTTTTCGTGTGACGAAGTGTGGAGCTCGAAGCAATCTTCCTGCCAGCTTGCAAGAGCGAACGCAAAGTCAAACGGAAAAAGGCAGGCGCAGAAAATCGACGTTACAAGCCGACCGCAGCATAAAACCCATGAGGCATTTGAACAGAAGAACAACGGCATTGAATATGTAATTGAACCACGGACGATCGCTTAATCTCTTTTTTTTTAACTCGCTTTAAATTATGCAAATAATTAGACTTTTGTCTTAAAAAAACAGGAGTATTATTATGGCAAGTCGAATCACATTCCCTCCTATTGACCCTTCTCAGACCTTTTCAACGCGAAACGAACAAGAAAATGCAAAGAATGATGATTTTCCGAGATGGTTGCCACCACTAGCTCCTTCCTCAATTCATGTTCTTCCAAAAATTATGCCCCCAGATCCCTTGCGCGAAAACGAAGAATTGAGAGTCAGGATCGGCATTCTTGATCACAAACAGAACGAAAGCGAAAAAAAAATTGCTAAGCTCAAAAGCAAAATCGCAACACTTCAAAAAGAGAACGCAACTCTTCGACAGACGATCAATCAACCTCCTCAAAGCTATAATTATGATGGCTCAAGGGGGGCATTTCCAGTACAGCCATTTCAAGAGGATTCTCCCCTCTATCAAATGCAGGGAACGATGACAGGACTCGTTTCTGTTCATCAAAATGACAATTCGGCCCATCATCAGGGCTCTTCTTTACCACCTCGTAATTTTAATCGCTCTTCTAATACTTCGAATGCTGAGGTGTTGCACCCTCCAGCAGCAGATCAACCCCCTTCAAATCCGTCTCAGAAAAAAAGAACTTATTCAGATGCCTTTGAGAACTCTTCTCATTCTCAAAAGTTGCCTCCTCACGTGATGACTTATGAATACCCCTCTCCACCGCCTAGTTCTGATTCAAACAAGAAAAAAAAGACTTCGTCAGCTCGCTATCCGAGTGAAGATCCTATTGCTACTGCAGTACACCATGTCCAAGAAGGATATCAATTTTTAAAACAAAAAAACTACAAGAATGCGCTTAAAAACATGAAAACTGCTATTACCTTGGACCCATATAACGCTGAGGCTTATGCCGGTCAATCAGAAGTTTATAGGTTAACGAATGATCTAATCAACTCATTGCTAACCGCAGAACATGCCCTTACTATACAGAATGATCATATTACCGCTTTAGTGAACAAAGCGATCGCGTTAGATTATTTTGGGAGTAAAACCGATTCATTAAAGACTTACGAATTAGTTCTTAAACAGGAAGCTTGGAACAAATTTGCATTAAGAGGAAAAATGAACATTCTATATCACGAGAATAGGATCCAAGAGTGTCGTCAGGCAATTGAGACTACACTGCATTATCATCCAAATGATCAGATTGCTGTGTACTATTCAAACTCATTAAAGACGCGCTTTCCGGAGACCACGGCTGATAAGGGCGGACGCTCTTCGGCGCCCGAGAAAAACACATAGCTCGGCCCCTGAAGGTGCGGGATTGCGCTCGAGCGTACCGTTCAAAAACTCACTAGGCTGCGGATGGCTTTTTCCACATCTTTTAGTTGGGGGAGAACTTCGTCCTCGAGATCCTTGCAATAAGGGACGGGGCAATCTTTCCCTGTCACGCGCTGGACGGGGGCGTCCAAGTATTGGAACGCCTCTTCGACGATGCGGGCAGAAATTTCTGCGCCAAAGCCGCATGTGCGCGGCGCTTCGTGCGCGATGAGCGCCTTGCCGGTCTTGCGGATAGACTGCAGAACTGTCGGCATGTCGAGGGGCACGATGGTGCGGAGATCGATCACTTCGACGGAAATTCCTTCTTTGGCAAGCGTATCGGCGACCTGTGAGGCCATGAAGACCATCATCCCCCAGCAGACGACGGTGATGTCATCACCGCTGCGGACGATTTTTGCTTTGCCGAATGGCTGCAGCTCGCTGTCTTTGGGCTCTTTGCGGGCGCAGAACACGCGCTGGCGGTAAAGGGCTTTATGTTCAAGGAAGACGACAGGATTGGGATCGCGGATCGCCGCTTTGAGGAGGCGCTTGGCGTCGGCCGCATTGCTGGGGACAACGACTTTCAGGCCGGGAGCATGGGCCAAGAAAGCCTCGATGCTCTGCGAATGGTAAGGGCCGCCTTGGATATAACCACCATAGGGCATGCGTAAGACGACGGGGCAATGCCATTCGCCGTTGGCGCGGTAATAGAGACTGGCCAGTTCGTTGAACAGCTGATTGACTCCGGTCCACATGTAATCGGCAAATTGAATTTCCGCCACCGGTTTGCTCCCGGCCATCGACATGCCCATCGCAATCCCAATGATGCTCGATTCGGCGAGCGGCGAATTGAAGCAGCGCTCAATGCCGTATTTCTCTGTCAAATGGCGCGTGATGCCGAAGACGCCGCCTTTGCCATGCGCGACATCTTGGCCGAAGACCACAACTTGGCCATCGCGTTTCATCTCTTCATCGATGGCGTGGTTCAATGCGTCCATCATCACGATGCTATCAGCCGCAGACGGCGAATCGTCTTCTGAAAAAGGTGTGAATTGAGAGGCATCGACATCTTTAAAGACTCCTTTGGCCGCGGTTGACTTTTCGGGGAAGGGAATCTGATCCGCTTCAAGGGAGGCGGCTTCAATCTGATGCGAGCAGCGCTCTCTCATCTGTTCCAATTCTTCTAAACTGATAAGGCCCATGTCGAGGAGCCAAGATTCAAATCGCGGAATCGGATCTCTCGCTTTTTCTTCTTCGATGCAGCCTTTTTCTTTGTATTTGGAGGGATCGTCGCTGCTGCTGTGCGCGCCAATGCGCGGCACTTTGGCGACGATCAGACTTGGACCCTTTTTCGCGCGTCCTTTGGCGACAGCCGCGGACATCGCTTTGGAAAGGTCTTCGTAATTGCAGCCGTCGACATCGAAGACTGAAAGCCCTTCATAGCCTTGCGCCATTTTGACAATGGTGCCTCCGGCGGTCTGATCTCGCACAGGGACGGAAATCGCCCAGCCATTGTCTTGAATGACGAATATGACGCTCAAGGAATGCAAACAGGCAAAATTGATCGCTTCATGGAAATCGCCCTGCGAAGTGGCGCCATCTCCAGCGGAAACGTAGACAACTTCATCTTTTCCAGCGAGCGCAGCGGCTTTGGCCACGCCGACAGCTTGCAGAAATTGCGACCCGACGCAGCTCGATTGGCATGGAATCCGCAATCCCTTGTGCGTGAAATGCTCCGGCATCATCCTGCCCCCGGAATGATGAGGGACGGCACGGGCAAGACATGCACCGATAATGTCGCGAAGAGAGCACCCGATCCCGATAGCAAAAGCGCGGTCGCGGTAATAAGGAAGCCCCCAATCCTTCCCAGGCGTCAAGGAAAGAGCGCAGACTGCTCCAACCATTTCGTGGCCGGAGACGCTGAGATGAAAAGTGCCGCCTTTGTTTTGGCGGACAAGCTTTTGCATTTTTTCATCGGCGTAGCGTGTCCAGTACATCGCCTCTAGAACTCTGAGGCATTGCTCTTTGCCGCTGACTCGTATCTCCTCTTCGACCAATCCTATCATCATTTTTTCTTGGGTTTTTTGGATTCGATTTTGGTGACCATCTTGACGCCGGGCTTTTTCACTTCGGCCTCAGACTTTGCTGCCGGTTTTTCTTTCTTCTTGCCAGGTAAGAAACCTTTGACCACCTCCACAATGCGACGTTTTTTCTGAGGATGTTCGGCTTCTTCCACCTCTTCTTCTTCTTGCAATTCTTCTGTTTTCTTGCTGACGGCTTTGATCAAGCGGCTTTCAGCCCCAGCGCCAGTGAGATCTTCATGCCCCGCTAAGCGGCTCGAGAGCGTCCTGAGCGATTCGAGGCGTTCAGAGAGCGCTTGCAGGCGCGTGTCGATTTTGACGCGGGTGCTGCCGCGCAAGCTGGCGAGCAGCTGGGCCTCGGTGTCGAATTTGGCAGAGAACGTCACACTGGCAGCGCTGGAGATTTCAGGAAGATAGAGAAACAGCCGACACACGGCAGGGACTGTCGTGTACATGTCGACGGTGACTTGCGGCTCAACCTCTACCTTCGCGACTTGCTTGGGTGGCCTTCCGCGCTTGGGGCGCGGGTTCAATGCTTCATTGGAGTAATAGGTCTTCGCTTTGGCGACAAGGGCTTCCCGGACGGTGGAGATCTCCTTGGGAACTTTTGCATCGAATAGGTGGCGCTTTAATTTCTCCATCATCGTTTTATTGACGTCGAGGTCCTCTTCGAAAACAAACTGGATATTCTGAGAGCGGAGCCATTCGATGATGCGGATGCGGGAGCGCTCGACGTAATATTGCTGCCATTTTTCCAGTTCGGTCAAATGGTCGTAGATGAATTCTAGGAAGTTTTCCCGAGCCTCTTTTGATTGGATGATATCGAGGAGCTTTTCCTTGGTATCGATATCGTAAACTTTTTCATTGACAAACCCTTCCATGAATTTTTTTGTTTCATAGAAAGTCATTTTTGGAAGGAGGCAGTATCGGTCGGCGTTTGACGCTAGCTCGAGCTCTAAATCCTCGAGTTCTTTTTGCCCTTTGTCCATATCGGCATAAACTATAAACCCTTCTACCTTATCGAGATAGAAATCGCGCTCATCGTCGGATTTGGCAAAAGCATCCATCAGGCGGTGATAGCGGAGAAGCAGCGGATTTTGGGCAGTCGGAAATTTAGACATAGGGTGTCCTTTTTTAGGGAAGATTAGCATAGAATCCCCCCCAATTCAAGGGTAAAAACACCCAACTAAATTATTTATTACCCCTCAAGGGCTTTCGCAGCTTTCTACGAAATTGACATTTCCGGTGAAGACTTGATTGGGAAATACGTTGTCCTCAAATTCAACGATATTGATGACCCCGCCTCCCATCACTGTAAGACCGGAGGTCGTCCCCGGCGTTTGCAGCGTGGCGATATTGCCTATAAAGCTTGCGCAAATCGTATTCTCTGGAAGGTCATTCATCAGGATTCCGAAGGAGCCGGGTACCGGTCCAACAAGCATGGTATTATCCGAGAGAATCATGCGCGAAAAATCGACTCTTGAGTTATTGATCTGCGCCAGAATGCTCGTGCTGGCCGCGGCCGTTGTGGTGTCGGTAATATTGTTGTTAGTGACATACATCGTTCCCGTATTGGGTTGTTGATTGAGGATCACGGCAATCGATCGACACGCAGCTCCTCCGGTATCATTGAGGATCGTATTATCTCTAATTCTCATCGTCGAATCGACCATTCCCGTCGAATACTCGATGCCGAATTGCTCAAAGCTTCTGACGAAATTGTGATGAATGTCCACAGTGCCCATAGAGGATGTCGGATTTGGAAAGGGAGTCACATTGATCCCTCTAAAGAAACCCGAGACGAAATTTTTAGACACATCGATGTCGATATCATCCTGATCGAAATTTTGTATCAGGATGCCGTTGGGAAAATTAGCCTCTCCTGGATTGATGAGTCCTAACACCACATTCTTGTTGACAGAGAAATGGCCTCCGCCGGCGAGATTGACGCCGGTGTAGCTTATTGCGCTTCCAAAAATCGAATTGTGATTGATGTTAGCCCATTGTATACCCTTAGTTCCATCGATCGCATTCGATCCGTTCGTTGTGACAATCAGGTTAAAGCCAGACACTTCGTTGCCGCTTGCCAAAGTCACGATACTGCCTCTATTTGTGATGTTAGGCGTACGTGAAGCGTAAGCGGGAATTGTGATTTTTCCATGCGTTGTATTGATCTTGTGAGAAAGACCCGCTCCCAAGAATTTTTGCCCGTTCTTCAAGGTGATACCCGTGTTCATGCCTGTCGTCGTCCCATCCCCTGGAAAAACGTAGATCATGTTGTATTTAGAAGAAGCGTTTTGGGCCTGGACGAGCGTCGGAAATGGACTCTCGAAGGTCCCAGAAGAGCTGCTGGTATTGTCCACGAACCACACTTTCCAAGGTTCGCCGCTTGCAGGGTTGACCGCCTTTTCTTTTTTCATGAATTTTTTCACGACGGGGATTTCAAACCGGTAAGGAGCAAAATCGGCTCTGCCAAGGGCGAGATTGACTTGGGTCGAGCAATTTTTGCCCTTGCGTCGGATCTTATTGCCGAGAGGCAGGTTGAGGGCAATCGTTCCCTGGACAATGTTTTTAAACAGATGGTCGTAAGAGTAAGAAGCTTCGAGCGAGACGTATTGTTTGAAGCGACCGAGCAGACGGGCTTTTCCTCCCCAGGCCGATCTGTCAGAGGCGGTGAAGTAATAAGGCCCGACCCCCGCGTAGATGTCGTATTTTGTGCTTTGCGTGAGATGCGCGCCGATTTCAGCGTCTCCTCCCGTCATTGTGCGGTGCTGCTTTCCCTTGACGATGATCGAATGTTCGTCGAATTCGACGAATTTAAAACCATGTGTACGGCTTTCATCGCTTCCGACAGGAAAATAGCCGTTCATCCTGTATTCGAAACGGTCTCCCAAAAGCTCGATTCCAGGGCTTAATTGCTGCGGAAGAAGGCGATGTGTTCTTTGACGAATATCGTAGTATAAATAGGCGCCGAGAACATAGT
Organism: uncultured Verrucomicrobiae bacterium; assembly: GCA_963833965.1. Classification (GTDB taxonomy): domain Bacteria; phylum Chlamydiota; class Chlamydiia; order Chlamydiales; family Rhabdochlamydiaceae; genus CAJCIW01. Next base: position 334,844 of record CAWHZZ010000001.1, read on the forward strand.
CGATCGAGGAAAGATAGCTTCTGGCGCCGATGCCGACATTGCCTGCGAAATCGCCATTGTCGAAGACGTGCGCGCGAAGATCCACAAAAGGCATCAACGAAGTATGCGCATCGTAAATCCCAAACCCTTCTAAGGTCGTGTAGCCGTGCTTGTAGCCCACTCCGCGCGCTTCTGTATGGCGCACACCCACATGCATCGTCTGGAATGGGGAGCGGCACTTCTCGGACTTGTCGTTTGCTACTTTAGGGGCAGGCTGTGGAGTTTTTTTTTCCACAGGCGGGGGAACGGGGGAAAGCTCGGGTTGAAGAGAGTCTTTGTCATCTTGATCGTCCGCTTGGGCGTAAAGCTGGTTCTCGTCGAATAGTTCATTAAGCGGCAGGGCGGCCTGTAGCTCGTCACGGGGCTGCTCGTTTTGCGCGTTTAAATGATGCTGGAGCTCTTTCTCTTTTTTCAAAAGCTCTTTTTCTTTTTCGACAAGCACCCGATTTCTTCGGACGAGCTCCTTCTCCTTCTCGATCAGCTGCTTTTTTAACGCGACAAGCTTCTCTTTGTCGTCTGCCGCTTTGGTCGCTTTTTCGCATAGAGGCTTCATTTCTTCTGAAAACCCGGGAATAATTAAAAGTATTGAAATAAGAGGAATTAATCTTTTTATTTTTACGAAAAACTGGGACATACTTTTATTTCCTCAGATTTATGCTCTTAATTATTTAATTATCAAAAACCAATATTATCATTCAACTGTTTTCGCGTTAAATCCTTCATTGACAATTAGGGATCAACGATCTATTATTCAGGCTCTATAATGAGGGAGTCGTTGAAAATGATCGACATCAAGCTCATCCGAGCCGACAAAGAGGCTGTGGAAAAAAAATTAAAGAGCAAAGATCCTGAGATCAATCTTTCTCAGATCGCCGCCCTCGACGAGCGCGCCCGCGTGATCAAGACGAATGTCGAGGAGCTTAAAGCCTCCCGTAATCATCTTTCCAAGGAAATCGGCGAAAAAAAACGCCAGAAGCAGGATGCCTCCGCCCTCATGCAAGAAGTATCGGGCCTCGGCGAGAAGATCGCCATTTTGGACCATGAGCTAGCATCCATTGAGCAAGAGCTGGTCCAAAAGCTCGCCTATCTGCCTAATTTGCCTCGTGACGACATCAAGGTTTCCTCTGACCCTAAGGACAATGTCTGCATCAAAACGGTCGGGCAAAAGCCTTCGTTCTCCTTCCCCTTCAAGAACCACGTGGAGCTCAACGAGCGGCTAGGGTTATTCGACTTCAAACGCGGCGCCAAAATCGCGGGCAGCGGCTGGCCCGTCTACCGCGACATGGGAGCGCGGCTCGAGTGGGCGCTGCTCAACTACATGATCGATATCCACCTCGAGAATGGGTTTCAGATGTGTATGCCTCCACACTTGGTCCGCCCTGAGATCATGTTCGGCTCGGGACAATTGCCGAAATTCGAGAAACAGCTGTTTAAAATCTCTGACGAGGATTATCAGCTCTATCTGATCCCAACCTCGGAGGTTGCGCTCAATGGGCTGTATTACGACGAGATCTTCAAAGAAGAAGATCTCCCAAAGAAATTGATCGCTTATACACCCTGCTTTCGGCGGGAAGCGGGAGCCGCCGGCTCTCAAGAGCGGGGACTCATCCGCATGCACCAGTTCAATAAAGTCGAAATGTTCGCATTCACGAAGCCGGAGCAAAGCGATCAGATGTTCGAAGAGATGATGGCGAGCGCGGAAATGGTGTTGAAAGGACTCGGCCTGCATTACCGCAATATGCTGCTTGTGACCGGCGACATGTCGTTTCAGGCCGCCAAAACGATCGACATCGAGGTCTATTTGCCCGGCCAAAACCGCTATTACGAGGTCTCTTCGATCTCGAATTGCACCGATTATCAGGCGCGCAGATCGCAAATCCGCTTCAGACACAAGGAAGAAAAGGCAGAACTTGTCCACACGCTGAACGGCTCTGGCCTCGCCACTTCGCGCCTCATGGTGGCGCTTCTCGAAAATAATCAAAATGAAGATGGTTCTGTAACCCTTCCTGTGGTATTACATAAATATTTGAATGGCATTAAAGAATTGAGATGACATGGCCGATATTTTAACAGACTTTAAGGCATTCCTCGATAGCTCCCCCACTTCATGGCATGCCGTCAAGGAGATCGCAAGCCGCTTGGCCCTTCGCGACTTCGTTCCGATCAGCGAAGAGGAAAAATGGCACCTCGAGCCGGGAACAAAATACTTCACCGTCAGAGGCGGCGCACTATGCGCATTTTCTCTGCCGGAGACCAAGCCCACCCAGGCGATGATTCTCGCCTCGCACACCGACAGCCCGGCGCTCAAACTCAAGCCAAAGCCCGCTTACAACCACGCGAACATGATGCAGTTCGGCGTCGAACTTTACGGATCCCCCTTGCTCTCCTCTTGGCTCAATCGCGATTTGGCCCTTGCGGGAAGAGTCGTCATCACTAACGGATCAGGACAACCCGAAGAAAAACTCGTCTATTTGGACGATGCCCTTCTCTTTATCCCTCAGCTTGCCGTCCATTTGGACCGCGAGGTCAATGAAAAAGGGCTGCATCTCAATAAGCAAGAGCATCTCGCCCCCATCGTCGGCCTGCTGGAAGAATCAAAACTACCGCCCGAGGCGCTGGAAAAACTTTTGCGGAGGCATCTCTCGTTTCACTCGCTGCTTTCCTTCGAGCTTTTTCTTGTTCCGCATGAGCCTGCGCGCTTTGTTGGCCTGGAAAACGAGATGCTCGCCTCCTATCGGATCGATAACCTCACCGGCGTTCACGCCGCGCTCAATGCGATTGGGTTTTTAGAAAAGCCCGCGCGCCATCGGCTGCAAATGGCCTTGTTCTGGGACAACGAAGAGATCGGCTCGCACAGCAAAGAAGGCGCCGCCTCCCCTTTCTTGAACAACATCTTGGAGAGGATCGCCTTCAGTCTGAAAATCAATCTCGAAGAGCTCTTCTTATTGAAAAACAATTCGCTGTGCGTTTCGATCGATATGGCGCATGCGCTCAATCCCAACTACCCAAAAAAATATGAACCGCATCACGCTCCCCTGCTCGGAAAAGGGATCGTGCTCAAGTACAACGCCGACCAGAAGTACGCCTCCAACGCCCTTTCCGCGGCGATCGTCGCCCATGCCTGCCAAATGCTTAAGCTTCCCTATCAGCCATATGCCTGCCGCTCCGACATCGCCTGTGGCAGCACCGTGGGGCCGATCGTCGCCCAGAGCACCGGCATCAACACGGTCGACATCGGCTGCCCTCAATTGTCGATGCACTCAATCCGCGAAGTGATGGCAGTAAAAGATTATCTTGATCTGGTTCGCTTGCTTACCCATCTTTTGCAAGAGGGTTGATCCATGTCATTGCCCCCGCCCTCCGAGCATTTGCAAGGCAAAACAGTCGTCGAGCACCTTAAAGAGGCTAGAACGCGCGGCGCTATCGCGTCTGCGGAGGTCCATGGAACCGAAATGCCCGGGCATTTGGCCGCAGGCGCCGACGCGGGCAAAGAGACCGCGATCGCCCTTTTGATCCTGTCGATCATCTTGCTGCACTTTGTGCCAGTGCAAAAGGCTTGGGTTTTCCTGCTGCTTTTTTCTGCTGGATGGATCCTTTGGAAGACGGCGCGCAGCGCTCTGCTCGGCTGGACGCGGATCGAACGGCTGCATCGAGTGATCGAAGAAGAGCGCTGGGAGATCGAACATCACCGCCAGCAAGAAAAAGAAGAACTGACAGAAATGTACATGGCCAAGGGCCTCACGGGAAAACTTCTCGAAGAAGTGATCGAAGTGTTGATGGCCGATGACAATCGACTCCTGCGCGTCATGCTCGAGGAAGAGCTCGGCCTGACACTCGAAGCCTATGAGCATCCCCTCAAGCAATCCTTTGGCGCTTTTTGCGGAGCTGCGGCCAGCGCGGCGCTCTGTTTGATCGGCTTTAAGCTCCTCCCCGTGTATGGCCTGCCGCTTCTTGCTCTTTTAAGCATCTCGATCTGCACATTTATCTCCGCTAAACTCGAGCGCAACCGCGCCTGGAATTCCATCATTTGGAATCTGGCCATTTTCGGCCTGATCGCTGGCAGCATCCACTTTTTACTTCCTCTCATTTTATGAATCCATCAGCCCCGTATATTTTCGATGAGTTCTTCGCTTCAGGAAAAGAGGAAAGCATCAGCCCTTTTTTAACGCCCAAGTCGCGCATCTTAGGAAAAAATCTCCCTTTGAAGACCGCGCTCTTTTCCGCCGTTTTACTCGCCGCCTCCTTTGTCACGCTATTCTTTTTGCCCCCTCTTTCCCATTTTTTTCTGCTCTTTGTCTATTTTTTTTGCGGGACGCCCGCCCTTTTGGGATCCATCGAAGACCTCAAGAATCTTCAGATCAACATCGACGTTTTGATGACACTCGCCGCCCTGCTCTCTGTCGTCATCGGCAGCGGCATGGAAGGCGCGCTCCTACTCGTGTTGTTCGAGCTTTCGGCGGCCATGGAAAATATGGTCTCAGAAAAAACACGGGGAACTCTCCTCAGTTTGCACAAGCTTTCTCCCCGCTTTGCCTGCGTCATCGCCGAAGACGGCACGCTTTACGAAAAGACCGTTAAAGACATCGCTACGGGCACGCCCCTTCTCATCAAAGCCGGCGAGATCGCCCCGCTCGATGGGACCGTGATCGACGGCAGCTCGTTTGTCAATCTGTTCCACTTGACCGGCGAGAGCCATCCCGTTCCCAAAAAGAAAGGCGACGAAATCCAAGCGGGAACAAGAAACCTCGATGGGACGCTGACGGTCCAAGTGACCCGCACCAGCAGAGATTCCACACTGACCCGCATTATCGAACTCATCACTCAAGCCCAAGAGGCCAAACCCAAGCTGCAGCGCTTCTTGGACCATTTCGGCAAATGGTATGCGATGGCGATCATGGCCCTTTTTTTCATTTTCGCTTTGACGATTCCCCTCATTCTTTCAATTCCCTACCTCGGCCCAGAAGGAGGCATCTACCGCGCGCTCGCTTTCCTCATCGCCGCTTCCCCTTGCGCCTTGATCATCGCGACGCCGACTGCCTATTTAAGCGCCATCAGCAGCTGCGCCCGCAAAGGCATTCTTCTCAAGGGAGGCGTAGTCCTCGATGCGCTGGCGAGCTGTAAAACCATCGCCTTTGACAAAACAGGCACGTTGACGACGGGCAAACTCTCTTGCGTTTCCATCGAGTCGCTTTCCCCAAAACAGCCCGTTTGCAGCCAGGAAGACGCCCTCGCGATCGCCTACGCCCTGGAGCGCAACGCCGTGCACCCGATCGCCGACGCCCTCGTCGCCGCAGCCAAAGAAAAATCCCTTAAGGCCCGAGATCTGACCTCTTTCAAGTCGGTCCCCGGCTATGGCCTTGAAGGAGAAGTGGAGCTGCATGGAAAAACGTTGGCGGTATCGATTGGCCACAGCGAATTTATAGAAAAAAAGATACCACCTGCCCTCCATGAAAAATGGCACTCTTTGAAAAACGAACTCCACCGCGAAGGGCATCTCAATACACTGCTTCTTGTCGAAGACACTCTATTTCTGTTTCATTTTCTCGACACCGTGCGACCAGAATCCATTGATATGATCGAGCGTCTGAAATGCCACGAGCACATCGAGCCGATGATGCTCACCGGCGACCATGCAGAAATCGCGCTCGCCGTCGCTGGAAAAGTCGGAATTGAAAAAGTCTATGCCAATCTAAGGCCAGAAGATAAGCTTGCGAAGGTCGCCGAATTTTCTGAAAAGGAGGGTCTCGCGATGGTCGGCGACGGAATCAACGACGCCCCCGCTCTAGCGCGAGCAACTGTCGGCATCTCGCTTGGAAAAATCGGCAGCGCGACGGCGATCGACGCCTCTGACATCGTCTTTTTAAACGACGATCTGTCGCTGCTCGACTGGCTCGTGCGCAAATCCAAAAAGACCCTCTTCATCGTCAAACAAAACATCACCCTCGCCTTAGGCGTGATCCTCTTCGCTAGCACCCCAGCCCTACTTGGGCTGGTCCCATTGTGGATTGCGGTGATCCTGCATGAAGGGGGCACAGTCCTCGTCGGCTTGAACAGCTTGCGCCTCCTCAGAAAATAACCACAGAGGAAAATTTTCAAATTCCTTTCTGTGGTTTCCCAGCTCTGTGCTAAAATTTAAACAACGCGGCTCTCAGTGGGCGAGCGCTGCCGCTCGACGCTGCGTAAAACAGCCCATTTAAGGCAGTTCTGGAAAATAGAGAGAGCGCATGTTTCTGCCGACGAGTGATTTTTCGTTTTCGTCGCCCGTGTACCACGCTCCCCTTCCCAATTCCGGGAGATGGAACTCAAACAGCTCGATCGGCGAGATGCGGATTCCCTCTTGCCCGAAGGTCTTATCGTTGTTGAAATCTTCCTTGATGCGCATGAAGTCTTCTCTGCTGCCGGGGAAGAGGTTAAAAAACAGTTCGCGAGGCGTCAAAGTGATTTGATCCTCTTCCAATTCTCGGCGAAAGATCCCGATGATTCGATTGAGGCAGTTGTTCTGCTCTTGATAAGCTTCCCTGGAGATATGCTGGGAAGTTTGCTGCGCTTTGAGTTTTTTTACAAGATTTTGATCGGTGAAGAGCAGCAATGTGGAACGATCAAACGGCTTTGCGCACTGCGGCAAGCCGAGTTGCCACAAGCGGAGCTCCCAAAAGTTTCTAGAAGCAGACATCGATCTCTCATCGTCGAAATCCCAAAAATTGACGACGCTGTTTGTACTGTTGTCGATAACGGCAAGCGTATTTCCCGATGAGCAATCTTTAGAACCTTTGATAATCCCCAAAAGGGCGTAAAGGTGGGCGAGGAGCTTCGGGGCGCTCTTTAAAAGAGCCCCGCCATGTTGATTTTTGACAATGAGGTCATATACGCGCGGGCAATCGTTTTTCCACAATTGCAGAGATCCCTCCTGCCTGAAGGCGCGCATAAGCCCTTCGAAGGCCGGTGAATCAAGATATGCCTGAACGGCGATTGATTTTTCAGCATCAGTCGTTGAAAACCCATCGTAGTTATAGAGAAGCCTTTCCCCTAGGACCTCGACGTCCTGGTTTCTTCCATAAAGGCGATACATTTCGCCAAAGATCGCATTTCTTGCGGCTGCGGGGAAAGAGGGGTGATTGAGCAGATCAAAGGCGCGCTGCCGATGTTTGCCGGCGGCTTCATCCTGTCCTGTTGTTGTTTCGATATCAGCTTGAATGAATTGATTTTTGATTTCGAAGAGAAAGGGGGAGACGACCGATACGCTGAGGAATTTTGTGGGGGCTGTCATCCCAAATCCAAAAATCCGATCGCATTGGTAGGCATATGCTTCCCGAATACCCTCGTATTTCGAAAGAGGTTTGAATTTCGCTTGCCGATCGCTGGAGGAAGGAATGACGTTAACGGGCTTCCATAGACTCTCCGAAGCTGTTTGCAAAAAAGTGAAAGGGAGAATTTTTTCCATCGCTTTTAAGCGGGAATGTTCGGAAAAATCTTGGGGCATCGGGTGAAAACTCTCTCGTCGCAGCAGGAGGTCCAAAGCGATTTCGGCGGACTTCTCATCGCCCTCTTTGATCAATACCTCGATAACGGGAAGGAAATCGGAAAAAAATTGGACAAACGATTGATCTGACATTTGCCCAGGATGGACTAAAAAGGAGATCTCTTTGGCCTTCCATGCGCTGCTTCTCGCATCGTACTCATCTCCCGCGCATAGGCGCAAATTTGGAAATTTAGCGTTCCATCGATTTCTTACCTCTTCTAATGAACTGATACATCTTCCTCGGAGAAGAAGTTCCGGATCCATTTTAGGCGAAAAGAGATTCTCAAAGAGCAACGGGCAATGGTTAGCGACCAATTCAGCTATTCTTTGAGACTGTAGGGAGGTGAAGAGTTCTTCCTTTTTTTTCTCGACGAGCGCTTTGGCAAGGCGCGCTGTGTCGTCGTAGAGATGGTTTTTTGCCCATTCTTTATCGCATCCTTCGATTTGAACGCCCTCGTCCACTGCTGATTGCCTCACCTTCGCTTCGATCTCCTCAAGAGTGCCCGCGTCGAAATTCTTCATGCGCACTTTCATCTCGTCTTTGGATGGCGCATTGAAAAAGAACGGAATGCTGTTATTGACTGAACTCATTTGTCATGCCTCAACGTTTAAATCTATTAAAAATTTTATCATCAAAAATTGAATTTAGATAAAAAATTAACTACTAATTCATTATCAATAATTATAACAATAAAACAAACTAATGTAAATTAAATATAGGCGTATTAGAAATTTCTCGAAAAAGTCGGATTACAATATCTCAAACGTTTGAATATCTGAGACTTAGAGCGTGTCTGCAAACTTGAATTTCATTAGAAAAGTAAAAAGAATTTTTACAAAAAAGGAAAGATCTACGCTCAAGTCAGTAAACGCAGGACGCGGTAGCAAAAGGCATATTGATCAGAGGACTGCATCATGCTGTGGCAGCGGCCCTCAGTTGGCGAGCGCTGCCGTTCCACGCTGCGCTTGATATCGATTTGGCCGGAAGTGCGGAAAATTTTGTATTGATCAAGAAGGGTGACGACGACAGCTGTTCGCCCTACGCCGGCATGGCAATGCACAGCGACCAAAGACTCAGGAAACTCTTCCCAAACTTGATGGACTGCTTTGACGAGATGGGCTGCGGCGCGCTCGTTGCCGGCAGACATATCGCGCCAATTTTGGTATTGGAAATGATGAACCCGGCGAGGCTGCTGCCCTTCTTTGTGGAGGATGACTTTGCGATGAATAACCGCGTGGGGCTCCTCTTCGTGGGGAGAATGGCGCCAGCTGGGTTCTGTTGTGAATAAAGGCTGTTCCGAAAGCTCTAAGCGAAAGCTACCGTACTGCCTTTTGTCATCGAGAGAGAAGGGAAAATAAATGTCATCCCCAGGGTCTCCCAGCCGATTGAGCATGATCACAATCGATACATTGTGCTCATAGACCATCGACCAGAAATCTTCTGTCGTATGCTGCATGGGAGATTGCGTGCCGATGAACTGCTTGCCATAGATGAAATTGGCGTTGATATAGCGACCCGAAGAGAGTGGCACCAATGTTTGATCGTAAGGAAAGTTATTAAAACGAAAACGGGTGTTTTCCATATTCTCATGCCTTCGAGCAAGGACTGAATTGCGCTGATAATCCTCCTCATTCATGCGGGAGTTGAGCTCATCGATCTCAGAGCGGATCTCCCAATCGGGCTTGTCCAAAGGAGGCTGATAAGAATTTTGCACTGTAGGCAAAAGTCCATTGAAATGGGCTGGCCGCTCCGGTTCTCCCATGGCTCCCAATTCTTTGCGGACCTGCATTAAGGCACGCCCAAAATGATTGGCGCCCGATCCATCGGAGTCATCCGACCAGAAAGGGTCCATCTGCTTAAAAGGTGTATGGAACAATAAGTAGGCGTCCGCCGTGAGTAAAAGCTGGCGCTGAAGATTGTCATTTTGCCCGAATTTGGCCCTCAAGACATTGAACATCGTCTCGAGGCGTTTATCATACCAGCCGATATATTTGTCCCGATGTTTCTCTGCCGAAAAAGCCAATGCCTCTTCTGGGGAGAGTCTTGTGAACAATTCCATGAGTTCTGGCCTGTTCGATAACTTTTGCGCCTCATAGGCTGCCGTGGCAGACGAATATTGCCTTCCGCCAAATTCGAAGGAGCAGGGATGCTCATTGCTGAGAAATGCATATTGCACATCGCAACCCTCTCCAAAGACAAGGCATTCGCTTCGCAGGGCTTTGGTAATGCTCTGCTCGATCGCAGAAGGCTGGATGGGAACCGGCGCGCTTAGCACAGATGGCGCGGGAGCAGCTTGTACCTGATGGGTTTCTTCATACTCCTCCCATTTGACGGGAGGCAAAAGAATGGTTATGGTGGGTAAAATCCTAATATCCATTGTCATACTGCCCCCTGTTTTTCAAAATTTCGACGCTTCGAGTTTTTTCACAAGAGCTTCAAAATTGTCAGGCTTGGCTACGACTCCAATTCCTCCCAAATCTTTGCGGATCTGCATTAAGATTTGGCCTGATTTATTCTCGCCTTTTCCATCATGACCATCTGTCCAAACCGATGGGGTGTCAGAGGCCCAGAAACTGACATGTGAAGCCAAATAGGCATCGGCCGTCAATAACAGGCGAAGCGAAAGATCGGGATTTTGAGAAAATTTAGCCAATTGAACGTCGTAATGAATCGTTTCCTCATTGGCCAATTTCGGTGCGGATATCCAGAGTGAGGCCGACAGATAACAAACATCATTTGCTTTGACTTTTGCAAACTTTTCCATGAGTTCGCGATTATGCGCAAATTTTTGGGCCTCTATGGCTGCGGTTGCACACTCATATTTCAGTCCTTTGTATTCAAAGCTAACCGAGTAATCTTTATGAAGAAAATCAAATTGCTTATCGCATCCTAGTCCGAAGAAAATGCAGGGGTTTTTCAGAGCTTTAGTGATTGCCTGTTCGAGCATGCTGGGTTGGGCCGAAAGAGCGCTACTGGAAGGCAGAGCCGGAAGCGAAGGGCTAGCAGGCACGGAGGGAATATTGACATTTCGCTCAGATTCAAGAGAAGGGCTTAAGGGCAAAGCTTCAGTGGAAGGAATCGAGTTTAGATGGGGAAGATCGGGACGAGAGTCTTGGGTGGGAATAGATGCACCCAGAGCACTGTCTACACATGCATCAATTGCTGCTTTGTAATCTCGACAGGTTAAAGGTGCTGATGATGCCATAGTGGTCTCCTATTAATTTAAGTTTGTAGATCACATTTTGTTTTTTAAGGGACAAGTGTGATCCTCGAACCGATTAAAAATCAAGGCAGTTCGGGGAAATAGAGGGCGCGCATGTTTCTGCCGACGAGTGATTTTTCATTTTCGTCGTGCGTGTACCACGCTCCTCTGCCCAATTCTGCCAGATGGAACTCAAACAGCTCGATCGGCGAAATGCGGATTCCCTCTTGTCCGAAGGTTTTATTGTTGTTGAAATTTTGCTTGATGCGCATGAAATCTTCTCTGCCGCCGAATAGCTTAAAAAACAGCTCGCGCGGCGTTAGAGTGATTTGATGATTTTCCAATTCGCGGCGGAAAAGCCCGATGATTCGATCGATCCGGCTGTTCTGTTCTTCATAAGCTTGCCTGGAGATATGCTGGGAAGTTTGCTGCGCTTTGAGTTTTTTTAAGAGATTTTGATCGGTGAAGAGCTGCAACGTGGAGCGATCAAAAGGCTTTGCGCACTGGGGCAAGCCGAGTTGCCACATGCGGAGGTCCCAAAAGTTATTAGAAGGAGACATCGATCTCTCATCGTCAAAATCCCAAAAATTGACGACGCTGTTTGTATTCTTATCGACAACGGCGAGCGTATTTCCCGAGGAGCAGTCTTTCGAGCCTTTAATCATTCCCAAGAGCGCGTAAAGGTGGGCCAGAACCTTCGGGGCGCTCCTTAAAAGTTCCCCGCCACTTTGATCTTTGACGATGACGTCATACACGCGCGGACAATCGTTTTTCCACAATTGTAGAGATCCCTCCTGCCTAAAGGTCCGCATATGCTCTTCGAAAGCTGGTGAATCGAGGTACACTTCAATGGCGATTGACTTTTCATTATCGGTGGTTGAAAATCCCCCGTAGTTATAGAAGAGCTTTTCCCCCAGGACCTCGACGTTTTGGTTTCTTCCATAGATGCGATACATTTCGCCGAAGATCGCATTTCTTGCGACGACGGGGAAAAAGGGATGGTTGAGCAGATCAAAGGCGCGCTGCCGATATTTGCCGGCCACTTGATGCATTCCACTTCTTACTTCGGTATCTGCGAGCACGAATTGGTGATTGATTTCGAAAAGAAAGGGGCAGATGATCGATGCACTGATGAATTTTGTTGGCGCTGTCATTTCAAATCCAAAAACGCGGTCGCATTGATAAGCATACGCTTCTCGAACGCCATCGTGTTTGGACAGGGGTTTGAATTTCGCTTGCCGATCCGAGGATGAAGGAATCACGCAGACGGCCTTCCATAAACTCTCTGAGGCCGTATGCAAAAAAGTGGAAGAGGAAATGTTTTCCATCTTCTTTAAACTAGAATGCTCCGAAAAGTCTTGGGGCATGGGATGAAAACTCTCTCTTCGTAGCAAAAGATCCAAAGCGATTTCGGCGGACTTCTCATCGCCTTCTTTGACCAGTTGCTCAACGACCGGCAAGAAATAGGTAGAAAAATGGAAAAATGTGTCCTCTGACATTGGCTTCGGATGGACCAAGAATGAGATCTCTTTGGCTTTCCACGCCCGGCTTCTCGCATCGAACTCATCCCCCACGCATAGACGCAACTTTGGAAATTTAGCGTTCCACTGAGTTCTTACCAGTTCTAACGCTTGGATACCCCTTCCTCGAAGCAAAAGCTCCGTATCCATTTTAGGCAAAAAGAGATTCTCAAAGAGCGAGGGACAATGGCTGGCCATCAGGTCGGCTGTTCTTTGAGACTGCAGATAGTTGAAGAGTTCCCCCCTTTTTTTTTCGATGAGCACCTTGACAAGGCGCGCCGTATCGTCGTAGAGATGGTTTTTTGCCCATTCTTTGTCCCACCCATCGATTTGAACCCCGTCGCTCACTGCCGACTGCCTCACTTTCGCCTCGATCTCCTGGAGCGCGCGCGTGTCGAAATTCTTCATGTGCACTTTCATTTCAGCAGTGGACGGCGCATTGAAAAAGAGTGGAAAGCTGTTATTCACTGTGCCCATTTTTCACCTCTCCGGTTTTAAAGTTTTAAAAATTCTATTTATTTCGTTCTTAGTTATCAATCTCATTTCGCTTTTGGTTTTTAATAAAACAGTTGAAGTGCTATGCGTAAAAGATATCCAGGAGTGATTTTCATGAGTCGTCAGACGCGACCTTCACAAAGACTCTCAAAACAGCAGCTCAAAGAAGCGATCGAAAAGGAAGTCAAAAAGTTTGAGGCGAGCTATTTCTGGATCGACCAGCACATGCCCGCTTCCTTTTTTGAGGAGCTCGACCAAGATAGCATCTTGCTGATCGCCCACAGTCTTGAAAATTTCGATCTCAATGATTTTTTCTCCCACATTCACCTCAAGAAAATGGGCTTTGTCATGTGTTTGGACAGCTCGGATGCCGACCTTCGCATTCTCAAGCATTACAAAAGGTACGGGATAAAAAACTACCGCTCGTTTGTCTCTAATGAACCCCCGCCCTTCCCCGGGGTGAAGGCCCCCTTACGCATCGCGCGAATCCTATTTAGCGATTTTGTGGAAACCTCCTCTCCTGAAGACTTGATCAATGAAAAAGAGATCTTCGCTCAGGTCAAACAACGCAATCCGGATGTGACCGAAAGCGAGATGCGCAAACTGATTTCAACTTTGAGCCCGATGTTCTTGAAGGCGATGACTAAAGAAAGGCTCGTGATGGCCCTCGACATGTTCTTCCGGGCGAAATCGCGGGACAATTGCCAATATGAAGTGCGCTTTAACGAGGATTGGAAGGAAAAAAAAGAAAAAACCCCTTCTCTGCAGATCGTGTTCGCATGGCGCAACGTTCCGAAGTACAACTTTCTCTACCGGCTGGCAAAAGTCATCCACCGCCACGGTCTGGCCTTAAAGCGAGTCAACGCCGCCTATATCGACCCTTATAGCCGGCAAAATATTCTGCTGATGTCGTTAGGGCTACATGGCAGCAAAGGAGGCGCCGCCTGGGACGAGGCAGACTTGCCCGATTTTCTCAAAGAGCTGGTCACTCTTAAATATTTCGAAGGGATGGAACTGATCGAAACTACTTTCGTCGACACCGGCCTTCTCACAGGAAATCAAGGCAATCTGATCAAAACGATGGTCTATTTCATCCATCAAGTCCTCGTCAATGCCGATGTGAACATGTATGCATTGAATCACGTTGAAGAGGGTATTTGCCGCCATCCCGAGTTGATCGTGAAGCTCGTGCAAGCCTTCGACGCCAAGTTCAATCCTGAAACGTCGAATCTCGAAGAGTATTTGAAAGTCAGACACGACTACATCGATCTCGTCGAGCGGCTCGACACTGGCAACCAACTCAATGACACTCGCCGCAAAAACATTCTCAAGCAAGCGATGAACATGGTCGACTACACCCTCAAGACCAATTACTATCGCAACAATAAGACCGCCCATTGTTTTCGCCTCGATCCGCAGTACCTCGATCACATGCCTTATGAACGCAAAGAGAAGTTTCCGGAACTGCCCTTTGCGGTGTTCTTCATGAAAGGGTTTTACTTCATTGGCTTTCACATTCGTTTTCGCGATCTATCCCGCGGAGGCCTGCGCACCGTCTTCCCCGACCGCATCGAACAGATGATCGCCGAGAGAAACAACGTCTTTTCCGAATGCTACAATCTTGCGTACACACAAAATAAAAAAAATAAAGACATCCCAGAGGGCGGCGCCAAAGGTGTCATCTTCCTTGAGCCTTATGAAAAGATCTATTCGGAAGAAGACACCTATCAGAGAGAACTCGAAGAGTCGGAAAATTTAAGTCCGGATGAGATCAAAGAAAAGCTCCTCGTCTATCATAAAGAACAGAAGCTCGAATATCTCTATCAGGCCCAGCGCTCCTATATCGAGAGCTTCATTTCGATCATTAACTGCGAGCTGGGTGGCAAGCTCCGCGCCAAGCACGTCGTCGATTATTACAAAAAGCCGGAATACATCTATCTCGGCCCCGATGAGAACATGCACAATGCGATGATCGAATGGATCGCCGCCTACAGCAAGTACTACCACTACAAACCAGGCGGAGCATTTATCAGCAGCAAGCCCGGCGCCGGCATCAACCACAAAGAATACGGAGTCACATCGCTCGGCGTCAATGTCTACATGGAAGAGGTGCTCAAGTTCTTGAGCATCGATCCCGCAAAAGACTCCTTTTTGATCAAAATGTCTGGCGGCCCCGACGGCGACGTGGCGGGCAACGAAATGTATAATCTCTACCGATTCTATCCAAAGACCGCCAAATTGCTGGCGACGATCGACGTCTCCGGAACGATCTTTGATCCCGAAGGCCTCGATCTCGAGATCATCACCCAACTCTTTAAGGACTCCAAGCCGATCCGCTTCTACCCTCCCGAAAAGCTTCATGAAGGGGGTTTTCTTCTCGATGTCCGCACAAAACGAGAGCAGACCGCCTACGCGCAGCAAACGCTTTGCTGGAAAAAAAGCGCCGGCAAACTGCGAGAAGAGTGGCTGTCTGGCAATGAGATGAACCATCTCTTACGCCACAATGTCCACCGCGTCCAAGCGGATATGTTCATTCCCGGAGGCGGACGGCCTCGCACCCTCAACGAAAACAACATCAAAGATTACCTCGATGAGGCGGGAAAACCCACCTCGAAGGCGATCGTCGAAGGGGCCAATTTATACCTCACCCCTTGGGCGCGACGCTCTTTGGAAAAGATGGGTGTGATCATCATTAAAGATAGCTCTGCCAACAAAGGGGGCGTCACCTGCTCCTCCTTTGAAGTGCTTTGCAGCCTTGTCCTGTCCGAGGAAGAATTCATCAAAGAGAAGCCCACCATCGTCGCCCAGATCCTCGAGATCATCAAAGAACGATCCCGAGAGGAAGCTCGGTTGATGCTGAAAACCCACTCAGAGACTCAAGCCTTTCTCACCGACATTTCCGAGCGGATCTCCGAGAGGATCAACATGTACAAAGATCAACTCATCGCCCACCTCCAAAACGTCTCCTTGAGCAACGACCCCAAAGACCCCCTGGTCCGCTGCCTGCTCAACCACTGCCCCCCAATACTGCGGACAAAATATCAAAAAAGGGTCCTTTCAGAGATCCCCGACGTCCATAAAAAAGCGGTGATCTCCTGCCACATCGCATCGCGGATCGTCTACTACCGCGGGCTGGATTGGGCGCCATCCGTTGTGGATGTGCTGCCGCTTATCGCCCAGGATCCGCTGATTGTAGGCGACTGATTATCAATGTATTATGAATAAAACTCGCACTCAACTCGATAGAGTGCTAATTTTTCTTGCAAAATCCCCGCCTCCTTTGATATAGTAGGGTTTAAATAATGTAGACCCCTATGAAAACGTTAGCCCCTAAAAAGCCAGCTAAAGACCAGCGCGAAAAGCTCATCCTTTTCGGCCTGGTCGATCTCTACCTTCAGACAGGCAAGCCTATCGGCTCCAATACGTTGCGCGAGAACGGATTCGAGTCTTTAAGTTCGGCGACGATCCGCAATTACTTCGCCAGATTGGAAGAAGAGGGGTACCTCAAACAGCAGCATTCGTCGGGGGGAAGGATCCCCACCTCGAGCGCCTTCAAGGCCTTTGCCGAGGCGCATATCGACCAGCCTCGCATTTCCGCCGAGGCCGTGAAAGAGATCAAGCACACCCTCTACAAAGAAACGCGCGAGGTCGCTTCCTTTCTTTTGCAGGCGACGGAGAAAATCAGCGATATGACACAGTGCGCGGCCTTTCTGTCTGCCCCGCGCTTTGATCAAGACTTCATCCTCGACATCAAGCTGCTTCCCATCGATCAAAATCGTTTGCTCAGCATCCTTGTCACCGATTTTGGCTTGATCCGCACAGAAGTGCTTTTCACAGACAAGAAACTCTCCAGTTTTACTCTTAAACGGATCGAAGCCTACTTCAATTGGAGACGTGGCGCCATCGAAAAACCCGCGATCGATCCAGAAGAAGAGGTCCTCGGCGATAAACTGTATAAAGAACTGATGCTCCGCCACATCGTCGGCCATACGAATTTCAGCGCCGAAGACCTGTTCCAGGCCGGGTTTTCCAAATTGCTCGCCTACCCCGACTTCAACGATGCGGCAGCGCTCGCCAGCGGGCTTTCGCTTTTTGAAAATAAACAGATGTTGAGAAAGCTGCTCGGCGCCGCTTGCGGCAATGGCAAACTCTCTTGCTGGATCGGAGATGACCTGCTTTCCTTCTCACCTGACGCTTCCGCATGTTCTGTCATCGCGATCCCCTACCGCATCCATCAGACCATCTGCGGCGCATTCGGGATCTTAGGGCCGAGCCGCATCCCCTACCGCGAACTTTTTGGGCAGCTTCACCAAATCTCAGAATCAATTTCCGCCTCTTTGACGAAGAGCATTTACAAATTTAAAATTTCTTTCCGCAGCCCGAAGCCTTCACAGGTCGAATTTTTTGATCGAAGTCAGACGCTGCTGTTGGAAGATCAGACACAGGATAGATGACATGACCGAAGAAAAAGAACAGGCGACCCAGCCACAAGAGGACTTAAAAGAATACAAGGAAAAATACCTTCGCCTTCTCGCGGAGATCGACAACATGCGCAAGCGGATGCAAAAAGAAAAGCAAGAAATGACCCGTTTTGCCGTCGAGAATGTGATCGCTGAAATTTTAGGCCCGATCGACAACTTGGAAAACGCTTTGCAATTCACCCAGCAGATGTCGGAGGAGATGCGCAACTGGGCTCAAGGGTTTTTGATGATCTTAGGCCAATTTAAAGATGTTTTGGCTAATCACGGGGTGACTGCATTTCATTCCGAGGGGAAGCAGTTCGATCCGCAAATGCACCACGCGATTGAAACCGAAGCGACTGCGGACAAGCCAGAAGGAACAATTTTGAAAGAATACATCAAAGGTTACAAAAGCGGGGACCACGTGATCCGTCCTGCCAGCGTCAAAGTCGCTGTTGCCCCCGCAGATAAAGAATTAAAAGAGGAGAAATGAACATGACCCAACAACAAAAGAAAAGCAAAATCATCGGCATCGACTTAGGGACGACCAACTCGTGCGTCGCGATCATGGAGGGAGGCTCTCCAAAAGTGATCGCGAATGCGGAAGGCGGACGCACAACGCCATCCGTGGTCGGCTATAAAGGAGGCGAGCGCCTAGTCGGCGTCGCCGCGAAACGCCAGGCTGTCACAAATCCCGAGCGCACCGTCTATTCCGCAAAACGGTTCATCGGCCGCAAATACGCCGAGGTGCAATCGGAAACAGCGACGGTTCCTTATAAAGTCACAAAGAACAGCAATGGCGACGCCGTCTTCGAAGTCGAAGGTAAGATCGTCACTCCCGAAGAGGTCGGCGCCCAAGTGTTGATCAAAATGAAGGAAACGGCCGAAGCCTATTTGGGTGAAACAATCACCGAGGCCGTGATCACAGTACCCGCTTACTTCAACGATTCGCAGCGCCAATCGACAAAAGACGCAGGCCGCATTGCCGGACTCGACGTCAAACGCATCATCCCCGAGCCGACAGCAGCCGCGCTCGCTTATGGACTCGACAAACAGCACGACAAAAAGATCGCTGTCTTCGACCTTGGCGGCGGAACGTTCGACATTTCCATTTTGGAAATCGGCGACGGCGTATTCGAAGTGCTCTCCACCAACGGCGATACGCACCTTGGCGGCGATGACTTTGACAACGCGATTTTACATTGGATGCTCGACGAGTTCAAAAAAGAACATGGCCTCGATTTGGGCAAAGACAAGATGGCCCTGCAGCGCCTTCGCGATGCCGCCGAAAAAGCGAAGATCGAGCTCTCCGGAACACAGACGACAGAGATCAACCAGCCGTTCATCACGATGGATGCAACCGGCCCCAAACATCTCGCGTTGACACTCACCCGCGCTAAGCTAGAGAGCCTCGTCCACCATCTCATCGAAAGAACAACGGAGCCTTGCCTGAAGGCTTTGAAAGACGCCGGCTTGACAAAGGACAAGATCGACGAGGTGATCCTCGTCGGCGGTATGAGCCGTATGCCAGCAGTCGAACGAAAAGTCAAAGAGATCTTCGGAAGGGAGCCTCACAAAGGGGTCAACCCGGACGAGGTCGTCGCTGTCGGCGCAGCCATCCAAGGCGCAGTTTTGACGGGCGAAGTGAAAGACGTCCTCCTGCTCGACGTCATCCCGCTCACGCTCGGGATCGAAACGCTCGGAGGCGTGCTTACGCCGATCGTCGAGCGCAATACGACCATCCCGACGCAGAAGAAACAAGTCTTCTCGACCGCTGCCGACAATCAGCCTGCCGTGACGATCGTCGTCCTGCAGGGCGAGCGCAAAATGGCCAAAGACAACAAAGAGATCGGCAGGTTCGACCTGACCGATATTCCTCCTGCGCCTCGCGGAATGCCGCAGATCGAAGTTTCCTTTGACATCGACGCGGACGGCATCCTGCACGTCTCTGCCAAAGATGTTCAAACGAACAAACAGCAAAAGATCCGCATCGAGGCGAAATCAGGTCTCTCTGAAGCGGAGATCAAGCGCATGCTCGACGATGCCGAAGACCACAAGGAAGAAGATCAAAAGCGCAAAGAAGACATCGAGATTCGCAATGAAGCCGACTCGCTTGCCTTCCGCGCTCAAAAATCGCTGAACGACTACAAGGACAAACTCCCCCAAGATGTCGTCAGCGAGATCCAAGGCAAGATCGACGCCGTTAAAAAAGCCCTCGAGCAAAACAACACGGCGATGATCAAAAAGGCCCACGACGACTTAAACGCCGCGATGCAAAAGATCGGCGAGTCGATGCAACAAGCATCCGGCTCCCATCAAACACCTCCACCCGGCGGCCCGCAAGAAAATAAGGGCAAAAAAGAGGACATCGAAGAGGCCGAAGTGGAAATCCTCGACGACGAGAAGAAGTCGTAAACCAAAATTTCAACGTCTCTCAGTTGGCACCCTCTGAAAATTCAGAGGGTGTTTTTTATTTGAATTGATTCAAGATCAGGAGCCGATAACATAAAATTCATTTGAAGTTTATTTAGAATTAATTTACAATTTAAATAAAACAAAATTAAATTATAAAATTATTTTAAATTATGCAACCAATTCATATTAAAGAACTTAATGAGCACATTTCGCTTCACAGGCAATTAACTGAATCGCTGATATATGAAAAAAAAGATTTAACATCCGAGCAGCAAGCTCAAGAAAAGGAAAGAGTTTCCAAGTTGGCCAAGGCATTATTCGATATACAAGGCGACGCTATTCTAGAGAAGAAAATCGACGGCTATATTGAGAAAATTTCCTCCCTAGGGGTCGGCAGAAAACTATTCCAAGCATTAGCGGAAAAAGGTGACAAATTTTCCATCAAACAAGGAGAAAATTTTTGGTGTACCGGTCTAACAATCGAAGTGGGTCGGGATGAACAAACCTATTACAACACAATCAATCGGCAATTTGAAAAGTGCCACTTTGTACGTCCCTCCTGGGTCGACTTCGCTCATGAGTTAGTGCATGTTTTGCATCACTCGAATCCCGAAAGATTTGGCAATTATTGGTCGGTTCGCACAGATATTCTACCAGGCATGGATGACTTAAACGAACAGCATGTCATCGCTGGTTTTAATTCGCGCCATTTCTGCAAAAGAAAAACACAACTGGAGCCTATTGACGTCATCTGTGAAAATGTCTTCTTGCTCGCATTGAAATTGCCTCCTCGCATTGATCATCAAAATGCCGACGGGACAAAACTCGAAAACAATTTGCCGGATGAAAATAACTCGAGTTTGTATTTCTCTTGGCTGGAGAGAGAGCTTCACTACATCAATCAAATTCCAGCGGACAAGTCCAATGACGTTGAATACATATTCAACTTTGCTAAGGATTATCCAAGCGCTATAAAATCGATCCGGGATAAATTGAATGATGAATCCTTTATGCTTCGTATAATTAGATTGGATATAGGTTTTTTGCAACAATCTCCCTCTTTGTGCAACAACCCAGATTTTATATTAAAAGCCATGGGCTTTAATTCAATGTCGGTTTTGTACTCTTCCCCTGAATTGCGAAAAAACAAAGAATTTATCATGAAGGCTGCGACGATTGTGAAGGATAAAATATGGAAGGAAGCATTTTTAGAAGCTATTGATCCTTCGCTGCAAAATGATCCTGATGTAAAGCAGATTCTGGTTTCGCAATGAACTCACATTAAATTCATCCGCAAACAGCAAAAAAGTCGATTTGCTGATGAATTTTTAGCCTCAAAAAAACATCTGCAAATCGACTTTTTTGCTATTTGCAGATGTATAATTTTCAGGCGCTTTTTCCACAAATGCCTGCAAATCAAAGACTTGTCGATTTTCCTGCAGGAAAATGCGGCAATACACTCACAGGAAGCCTTCCTTTCGGAAGGCGGCCCCCCATTAGCACGTCGGCCGCAGCCTCCTGGGCTTCCTTCTCATTTTCATAGGCGACGAGGATGGCCTCGAAAAGAGGGAGTTGAGCAAGGCGATATGGGCTCCCAAACACCACTGCAGCAATGGGCACGCCCAGTTTGGATAATTTGTCCCAAATTGCGGGATCTTCGGGCAATTTAGCCAGGGCGAGTACTAAACATTCATAGTTTTTAACTTTTTCCATTAACTCAGCGTCATTCACGGAAAAACGGTCGCCACCGATCTGCTCGGCAAAAAAAGGCGAAGAGCCCCATTCGATCAAAGCCAACTTCTTCCTCTTTAAAGGCAATAAGCCCTCATTGCGCACTAAAGTCATGGCCTCCCGAAAAAGTTGTTTTTTCAGCGCA
This sequence comes from uncultured Verrucomicrobiae bacterium, assembly GCA_963833965.1. GTDB lineage: Bacteria > Chlamydiota > Chlamydiia > Chlamydiales > Rhabdochlamydiaceae > CAJCIW01. The sequence goes on from CAWHZZ010000001.1 coordinate 356,371, forward strand.
AAAGCCTCAGGCGAATTTATACCGCGCCCGCTTAGGTTGTGCGAATTTTGACTCAGCGAGACACAGCCAAATCGAAGCGAAGCGGCCCGAACGAGCGAGACCATTGCTGAATAGCAAGGCGAGCAAGGAGGGTCGATTTGGCAAAGTCGCAGCCAGTCAAAATTCGCACAACCTAAGCGGGCGCGGTATATCTCTTCGTCGATCACTTCAACTCTTCGCAGCTCTTCTTTGCACTTCAGAATTTTTTCCACTCGCTCATCGATCCACGCTTCAGGAATTTCTCCCGCTTCCACGGCACTCCTCATGGCAGCAATCGCTTGGGGAATGTCGACGCGGAGAAGTTGATCGATATTGGGCGCGATGTGGTCGCCATACAACAATAGATCGTGGCCGGCGAGGAAGGCCTTGATGGCCGTTTGGTCTGGGGAATATTTTTTGGACAACGCTTTCATGTTCAGGGCATCGGTGATCACAAGGCCATTGAAGCCGTATTCATTTTGCAAGAGTTCTGTGACAATTTTCTTCGAAAAGGTCGCAGGGAGAAAAGGCTCTTCAGACAACGCCTCGACGAACAGGTGAGCGGACATCACGGCTTTGACGCCATTATCGATTAGAAACCGAAAGGGAAACAACTCAACCGATTCTAAACGTTTTCTATCATGCAAAATGGCAGGGAGCTCTGCATGAGAATCGACACTTGTATCGCCGTGGCCGGGGAAATGTTTGGCGCAGGCCATGACGCCCATTGATTGCATGCCGGCCATGACCAGGTAGCTGCGGATGGCGACTTGATGGGGATCTTCGCCGAAGGAGCGCATGTGGATGATCGGGTTATGCGGATTGCAGTTAACATCGGCGACAGGGGCCAAATTGAGATGGGCGCCGGCCAACAGGCACTGTCGGCCGATCTCTTTACCGAGCTGGAATAAGAGGGAAAGGTCTTGAACGGCGCCTAATGTTAAATTCTTAGGGAATGCGATGGCATCGGAGAGGCGCATGCTGACGCCCCATTCACCGTCTTGGACGCAAAGCAAAGGAGTTTCCGAGAAGTTTTGCAGATGGGCGATGAGCTCGAGCTGACTTTGGACGGTTCCTTGTTTGAGGATGATGCCGCCGATTTTTTGTTCCTGGATCAGCTTTTCGAGATCTTGGCGATGATCTTCGCCGCGTAGAGGACACGCGGGCACGATGAATAGCTGGCCGATTTTATCTGCGAAGCATGTACTAGTGAGAAAAAAAATTAAAATAATGGCTTTATAGAACATATCTAAATACTCGTGTTATTATCTTTGGCCATAAATAATAGAAAATCAGGTTTCTGCAAATGTCAAAGCTCGTGAACTTTTCCCATATTTCCGTCTATAAGTCCCAGTACGACATCCTGTACGAACAAAACATCAAAAACTCGAATCCCAAGGAGTTGGAAACCGCCGTTCAAAAAATGATTGCTCTGCAAGACAGAATTGGGAAGGCGTTAGACCGCGCATCCGTCAACGTCGCGAGGTATTTCAAATGGTCAAATCAAACTGCTCCAGAACAGACTGTCGACGTCGACACCATCAAGCAAGAAGTGCAAGACAAAATGATGAAAATCCTCGCTCACAACTCCGAGGTCAACTCAGGAGCCAAGGCGATGGAATACCAGGTCGTTCCAATTCTTAAGCTCACACCTCCTACCACTCCCCCTCCTCTCCCTCCGACAGCGTCAGAACCCGTGAAAGCGCCCGATCCCGCAACGCAATTTGCGGTGGGCTTTGGAAACTCAGGGGCAAACTGCTGGGCCAACTCGTTACTATCGATGATTTTATCGATGCCGAATTTCCGGGTCGCCTATGAGACGGTGGGCAATTATTACGTGCATAATCCGCAAAATCCTCAGGATGCTGTACACGGCAATGCCCTGCTCAACGCCCTCAATGCCTATGACCTTGCTTTGGTGATGAAAAAACCTGTGGAGGCCTCGGCATCTCAGAATGTTCGCCTCGCTTTCCACCATTTCTTTGGTTACAAGAACCCTCTGAGCTTTCACGAACTGTTCTCCGAGCGCTCGAGGCAACAAGAAGACGCCTCGGAGGCGATGCAGGTGCTCATGGGCCGCTACGAAGACATCTTGCAGGAGCAGGCGCCGCAAGCTGCGCTTCCAGAACCGTATTGCCCAATGCAGACAAAGCGCCACTACCGCCCAATCGGCAATCCGTTTCCCGCCGACCCCGAAAAGCTTGCCAGAAACGATTACTCGCAGTTGTCAAACGACAATGTCTCCTCGCTCGTCAATCACGACTACCAGATTCTATTGGACCTGCAGAATAAGGGGCATCTCCCGTTTTCCGCTCTGCTCAGCGAATATTTCTGCAACACGCATCCACAAGGCCACGACGTGGGCACTTATCTTCTTCCCGATAGAAATATCCAGCAGTTCGAGTTGATCGGCGAGGGACGCCAATTCGCTCAAGCTCCCAATGAACTCCTCCTCACGATCAAGCGATTCGGCGCTACTGTAAGCGGCACAGGATTCAAAATCGCTTCGCCGCTGGCTGTCCATCAAACTCTTGTTCTTCCCGCCATCGCGACGAGGGACAACACGCCGATCGCCTACGAGCTCAGCACATTCAACGTGCATAAGGGCGACTTTGGCGGCGGCCATTATATCGCTTACCGAAAAATCCAAGGGCAATGGATCGAAGCTAATGACGGCTCCGTCCGCATTGTAAGCGAGCAAGAGATCGACCAAATTTTGCGCGGAGAAAAGGGCTCAACCTACACGAGCTATTTGCACCATTACACCCGCATCGACGCAGCGCACCAGCAGCAGGCGATCGCTCAGGCCGCTCGGCCTTTGGAACAATCGGAGAGATTGGCTCAAAAAGTGGCCGCATGCAAGCAGAGCATTCAATGCCTTGAAGCGCTTTTACAGGCAAATCGCGATTCGGCCGCTCTTCGTGAGGGGTTGCAACTGTTAGGACAACACGCGTCTGACGCATTAAAGACTTTAAAATATGCGCTCTGGGTAAACGACAAGACCCCCGATCTGCTTGAATATGGGACCGATGTTTTGAATGGCAATCCCGAAAGGCTTTGCGACATTAATCTGCCCTGGCTCATCTCTTCCACAGGAAAAAATTTGTTGGAACAGCTGCTCATGACTCAAAGGCATCAATTAGAGATCGCCAGTGTGCAGTTAAACGAAGCCCTTTTACAAGCGTTTCTGGAAAAAGTCAAATCGCAGCTTTCCAATGAGGAACTGCTCACAGCCCTGCAAGCGCTTCCCGACCCACTGCAAAATGCCCTTCATGGCCTAGTTTATCACTCCCATCTCAAAAAGTTCGGGCCCCAGCATGTCGATAAAGAGGAATATCACAACGCTTATGGAAAAGTGGCTTTGGAGAAAGGCGACATCCGCAAAACGATTGTGGAGGCCACGGAATCGGTCTTAAATTTGGGAGGGAAAAATATTCTCGAGCAGCTCATATTTGACCACCAAACAAAAGCGGAAAAGTTGCAATGCGCTTATGAGAAAGAACAGCTTGATGGCTTTTATGCACTTCTTACTCGCCCTGCCACCGAGATCAGCTCCTACCAGCTTTTCAAAGCTTTCGAGCGGATGGAGCTGCGCGACAAGATCAAAGAGACCCTTTATTGGCATCTATGGTATGGCCACCGCTCGCCGCAAATTCACCATTACGGCACAAACACGTTTAAAAATGACCCGCGCTCGCTGCTCACCGTCCGCGATCCCAACATCGCGAGGGCGCCTGTGTGCCCGACCGGCTCCAATTTACTTTTCCAAATGATTAAACTTCTTGAAAAAGAAATGAGGTAAAAATGGCAGCAATATCTACCTACATCGTTAACAAAGAGCCCAATCGATATGGAGGCAATCAAGCCGATTTTATATCGAGATCAAAAAAAATCATCGAAGACGGAACAGTCCAGCTGAAAGCGGCGATCTCGGATGGCGTTTGTCTTAAAAAAGCTTTTTTTCCGCTCCATGAATTTTTAAGGAAACAAAGACATGGGATCGCTGTAGCGCACAAAACACCGAATGCCGAACATTTTGGGGTCAGGAGAAACAGCGATGCAAGCATTGAAATGAACTTTGGACATGCTTTCACTTACTTAAATGGCGCAGCCTATGATGAGCACGGCAACAAGATGCTCACCCGCCTGCAAACTCATCTCGCCAAAATGCTTGTCATTGCCGAGATACGCGCGTTCCAACCAAAAATAGAACAAACCGAGAAGCTCTGTTTAGGAAAGCGTTCGACCTTTGAGGTAGAAATTCTTACCCAACAAGAAATTTTTAAACGCAATTGGCTTGAGCCTGCCGATTGGACTCAATCAAAAAAAATTGCCGAAGTCAACGCACAAAATTTGACTCCATTCAACCGAGTGGCTGCTCTAAAAGCTGCGGAGCCTGATTTATATCGCCAGGATAAAATGGCACAGAACATCACTGCTATGCTGAACAGTTCGCCCGAACAGGAAAAATCGGGTTTTGTTCTCGCCACCCAACGGCTGGAGATCAACGGAAAGCTATTTCCGATTTCGCAATATCTCACTTGGCTTAATTGCAACGGCAAAGAAGAGCCCATTCCATTCATGACGGGAAGGTCGAAGATCGTCATCCTTCATCTCGACTCGACCCTCATCGATGAAGCGATGAAGGACATCTCCGCCCTTTTTGAAAGAGCGGTCCAATGGAAAAAAACGGAAGGAGTCAAAGAACTCAAGGACCGCGTGGGCCTTTTTTGTTATGAATTTAGTCATACGATGCCCAGCTGTCGTGGCAGCGAGGCCGTCCGGGAATATTTCGAAAATATCATCTACCACGGCATCCACGGATTTGATCTGAAATACGACCAAGATAAATCGCTTGGTTTAGAAGCGCTGACTCTTCCTCTCGATGAATTCATGAAAGTCTATCACAACAACGGTCACTCTCACAGAAAGGAGTTAAATATGGCTATTTCCACTTACATCGTCAATAGGGATCCTAATCGCTATGGAGGCCAGCAGGACGACTACAAAGCTCAAGTGAAGAAAATCGTCTCCGAAGGGACAGAAAAACTTCAAACGGCCAAAACAAACCGGAGCGATCTTAAAAAGTTTTTCCTCGAATTGCAAAGTTTCTTAGAGGTAGAAAGACACCGCCTTGCTGAAGAACATAAGTCAAACTTTGCCGACCAATTTGCATTAAAAAGAAATAGCGAACAAGCAGTAGCACGACATTGCACGCATGCTTATACCCATTTGGAAAATACATATAAAGATTATGGCGACAAGATGCTAAACGGCCTTATTCAACGCCTAGGGACCATGAAGCATGATCCCGCTGGATTTCAGCAGAGAAAACTAGAAACGATCGAGCCTGAATGCTTCGGTCGGCGCTCAACTTTTGAAATCGAAATCTATTCAAAGGATGAAATCAAGAAACTCCATTGGGACCAGCCGCCCGATTATTCCGGATCTGCAAAGGCGGATAAAATTGCCAACTATCCCAATTTAACATTGTTCGAAAAACTCAAGGGCTTGTCAAAAAAAGAGCCCGCACTGTATCAGCAAGATAGAATGCATGAATATATTAAAATGCTGAACCTCTTCCATCCAGACCTCCAAAAAACAGATTTTGTCCTCGCCACGAAGCGGCAGCAAATCAATGGAAAGCTTGTCCCCGTCTCGCAATATCTCACATGGATAAACTGCAATGGCAAAGAGGATCCTCTCGTTGTCATGAAAAATGAATCCAGGATCCTTGTTCTCCATCAAGATATCATGCTTTTGGATGATTCCATGAACGATATCGCCGCTCTTTTTGAAAAAGCGGTAAAATGGAAACCCGCAAACGGCATCAAAGATCTCAAAGACCGCGTCGGCCTTTTTCGCGGCGCTTACGCTGAAGCAATGCCTCATCATCACGGAAGCGGAGCGATCGGTGAATACTTAGAAAATATCATCTATAGAAGCCATACAAATGATATCGCCTATGCCGAAGACAAGTCGCTCGATCTCGAATCGCTAACTTCCTTCTCTTTGGCCGAGTTCATGAAGGCGTATCATAACGACGTCACTGTGACTAAGAGAGTTTAATATCTCTTTTATTTAAATTTTTAATTGCGCATAATCTTTTTCCTATGGGAAAGGATCTCGCGCAAGAAATCATCGATGCCGCCATTGAAGTACATAAACTCCTTGGCGGCCCTGGCCTTCTCGAAACGGTTTACGAATCCGCGCTGTGCCATGAGCTCTCACTGCGCGGGATACCCACGCAGCGGCAGATGCAGATTCCCGTCACTTATAAAAACAAAGTCGTCCGAGACCCGCTGTTTCTCGATATTTTGGTCGACAACAAGATCATCATCGAGGTCAAAGCGACAGGAAAAGACTATCCCTTCTACCACGTTCAGCTCTCCACCTACTTACGCCTCACCGGCATGAAATGGGGGCTATTGATCAACTTCGGCAAGGAATACGTAACCGACGGGATATTCCACGTCACGGTTTAGTTTTTTTTGAAGAAGTCAAAATAACAGGATGACCAGGATCATCCTGTTATTTTTTCTTGAGTATAATTGAAGACACGCCCTAGTACATAGTTAATAAAAATTTTCCTTAAATGGAAGAGTTTGTTATCCTTGCGTCTTTTTTCTAATAAGGGAAGGAACGATGGGAAACAAGCAAACGCATGAAGTAGCTCTGTCGACAGAAGAGAGAGGATTTTTAATTAAAAATACAAAAAGTGGCGATTGGTCCCCTAGAGAGGTAAAGAGGGCGCAGATTCTTCTGAAAGCTGATAAGAACCACGAGGCTAAGAAAGATCATGAGATTGCTGATGAATTACATTGTTCCCAATACACTGTGACAAAGTTACGAGAGCGTTTTCACAAAGGAAGGCTTGAGGTAGTTCATGATAAACCTCGGACTGGCAGGCCAAGAATAATCGATGGTGATGTGGAGGCACATATCATCGCTGTAGCCTGTAGTGAAGCACCTGTGGGAAGAGAGCGATGGACGCTGCGACTAATCGCTGGAAGAGTGGTTACTCTCACTGATGTTGAATCTTGTTCCTATGGGTCTGTAAGGAACGTTTTAAAAAAAACGAGCTTAAACCGTGGCAGAAAAAAGAATGGAAAATCCCTCCAAAAGCCAACGACGAATTTGTCTGGAGGATGGAAGAAGTCCTAGAGATTTATAAAAGAGAATATGATCCAGAACATCCCCTGCTCTGCTTTGATGAAAGCAGCAAACAGCAGATACAAGAAGTGATAGAGAGCATCCCGATGGAATCAGGAAAGCCGGAGAGATACGACAGCGAATACAAGAGAAACGGGGTGAGCAATTTGTTCATGATTTTTGAGCCTTTTGAAGGGAAACGACATGTGCGAGTCACTGAACAACGAACTAAAAAAGATTGGGCCGATTGTATGAAGATGATTGTAGATGAGCTTTATCCAAATGCGAAGAAAATCACGATTGTCATGGACAACCTGAACACACATACGCCGGCCTCGCTATATGGGAAATTTACCCCTGAAGAGGCTCGAAGAATTACGGAAAAATTAGACATTCAGTATACGCCAAAGCACGGAAGCTGGCTGAATATGGCAGAGATCGAATTTAGTGCTTTATCCAGGCAGTGTCTGAATAGGAGAATCGGGACAACGGAAGAATTGGTGCGGGAAATCCAAGCTTGGGAAGGGGAGAGAAATAGAGCAGCCGTAAAGTGCAACTGGCGATTTAGAGCTGAAGATGCACGAATCAAACTGAAAAAACTCTACCCTGAAATATAAGTAAGAATTTTATTAACTAAGTACTAGTAAGCGAAGTGAACGGGAGGTTGATTATTTAAACAGTCCGGAAAATAGCCGCATGAGATCGTTGTAGGTCATGTAGACAAAAAGCGCGACCATAAGAACGATGAAGGGAACGATGAGCCGCTCCATTGTTTTCGACTTGATCGGTCTCTTAGTTATCCATTCCCACAGAGAAAAGCAGATGTGCCCGCCATCGAGGACGGGAATCGGCAAGAGATTAAGGACGCCCAGGTTCAAGCTAATCATGCCCAGCCAATAAAGTGCCTCTTTGAAGCCATAGCCCCAGCTCTGCTGCATGACATGGACGATCCCGACGGGTCCGGACATGTATTTTGGGCTGACATTACCTGAGAATAAAGCGATGATCGTCTTCCAAGTTTCTTGAAAGACGTTGTGGAAGAGAATGAAGGGAGAAGGGTTATAATTGACCGTGCGATTGACGGGGACGATGCCGAGCTTCACTTGGTTCTGCCCTGCTTCGAAGAGCTTCTCCGCTTGAGCTTTTTGCTTGGGATCTTTAATCGCATCGATCTCTTTGCGCTGGGCGGCCAAGACGGCCTCCATCTCTTCCTTCTTTTCCTCGGGGATGTCCAATTGGAGCATCGGGCGAGGAGAAACGGGATTTAACAGAATGAGATTTCCTACCTGCTTGATCGGACGCTCTGTTCCGATCGACTGGATCATATTTCCTAGATCGCTCCATGCGATGCTGGAGACAAATGTCTTGTCGGCGTCTTTCCAAGAAACAGGGACCACAGGGCCCTCTCGGTCGACGATGATTTGGATGTGGCGCGACTGCAATAAGTTGAGCAATTCATAAGAGGAAGCGACAGGAAGGCCATCGACCGCCATGACGCGGTCCCCTGTCTGCAACGGAATCTCGAGTGGATACCGGGCTTCTGCGGCCGGCTGCTGTTCGATCGATTCTTTATTGAGATAGGAAAATGCGTTTTCAATCCGGTTATCTTGCGACAAATTGTAAGGAATAAAGAAAAGCTCGGAAGCTCGTCCTTTAATCCCGGCCTCATGTTGCCAATCTTCAAGCTCTGCGCGCTGATCGGCGTTAAGCCGCAAATCAGAAATTTTCAGCCGCGGAACACGGGCCAAGAAGGCATGCCCATTTCTCTCAACAGTGAGCAAGGCTTTCGGCTCATTGATCGTTTCGATCAATTCTTGAATAGAGAAAAGGAGTTTTCCGTCCGCCCAAAGGATCCGGTCGCCGTCTTGGATGCCGCTCTCTTTCATCGGGGAATTGGCGAGAGGCAGGCTGCTGCTTTGCCGATAAATGAGATAGGCGGCAGGCTGCATCGTGGAAAAAATGCCGCGGAGGCGCTCGCCGATCGAAGAGTCTTTCTGAAAACTAAATCGGTAATGAAAAGGAGTTTTTTCTCCTTCCAAATACTGGACCTCCTGGCCGCTGATTTGTACGTTTGGCCCATCGAAGATCGAGGCGTAGATGAAATCTTGGAAATTGCGGAATGGTTTTCGATTGAGATCGGTGATCTCATCGCCAGGCCTGACGCCTGTACTGTAAATTTCTGAGGAAGAGTCGACCCATCCGATCAAGTGCGTGTATTCAGAAAACGGCTTGGATCTACCGCCCAAGGTCCACAAAAGGCAGAAAGCGAGAAAAGCAAAAACAATGTTGACGATCGGCCCCATCAAAGCGACTTTGATTCTCGCCCAAGGCTTTTTCCCGTAAAATCCATCGGGGATTTGATGCGGCTCCAACGTGCCCTTCCTTTCCATTCCGGCGATACGCACATACCCGCCGAACGGAAGCCAGCAGAACTGCCATTTGACGCCGCGGTGTTCCCAAGTATAGATCGGCTTGCCGAATCCAATCGAAAAGATCTCCACTGTCATCCCTTGGCGGCGCGCCATCCAATAGTGGCCAAGCTCATGAATGAAAACGAGAAACCCGAGTCCAAATGCTGCCAAAATCACGTAGAGAAAGCTGAAAACCATTTGAAAAATATTTTTTAAAAAATGAAGTTACATGTTATCAGTTACTTGTCCTCAAAGTCAATCTTCTTCCTACCAGACTTAAAAAATAGATCGCACCTAAAACAGTGGCCGCCAAACCCGATGTCGAAACGGGCAGATGGTGCACCGAGAGCAGATGTCTGGATAAAGCGACGCTGATTATAGCTGCGCCGATGCCGATGGCTGCGGAGAGGAAAATTAAATTTTTAAGCCGATGGGTAAATAGCCGCGCCGTCAGCACGGGCCCCACGAGAAAAGCGAGCACGAGCAGCACGCCGACGGCCCTAAAGGCGCCAATCACGGTCGCCGAGGTCAATACCATGAGCAAATAATTGAAGAAAGGTTTCGAAAATCCTTGAAATGTCGCGTAAGCGCCATCAAAGGTCGTCATTTTGAATTCTTTAAAAAGCAGGCCGATGGTCAAAAAGTCAAAAAGGGCAATCCAAAAGATCAACTTCAAATCATCGACGTGCAGCGCATCGACATTTCCCATGATCGCTTCAGTCCCCAGGTGCGTATTGCGCGTGAAGACTGTGACAAGGACAATTCCGAGGGCAAACAGCGTCGTGAAGACAAGGCCCGTACTGGCATCTTCTTGAAGTTTCATCACGCTGACGAGCATCTGTGTGAGAAGCGTGGTGATCAATCCTGTGATGAGCGAAGCGATTAAAAGCACCTCGATACCAATCGCATGGGCATGGCCACTGTTTTCTGGTATGAATGGCAGCAGCAGCAAATAGGCGATGACGATGCCCAGCAAAATCGTATGGGAAAGAGAATTCGCGAGCATCGTCATCTTTTTGAGCACTAAAAAAGTGCCGACCAGCGCAGAGCTGCACGCGATCAAAGCGAGAACGAGAACTTGCACTTCGTCTGACGCCAGTTCGCTGATCGAAATTTCTCCTAGGCAAAGCTTCCCCATTCTATGAAAGAAGAGCAGCAAAAACTCAAAGAAATTTTTTCCGAAATATGGATTCATGGGTTCATAGCTCCCCTTTGGGCGGAATCGGCTGCGAGTGAGGGTCTTCTTTGGGGTCGCCAAGAAGTTCCGACAATTCTCTTTCCAAATCAGGAGTGATGATGTGTTCCATCTCTTCTGCGCTTCGGTGCACTTTTTCGGCGCCTTGTCCCAAATAGACGAGGTAGGCTTCCCACAAGCGGTGCAGTCTGACAATGCGAGAGGCGCGAAGGGAACCGTCTTTCGTCAAACGCAGGACATTCTTCGGCCTCTCTTCGATCCATCCTTGCCGTTTCAGTCTCCAAATTTGAAAGAAGGATAGCGGCTGCCACTGTTGAATTTCGCTCATCGCTGCTTTGGCCTCAGGGCCCGACCGCCACAAAAATTTCAACAAATTTTCCCTTCTGCACTGTTGTCTAAAACGAAAGATGCGCCAAAGGCGGCTCGCAAGCCCGTTTTGAGGGGCAAAAAATAGAAAAAAGAGACAAATCGCCGAAGCGGAGAGCAAAATCATGGGGCCCGTCGGAAGAGAAAATTTCCAGTCCCAACCTTGGGCTTTGCCCCAATTCGGGATCTCGACGGAGAGGTAATTGCCCATAAAACCGCTCACCGCTCCAATCGCTGCGGCAAAGAGAAACACGGCCCATAAACGGTGGCTTAAAGCGCGCGCGGCAACAGCTGGCGCGATCAGCATGCCGGCCATCAGAACAACGCCAACGCTCCGAATCCCGATCACGATGGCGAGCACGAGCAAAACAAAAAGCAAACTGTCGATAGAGCGGACAGCAAGCCCTGCCGACTTAGAGAAATCGCGGTCAAATATCAGCATCGCGATCTGCCGATAAAGGATGACGAGCACAAAGGCCAACACGACGGCAAGCAGACCGTAAATCCCGACATGGACATCGGTCATCGTCGCCGCTTGTCCGTAGAGAAAAATTTGAACGGTCTTATACCACAGCGCGTGCGTGAATTGAATGCGGCTGGCGACGAGGACTCCAAACCCAAAGAAAACGGACAGCACAAAGCACAGCGCCGCATCATTCTTGACGCGAAATCGCCGTTCGATGGTATCGATGACCCAAAGTCCCAGCAAAGAAGAGAGAAAAGCGCCGATCAAAATTCCCCAAGAGGCGATGTCTGATGCCAAGGGAAAAAAAGAAGCCATGAATAACACGCTCAAAACGACGCCTGGATAAGCGGCATGGGAAAGCGCCTCGCCCAGGAGAGAACGCTTGCGTAAAAAAACGAGCACGCCAACAAGCGCCGAAGAGAGGCACATCAGCATGCTGCCAATCGTGGGCGCTTGCAGAACAGGATCGGTAAAATAGTGCCAAGGCGACGAGAACATTTCTCTTATTTTAAACCGGAGGTTTTATTTTGGGTGAGTTTTGCGGCCTCCTCGAGCAGGGCGCTGCTGCGGCCGTAAGTGCGGATGACATTTTCCGAATGATACACCTGTGAGACCGGACCGCTGGCGATGAGACAAGTATTCAACATGATGATCCAATTGAAATAATTGTCGACCGTGGAGAGGTCGTGGTGGACGACGAGCAGTGTTTTTCCTTGCATTTTTAATTTTTCCATCAAAGCGATGATGGCTTTTTCCGTCGCCATATCGACACCAGCAAATGGCTCGTCCATCAAGTAGATGTCTGCGTCTTGCAAGAGCGCGCGCGCAATGAACAAACGCTGCTGCTGGCCCCCCGAAAGCTGGCTGATCTGCCTATCAGCAAACGGGAGCATTCCAACTAAATCCAAAGCACGCCGTGCCGCCTCTTTATCTGCGGATCTCGGCCACTTGAGCAGCCCCAACTTACCGTAGCGGCCCATCAAGACAACCTCAAACGCCGTAATCGGAAAATCCCAATCAACCGAGGAGCGTTGAGGGACATAAGCGATCCGCTGCCGCACTTTTTTGTAAGGCTGACCGAAGAATTCGATCCGTCCGGACAGCGGCTCTGTCAGTCCGAGCAAAGATTTTAACAAAGTGCTCTTTCCCGCCCCATTCGGCCCGATGATCCCAGCTAGCACTCCTTCAGGGATTTCACAATTGATATCCCAAAGCACAGGAGTCTTATCATAGTTCACAGAGAGCTGCTCGATCTTAATTGCAGGCATTACTTCCAGGCCTCGGTCAAAATGTTCGCGTCGTGCTCAATCATCTGCAAATACGTTCCGGCATCGCTTTCTTTGGGTCCCATCGCATCGCCATAAAGGGCATGCTCGGCGATTTTGACCTCCAGCCCTTTTTGGCGACAGGCATGGACGATTTTTTTCAGCGAATCACGGCTGACGTTCGATTCCGGGAAGACCACTTCAACTCGATATTCGACGAGATGTTGGATAATCTCTTGGATGTCGGAGGCGCTGAGCTGCCCGTCGGGAGCAAGCCCTTCCGGAGCCTCACAGCGCCTCTGCCATTGCTTTTGCCCCGTCTCATCGGGAGAGGCGAGATAAGCCCGCGTAAAATAATTGAAGGCGTCGTGGCTGGTCACGAGCAACCGCTTGCTGGAAGGGATTTGTTGAAGCTGGCTGTAAATATTTTGGTGCGCTTGCCGCATGATTTTTTGCAGAGTATTTCCATTTGCCTGGTAGAATTCTCTTCCCTCCGGGTCCGCTTGGGAAAGCGCGTCGACAATCGGCTCAATCAGCCGGCTCCATAAAGAGATGTCCATCCAGATGTGCGGGTCGATTTCGCGGCCATCGTATAAGATTAAATCGGGCGCCGTTTCGAGCAACTTATCGCCGAGGCCAATCGCATTGCGATGATGCTCAAGCTGATAGCGCAAGCTGGCCCCGTGTTCAAGTCCCAGCCCATTGTAAAAAATCAGGGCGGCGAGATTGAGTTTTTCATCATCGCCCTTAACAAGCTCGTAGCTATGAGGGTCGATCTCGCCTGTGATCAAAGCGATATGGTCGATCCTGTCTCTTCCGATCTGGCCGACTAGGTCATCGATCATCGCCGTCGTCGATAAAACTTTGAGCTTGCCGTTTTGCGCGGCCCAAGCTTCAACCTCGGAAAGGTTGGAAGAGCATCCTCCTAGCAAGAGAGCCGCGAAACAAAGAATAACAGCGAATACTTTGATCATTTGTTTTTACAGTTGTCTTAGGAGCTGGAAAGGGTAAATCCCTTTCGAGCAGCCTTTGGTAAAAATAATTTGCAGTGCATAACCTCCTATCTTGGAGATCTGAACCGCTTCTACATCCTCATAGGCGGCGCATTCGCCCTCATTTTTCCCGCGGCACCTGGCGCAGGGACAAAGCCTTTGGACATCGCTCAACCGATAGTCGGATATTCTACCATCTGACCACTCAATAGTAAATCGATGTTGGTCTATTTTTGAGATAGATTTAACATCAAAAGAATTTTTCGTTAGCTTTTCAAAAGATTCCAATTGCTCTTGAATTTTTTCGCAAATAGAAGCAATCGCGAGGGCCCCGGGCGACCCTGCCGTTTCATCAAAAAGAGATTTACCATTATCGCAGCATTCGGAAATGCGAGTTTCGATAGGAATTGCACCCAGGAAAAAAAGAGCATTCTCGTTGGCAAAACGCTCGCCGCCGCCCTCGCCAAATGGAAAATAGGTTTTACCCCCGGCCATAAAACCGCTCATATTCTCGACGACGCCGACCAGAGGAACTTGCATTTGATGAAACATGGCGACGCTCTTGGAAACATCCAGAAGGGCGATTTCCTGCGGGGTTGTCACAATCACAGCGCCCGAAAGCATAGCTTCTTGAACCAAAGTCAGTTGGATGTCGCCAGTACCCGGAGGAAAATCGATGATAAGAAAATCGAGTTCTCCCCAATCGACGAGGTGAATAAATTGTTTAATCACCCCATTGGCAATAGGTGCGCGGACGCTGGTGGGATGATCGGGATTAAGAAAGTAGGCCATCGAGATCAACTTGATTCCTCGGGCCTGAGCTGGAACAATTCTTTCCTTGATTTCGGCGTGCTGCGCTGGAGACAACTCCTCGGGAAGCATTTTTTGAAGCGATGGACCGTAAAGATCAGCATCCATCAACCCTACTTTGCATCCTTTCTTTTGAAAATAAAGGGCCGCGTTCAAAGCGAGGGTAGACTTTCCCACCCCGCCTTTTCCGGCGGCAATGGCCACAATATGGCGGACTCGAGATAAATTGTGCTCTCTCACAATAGGCATGCGTTTTTTTTTAACAAGTTGTGATTTTAGAAATGAGCGACAATAAATTGAAATGTTTTTTTTGGCTACGACCAACAAAAAATGATTGAAAAAACGGTAAACAAATTTTACAATCAAAGAAATATTATTTTCAATCTGCATAACATTATACTGAGATTTAAGTATTATTCCCTCGTGAAACAGAAAAATTATGGAAATTTCGAACAAAGAAGATTGCAAATAAAATCGGGATAAGATAAATCAACTGAACAACATTAATGAAAAAAGGGCTTTTTAAGCGCAAATACGAGAAAAGCCCCAATAGTTATTAAGAGACCTGTTCAAAAAAAGGAAATACAATGAACCCACGTGAGGATACAATGGAAACCAAAACAAAAAATCTGCGCGAAATTGAAGAAGTAATTGCCAAGGCAATCAAAAAAGTCAATGGACGGAAAGAAAACGATCTTTGCAAATATCTCCCGATGACAACCGGAGGATATATGCATCATTTTACTTTGCGTAAAATGAAAAATAGACAACCTTCCGAATTAGGTTCGTTAAT
Source organism: uncultured Verrucomicrobiae bacterium (assembly GCA_963833965.1). Classification (GTDB taxonomy): domain Bacteria; phylum Chlamydiota; class Chlamydiia; order Chlamydiales; family Rhabdochlamydiaceae; genus CAJCIW01. The sequence continues at coordinate 371,839 of CAWHZZ010000001.1, forward strand.
AGAAAAATTCATTATCAACATGGAAAAGCCCTCCGTTGTCGCTCCAAAACAAAGAGCGGCCCGCGGGTCTCGCAAACGCCGCGACCAAGTGACGTTCACACGCAATCAGCTGGAAAGAATGCTCAACATCGCTCGTCTTGCCGGCGATAAGGAGATGGTTTCTATCCTTGCCCCAAAAAAATCTCTTGCCACATGTAAAAGAGAGCTCATTTCCTCCATTCGCCACGGCCGAGTCGAGCCCGAGCTTTGGAACGGTTATGTCGAATCTTTGAATTCCCAACAGCAGCTCTCCACTGCTTCGATAAACGAAATGATTTCTGCCCTTTCCGGCAATAAATAGTTGTCCTCCTAGCCGCTTTTGAACGCCAATTAGGGCAAAAGCGGCTTTCTTCAAGTGAATAAAAAATTTATTTTCAGCATAGCTCCAGAAATCACCAGATGATTTCCCTTGAAATTAAACTAAAATCAGTTAAAATTCCTTAGCTTGAGGTTAAGTAATACTGGTCTCAAAAAATAAGGCTTTTCTAATGCAAGTAACTGTTCGCCTGTTTTGTCATCTTGATCGAAGCTGCACGAACAAGCGAACAATTGCCAGAAAAGCCATTGCACCATTTTCAAATATGTCTAGAGGAACAAAAAATGTCTGAAACCAAGAAAGCTGAATTCGGTAAGTGGAGGTCGTTTTTCTGGCCTGTCCATAATTTTGAGCTTAAAAAGCTCTTGCCGATGTTTTTCCTTTTCTTCTTCATTAATTTCAACTACACGATTTTACGAGACACAAAAGACGCTTTGATCGTCACCGCTCCGGGCTCCGGCGCTGAAGCGATTCCCTTTTTGAAAGTATGGGGGGTATTGCCGATCGCGATCATCTTCATGGTCGTCTATTCCAAATTGAGCAACATTTTCAGTAAACAAAAGTTGTTTTACTCGACGATCGCTTTCTTCATCGCGTATTTTGCAATCTTCACCCTTCTCATGTATCCAAACCGCGACCTCCTCCATCCTACGGATGCCGCTGACAAGCTTCAGGCGTTTCTTCCTGAAGGATTTAAAGGATTGGTCGCCCTCTTCAGAAACTGGACATACGCCCTGTTCTATGTCATGTCCGAGCTCTGGGGAAGCGTCGCCATCTCCCTTCTCTTCTGGGGATTTGCCAACGACACGACCAAAATTAACGAATCCAAACGTTTCTACGCTCTATTCGGCTTGGGCGCCAACGTCGCTATGCTCTTTTCCGGGCCTGCGATCATTTACTTCTCCAATATCCGCAGCAAGCTCCCTGCCGGCGTCGACGCCTGGGGCATTACGCTGAACTGGATGGTCGCTATGGTCTTCCTGTCTGGCTTGATCATCATGGGAGTCTATTGGTGGATCAATAAAAACGTTTTAACCGACACGAAGTTCTACAACCCTGCCGAAATGCAGCGCGCCAAGAAAGATAAACCAAAAATGTCTCTCAAAGACAGCTTTGCCTACCTGGCGCGTTCCAAGTATATCCTTTGCCTAGCTATCGTTGTGATCGGCTACGGAGTTGCGATCAACCTCGTCGAAGTGACTTGGAAAGGCCAGCTCAAGCTGCAATATCCAAACCCTAACGACTACCAGACCTTCATGGGTTATTTCTCAACGATCACCGGCACAGCGACCATCTTGATGATGCTGTTCGTCGGAGGAAACGTCATCCGCCGCTTCGGCTGGAAGACAGGCGCTTTGATTACACCAGTTGTCCTTTTGATCACCGGCGTCGGCTTCTTCTCCTTCGTCATTTTCAGAGATTATTTAACAGCGTTCATCGCTATGCTCGGAACAACGCCGCTCATGCTGGCTGTTGTTTTCGGTACAGCGCAGAACGTGATGAGCAAGTCTTCCAAGTACTCTCTGTTCGATCCGACAAAAGAGATGGCCTACATTCCCCTTGACCAAGAATCCAAAGTCAAAGGAAAAGCGGCGATCGACGTTGTTGGGGCCCGCCTTGGAAAATCCGGCGGTGCTTTAGTCCAGCAAGGCTTGATCATCGCTTGCGGTTCTCTCGGAGCGATCACTCCGTACGTCGCAGGAATCTTGTTCCTCATCATCTTTGCATGGATTTACTCTGCTAACTCTCTCAGCAAGAAGTTCGCCAAACTCAACGCCGAGAAAGAAGAGCAAGCTAAAGCCGCAGCAGAAGCTGAACTCGTCAAAGGACAAGCCCAACAAGAAGCCACAACAAGCTAATCACCAATTAGCTTTCGTGAAGCAAAAAAGCCCGTTCTTTCGAACGGGCTTTTTTCATTAATAAAATAGGCAAAAATCTACTTTTTTCAGTTAACTCTGGAATGTGCCCGCAATAGACATGTCGGGTTCCATGCGCTTCGCCATGTCCCCAGCGACCCCTCTTGAGACTCATCTTGCTTTGCCCAAATCGCGTGCTTGTCGGGAGGGCGTACACAGTACAGCCCTCCTCGCCCTTGCGGGCTCTCCTGCGCTGCAATTTTGCTTTGCAATCTGAGTCCATCGGCTGCTCGAGCGCTCGCTCCCCGCCGGACTGCGTCTCATTGGCGGGGCCCTTCTCGCGTCAGCTCGCAGGACCAATTTATTCATCAAAGCCACTCATCGCTATATTTTTGGGTCAAAGAATCAAACTCGAGGTTCTTGTTTCCGAAAAAAACTAATCCTGCGAGCTGACGCGAGAAGGGCCCCGCCCGTAAAGGCGAAGCCAGGGCGGGAGGTGAGCGCGCGAGCAGCCCGCGGACTCAGATCGCAAAGCAAAATCGCAGCGCAGAAGCAGCCCGTTAGGGCGGTTGCGAGGCTGTGTTCGACACGCCTCGGCTTCGAGCACGCAATTTGGCGAAGCGAGGTGAGTCTCAAGGGGGGTCGCTGGGGACATGGCGAAGCGCATGGAACCCGACATGTCTATTGACGACCTATTCCAGATTCGACTAAAAAAACTAAAAATTCTTCTTCTAAGGGCTGGATTTGGCGTAGTGGAAGATGTAGCCGTGTTTCATTGCGTTTTGAGCTTGGCGGCTGCTCACTTCGAAGACGTTTGTGTCAGAGCAATACCACCAAGTGTTCTGGCGTTTGACGTAGCAGGTGTAGTGGCCGCCGTCGCCGCTTGAGCCACTATGGACGGAAAAACCGTCGCAAGTGTATTCGGAAGCTTCACCAGTGCGGACAAACCGGTTAGGCAAAGAAAGCTTTTCAGGAACGTCGACGGGGTCGGTGACCTTTCTTTCTTGAGCCCTGCCGTTCGCATCTCTGTAGAGCGTCCCGTCCGGATTCATCTGGAAGTAGAAGCGTTTGGCATGCACAAGAAGGTCATTGGGCGGGCGTTGGAAATGCAGTTGCGAGCGCTCCCCAAGGTCCGTCGTTTGATCAAAATAAGAATTAAATAATTGTTGGAAGCTTGGGCGCGGACTCTCGCCGAGGTCGATTTGGAGCAAAGCCTCCGGACGGGGCCTCGGCGGTCGCCCATTGATCTGCTGATCCAATTGATGGACCGCATTCGGGCCTTGGAAAAGGTACTCGAAAAATTGGGCGGAGTCTTCTTGATCATAGCCATCTCGAATCTGCCCGCCTGTTTCTCTGCTCAAAAATTGGCGGATCGCATGGATGTCGATATTTTTGGCCACTTTCTGATAGTTCGTGCAGTTTGCTTGATAGGAGTCGAGAAAGTCGGCCAGCTGTGGGATTTGCCGCATTCTTTGGTGATAAGCGGGAGAATTGGCCATGAGCTGCAGGCTCGAGTTCAGCCAGCAATCGCTCCCTCCGTTCACCAACCCTACGGGCTGTCCGGGAACAAATGGGCGCGCCATTTGCAGCATATTGTTGATCTCTTCGGGATTTCCGGCGGTATAGGTGCCTAAAAGACCGAGGGCTATCGCCGGAATCGTCGCGAGAAGGACCACGGGGCCTACCGTGAAGCTAAATGCAATTGCAGCGATGACAGAGGCAAGGGCCGCCGCTTGAAGGACCCGTCCTAAGATCAAAAAGGCGTAAACTTTGTTGTCGATAGTGCAGAGATTTTGTTGGAAGGTGTATAGCCTGTGCTGAATGTCGTTCAGGCAGTTTTGAATTGGGTTCGAGGAAGTGATGGTCGTTGTCATCGTTTACCTTTTTTTGCAAAGAGTATAATGCGCGATGGTATTTACTGTTTATTTAAAAAATAAATTACAGAGCGCGACCTCTTGTAAACAACGCAAAAACGCTCTATAGTGGAATCTTTGCAAACATCTTCTGGTTTAAATGTTCAAATACGATCAACGCTTCATTAGAAACTTTTCCATCATCGCGCACATCGATCATGGCAAATCGACCATTGCCGACCGCCTTTTGGAATTGACAAAGACAATTCCTCAACGCGAGATGCAGGAGCAGGTGCTCGACGCGATGGATTTAGAGCGCGAGCGCGGCATCACGATCAAAGCACACCCCGTGACGATGTATTATGAAGCCGACGATGGCCACACATATCAAATCAATTTCATCGATACCCCAGGCCATGTCGACTTCACTTATGAAGTGTCTAGATCTCTTGCGGCGTGCGAAGGGGCCCTGCTCGTCGTCGACGCCGTACAAGGCGTGCAAGCGCAAAGCTTGGCCAACGTCCACCTCGCTGTTGAGCGCGGGCTGGAAATCATGCCTGTGATCAATAAGATCGATCTTCCTGCCGCTGACGTCGAATCGGTCAAACAGCAGATCGAAGATGTCATTGGGCTCGATACTTCGAACACAATCCTGTGTTCGGCGAAGACGGGCATCGGCATCAAAGAGATCCTAGAGCAGATTTTGTTCACAGTTCCTCCGCCGAAGCCGCCCCAGGATGACGTGATCCGCGCTCTTGTTTTTGATTCCCATTACGATCCTTATCGCGGCGTCATGGTCTACGTTCGGATGATAAGCGGAGAGATCAGCAAAAAAACGATCATCCAAATGATGACGACGGGAAAAAATTTCGAGGTGCTCGAGGTCGGCGTCTTTTCTCCCACTGAAAAACCGGTCGATGTGTTGCGCCCAGGTGAGGTAGGCTACATCCTCGCGAATATTAAAATCACGGCAGACGTCAAAATCGGCGATACGATCACGTCCGCTAAAAAGCCTGCCTCGGAACCCCTTCCAGGATTTCGCAACATCTCCCCTGTGGTCTACGCAGGGATCTACCCTGTCGATTCCTCGGATTTTGAAATGCTGCGCGATGCGCTCGTCAAATTGCAGCTAAACGATTCAGCGCTCCATGTGGAACAGGAGAGTAGCATGGCGCTTGGATTTGGCTTCCGCTGCGGCTTTTTAGGGCTGCTGCATTTGGAAATTGTTTTCGAGCGTCTGCAACGAGAGTTCAACCTCGACATCATCACGACAGCCCCCAGCGTGGTCTATAAGATTGCATTCACCGACGGAAAACAGATTAATATCGACAACGTCGCTCATTACCCTGATCCGACATTCATCGAGTACATCGAAGAGCCTTGGGTCAAGAGCCACATCATGGCCCCTGCCGAGTATTTGGGCGCCATCATGAGCCTAGGCATGGAGAAGCGCGGCGAACTCACAAAAACGGAGACGATGGACGCCAAGCGCCTGCTCCTCACCTACCGCCTTCCGCTTAACGAGATCATCACCGACTTCAACGACAAATTAAAATCGGTCACGCGCGGCTACGGGTCTTTCGACTACGAGTTCGACAAATACGAAATCGGCGATATCGTCAAGCTCGAGATCCGCGTCAATGAAGAGCCTGTCGACGCCTTTTCCTGCCTTGTCCACCGCACAAAAGCGGAGTCGAAGGGACGCGCCATCTGCGAAAAGCTCGTCGAGGTAATCCCGATGCAGCAGTTCAAAGTTCCCGTCCAAGCCGCCATCGGAGGAAAGGTGATCGCCCGCGAGACAATCCGCGCCATCACAAAGAATGTCACCGCAAAATGCTACGGCGGCGACATCACGCGCAAGCGTAAACTCTGGGAAAAGCAGAAAGAAGGCAAAAAGCGAATGAAAGAGATCGGCAAAGTCAATATTCCGCAATCCGCCTTCATGGAAGTGCTCAAGGCCGGGGAATAACTACCCCATATTCCTCCATCTTTTCTATAAAAGGCACCGCTTTGTTGGCAGCTGTGGGAACGTGGGCGCTGTAGGCGTGATCCCCTATTCGCTGCCTCTTTGCACTTGGTTCCGAAGGAGCTTCTGCTGGTGACGGGCGTTTTTTGGAAAGAGATAGAAATTCCTCTTCCGCTTCCCGGGTGCCCCGGGTTAAAATAACTTCAACATCAAATACTATTTCCCCTAAGCTGGTATTGAGTTTTTTCACCGTACTATATCCGATATCCTTAGTGTGACCATTAATTAAGTTAGAGATTTTATTCAGAATCGCTCGGTCCGATGTTGCACTGCGTAAAGATTGTAATTTTTCTATATGTTCCGGCAACACAGGAAAAAAAGCTACGGATTCTTTGGTAAGGTCAAAAACAACTTCTGCAGAGAATTTATGGATAATGACAACTTCTTTTAATTTTATATTTTTTCTGATATCTCGAATTTTTTTTATTTCGTTAAAACGTGGATCATTTACCGTTTTCCGCAATTTTTTCACCTGCTCTCGATGTTTATCCTCATATTTAATCAAAATTCTCTCACATAATTTTTTTGCTGGTTTTGTTGGAAGTGGTTCTTTAAGAGCCAATTTAAAGATACGTTCCAAATCAAATTGTTCGGAGTTATTCTTTAGAATTTCCTTAAAGAAATCATTACATTTTACAGCCCGCTCTTTCAAAATGGTTTTAGTTCTTCCTGATATAATTTCACTGAGAAAGCCTTCTGCAAACCCTAATTCCGCGCAAGCTTTTGCGAGGATCTTCCCATCTATCTGCTTTAACCGCCCTAGAATGAACCGGTCAACGGGAACCCTCTCCACCCTTTCTGCACTTAATGAAATGATTTCTGTTTCAGCTTTCGAGTTGATTAGCCTGGCATCCCGGACAGAAATGGACTTTTTCTTTTCACCGGGTCTAATTTTAAAGAATGCACGGGCTGCCTTCCGAGTTGGCTGATCGATACGTACCTTAGTCAGCTCTGCGTAAGAAATCGACTCATCTTTCTCTGTTTCGTCAAGCGTTTTAACGACGATCGCATCAAGCTGGGGCTCTGCTGCCGTTGGTTGCAGTGGTGGAAAACTTGTAAAAGCCTCGGAAAAGTCAAATTTCAATGAACAAGGTTGGGCATTAACGATTTTACTAAGACTCATAATCCCTCTCTGTTTTTTTGAAAAATATTGATGCTTTTCAAAATTAAAAGAAAGCGTATTTTTAGAAAAAACCCGGTTTAAGAACCGGGTTTTTGTACGATGTATTCTGCTATCTCCGCAATCGTTTTTCTGAGTTCTCTTCTCGTCCGAGGAATGCTACGGCGGCGACATCACGCGCAAGCGTAAACTCTGGGAAAAGCAGAAAGAAGGCAAAAATCGACAGAAACCAATTTCGCAGACAGGCTCTAAGGCCGGGGAATCACTACCCCATAATGCTATGGGCGATTACAGGGGTTCATTCACCTTTTCTATAAAAGGCGCCGCCTTGTCTTTGGTAGATGTGGGAACGTGGGCGCTGTAGGCATGCTCTCCTATTCGCTGCCTCTTTGCGCTTGGTTCCGAAGGAGCTTCTGATGGTGACGTGCGTTTTTTGGAAAGAGCTAGAAATTCCTTTTCCGCTTCCTGGATGCCCTGGTTTAAAATAACTTCAACATCAAATACTGTTTCCCCTAAGCTGGAATTAAGTGTTTCCGCCGTGCTATATTCGATATTCTTAATGGTACCATCAATTAAGCGATAAATTTTACTCCGCATCTTTTCGTTCGGTGCTTTACTTGTTAAAGATTGTAATTTTTCTATATGTTCCGGCAACACAGGAAAAAGTGCTACGGATTCTTTGGTAAGGTCAAACACAGCATCTGCAGAGAATTTATGGAGAATGACAACATCTTTTAATTTTATGTGTTTTCTGTCAGTTCGAATTTTTTTTACTTCGTTAAAACGTGGATCATTTACCGTTTTCCGTAATTTTTTCAACTGATCTCGATATTTATTCTCATATTTAATCCAAATTCTCTCACACAATTTTTTTGCTGGTTCTGTTGGAAGTGATTCTTTAAGTGCCAATCGAAAGATACGTTCCAAATCAAATTGTTCTGAGTTATCTTCTAGAGTTATATTAAAGTATTCATTACATTTTACAGCCCGCTCTTTCAAAATGATTTGAGTTCTCCCGGAAATAATCTGCCAGAAAAAGCCTTCTGGAAACTCTAATTGCTCGCAGGCTTTTGTGCGGATCTTCGTCTCTATCTGCTCTAGCCGCTGTCGAATGAACTGGTCAACGGGAACCCACTCGATCCTTTCTGCATTTAATGAAATGATTTCTGTTTTAGCTTTCGAGTTGATAAGCCTAGCATCCCGGACAGAAATGGACTTTAGCTTTGGGTTGAATCTCTTTTCAAAGAATGGACGGGCCGCTTGCAGAGTTGCCTGATCGATACGTACCTTAGTCAGCTCTGCGTAAGAAATCGACTCATCTTTCTCTGGTTCATCAAGCGTTTCAACGACGATCGCATCAAGCTGGAACTCTGGTGTCGGCGGTGGAATACTTGCAAAAGTCGCGGCGAAATCAAAATTCAATGAATTGTTTTGGGCATTAACAATATTACTTAGGCTCATAATCCCTCTCTGTTTTTTTGAAAAATATTGATGCTTTTCAAAATTAAAAGAAAGCGTATTTTTAGAAAAAACCCGGTTTAAGAACCGGGTTTTTGTACGATGTATTCTGCAATGTCCGCAATCGTTTTTCTGAGTTCTCTTCTCGTCCGACGATCGCTCTCCTCTGCAGCAGTGTGTTGATGCTTGAAAAAGGGGGCGTATTCTGAAACATCTTCGGGAGGAGTCATCTCGATTCCCTGACAGTAGCGCTCCACTTCTTCGTCTTCATTCACACAAACCACATCGATGCCAGATGCGGGAGTCATCGCGTCTTTGTGGATCATAAGACGCGCTTGGAGGCCTCCTTCTTCTCCGCTCAATCGAGAGGAGTAGGCCATAGGGTTTGTGACCACTTCATCGATTTTTTCCTTAGTTGGGATGCCAAAAGATTTAGAGTCATAGGCAAAGTGAGCCAGCTTTTCACGTGGCACGGCAATGACGAAAAGGTTCTCCACATTCAAGTTGGAATACTTTTCGAAAACAGCCATCAATTCATTGGCGACATCGCCATGCACTCCCCGCATTTGCAACGAGCGTCTAACGACCTCTTCAACGATCGCCCAAGTATTGTTCTTTTGTTCGATCCGGATGGGATTGAAGGCAAAGTAATAAGCCGATTCTCCCTGCGCAACATTGCCAAGAAGCGCATAATTTGTCGAAACCAGATATTTGCGGATATCCGGGTCGATATCACAACGCGAAGGCATGAAACCCCAGCTCCCCGGAGTCCAAGCCTGCGCTCCATTTTTTTGGCAAAAAGCTTCGATTTTATCCTCGATCACTTCCCGATCGACTTGAAAGTCCTTCTCCCAAACAGGGCGCAAATAGCTGAAAAAGGGATATTTTTTCTGGAATGATCGATTGAGGTCATTTGTAAAAAAACGCCCCGTCGACCAATGGGCCATTTGCGCATGGACAAGGGGTGTTTTTCCGTTGACTGTAGCGGCGGCAGCAACCTTAAGATAATTGGAAATGAGTTTGGGAAACTTCTCCATGGTTGCCGCTACCCCCCCGATTTGGTTCTTGAAATGGGAATTTTTTTCCATCCCTTCTCTCAAGTAGATTCGATCTGGAGCCCGATGGGCCCATCTTCGATGAGTATGCGAGCAACAATGTCTTACTGCTGACCTCAAAAAGGTACACATGGGCGCCTCCGCTTTTGTGGTTTTTCAAATGCGTTGCGGATTGCTGAAAGCAGAAAATAAAATGTTTTCATAAAAATCTCCTTTTAATGTTTAAAAAATCTCAAAACAAAACACCGTGTTTTGTTTAATTTAAAAAAATCGAATGTGATGGGATAAATAATTTATATTGTGGCTTAGGCCACAAGAATAAGAAAGGAAATGCAAAGTTCACGGATGTGCGCCGCACAGCCGGAAGAAAAATCTAAATGTGGATAATTTACCTTTTTCATAACAATAGCATTTTTGTTTATCGTAATTATACAATTAATATAAATATATTGTCAATAAACATCATAAAATTAATTAAAACGGTTAAGATCAACTACTTAGAGACTAGGAGGCGTTTTTAATTGAGTATAAAGTTCACCCTAAAGCTTGGCTTAATTGCAATTTTCTCAGGTCCCTGAGGAGCAGTCAGGGAATCTTGGAAATCAAGGGGTGCCGATGGGGCCGGAAGGGAGGATTGGGAGTCGTCCAGAACGATGGCGGCCACGGGTTGGTCAGTTCCTCCGCCGATTCGCTGTTTTTTTGACTGCCGCCTCGTCGTAGACACAGTTGAATCGCGCCTTGAACGTTTTTTTGTGGGAGGAGCAAGTTGTATGTCCGGCTCTTCGTCTGTTGCTTGTTGTACAGCTTGGTCCAAAATAGATTCGTAATCAAACACCTTTTTTCCTGCTAAGGCATTTATGTCTTCTGCTAATTTTATAGTTAGGTACTTTAGATTCCGGGATTTAGAACGATGGTATATGTCGCTAACTTCACCAGCAATTTCGTTTTTCTCTTCTTTCAATTTTTTTGTTAAAATCTCCAATTCATCTATATGAGCAGGAAGAATTGGAAATTTTGCTATGGCTTCCTTATTAAAGGCGAAAATTATTTTTCCTGAAATTTTATGGATATGCACAGCATCTTTTACTGATATGGCGATCTTGCTTTGACGAATTATTTCTGAAAGCGCATTTTTAACCCATCTATTTAGTTGTTTTTTATTCGGTAAATGCTTGAGCTCCTCTCGATGCTCGAGACTAATGGTAATCCAAGTGCTCTTTGCCAAGTTCTTTTCTTTTTTGATAGGTTCTTCCAAGGCACTTTGAAAAATTCTTTGCGAATCGAATAGGTTTCTATTAAAATAACGATTATATGCATCGGCTTGTTCCTTCCGAATACTGAAGATCTTACCTGTTTTAATTTGACTGAGTGATGACGATGAGAACCGTAATGCTTTAGACGCCTTTGCTAGGTCCGGTAGGTTTTCTAGCTGCTCACGTATGGCAGAATCAATGGTAAACTTCTCGATTTTGATATTTTCTGCGCTGAGATCGAAGACTTGCACTCCAGCTTCCTGATTAATCATTCTTGCGTCGCGGACAGAAAAGGAACTTGATTCAGAAGTGATCCCTTTATCGGTCCACATTCTTATTGTTGATTCTCCGAAGTCCTTAAGTTTTTTTCTAACTGCGTCATCAACAAAAATTTTCGTTGTTTCGGCATAAGAAATGGATCTTCCTAGCTTCTGGCTTGCCGCAGATGGTTGTTGGGTTGCTGGGGAGGTTGATATAGCCTGGGTGGAAACATTATTCAAACGCATGCTCATACTCTAAATCCTATTTAATTGGCGAAGAGTTTAAACGGTTTCGATGAATAAAACAAGTGACACTTGAGTAGTTGTAATGCTGAGTCCGCAATCGTTTTTCTGAGTTCTCTTCTCGTCCGACGATCGCTCTCCTCGACAGCTGTGTGTTGATGCCTGAAAAAGGGGGCGTGTTCTGAAACATCTATCGTTTACTTAGAAGCTATGAAGCGTTTTTAATTGAGTATAAAGCTCAATTTAAAGCTTGGCTTAATTGCAATTTTCTCAGGTCCTTGAGGAGCAGTCAGGGATTGTTGGAAATCTAGAGGTGCCGAGTGGGGGTCGTCCAGAACTGTGGCGGCCACCGGTTGGTCAATTCCTCCGCCGATTCGCTGTTTTTTTGACTGCCGCCCCTCCGTAGACACAGTTGAATCGCGCCTTGAACGTTTTTTTGTGGGAGGAGCAAGTTGCATTTCCTGAACTTCGTCTGTTGCTTCTTGGACAGCTTGGTCCAAAATAGATTGGTAATCAAACACCTTTTTTCCTACTAAGGCATTTATTTCATCTGCTATTTTTACAGTTAGGCACATTTGATGCCGGGATTTATAACGAGTGTATTTGTCCATAACTTCCTCAACAATCCGGCTTCTCTCTTCTTTCAATTTTTTAACTATAAGCCCCAATTCATCTATATGAGTAGGAAGAATTGGAAATTTTTGTACGGCTTCTTTATTAAAGGCGAAAATTACTTTTCCTGAAATTTTATGGATAAGCACGGCATCTTTTACTGATATCGCAACCTGACTTGGACCCATTGCATTTAATAATTTTCTTCCAACAAATCTCTTTAGTTGTTCTCTATTCGGTAATTTTTTGAGCTTGTTTCGATGCTTGCCTTCAAGGGTAATCCAAGTTTTCTTTGCCAAGCTCTTTTCTTTTTTGATAGGTTCATCCATGGCTAGTTGAAAAATTCTTTGCGAATCAAATAGGTTTATCTTAAAAAAACCATTATATGCATCGGCATCTTTTTTCCAAATTTTGAGGACCCTACCTCTTTTAATTTGACTGAGTGATGTGGATGAGAACCCTAATGCTTTAGACGCATTTGCTAGGTCCCGTAGGTTTTCTAGCCGCTCACGTATGGCAGAATCAATGGTAAACTTCTCGATTTTGATATTTTCTGCGCTGAGATCGAAGACTTGCACTCCAGCTTCCTGATTAATCATTCTTGCGTCGCGGACAGAAAAGGACTTTGTTTTTTCATCGATCGCTTTATCGGTCCACATTCTTATTGTTGATTCTCCGTATTCCTTAAGTTTTTTTCTAACTGTGTCATCAACAAAAATTTTCGTTGTTTCGGCATAAGAAATGGATTTTCCTAGCTTCTGGCTTGCAACAGGCGGCTGTTGGGTTGTGGAGGTTGTTATAGTCTGGGTTGAAATGCTATTCAAATGCACGCTCATACTCTAAATCCTATTTAATTGGCGAAGAGTTTAAACGGTTTCGATGAATAAAACAAGTGACACTTGAGTCGTTGTAATGCTGAACTGTTTTTCCTTTGTCACTTCCGCGGCATCGCCCGGCCTTAAAACCTCGTCAGCGATGCGCGCTTCGCCTTCGATTAAAAAGATGTAGACTCCACTTGATTTTGAAGAGAGGGTATAATTTAACGACTTCCCTTTCTCAGTGCGGGCCAGGGAGAAGCGGACATTTTGGTGGATGAATAATGCATTGTCTTGTTTTTGGGGGGAAACGAGCAATGTGAGCTGTCCAGGTTTGAGGAGCGAGGCGTAATCTTTCTGCTCGTATTCGGGTTCGAGATCTTGAATTTCGGGGATCACCCAGATCTGCAAGAAATGCACAGATTCTGATTTGGAGGGGTTGAATTCCGAATGCTGGATTCCTTTTCCAGCAGTCATGCGCTGCATTTGGCCGGTTTTGAGGACACCTTCGCCTCCGGTGCTGTCTTTGTGCTCAAGGCTTCCTTTCAAGACAATTGTGACGATTTCCATGTTGTCGTGAAAGTGCATGCCAAAGCCTTTTCCCGGAGCGACAGTATCATCGTTGAGGACTCGCAGCTCGCCGAAACCCATTTTGTTAGGATTGTAGTAGCCGCCAAAACTGAAGCTATGGTGCGAGTTTAGCCACTCGAGCGACGTCTGGCCGCGCGAATCTGCAGGAATGTGTACGATAGGCATATGTTCACACGTTATAAGATCCGGAAGTCACTTTGCCGCCTGTTCCCGACCAATCGGTATGGAAGAATTTGCCGCGTGGCTGATCGACGCGCTCGTAGGTATGCGCTCCAAAAAAGTCTCTTTGCGCCTGGATTAAATTCGCCGAGAGCTGCCCAGTGCGGTATCCATCGAAGAAGGCCAAGCTCGTGCTGAAGCAAGGGATAGGAACACCATGTTCAGCGGCCTTGGCGACAACACGACGCCATGAAGACTCCGCTTTCTTAATTTCATTGCAGAAGAACTCGTCGAATAAAAGATTGGGGAGGTCTTGTTTTCGATCATAGGCTTTCTTGATGTCGTTCAAAAAACGGCTTCGGATGATGCATCCAGCGCGCCAGATCAAGGCGATCGAGCCGTAATTGAGCTTCCATTTCATTTCATTAGCGGCGGCGCGCATGAGCATGAAGCCTTGGGCGTAGCTGATGATTTTTGAGGCGTAAAGCGCCTGAGAAATATCTTCGATGAACGTCTTTTTGTCACCGTTGAATTTCACTGCTGGAGAAGGATAAAGTTTTTCAGCTTGCAACCTCTCATCTTTCAATGCGGAGAGACAGCGGGCAAAAACTGCTTCTGCGATCAACGTCACAGGGATTCCGAGGTCGAGCGCGCTGATGCCTGTCCATTTCCCTGTCCCCTTTTGTCCGGCGACGTCGAGAATTTTGTCGAGCAGAGGCTTGCCGTCGGTATCGCGGTGCGTGAAAATCTGCGCGGTGATCTCAATTAAAAAGCTGTTGAGGGGGCCATTATCCCAGGCATTGAAGATCGTATGCATCTCATCGATCGAACATCCAAGAACATGCTTGAGTAAAAAATAAGCTTCGGAAATCAACTGCATGTCTCCGTATTCGATGCCATTGTGGACCATCTTCACATAATGGCCGGCGCCCCCGTCACCCACCCACTCGCAGCAAGGGAGGCCGTCTTCTTTTGCCTTTGCGGAAATGCCTTGGAGGATCGGTTTCACGGCATTCCAGGCGTCCGGGTTGCCTCCCGGCATGATGGAGGGCCCATGCCTTGCCCCTTCTTCCCCCCCGGAGACGCCCGTTCCGATAAATAAGATCCCTTTTGCCTTCAAGTCGTTCACCCGCCTCTCGGTATCGGGATAATGGCTATTGCCGCCATCAATCAGAATGTCGCCTTTTTCCAAAAAGGGAAGACATTCGGCGATCAATTCATCGACAGGGGCCCCCGCTTTGACCATCAACATGACTTTGCGCGGTTTTTTGAGGAATTGAAAAAATTCCTGCAATGAATGGGCGCCGACTACATGAGTATTTTTGGCCGGGCCTGCTAGAAAGTCATCGACCTTCGAGACTGTGCGGTTGAAAACGGCGACGGTAAACCCGTGATCGTTCATATTGAGCACGAGGTTCTGGCCCATGACGGCCAGTCCGATAAGTCCGATGTCTGCTTGCGCTTTTGCCATTTTTTCCTTCCTTTTAGATTGCCGGCTGCATTAAAATAGCTTCCGTTTTGTCCTCGTAGCTCAGGTGGATAGAGCGGTCGCCTCCTAAGCGGCAGGTCGCGCGTTCAACTCGCGCCGAGGACGTATTTACATTTTCATATACTTATCTATCCCTTGGGCGATTCCCACAGCCAGACGGTCGAGGTAGTTCTTGTCCCGCAGTTTTCCCCGTTCCTCGCGGTTCGTCATAAAACCGCCTTCGACAAGGACGGCCGGCATATCTGTCTCTCGGATGACGTGAAAATTGCCTTGCTTGACGCCCCTCGACACCGCATCTGTCTGGTCGACAATGCGATAGAGGATACAATTGGCCAAGCGTTTGGACGCCCTCGAGCGCCACATCTCTTTGGAATCGTAGTAAAAAATTTCTATCCCTTTCGCATCATCGTTAGGAGATGAATTGAAATGCAAGCTCACAAATAAGGAGCCCTTAGTTTTATTCGCAACTAATACGCGCCTTGGAAGGGGCATAAACACATCGCGGCTGCGCGTCATGATCACGCGGTAGCCCAACTCTTCGAGATGTTTCTTTGTCAAAAAGGCCGTTGTCAGCGCGATCTTCTTTTCCATGAACGTATTGATTTTGGCCCCTTCATCAGACCCTCCATGCCCGGCATCTAGAATGATCAGCGGTTTTAACGCGCCCGGAGAGGAAAGCGACGTAGCCTCGTAACTCCCCTGGACGCCATGATAAGAGGTAGGGCGTTTTCCAGCCGAGCACAACGTGATAAAGGCCAAGATACAGAAAATAAAAGACGATGCGCGCACATAGCGCATGAGTTTATCCCGATATTCGAATTATTTGCGAATAGAGCTTTACTTTAGAAGACCGCGCCGATTAGAGTCAAGAACCCGAAAATGTAGGTTCAACGGTTTGAAGCGCTCCAAAGCTCTTTGAGACGCTTGTCCCGGCCGCAATTGAAGCGGTAGTATTTGTAGCGGATGGGATTTTTTTGGTAATACTCCTGATGGTAATCTTCGGCGGGGTAAAATGTCTGTGCGGGGAGAATTTGTACTCGCACGGCGGGAAACTTTTTAGAATCGATTAAATTTTGTCGATATTGCTCCGCAAGCGTTTTCTGCTTGGCGTTGCTATAAAAGATCACAGGGCGATACTGATTCCCGTCATCACAAAATTGGCCATCGTCCCGTGTGGGATCGATGTTGTGAAAATAGAAATTTAAGAGTTCTTCATAGCTCACTCTGTTCGGATCGTAGTCGACCTCCACGGCTTCGACGTGTCCCGTGTTCCCCGAGGAGACTTCTTTATAAGTCGGGTTGGCTTTAGTTCCACCGGTGTAACCTGCCGTTGTCGAGACGACGCCATCGACTTGGTCGAAGTCGTGCTGCACGCACCAAAAGCACCCGCCAGCAAAGATCGCGACGTCGCTGAAGGAATTGCTAAGTAATGAAATGAAGAGAAGCAGGAAGAGCTTTTTCACTTTGGCACAAACTTTAATGCCGCGGAATTCATGCAGTAACGCTTGCCCGTTGGCGGCGGCCCGTCATCGAAGACATGGCCGATGTGTCCTTCGCAGCGGCTGCAAATGACCTCCGTGCGCGTCGTGAATAGACCGTGGTCTTCGTGATAAGTGACGTTTTCTGGGCAGATCGGCTCCCAAAAACTGGGCCAGCCTGTGCCCGAATCGAATTTTGCTGACGAGCTATACAGAGGAAGAAAGCAACCTGCGCATTCGTAAATACCATCTGCTTTATTCGCGTTGTATTCATTTGCAAAAGCCTTTTCGGTGCCAGCCTTCCGCAACACTTTGTATTGTTCTGGCGTCAGGCGCTCTTTCCATTCTTTATCGGTAAGTATCAGTTTTTTTCCGTCAAAACGATATTTGGGCAAGCAGTCCCCCATGGGATTAAGTTGACAAAAGGCCAAGATCGGAATATGAAGAGCTAGGAAGATAGAGATGATCTTTTTCATATTTTTCACTTTGCGCTATTCTTCTCCAACTGTCAAAATAATTATATGAGACGCTATTCGATTATCGTGATCGGTGCCGGAGCAGCGGGACTTGTGGTCGCCATTGGGGCCGCCAAAGCGGGAAAGAAAGTCCTGCTCATCGAAAAAGGAAATTACGGTGGCGATTGCACTAACTTCGGCTGTATTCCTAGTAAGTCGCTAATTGCTTCTGCAAAGGCCGCCCATATCCTCAAAGAAAATAAAACGTTCGGCCTCGATTTTACGATTCCCTTTCTCAATGCGAAACCCTCTCTAGACCGCGTCCGGGGCATCGTCGAGGAAGTGCGCTCCCATGAAGACTCTTCAGCACTTGCAAAAATGGGCGTGGCCACTTTGACAGGGACTGCGATTTTCAAAAACGCCCATATCATCGCTGTCGACGGCCAAGAAGTGTTCGGAAAAAAGATCGTCATCGCCGCAGGTTCGTCGCCATATATTCCGTCGATTGCGGGCCTGGAGAAATCGCCTTATTTGACCAATGAAACAGTCTTCGATTTGCAAGAGGTCCCGATCAGTTTGGCCGTGCTCGGCGGAGGGCCGATCGGCTGCGAGCTCGCCCAAGCTTTTCAAAGAATCGGATCTCGAGTGACACTGATTCACTCTCATGCGCGGCTTCTCGGACGCGAGGAGGAATCAGCACAGACGCTTCTGGCTGAACAGTTCCAAAAAGAGGGCATTTCATTGCAATTGGATGCGAAGGTTCTGGAAGTGTCCTACCAAAACGAGCAGTTTCACATTCGTCTTGAAAATGGCGCTCTCGTCGTCGCAAGAGCATTGCTCGTCGCCACTGGAAGACGGCCCAATGTGAACGGGATGAATCTCGAAGCTGCCGCCGTCCACTATTCGGAAAAAGGGATTCCGGTTGATGTGTACGGCAGGACAAATCAAAAACACATCTGGGCGGTCGGCGATATCACCGGGACTCCTTACTTTACCCATTGGGCGGAAAACCAAGCGCGCTCGGTCCTCACCTCCCTCTTATTGCCTTTTAAAAAGAAAATCAACAAGCAACCGATTCCCCGCGTAACGTTTACCGATCCTGAGATCGCCAGCCTAGGGATGACGGAAGAGCAAGCGAAAAAATTCGGCAGCATTGCTGTCTACCACGTGCCATTCACGGCAGTCGACCGCGCTTTGACCGCAGGACGCACGGAAGGCTTTGTGCGTATCGTCACGAAGAAATGGAGCAGTCACATTCTCGGATGCACGATCGTCGGCCCCAGGGCCGGAGAAATGCTCGGAGAGCTGTCTTTGGCGATGATCGCTAAAATTCCTTTACGTAAGCTCGCACAGCTCATCCATCCCTATCCAACCTACAATCAAGCGATCCGCAAGGCCGCCGACCTCTGGTTGACGCAAACGGTATTGTCGATTTTCAGGAGGAAAAAAGATTGAAAAAGTTCATCCCCTTGGCCATTATTCTCGTCGGCATGGCCGCGATTTTTTTTTCCGGGCTTTACCGTTATCTCTCTTTCGATTGCCTAAAGCTTTATCACGCCACTTTAAAAGAGATGATCGATGCTCATCCTGTCGGTGCACCGGTCATTTACATTTTGATCTACATCGCATTGACCGCCCTTTCCGTGCCGGGCGCCGTTTTTCTTTCCCTGCTCGGCGGCTATCTTTTTCCGGAGCCATTCAGCATGATCTATGTGCTTTTTTCGGCAACTTGCGGGGCAACGTTAATTTTTTTGGCCGCGCGCACAGCCTTCGGCGATACTTTGAAAAAAAAGGCCGGTCCTTTTTTAAAAAAAATGGAAAAGGGCTTTTCTGAAAATGCCGCAAGCTACATGCTTTTCCTGCGTTTTGTTCCCTTATTCCCTTTTTGGATTGTGAACCTCGCGCCTGCATTTTTTGGAGTGCGTCTATGGACATTTGTGTGGACGACGTTGATCGGCATCGCTCCGGGCTCGTTTGTGTTCACATTCGCGGGCAGAGGGCTGGAAAAGATCTTCGAGAGCAATCAGCCTTTTTCACTGGGCGCTATTTTCAATACGCAACTGAAAATTGCTCTCGTCCTGCTGGGAGTCCTGGCGCTTGTGCCTGTTGTGATAAAGAGAATAAGGAGGAAAAATGATCGAAACCCATCTGCGTAATACATACCAAAAAATCTGCATCGACCCGTTGCTGCGGGTGCGGTCTTTTCAGAAAGTATCGCCGATTGTAATGACGGTTGTGGGTGGGATTGTCGGTGTTGGCGTACTCCCAGCATTGGCGCTGAGCCTGCCGTTTCTCGCTCTTGTCTTTTTGGTCTTTTCTGGCTACCTCGATACGCTCGATGGCTCGCTGGCACGCCATCAGCAAAAAACTACGCCGCATGGCGCAGCCTTGGATATTGTTTCCGACAGGGCGGTGGAATTTGCCATTATTTTAGGGCTATATTGCATGGACCCAGTGTCCCGTGGACTGCCGGCGATTCTCATGCTCGGCAGCGTGCTGATCTGCGTCACCTCGTTTCTCATCGTGGGAATGTTCACCGAAAACTCTTCGGAGAAAAGCTTTCACTACAGTCCAGGCCTTGTCGAAAGAGCGGAAGCGTTCCTCTTTTTCGCCGCGATGATTCTCTTTCCCTCTTCGTTCACTTTTCTTGCTTATTTGTTTAGTTTTCTTGTTTTTCTCACAGCAACGATTCGCATGGCGCAATTTAGGAGTTTCCGAGGAGAAAAACGGTTCAGATCTTGAGGTTTTTCCCTCGAGAACTGTAAAAGTTATTTTCCTACAACCCCTTATTTTGAGACGACCGGAATCACAGGAATGAACGAGGAGACATGGGGTTTTGTAAAATCCTTGGGAAGGTCATTTTCTTCCAAAGGAAACCAAGTTTCATTTTTCCCAAAGCATAAAAGCTCTCCTCGAATGATCAGTTTGCCGTCTTTGACCCAGACCGAAGAATCATAGAATCTTCCGCTTCTCGGATCGACAATGGTCCCTTTGTATTTCGATCCCTTTTCCACCAAATTCAACAGAAGGTCCATTCCACAGTAAAAAGGGCTGCCAGGAACTTTCTCCGCACGGTCGATCGGTTCGTAAAGGCTCTCCTTCATTTTTCCTTCAGGATCGAAAGTGCCGATGATGCGTCCAAAAAGTTTTCCCTGATATTCATAGATAGAAATCACGCATTGCGTATTCCCAGTTTCGCGGTTTATGCGCTTCCAAAAGCCCGTGACCTCCTCTGCAGAGAGGATAGAAATCAGGGAACATAGACAGAATAAAGCGATGTATTTCATAGGCTATTTTTCTTTTTAGCAATTATTTAAAAATTGTCAATTAAAAATATGTTAAATTGGATTCGAGTCAAGGCACGCTTGCTTAGCAGCCAGCCTGTCGTCGAAGTCGATGGTCTGATCGGAAAAGATTTGGTAGTTTTCGTGTCCTTTGCCGGCGATTAGGACGATGTCCTCGGGCTTGGCGATTTGGACGGCGCGACGGATCGCCTCTTCTCGGTCGACAATCACAAGGGCGTTGGCGGGTTTTTTCAGACCGGCGATGATGTGGCGGATGATCTCATCGGGGTCTTCATGGCGGGGGTTGTCGCTCGTGATGATCGCAAGATCGGAGAGAGCTTCGGCGACGGATCCCATTTTGGGGCGCTTTCCAGCGTCGCGGTTGCCGCCACAGCCGAATACCGTGATCAGGCGGCCTTTTTTAAGTTCTTTCAACGTCGTGAGGACATTGAAGAGCGCATCGTCGGTGTGGGCGTAATCGACGAAGATGTTGAGATTTTTTTCATTGGCAACGCGCTCGAGACGGCCGGGAACAGATGTAAAAGGGCCCAATGCTTGCAGGATGCCCCGAAGCGGGAAACCGCGGGCGATGCCGACACCGATGGCGGCGAGGAGGTTGTAAACATTGAAGCGGCCGATCAAAGAGGTATTAAATGGATGGATTTCATTGTTGTAATGAACATCGAAGGAAGTGCCCTCAGGAGACAAATGAATGTTCTTCGCTGCAAGGTCGGAGGGCTTTTCGATGCCGTAACTCAGAATGGCAGCGAGGCATTGTTCCGTCATCTGGGAAAAATAGGGGGAATCAGCATTGACCACGGCCTTTTTTGGAAAAGCCTTTGCGCCCTGAGAGAGCAATGTCGAAAAGAGCTTCGTCTTCGCGTTGGCGTATTCTTCCATCGTCTTGTGATAGTCGAGGTGGTCTTGCGTCAGGTTGGTGAAGACGGCAACGTCGAATTCGATCGAGCGCACCCTTGCCTGATCGAGGGCATGGGATGAAACTTCCATCACACACGCCTTACAATTTTTGGCGAGCATCTCATGAAAGAGCTTGTAATTTTGTAAAATGTCGGGCGTTGTTTTTCCCGAGGGGAACACATGCTCGCCGACGATCCATTCGATTGTGCCGATCAATCCGCAAGGGATACCGCAGTGCAAAAGAAGATGGCGGATGAGATAGGAGGTCGTGGTCTTTCCATTGGTGCCAGTAATGCCAACGAGAAAGAGTTGGTCGCTGGGATGGCCGTAAAAGGTTTTAGCGATAGCCGCTTCGACGGAAGCGACATCGGGATGAATGATTTGAGTCACATCGGAAAAAAAAGGGTCGTAAAGATCGGTCAAGATGGCCGCAGCGCCGCTCGCGACGGCATCGGGGATGAAGCGGGCGCCGTCGTGCGTGAGCCCCTTTTTAGCGATGAAGAGATCTCCCGGGGCAACGAGCTTTGAGTTCGAACAAAGACCTGAGATTTCGACGTCCTTTGGTCCTTTGATCTCCTTGACGGGGATCTCTTTAAGGAGCTTTTTTAGTTTGATCCGTTCCATTGTTGATACAGCTCTTTCAACGCTTTTGTTTCTTTGAGGCAATCAGCCTTTGCCTCGTCGCGGCGAGGGTCGCCAACGGGGAATCCATGTGGATCGTCCGGCTCGACGCCGAGGTATTGCAGCGTGCGCAGCCCAATCTCCCGAAAAGCCGGCGCACAGCAATTGCCCCCAAGTTGGTTTCTCCCAACGCCAGGAATGAACTTGAACTCAGGCTCATCAACGGCAATCAGCATCACAAACCGAGGATTTTTCACCGGAGCGAAACCGATAAAAGTCGAAATATGATTTTTCTTCGAATAAGTCCCCCCGATAATCTTTTCCGAGGTTGCAGTCTTGCCCGCCTCGGTATAGCCGTATATGTCCCCTTTTGGAGCCGTTCCTCCGGGCTTGGTCACATACTTCATCGCCTTGACGACCTCTTCGGCAATCTCCGGCTCCAGTAGACGACGGAAACTTTTTAACCGTTCTGGAGCAGTATTGTCAAGAATGACCTCTTCAGAACCGTCTGTTTTTTTCCGGACGACTTTTCGCACCAGCGTCGGCCTCACGTCGAATCCCCCGTTGGCGAGAATCGCATAGCTGCGGAGCATCTGCATGCTATTGACCAAGATATTGTGGCCGAAGGCGATGGAAAACGGCGTCGGGGTCGACCATTCCATCTTGCCGTTGGGATGCAATTTGCCTGGGGTTGGGAGCATACATGGGCTCTCTGAGGGAAGCTCAATCCCCGTTTTGACGCCAAATCCAAAAATTTCCTGCAATGCATTGCGGTACCATCGATCGCCGAGCGCCTCGATGATCCTCTGGACGAGGCGGGCCATGTAGATGTTTGAAGACTTTTGTATGGCGAGCGGCATATTGAGATAGCCATGGCTGCGGGTATCGTGAATCGGCTTGGAGCGACCCGGGAACGAGCCGTTTGCGGTCGGGATCTTTTCGAGCGGCGAAAAAATCGGTTTTTTCCCCTGTTTTTTCAATTCCGCGTTGGCCTTGAGAGCAAGCGCAATCGTCAGCGGCTTCATCGTGGAGCCCGGCTCATAGGGATCGGCGATCGCTTTGACTTTGGTATGTTCTTGCAGGGTGGGCTCGTTGAAATAGTCGCGGTACTTTCCCGGCTCGAACCAGGGATATTGCGCCAAGGCCCAAATCTCCCCCGTCCTGGGTTCCATCACGATCGCCCACCCGCCCTTCGCATTGGCATTTTTTACAGCCTTGCAAATCTCCTCTTCGGCGATCGCCTGCAGACAGTGGTTGATCGTCAAATGGATGTCAGCTCCATCCTCAGGAGGAGAAATGATCTTGCCGGTCTCCATCGGATGGCGGGGGGAGCGCAGGATGAGCCTTTTTCCTTCTTTGCCTTGCAGCATTTTATCGAACACCAGTTCCAATCCTCCGGTCGGGATGGGCTGATGGCTTTTGGCGTCTTTTTCTTCGCGGACCGTGTGAAGTAATTGTCCTAAGAGTTTGCCGAAAGGATAAGAGCGTTGATAATCTTGAAGAAAAAAGAGCGCATTGCGGACGATCTTTTTCTCGCGCGCATATTGAAACCACCATTGATGGATTTCATCGCACCGCTCTTTATCGAGCCAGAGGGCCAATTTTCTCGAACGGCTTTTTTTCTCTAACTGATGGCGCAGCTTGATCGCCTCTTCGCCATTAACTCCCAGAAAATCGCACAATTTGCGCGCAATCTCATCCCGCGATTTTTCGGGGATGCTGGTCGGGTCGGCATAGAGATGAAATTTCGAAACGTCGATCACGAAAGCCTGCGGTGTCTCAGGATGGCCGAGCTTGATCGATGTGTTGGAATAAAATAAGCCCCGTTTGAACGGCTCTGTGACGACGAGCTGATGCTGCGATTTGGCTCGTTTGGTCCACTTTTCCCCTTCGATGATTTGGATCTTGAAAAATTGCACGATCAGAAGACAGAAGAGCGCAAAGACGCCGAGAGAGACCCAGACTAGTCTTTTACGAGATTCTGAATGCATACATAACGAGCATTGTTGCGTAAATTGTAATTTTTACCACAGAGAGGGGAAACCACAGAGAAACTTTGAAAATAAAAAAAATAACAGGATGAGCAGGATGGTCAGGATAAGAAATCCTCATTTTTTTTCTATCCTGGCCATCTTGCTCATCCTGTTATTTTGCCTTCTTCTTGTTCTAGGAAACTTAGGGGATTGAAAATTCTCCTCTCTGTGGTTTCCCATCTATACTGGCGACACTGGAAAGTTATAGAGAATTTCAATTTCAGCGCTTCAATTTTTCGTTCGTTGAAGCAGACCATGTGCCAGCACATGGTCGATGGAAATGAACGAAAAGACCGTGGCTTGCCACGGCTGTAAGTGAAGATGCTGAAGCAGAAATTTTCATAACTTTCCAGTGGAACCGGTATATACTGGCGACACTGGAAAGTTATAGAGAATTTCAATTTCAGCGCTTCAATTTTTCGTTCGTTGAAGCAGACCATGTGCCAGCACATGGTCGATGGAAATGAACGAAAAGACCGTGGCTTGCCACGGCTGTAAGTGAAGATGCTGAAGCAGAAATTTTCATAACTTTCCAGTGGAACCGGTATATACTGCTGACACTTGAAAGTTATAGGAAATTTCAATTTCAGCGCTTCAATTTTTTGTTTGTTGAAGCAGACCATGTGCAAGCACATGGTCGATGGAAACGAACAAAAAGGCCATGGTAAAACCACGGCCGTAAGTGAAGATGCTGAAGCAGAAATTTTCATAACTTTCAAGTGGAAGCAGTATATGTGGTAAAATTCAAAACTATTGTTTGGCGCCGATTGGGAATTTGACTTGAGGCCTAGCGGCCGATTTTTCTTCCGCGGCCCCATCCGAAGAAACTTGCAGGGCCAATCCCTCTTGCATCGATACGACCTCTTTGAGCATCGGATGCTTCAAATGGCTGAATTCACTATGGCGGGCGAGCTCCATTAGATGCTCAGGACTCTCAAAGATTTCAATCTCATAGCGTAAGTGTGTGTTCTTCTCTTTGATGTCTTTGATCTCTTTAGAAAGTACAGGGATATCCAGGCGTCTTTTGGTCACAGCGTTTTGCTTGTCGACATAGGAATAGAGAAATGCTCCGCAACCTCCAATACAGATCAAAATGCGTAGCAATATGGCCTTCATAATTTCTCAGCAAAACGGAGCTTTGCGCTTCGGGAGCGCGGGTTTTTTTTCACCTCATCAAAAGAGGGCGCCATCGGTTTTTTCGTCAGCAGCCGCAAAATGGGAGATTGTTGTCCCTCTTTCGCTCTCTTTGGCTTGAAAGACGCCTCTTTGAAGACATTTTTCACGATCCTGTCTTCTAAACTATGGAAGCTCATCACGCCGATCCTGCCTCCTTTCGAAAGGAAGTGAACGGCTTTGGCCACTCCTTGGGCGATCGCATCGAGCTCGTTGTTCACGCACATGCGCAGCGCTTGGAAAATCAATGTCGCGGGATGCCATTTTCCTTTCAGCGGAGTTTTCAATGCGGCGGAAATCACCTCAGCCAGTTGCGTCGTCGTAAAAATCGGCTTTTTTCGGCGCGCTTCAACCACTGCCTTGGCAGCCCTTTTCCATCTCGGCTCTTCGCCTAAATCGCGGAACAGGCGCGCTAGCTCATCTTCGGGCCACGAGTTCACGATCTCTTTGGCTGTCAGTTCGGAGGTTGGGTCCATCCGCATATCGAGCGGGCCTTCTTTGGAAAAACTAAATCCTTTGTAATCTTTATCTAGTTGCATAGACGACACTCCGAGGTCAAAAAAAAACCATCGACCGATTGAATCTTCCTATCTTTTAAATACTGATCGAGTTTGCTAAAGTCGCCTTGGACATACTCGACCTTGTCCGCCCATGACGACAAACGCTTTTCTGCTATGGCAAGCGCTTCGGGGTCCTTGTCGCATCCGATATAGCGCTTGATTTCGGGATGCGCCTCCAAGATCGCACGCGCATGGCCTCCCGCTCCCAACGTCCCGTCAAAAAAGACGCCGATGGACAAGCCGTCCAAACTCTCCAGCATCTCTTCGACCATGATCGGAACATGCGGAGCTTCCACTTTTATTCTCCAGCATTGGTGTCAGCGGTTTGTTTCCCCGGCAGTCCACGGCCCACTGCAAAAAAATCGGCGCCGTCTGCTGTCTGCTCCTGATCATCGTCCATCAGGGCAAACGCCTCTTCGGTCAGTTTCGTCAAATTCATTTCCGCATCTTTGCCGTTCAAAACAGCTTCTAACTGGGTCTCATAACGCTCTTTCGGCCAGATTTCGATCTTGTTCAAGACGCCGGCAATCACGATCTCTGTCTTAATTCCCGCCGCTTTTTTTAATGTTGGAGGGAGGATCACTCTACCGACCTTGTCACATGTCGTTTGATGCAACGTCGAGAAGAACAGCGTGAAAAACTTTTGGTACTTGCCGAGGTGCTGCTTGGACTGGAATTTAGCAACGATCTTTTGGATGTCGCTTTGCCGGTAAATCGCTAGACATCCACCCAGGCCGAGGGCGAGGCTGAACTCCAATTTCCCTTCTTCGACAAGGCCAAAGCGCATCTGCTGGGGTAGGACGAACCTCCCTTTCTCATCGAGCTTTGCAGATGTGGAACCGCTGAAGAAGAACTTTCCCATCATGATTAACGGCGCAACTCCCACCTTTTCCCACAATTTAACACCAGACCCACAAATCGGCAATCTTTTTTGCAGTCGGCGCCCACCGGGCACCTCTCAAGTGAAACATAAGCCCTTAAAATACAGTCTAATTGCCTATGCAGAAAAAAAGTGGGAATGGGTGGGAATTTCTTGTTCAAATTGTTTAAAAGTGGCAAATGGGGATTAAAAGGAGGGAATCCATGCCTGAGCCACGCACCATCGACAACCTGGGCGTCGAGGTATCGACCCGTTACGCCGAAGACAAGCGGCTCTTCGATGAGGCCTTCATTAAAGAGGCGCGCGCGATCCCCGTTCAGACAGAGATCGAGGTGACGACCCCCTTTTTCCCGAGCGAGATCGAAGCGCTCCTGCACGCCCAGCGGACACATATTCCCTGGGCATTTTTCTCGGCCCCCGCCCTTTATTTTGAGCAAAGAAAGCGGCTCTTTACCTACCAGCTCATCCCCTCGATGGGCTCCGAAGACAAAAACGAGTCGCAGGCTTTGAAAATCCTGGCCAAGCTCAAGTCGATGGCAGACGAGCGGGTCCAGAGAGATAAGGAAGGGAAGGGCAAAAGAGAGCTTTACGAAGAAGAGCGGGAAATCGAAGAGGAGGAGAGAGAAAAAAAAATTCTTACCTCCCTCCTGAATTCCATCGCCCTATTCGATAAGTTAATCATTGAAATAAACTCTCGAAGAAGCCAATATCAGAAAGGGTAATATATGTCTGAAATTGATTGGCTTTCTATATTAGGTTGGAATAAGGAAGAACTCGAAGATCTGCGCTTTGTCGGCTATTCCTACATTAAACAAGGACAATACGACACGGCGATCACTTTTTTCGAGGCCCTGACCATTTTATCCCCCGAATCGGTCTACGATCTTCAGACCTTGGGCGCCCTTTATCTGCAAAAAGGGAACAATCTGATGGCGCTCAATTACATTGAGAAGGCGATCAAATTAGATCCCACTCACCTCCCCACACTTCTCAATCGCACAAAAGCGCTTTTCGCCCTCGGCTATAAGCGGCAAGGGCTGTCTCAAGCGCGCGCTTTAGAAACTTGCGCCGAAGCACAGATTGCCGGACAAGCGCAAGCCCTCATAATGGCATACTCTTAGTGCTCTGTTACAAAAGTTTTCAGAGTAATTTCTGGCGTGAAAGCGCGGAAATCACTTTCAATAACTTTTGAGAACGCTTCCTAATCTGTCGATAACCCTCTTTTAGAATTTTTTTCGCATCTCCCAAATTTGATGCTCAATGATTTACCGATCAACTGACCCTAGCAGAATAAAAATGAACTTGCACGCATTAACCTGCGATGCTAACTTGACGGCGTCATAAAGCTCCCAAAAAAGTTGTGGAAAGTTTGTCGATAACTCGATTTTGCACATGTGGGTCCGAATGCCTCGAAACATTTGCTCTCGAAGGCGCAAAATAGGCGAGGCAGTTGGACCAAAAAATGTGCAAAGTCGAGGATAACTAGAGTTTCACGATGCTGACGAAAACACCTCAGGAGACCTGGTCTCAATTCTTGGAATTCATTTCGGAACGCTGCTCGGCGACGGAATTTGAAAACTGGTTTGCCCCCATCCGCGTTCTCGAGACAGTGAATGGACAAATCCATCTCGAAGTTCCCAATATTTTTGTGCAGGAGTACCTTCTCGACAATTACAAAAAAGACCTCTGCGCTTTTTTTCCTTTAAAAGCGTCCGGCGAGCCAGGCCTCGTCTTTGTCCTTGCGGAGGTGAAAAAGAAAGTCCAGCCACTTCCCTCCACTTCCGATTCCACTCCGGAGCAGCCGCGGCCCCCAGAAACCCATTCGGCATCATCCCCTGAGATCAAGCTCAACCCCTTTTACACCTTTGCCCACTTCATCGAAGGCCCGACGAACCAATTCGTGAAGTCCGCCGCGATGGGCGTCGCAAGCCGCCCTTGCAAGTCCTACAATCCCCTCTTTATCCACGGCGGTGTCGGTCTTGGAAAAACACATCTTCTGCATGCGATCGGACACTATATCCGCGAGCATCACAAGAAATTGCGCATCCATTGCATTACAACGGAGGGTTTCATCAACGACCTCGTCGACAATTTACGCAATAAATCGATCGACCGGATGAAGCGATTTTACCGCACCCTCGACGTCCTACTCGTCGACGACATTCAATTTCTGCAAAACAGGCCCAACTTTGAAGAGGAATTCTGCAATACTTTTGAAAGCCTGATCAATCAGAGTAAGCAGATCGTGATCACCAGCGACAAACCCCCCGGACAGCTGAAATTGTCAGAGCGAATGATCGCGCGGATGGAATGGGGCCTCGTCGCCAATATCGGCATCCCCGACTTAGAAACGCGCGTCGCGATCCTGCAGCATAAAGCGGAGCAAAAGGGGTTCCGCCTGCCCCAAAAAGTCGCATTCTTCATCGCCGAGCATATCTTCAATAACGTGCGCCAGTTAGAAGGAGCAATTAACCGCCTCGGCGCCTATTGCCGGCTGATGGGCCTCGATATCACGGAAGAGACCGTCGAAAAAACGCTGAGCGAGCTTTTTCAATACGCGCCGAACAAGAAAATTTCTGTCGAGAACATCCTCAAAAGTGTGGCGACAATCTTCGATGTGCGCGTCAGTGACTTAAAAAGCGGGACGCGGACGAAAAACGTCGCCTTCCCGCGCCAAGTCGCAATGTATTTGGCCAAAGAGATGATCAACGACTCCCTCATGCGCCTTTCCTCTGCGTTTGGGGGCAAGACGCATTCTACCCTGCTTCACGCTTGGAAGAAAATTTCCGGCCAAGTGGAAAAAGACGAGACATTGCGCCGCCAGATTGAAATGGCCCGCAGGAATTTAGGGGCCTAACAAATCAAAAACCTTCAGGGAGTGCTTAACATTGTGCATGTCTCGAAATCTCACTTCCATCAAGGCATAGCGGCCCGCTATTTCAAAGGATAGAACGGTGTCTTTTTCCGACAAACCGAACTTTTTCGATAGGTTGGACAATTTGTTAAAATCTTTTTCAGAATGAAGACGAAGACAATTCGGCCCAATCGATGCAGATAGCACATAATGTTCGATCTTGATCATCGTGTGCACTGCAGTGTCAAACTGGCCCTTCACTTCATTTGTTCCGTACAAATCGCTGGCTTTAGTTGAGAGATCTTTCCAGGACATGAATTGGGTGCTGGCCCCAACCATGCGGGAATCTGCGACGCCGATGATTTGATTTAATAAGGGCTGCCCTATATCTTTGAGTTCTACCAGGTTTGTTTTGTGTTTTGTCTTTAAATCGTGAAGCGCCCCGACGGTCTTCGAGCTTCCAATTTCTTTGCATTGTCGATAAGCGATGGCGGCTTTACCGCGGAAGACTTCCACAAACTTAAAAGCAGGCTCCTGCCGAGAGGTTTCACGCTCGACTTCAAAAAAGGGATGATCGTCAATTTTTCCCACTTCGCCGAGGTGCCATATAGCGCATTTGTCCATTGAAAGGGCAACGAGCTGACCTTCTTGAATCGAGAGTTTTCTGGCCTTGGGAAATATGAGTGTTTGGACATTTTCAGGTTTGTTTCTGTTGACAATTTGAATCGAATTTTGATAGGCGATCGCAAGCAAATCCCCTTCCACACAAAACACAGGAGAAGAATCGGCCGCTGTGAGAGCATGGTCTTTTTCATCGCTATCAAAATAGATCACATTCGGGGCCAAAGCAAGCGGCTCCTGTGTGGTGGGAAGTCTCCCGAATCCGGCCAAGTCAGAAAGATGGAGTTCGCAAGAATTTTTCTCAATGAGTTCTTTGAGCGTTGCGATCTTAATACCGCTTGCTCGATTGGCGAAAATTAAGGCCGGCTCAGGCATTGCCACTGAGATGCACGCCTCAATGCGGTCGTTTAAATCAAATCGTTTGTGAAGCTGCGGGCCCGTTAAAGAAAAGAGCGACAAAACATTTTCTCCGTCTTTTGCCTTTGGAAAAGGCAATTGCACCAAATAATCACCTATCACTCTTCCAATGAACTGCGGTTCATTATACATGCACATCGGAAAGCTTCTTTCGACAGCAAAAGCACAAGAAAACACAGGAACCGTATGGAAGCGCCTGGCCAAGCGCATGTCAGCATTTTCAGTGGCCGATTCAAGGCTTTTTTCATGGAAGAGTTTGCTCACGCGTGAGACCGCGACATGACTCTGCAAATCGAGCAAATAGAATAATTTAAGGAACACATCGTGTGGAATGTCGGTAATCGCTGTCATAAATCTCCCATTTTTTTGGGAGATTATTTTACTACAACGGCGAGATTAAACAAACCACTCAAGATGGGTCAGCGCTGCTGCAGCCGAGGGAAGATCCGTAAAATTGTTATATTTCAAATCCAAGGTTCGCAAGTTGACACAATTTCCAATCCTGGCCGACAGCTGCGATTCAAGTTTATTATCGCTGAGGTCCAAATTCACCAGGCTTGGAAGGCTTCCGACCCAGTCTGTGTTTTGGAACGCGTTCTTGCTGACGTCTAAGAGCTGTAATTGGGGAAGGGCGCCATCCTGAATGGGCATTGCACTGAGGAGGTTCGAGCTTAAATAGAGAGTTTCAAGTAATGGAAGATCGCCGATTTGAGACGGCAAATTCGAGAGCTGGTTGGACATCAAATTCAGTTCTACCAATTGGTCTAAGCCTCCAATAGTGGTAGGCAGAGTTGATAAGAAATTTTCGGAGAGGTCCAATTCGTGCAAGTTGACGAGATTTCCAATTTCATCGGGAAGGACTCTGATCAGATTGCTATCCAGTTTCAACGTGCGCAGATTGTTGGCAAGGTTCCCGATCTCTGCCGGTACAGTTTCGATCTTGTTGGCGCGGGCATTCAATGTTCGCAGTCTATTCAGGTTGCCAATCCATGCCGGCATCTCCGTTATTCTATTGGACGCGAAACTTAACGTTCGCAGCCTTTGAAAAGTGGCGATTTCAGCAGGCAATGCTGCGAACCGATTAGCGCTGAGATTTAACTTTCTTAGGCGGTTTAAACTGACCGCTTCCTGAGGCCATGCGGACAGCTCATTCTCGCTGATATTTAAATCGACGAGCGCGCCCAGATCTTTGATAGAACTGGGAAGATGCTGGAGAAGGTTTTCGCTCACGTTCAATTTTTGCAAACGGACGAGATTGCCGACTTCATCGGGCAATGTCGTGAGATAATTATCTTCGAAATGGGCCTCTTGAAGTTGGGTCAGATTGCCGAGCTGCGATGGCAAAGCGCGCAGGTTGTTTGCACTCAAATCCAAAATCTGGAGATTGACAAGGGCTCCTATTTCGGAAGGGATCCTTTGTAGCTCGTTGCACGCGAGGTTCAGATTGGTAAGGCCGGTCAAGAATTGAATCTCTTTTGGTAAACAGGTCAGTTCACAATTGTTGAGGTCTAGGGCTGTAATGCCTTGCAAATGCCCACCGTTTTTTGCCATCCATTCGCGAATTTTCACAGCGTCCATTCCCTCTTCAATTTGAATCGCGGGTTGAAATGTTCGAATTGCGTCGACAATATTCGGCCAAATGGCAACCAAAGCCCTATCTTCAACCAACGCAGCGATCGAAGAGATCTCCTCGCAAGTATAGACTCGGCTTTCGGCATTGACCCCTAAAGACTTCATCAGATTGGAGATTCGCATAAAAACGTTCATGCGGTGCGCATGCTCTCCCTCTTCGCCCAAAATTGGCTGGATCAACCGGCACAAATTCGAATCGGAATTTTTGCATAGCCCAAGGAGCTTGTTCCATTGCGTAAAGACAAAGCTCTTGAAGATATTGTTCCGATGGTGATCGTAATAAAGGTTGGAACTGCTTTGATCTCCATCCAAAAGAAAATATATATTATCCAAAATCTCATTTGGAATCGAATTAAGCGACATAAAAACCTCATAATTAGTTACTACGATTATAATTAAAACTCTCGAATTAGTCAAAGAATATTATAACAATTAATATTACGTAACCCATTGAAATTGAATGATTTAACATCATTAAATAAATCAATTTACAACAACATTATTGATTAGATTCTTAATCATTGGTATAAGAAGGATAAAAACACCGAGATCTATGTTTAAGAGATTCAGCAACAAAAACTTATTCGAGAAAGAAGAAAGCTCCCTCCAGGACCTTTACGAACGACCCCATAACCCCTTCACGACCGATCTGATGAACGCCCTTGAACCGCACGCCTTTGATGTCGTGGAAGAAGACCCCCGCGAAGAAGAGCCCGAAACGGTCATCGCCGCAGGCGTTTCAATTAAGGGGACGATGTCATTTCAGAAATTGATCCGCATCGACGGCGATTTTGAAGGGGAGCTGATTTCTTCAGGCAAACTGATCATCGGCCCGACAGGCTCCGTCAAAGCCAACATCAACCTTGAAGAGGCCTTTATCTCGGGCAAACTCATTGGCGATGTCATCGTGAAAAAACGGCTCGTCCTGCGCGGCAGGGCAGAGGTGCGCGGCGACATCACCTCCCCGCTCCTTAGCGTCGATGAGGGGGTTAGCATCGTCGGCATCTTGAATGTCGTCCAAGAAGCGGTAAAGGAATCTTCCGAAGAAGAAGATCCCTATTCGCAGCCCGATAATTAATTTTCAAAAATCATTGGAAAATGTAGCCTTGATCTCCCCAAAACGGAGGCCGATATGCGCACACTTTACTTTTTCATTCTGACAACGATCATTGGACATCTTTATGCTGAGGAAAACTTCCTCGTCTACGATCTCAACACACAACAATGGCTATGCGAACAGGGACCCCACTGCGATCAACGCATCCCCCCAAACTCATCCTTTAAAATTCCTTTGAGCTTGATGGGGTTTGATAGCGGAATCCTCATCGATGAAACTGCCCCAGAATGGCCCTACCAGGAAGGCTACAGCGATTTTTTGCCCGTATGGAGAATGCCGATGACACCGGGGCTTTGGATGCGCCACTCCTGCGTCTGGTTTTCCCAAGTGCTCACTTCGATGATGGGCATGCAGCAGTTTCAAGCCTATGCGGACCTGTTCAATTACGGAAATAAGGACTTATCTGGAGGCTTAACAAATGCATGGCTGATGTCTTCTTTGAAAATCTCTCCACGCGAACAGATTTTCTTTCTCGAAAAAGTCCTCCGCGGCACGCTCCCCGTCTCAGCGCACGCGATCGCCATGACGAAAAACATCGCGTTTCTCGACGTGCTCAATGGCTGG
Source organism: uncultured Verrucomicrobiae bacterium (assembly GCA_963833965.1). Taxonomy (GTDB): domain Bacteria; phylum Chlamydiota; class Chlamydiia; order Chlamydiales; family Rhabdochlamydiaceae; genus CAJCIW01. Next base: position 405,591 of record CAWHZZ010000001.1, read on the forward strand.
GAGCTCCATGGAAAAACAGGATCGGGGCGCCTCATCCACCCCGATGGGACTATCGATAAAGAACTCGGCAGCGGCTGGTTCATCGGTTGGCTAGAAAAAGACGATCGGACAATCGCTTTTGTTCTGAACCTCAGAGATGAAGTCAAAACGGAAGGCTTTGTCGGCATACGCGCCAAAGCACGAGCGCTGGAGTTGCTTAAGCCGATTACTCAATAGAGGCAAAGGCCAACGCATCGATTTGCGCGGGGAAGAATGCTCGAAGCTCCTGCCCCGCGCATCGGAGCAATGCATCGTCTAACAACGGTGCGATCAAAAGAATTTTTTTATCGCAGAGAGCGCTTTTGTATTTGTTAGAAGCCTGAATCCGGTGGCGAAATTGGCCATGGGATAAAAAGTGGCTCCCATCGAGGACTTTGCGTAAGACCGATTGTACCGGCGTCGAGAATAGTTTCCCCATTTCTAGGGCCAGCAAGCGAAATGGGTCAAAACCTACCTTTTGCTTTTGCCAAAAGCTGCAAGGTATTGGAATGATTACGTCCGGCAACGGGAGCTTAAGCTCGAGCCATCGATAAACCATCAAGGAGGCGGCTGCAGGGAAGCACCCTATTCCACCTGAACAAATAGCATTTAGCAACGCCTGCGCGGGGCCGAAGGCCTCACAGGCGGCGAGCTGTTTTTGGATGATGACTGGCCGATGGACGCATCTTTCGCACCTTACCTTGCCAAGCTCTGCAAAGCAGGTGCGGCATCGGCCCTGCAGATCGATGAAGGAGATTTGCTGATAACAATCGGAGCACAGAGTGTTCTTTTCCCGGGGAAGAAGTTGTTCGCAATGCGCGCAAAGTCGCGGGTAAAATAGATTTAAAATTGAGTTCATTAGAGATTTCTTAGAATTGGGGAAAAGGAGACAATGGATTAATTTGCGATAGGAACTCTTCGACCGGACAGCATAAAACCCCCTTTTCTTTCATGCGATGTTTGCCTCGATAAACCAAAAGTGGGGTCACTTCAGGGTAATCTTCTTTAAATAATTCCAGTCCTTTTAGGTCGCTCGGATGCACGACTGATCCATTTTTAACTTCAATCGCATAGAAACAATCGGGGCCTGAAACAATAAAATCGACTTCTACTTTAGAACTGGTTTGCCAAAAATGAAGAGAGTATTTTTCGATTTGAGCGTCCACCCACCCCTTGAGGTGCTGTGCGACAAGACCCTCAAGTGCAGCTCCTTCTGTCTCGCTTTGCACATCGTAAAGACTCTTGGGGCGAATATAATTGTAAACACCGGCATCGAAAAAAAAGAATTTTGAGTGGCTGACGAGGTTTCTTTTCGCTTTTCTACGAAAAACAGGCAGATGAAATGAAAGAAGTAAGTCGTCTAATATCGATAAATAGCTATCAACGGTTTTCCTTGCAATTTGGCACTCCCTTGCGATGTTAGAGGCATTGATCAGCGCCCCATGAGAAAAGCTCATCGCTTCTAAGAACCTGGCGAAATCGCCCACATTGCGAACAATCCCTTCTGCTTGAACTTCTTCCTTAAGGTAGATTCCTACATAGGCTTTTAGAACATCTTCTGGCGTAGAAGAATCAATGACGATGGGTAACATCCCGAAACGAAGATGTTTAGGCAGGTCAAAAAATTTGCCCAGTTCCGCGGCAAAAAAGGGTGGCATATGTTTTAATAGCGCTCTTCCGGCGAGTAAATTAACGCCTTGCTGCTTGAGCTTCCGGGCGCTCGATCCTGTTAAGACAAATTGATACCCCTTTTTTTCTTCGATCAGACTATGCACCACGTCGAGCAATTCTGGGATTTTTTGAACCTCGTCAACAACAACGATTTTCTTATCCGGAGACTCCTCTAAAAGTTGGCGTAAACGCTCAGGGCCTGCAGACAAGAGTCTAAATAATTCAGGGTCCAATAAGTCCACCCAAAATGCGTCTGGATAGACGGTCTTTAGCAGAGTCGATTTGCCTGTGCCCCTGGGGCCAAAAAGAAAATAACTCTGCGTGGGCGGCTGGAAAAAGCGCTGAAGCATACAAACTCCTTTCTGCTACCTATTATGCAAAAAAAGGCATAAAAATGGCAAGCATGGTAGCAAAAATCGCAAATACTTAATATTGAAGACCATACCGAGGCTTTTCGAGGCTGCCACGAATCGTCAACGTGAAGGGCTCGGTGATTTTCAGCATGACATCTTGATGCATCTTGAGGTCGATATGGATTTTCCCGTCGAGGTCGATGTAGGAGAGCTGTTTGGTTGGGGCGAGATAAAACTCTGCGCGGCCGCCTTCGCTGAACGCATTTTGCAGGGACATGAGATAAAATTTGTCTCCGTGCAATTCGAGTTCGATTTCTCCTTGCACAGGGGTCAGGATGCCGGGGTCAAGGCCGATTTTCTTGAGCATCTCCAATGGAACATCGAAAATGGAGGACTCTTTTTTAAATTGATTGATGAAATGCAGCCTGCCTAAGCCCTGAAGACTGGAAATGTCTCCAAGGTCGCCGTGAATATCGGACAGGGTGAAATTTTTGATGGTGAAGGGTTTGACGGTTGGGTTTTCTACGCCGATCTTGTGCATCAGGCTGGGTTGGAGGTTTCGCACAAGGACCTGCGGAATGTGGAGGCGCCATTTATCTGTTTTGCTCAGCTGCATTTTTTGGATGGCGATCGACCCTGCGGGATCGTCGATTTTTAAACCTGTCAAATCGAGCCGATTGGGAGCGGCTTCCAAATTGGCCTCCAAATCGCGGAATCGATAGCCTAAAAATTCAAACTCATGTCCCGATAAGACGCCGTTCGCTTGAAATCCCCGTTTGCTGTCTTGCCAAAGGACGAGGTCGCCCTGCCAGCGGTATCCATTGCCCATTTTTAATGACTCTAAAGGAGCTTTCAGAGTTTTTGGAAGGAGGGGGCGCAGCAGATTGGCATCGATGGCAATGCTTCCTGTTAAGACAGAGCCGAGGGGCACGTTGCGTTTCTCATTCTTTTCAAGGGCGCAATGGATGCCATAACACTCTCCTTGGACGGTCTCGAAAGAGGGTTTCCCACTGTTCATCCGGAAAGAGATTTTTAATCCATCAGCTTTGGGGCGATCACAGAGCTTAAGAGCGCCGCAGAATTCTTTGGAAAGATCGAGCTGCAATGCGGCCCAGAGAGGATTTTCTTCGATTTGCGTTTTTCCACGGAGGGTCAGCAGCTTTCTTTCATAGCGCAGTTGTAGCTGTTCAAAGTTGAGCTCTTTGCCGCCAAAGCCGTAGCGGCCGGCTTTGAGCGAGGTTTGAAAAAAGACGCCAAATTGCCACTCGCCGCTCCCCTCCAAATTTCCTTCCCAGGAGAGGTCTTTCAATGCATCGGGTAAAAGCTTGGCATCGATGCATTTTTTAGCCATGGCTGAATCGAACAAGAATTGTAGTTTCTCGATTTTTGTTGGCGTCAAGGAGCTTGCCCTGAGATGCGCAATGTAAGCGCCGCTATTTTTATCCTTGAGCTGTACCTGGATTTCCTGGCAGACAAGACCATTTGGGCTATAAGTAAAGGCGATGGGGTTTTTATTGCGAGCCGAAAGGGAAAGGGGGGCGTGAAAGTCGACGAAAAAATTCAACTCGCCGGAAAACTGCGGGCCGGTACCCATCATAGCCACCCCAGCTGCGAAATCCCCTTTCAGCGATGCAAGTGCATTTGTCCGATCGAATTTGGCCAGGGCGGCAAGGTCGCCTTTAATCGACTCAAATGTGCAAAAATACTCTTTGCTGTCAAATCGATACCGCCCTGACCCCTTGAGTTCGAGGCCTAACCATTTTCCTTCGAATTGTCTTACAGACAATTCCTCCTTTTCGACGATGAAGGCCCCTTTCAAAGTGAGGCCGCCGCCCTCCAAATGCTCGATCAACCAATACTCGCCGACCTTATGCGCTTTGAGCTGGAACGATGGCCATGGCTTGCCGCGGACTTTCAAATCGCGGCTTTGGGCGTGGAAAGAAAAACCCTTTTCAATGCTGTCGGAAAAAAGGCGAGTTTGCAGTGTGCCTTCGAACTGCCACTCTTGCAAATTTTTTGGGGAGAAGGTTTTCGAAAGAAAACCGGCATTTTGCAAGAAGGCGGCATTGACGTGTAGCTCTTGGCATTTCAGCAAAGGCTGCATTTCAAAGGAGGCAAGCCGCATTTGATCGTCAAAAGTGCAGCGGGTAATGTTGAGTTGCGTCCCTCCAAAAAAGGTCATTTCTCGATTGAAAGTGATTTCCCACTCCGAAGAAGCATTGCGAGAGGCTGCGCCTTCGAAATGAGCGAATTCCTTTCTGCCGTCGAGGATTTTAAAGGCAAAGGCCAGGCGGGGTTCTTCAGTGAACTCGGTCAAAAAAGATTTCAGTTGAAAAGTGAGTGGGGTCCCGTCGATGAGCCGCCACACCCCTTCTCCCTTCTCCAATGTCAAAACCTGCCTAGTAGAATCGAAGCTCAAATTGCAGCGCCCTTCGCTAATCGAGGTATGGGCATTGATCGGAACGTTCAAGTGGCTGAACTGCCCTTTGAAGCTCCAGTGCGTGTTCACGGGACTTTGCATTGAGGTCTTGAGCACTAATCCATTTTCTCCACCGGAAAATTCCCCTTCAACAGGCAGCCTGATGGAGGCCAAGGAGGGAAAATGTTTGAGGACGGAAAATAAATTCTCCACGCTCCCTGCCATTTGAGATGTGGAAAGCGACAAATCACAGCCGTTTTCGAGCAAAAGATCGCCTCGCAAAGCCACCCCCTCGCATTCGCCATAAAATGAGGAGGCTGTCAAACGATTGACGTCGAGTTTGAACGACCCCTCGAGATTCTCAAAGGGGAGGTCCCGCTCGCGCTGGCAATAGGTCAGCTTTCCCCCATCGAATGGAATTTCACCGCTCCACTGTTTTTTCGCGCAATCGTAAGAGAACTGCATCTTTTTCTCTGTAAGGACTGGAATATCAAGCACAGCGTGGCTGTGATGGATAGAAATCGCATTTCCTGCGATTTCGATCTGCACCTGCTCAGGCGAGATCGCTGCCGCGCACTGCAAATTGCCCGTGACCTTCATTTCGGGAAGCAGCTTTGCAAGAAATGGCGAGTAACTGAGTGCGGTCAGGTCCCCTTGCAATGTTGCTTCCTTGAAGGTAAAAAACAAAGGAAAAGCTTCTGCGGAATGAGAAAAGAGCGCAGATCCCTGGATGGGCTCGTCGAAAACTGTCCCTGCGGCAATAAGGGTCAACGAAGCGGATTCGGCATGCGCTTCTATGTTCATGTCGACTGGCATCGGATCGATCCCTTCCAACTCCACATCGCCTTCAATTTTCAAGTCAGCGAAGTGATTTCCTTCGGGCCCAAGAAATGCGATCTCACCTCGAAGGCCGCGGCTTTCCCCCTTGAGGTGCGAGGGCTGAAGAATAGAATCTTGAATATGGATGTCGGCCGACAAGGCGTTGAGATCGAAATTGGGCAAAGAAAACTCCCCATTTTCCCCTTCCAGATGCAGATTTTGGAAAGTTCTTGGCGCTGTCAACGTGCAGTCGGCAGAGAGCTCTTTAAAATAGAGAGTTGCGCTCTCCTCGGGAATCGCCCAGCGAAAGTTTTCGATGCGGCAATTCTCAATGCTTGCCCTTTGCCAATGAGAGTCTTTGTAGAAAAATGTGGCGGCAAACGAGGCACTCGCCTCTAAACATTTTCCAGGAATCTGCGCCAGCGAGCGAAGAAATTCGATCTGCTGCGCTCCAGCGTTGTCCACTTGCAGGTGCAAACTCAGGTCACCATCGGTCTGGCCGCAGAGCGATAGCACGGCCTGCATCTCCTCGCAATCAAGCGACATTTCTGACCAGCAGCTCTTGTCTTCCCGAATCCCTCCTTTTCCCAGGCAGTCAAAGGCCAATCGTCGGCCCTCATGAAGCAGCGCGCCGCTTAAAATGAGCTCAGGTTCTTTGTGGGGCTCAAAATTAAGAGAACCGTTAAGATCTTCAATGCAAAATTGCTGCTTAACAAAAGGAGCCCCAATCAAAAAGTTTCCGTTTTTGACTGCTAAGGAAGCGATGAAGCGGTCTGCCAAAAAAGTGGCAGAGTCTTCTGGCGAGCAAGAGAATTTACCTAGCAACTCATCACACTGTAAATCGATCCCAATCGTTGGCGCAGAGAACAAAATCTCTCTTCCTTCGCCCTGGAAATGCAGTTCTTGAATCTGCAGAGACTTGTCAAAATAGACAAGCCCTTCTAACTGCACTTCTCCGCCTGCCCTCTCCCACGCCCGCGGCATTTTTGGAAAAATCAACGCGGAAAGCGGAAGCAATCGGCCGAGGTCACTTTCCTGCAGCTGAAATCCCACTTGCAGGCTTTTTTCCACCTGCGCCAAGTCCGCCGTGAACATCGGCGGGATACGAGGATCGGGGTCCGATGAGAAGACGAGATGGCCGATCGACTCTGCTTCGGGGCCTGGCGCCATGGAAAAATAGAAGCGGCCGCCAGTCGGCAGCTGGAGCACGCCGTTGTTGATTTCCCAATGTGGCTCTATGAAACGCGACCGATAAAGAAAAGGTAGAGAACGAGTTTGGTTTTCGTCGAGAGAAACGAAAAGTTGCGGATGAGAAATGGTGATTTTTGGCTCAAATTTTGGAAAGCTGCCTGCAAGCTTGAGCTCGATCCGATCAATCGTCAAATTTTCAGATTGTAAGCCAGATAGCACAATGACGCCGTTCTCCCACCGCATCTTTTCGTAAGTGAAATGCAGTCGATGCAGAGTTGCTTTGCAGCCGATCAGCAAAAGAGGCTTATAAAAAAACAGGGCTCCCAAACAAAGGAGCCCAAAAACAATCCAGCTTTTCTTGAATTTTTTTCTTCGACGATGATCTTTCATGAAATTGAAGGGTGATAAATTTACCCTTCAACTTATCGCAAATTGCCACAAAGTCGCAATATTTATTGCCCTTCCGCGTCAGCGAGGATGCAAGGAACAGCGCCGATAGATAAACCCGAAACACGGGGAACGCAATGCTGTGTATTGATGATGAGGCCTCTATCAATGATAAAATTTCCAATGGTAGCATTGACTTCATGGGGATTTTTAATGACATCGGCAGTGCGAACTTCTCTGACATTAGGATCTCTATCTGAGCAGCGCTCTGTTTCTGCAATTTCTACCGCATTGGCCAGCATGCGGACATTCAGAGGAACCATCTGAAAACCACATGTCTTAAGAAGAGCTTCTTGTACATCGCGATGTAGTTGGCAAGTTTGCTTTGGAGTATATTTTCTCATCAAATAAATATGCACGTCGTTGGCAATGGCATTGCATTTATCGAGTGCTTCTGGATTACCATGAAACACTTTCCCCATTCCTTCTTTTAAAGGATGATTTGCAAGCAGGAAAATATTCTTATTCGAACAAGGAATCTCCATGTGATCTTGCTTTGCCTTTGCGAGATCAATTTTTTTAAATCCATCCCCGGATGTGGCTAAATCATTCAAAAGACCTTCTTCGAAAGCCCGCTTGAACACTTTGGGGACGATGACAAACACGCAAGTTTTACCGATGGTCTTTTCCGGTTCAAATGGATCGGGCTGTTGCAAAAGGTCAAAAACTTTCTGCGCGATTTTAGGCATCTTTCCAATGCACTTTCCAAAAATAGGACCGAGTTGGTTATAGCCAATAGTGATCTTATGAAGAACCCGGAAATCGGTTTTGTAATTGCGATTTTCCCCTTTTACAACGGGAATATTTTGTTGTTTCGAATGGGCCTCCCAAACGGCAGGCTGGTCCGCGAAAAGTTGCCAGGATTTGCTGACTTGGGTCGAGGCCAAGAGAGCGTTTGTAGTAAGTTGACTAAAGATAACTCCTAAAATATCGTTATGAATGGGATTTGACATTATTGCTCCATCAAATTAAAAAATTTGAATAGAATTATAATTAAAATAGTCTTAAAACTGAAGACACGGTTTTAGTAATTAAGCCACAAGGGCTTATTCGACGAGGGCGAGGTATTCATCTCGCTGGAGCAGCTTGTCAACTTCAGAGGGGTCGGAAAGCTTGATTTTGAAGAGCCACCCCTGTTCTTCGGCCGAGGTGTTGATATGATCGATAAAGTCGCCGAGTTTTTGATTGATCTCCACCACTTCTCCCGAGATGGGAGAATAGATATCAGCGGCGGCCTTGGTCGATTCTAAAACGGCGATCTCTTGGCCTGCCTTTACGCGCTTGCCCACGGGGGGTAGCTCAACGTGTACGACCTCTCCCAACTCTTTTTGGGCGTGGTCTGTGATCCCCACGGTGCCAATTCCTTTCTCGACGCGTATCCATTCGTGCGACTCTGTAAATTTCATAGCTTTCTCTCACGTTACAAATTTAAAACTTGCCCACAGGCGGGGATGTTGTTCAAGTGTAAAATGCTGGGAACTTAAAGAAAAGTGCTGCGGCGCCCCCTTATAGCGATGGATGCGATAGGTAAATCCAATGCGGTCGAAAGAGGTGGGATCGTAGCCATGCAGGCAGTGGGCGGGAATGAAAATCTGAAGCTCGTAATTTTTCTTTCCGAATTCCGCAGTGAGCTGCAAATCGGCAGGGTCGCAGAGGGGATGCATGTCCTCAGTGCGAAAATGGGTCAGCTCTTGCGCCTGGATTCCTTGTACTGCCTGCGGAAGAAAAAGAAACTGATGGCAAAACCGAGTGGCAAATCCCGCGGTTTTGAGATCGCGGGTATCGAAGAAAAGCTCGACGGCGTCGCCCTCTTCAAAGCGGGGGTATAGAGCTTCCTCGAACGCCTTGTCGACGAAAAGATCGACGAACAGCCCAGATTCATTCCACCCGAGAGCAACATCGGCAAAATGCTCCTCGGCGAGCCATTCGGAAGTATTTGGAAGCAAATAACGCCCACGCATCAATTTCGATGAGGGCGGCGTCTTTGAATAGCGAAGTTCCCCTTGGACAGAAAAAAAATCGAGAGGAGCTAGCGCGGGGAGCCTTTCTAAAATTTCGATGTTCAATCCCTCTCCTCTGCAAGCGCTTTGGAGAGATCGATCGCTTTTTGCTGCTGGATCTTTTGCAAAATGCCGAGCATCATGTCCCTTTTCGCATCGAAGGAGAGAATTTGATGGCCTTGCTCCATAGACTCCAGCGGTAGGGCAGAAGAATGCCCTTTCTCATGCACAAAATAAAAAGCGAGTGCTCCCCTTTCCCCGATTTTTACCGGAGACCACTCATTAGCAGCGAGAGCAAACATCTCCTCTTTGGAGAAGGGCAAATCCGTTTGCCTTTCCACGGTTTTTTCCGTTTTTTCCAATTTCCATTGAGAAGATAAGCTGTCTTCCCCTTCCACTTTGATAAGCGATGTGTCTTGCGGGTTTACTTTGAGCCGGTTTTTCACCTCTTGCATGTGGGGCATTAGGCGCGCATTGCAGTAAAAGGCCATTGGCAGCTCGCCCTCTTTTCCAGGAAGCATGCCGAACTCGGTGCGGTAATGCTCTTCGATGGAGCGCAATAAATCGGCGTAAGCGTGTTTTCCAACGAGGTCTTTCACTTCTTTAAAGGGTTTGAACTGTCCATTTTCTTGCTGAAACTGCTGGGGGTTTCGTTTGCGAGCGTCCATGTAGAACGGCTCCAGCCGCTTGTCGAGAAGGGCGTCCAAAGTGCCGTCTTTGGAGCCTTGAGCAAACGAGAGGAGTTTTTTTTGCCCGTCGCGACTTAAGACAGCGATGCGATAATAATGCCCATCATCGGGAGAGTAAAAACTTAGGCGCTCATTCGCAGCATTGCCCATCTCGCCTTTCAAAGCGGCATTTTCAAGAAGAGCGGCAAGTTCCGAAGTATCTTTTATGCCGGCGAAGGGAAAACTTGAACCCTTGATTTTTAAACTGACCGTAGCAGTTTTTGCAGGCGCGTTCTCGAGCGCCCATTTGATTTTGTCCGGCTGTTCGCCGATCATTTGCGACCGGGCAAATTGATCGACCTTCAAGCGCAATTTTGCCTCCAAACATTCTAAAGCGGCAAGCCGCTCCTGCGTGGAATCGGCCTTGATAGCGGCAAGCTCACTAAATTGCGATTTTAACGCTTCCCAATTCTGGGAGGAAGATTCCCAGGCCCAAGTCTCTTTGACGCTGATCGCCTTGCTGAGCTCTACCTTGCTCGCCTCGCTCCACTCGATCTCGATGGGGCGCTGCACAAGCTCGGGCGTTCTTTTTTCAATCTGTTCCAAAGAGGCCAGTTGGGCGGGAATGCGTAAATCTATTTTTAGTCGCGAGGGGTCGACCGCGACAGCTTCTAGATAAACTTGAAGTTTTAGCAGCGAGCGAAAATCTCCGAGCTGAAGAGATGAGGGCAATTGATAAAGTGAAATGCGGGTGTTTTCCTTGGCAAAATGGGCAAACTGTTGGAAGGCCAAGGGATCAATCAGCACGCTTCCGCTTCCATCGTCAAATAAACGGCGGAACAGGATCACCTTTTTCCAGGCGCTGAGCAGCATCGTCTCATCCATTCCCAAATTGCGCATCTTCATTTGGTAATACTGGTTCGCCTCTTCCGCTTTTAGCTGTCCGTTCTGCGCAAACTGCTGATAGCCTGAATAAATATTCTGAAAGAGATCGGAGCGGATTTCCTCCATTTTGACGTCATAGCCATTCGATTCTGCGATTTGCGCGGCATTGATGATGAATTGGCCGATTAGGGAGATGAACCGCGGGCCGAACCAATCTTCTAAATTTTTAAACCCAAATAAGGCGAGGTCCCCATGGGCAAGGCGAGGGTCGGGCTGGACGCCCAGCTGACTCTGCTGCATCTGCAAAATCTGGCGCAAAAGATCTGGCGGCAGGCCAGCTTGATCGAGATAAAGCTGCGACATTAACGCTAGACTTTCCGATGTAGGCTGATGGCTTTTTTCCTTAAGGAGGCGGAATCGCTTCAAGAAATCGGGAGCAAAACGGCCCCAAGCGTTTTCGGCGCTGATCTGAGCAGATGAAGGATGGGCGTAAGGGCGAAAGTGATGGATCTTTTTGATTCGCTCATCAAGGTCAGGGCGGACTTCTTCGAAATAGCTCCTTGAAAGCATCACAGCTAGGCCGCTGGAGAGAAAATCTTTTTCGATGACGCCATCATTCAAAAAATTCGGCATCGTCCCTTTTTCTCTGGACATGCTTTCCAAGGGGGAGCTTTCGATCAAGCGGCAAAGGGCGGAAAGCTCCTGATGCATGATCGGGGCGCCCGCAACTCCTCGCACAACCTCTCGATCTGAGACCGTCTCGCTAAGGCTGTTGAAGGTGCTATAAGTCCCAAAAAAGCAGAATGAAACGACAATGGCGGCCGTAATGAAAATAAAAAAAATGCGTTGATGCTTGCGCAAGAAAGTGAGCATAAACCTATCCCTCAAGATTAGGGAGCGTTTTCAAAAGTTTTTGGAGTAATTTCTGGCGTGAAAGGTCCCTAGTCTTCCTTAGGGGGATTATAAGAACCGAATCGCTTAGAGGTCAATAAGAAAGAAATGCGCCTTCTTGGCCGGGGAAATCGTAAGACATCGCGCTGACGCTTTTGGCCTCGGCTTTTATCAACGCCACAGTTTTCGCTTCTTCGACCCGCAGAGCCAGTTCTGGAGCCTTGGAAAGGGCATATGTTAAATGTGAAACGCTGGAAAACTTGGCAATTTCCTGCCCAGATTCTAAATCGATGGGATTGGCGAGTTTTGAGATGATGATTTTTTGTACTTCGAAAGGGAGCGACTGTAAAGCACTATCTTTTTGCTTATCCTGAATCTCGAATAGTTCTGTATCGCTGAATTCACCATTTTGCCCGATTTTCATATTAATCCATTAATTATTAACTAATTTTAAAATTATATCAAAAGCTTATTAAAAAAGCCAATGTTAAAATGCATATAATTCGATATTAATAACTTAAGGTTATAACTTCATTGAACATCTCAGAGACTTCCTTTGCGTCCCGCACCACCCGTGCGAAAAGGGGTTCATTGGAGATTTCATTGGCCAGGACACAAACCCGGCCAAAACGAACGATTTCGTCTCCGGATGAAAGTCTATAATCGCACAAGCGCTTGACGATCTCGATTAAGGCGTCTCTAGGCAGCAGCAAAAAAGGGTGATTTTGATAAATATCTCTCGAAACAGCGTCTATTGCCATCATACTGAAGAAACCTCAAAAATTGGTTTTTCTAGCTCCCTGTAATGAACCTCGATTGCAGCATCTATTACCTGCTCTGTCAATCTGTTTTCAATTTTCTCCGCGTCTTTGCGGCTCTGCGTTGATCTCATGCGTCGTGCTCATGTAGTCTTTAAACATATCTCACAGGAAACTCATTTGTCATTGGCGCCCCGACAGGTCTGAACTTATCTAATATGCCTTTGCGTAAATGACGCGTTGCTGGCTTTTCTTGCCGGTAAATGGACATTTGCCCTCTTCTTTGGGCCCTTCCAGGGGGATGCAGCGGATTGTAACGCTTAAATCTTGTTTGATTTTCTCTTCAGCAGCCGGATCTTCCGCCCAGTGGCACAATGCGAACCCGCCATGAATCTCGGGATTTTCGCGGTTTTTGGGAGTGAAATAAGCGTAAAATTCCTCTTTGGAATCAATTTGTTTGATCTGGCTATCGCGGAATTTTTTTGCGCGATCGAATAAATTGTGCTGAATATCTTCGAGCTGTCCAAGGACCGTGGCGAGAAACTCTTCTTTCGATTGGCGGATGATCTCCTTGTGGCCGCGGTCGCGTCTTGCGATAGGCAACTGGTTGGCAGCGATGTCGCGGGGACCGACTTCGATGCGCATCGGCACGCCTTTTTTGATCCAGGACCAAGTTTTATCCCCGCCACGCATGTCGCGCTCATCGACGATCACATTTAAACTGCGCCCTTCATATTGCTGATGGCGAAGCTGTCCCGCTAAAGCATGGCAATAGGACATCACTTCGGTTTTTGTCTCTTCTTTGTGGATGATGGGAAGGATGACGATGTGCGATGAGGCGACGCGGGGCGGCAAGATGAGTCCATCGTCGTCACTATGGGTCATCACCATCGCCCCGATCAAACGTGTGGTCGATCCCCACGACGTTGTCCAGGCGTGGCGCACTTCGCCATCGACATCTCGGAATTTAATGTCGGATGCCTTAGCGAAATTCTGGCCTAAGAAATGGGAGGTGCAGCCTTGGAGGGCCTTGCGGTCTTGCGCCATCGTCTCAAGCGTGTAAGTATTGACAGCGCCGGGAAATTTTTCACCAGGGGTTTTTTCCCCTTTGATCACGGGAATGGCGAGATGCTTTTCGACGAAATTCGCGTAGACCTCGAGCATGCGCATGGTCTCTTCGCGCGCTTCGGCCTCGGTCGCATGCGCGGTATGGCCTTCCTGCCAGAGAAATTCTGTCGTCCGCAAAAACATCCGCGTCCGCATTTCCCAACGGACGACGTTCGCCCATTGATTGATTAGGATGGGAAGGTCGCGGTACGACTCGACCCATTTGGCGTACATCGCCCCGATGATCGTCTCCGACGTCGGGCGGACGATGAGCGGCTCCTCGAGTTCGCCTGCAGGCACGAGCTTGCCATCTTTGCCTTTTTCCAAGCGGTGATGCGTGACGACAGCGCATTCTTTGGCGAATCCTTCCACGTGCGTCGCTTCTTTTTCGAGAAAACTCAAAGGGATAAAGAGCGGAAAGTAAGCGTTTGAGTGCCCCGTGGCCTTGAACATGCCGTCTAAAATGCGCTGCATGTTTTCCCAGATCGCGTAGCCCCACGGTTTGATCACCATGCAGCCGCGGACAGGAGAATGCTCAGCGAGATCGCCGCCGCGGACGACGGCCTGGAACCACTCGGGATAATTTTCTTCTCGTGTCGGCTGAATCGCCGTTTGCGGTTTTGTCATATTGGGTCTAATTTTAATGAGGCGAGGCTTAAATGTGTAGCCAAAAGCTCGCGGAGCCTCCCCTTGGCACGAGCGAGCTCTTCTGCGCTAGCGCTTCTGCCCAGCAGCGGGCAGGTATGGGCGAACATTGCCTCCTGGACTTTTGTCCCTGAGAGTAGGACCTTTTCGAGATAATCCGCCGGAGGCAAGACGAGGGCGATGGTCCCTTGATGCAAAAAGCCTGCGCGGGTCTTCCTTTGGGCGGCGCCGGCGATCTTTTTGCTTTCCCACATCAGGTCGTATTTCGTCGGTTTGGCCATGCAAAAGTGCAAGCAGTTGTCATCCCACGCCGTAAAATCTTCCGACGTCAGCGAAACGATGGCGCCCTTAAGAAATTCTTTAACGGCGCCGAGAGCGGCGTTGTTCACAAAACCATAATTGTCGAGAGTGTTCGCGGAAAATTCGGCACATGAAGCAGGGACCATCACCGAGAAGGCCATGTCCCAGAGGTGAAAGATGATCCCTCCGCCTGTCGGGCGACGGGCGAGCTGCAAAGAGAGTTTTCCTGCTTGTTCAAGATTCAAAAAAGAGGCGGGATCGATGAAATGGCCATACGTCGCGCTGTCCCCTTTCCATTCGTAGAGGTGAAGCACTGGGCGCGAAAAGGCGGCGGCCTTTTCGAGCAGCTCTTTGTCAAAGCGCATATTGTCTTCCGCGCTCTTGGCTCCTGTGTCGATGATCTCCCAACAGCTCAACGGACGGCCTCCGAGAGCATTCGGAAACGAGGCTTTTCTTCACCGTCAATGGTGACATTTTCCAAGAACATCTCGAGCGGACGGACCCAAACGTCGCCGAACTCGGGTGAATCGTAGAGCGCCTGATAGACGACGCACATTTCGAGCGTTTCCGTGTGTCGGGCAACTCCTAGGATCTTGTACCTTTTTCCCTTGTAATGCTCAAAAAGCGCCCCGGTGGGCACTTTGGCGATTAACAAATTTTCTCGGTTTCTGTCGATTGGCATGGCAAAACCTTTCACAAAAAGTAAAGACACCAGGATAAACAAACCTCGAATCATAAACAAATCCCATTTTCAAAAAATTAAACACTTCACTGTAAATTCTTTGCAAATTTTAAAAATATTATTTTACAAAATTTGCCAAAAAAGGGAAAAGCCCATACAATTCACGTAGAGGCAGGAGAGTACTATGTTCGACAAATTCACCAATCGCGCCAAGCAAGTCATCAAGCTAGCCAAGAAAGAGGCCCAGAGGCTCAATCACAACTATTTGGGCACAGAACACGTTCTCCTCGGCCTTCTCAAGCTCGGCCAGGGCATCGCCGTCAATGTGCTGCGCAACTTCAATCTCGACTACGAAATTGTCAGGGCGGAGATCGAACGCCTCGTAGGATTTGGGCCAGAAATCCAAGTGTATGGCGATCCTGCGCTCACGGGAAAAGTTAAAAAAGTTTTTGAATTTGCGAATGAAGAGGCTGCCAGCCTCAATCACAATTACGTTGGCACCGAGCACCTTCTGCTCGCCCTTTTGCGCCAAGCAGACGGCGTGGCGGCGCAAGTTTTAGAAAACCTCAATATCAACCTCAAAGATATCCGCAAAGAGGTTTTGAAAGAGCTCGAGACCTTCAATTTACAGCTGCCTCCCATGGGTACCCCTGGCGGTCCAGCACCAACGCCACCCACCTCGAAAGCTCAAGACAGAGGAGGAATTTCGGGCGATAAAATGCCCGCACTGAAAGCGTATGGCCACGATCTTACAGAGCTTTGTCGGGAAGGCAAACTCGATCCTGTGATCGGCCGCAAGGAAGAAGTCGAGCGGCTGATTTTGATCCTATGCCGCCGCAGAAAAAACAATCCTGTCTTGATCGGAGAAGCCGGCGTCGGAAAAACGGCGATCGTCGAGGGCCTCGCCCAAGCGATCGTCAAGGGCGATGTCCCCGATCACCTGGCTAAGAAAAAGCTGATCTCTCTTGATTTGACACTGATGATCGCAGGAACAAAATACCGTGGCCAATTCGAAGAGCGGATCAAGGCCGTGATGGACGAGATCAAAAAGAACGGCAACATTCTGCTTTTCATCGATGAATTGCACACGATTGTCGGCGCCGGCGCCGCGGAAGGCGCGATCGATGCATCGAACATTCTAAAGCCCGCCCTTTCTCGCGGAGAGATTCAGTGTATCGGCGCGACGACCATCGATGAATACCGCAAGCACATTGAAAAAGACGCCGCCTTAGAGCGCAGGTTCCAAAAGATCCTTGTGGCGCCTCCTTCCTTGGAAGAGACCACGTCAATTTTAATGGGCCTCAAACCCAAATACGAAGAGCATCACAAGTGCATTTACACCGATGCGGCATTGAAATCGGCCGTCTACCTTTCCGACCGCTACATCACAGGGCGTTTCCTGCCCGATAAGGCAATAGACCTTCTCGATGAAGCTGGAGCGAAAGCGCGCATTGCGATGATGCATCAGCCGCAGGACATCACAAAATTCGAATCCGACATCGAAGAGATGCGTACTTTGAAGGAAGAAGCGATCGGCAAGCAAGAATACGAGAAGGCGGCCAAACTGCGCGACAATGAGAAAAATTTACGGGACCGACTGCAGCACATCCGCGCAGAATGGGAAAGTAAAAAAGACGAACATCAAGTGATTGTCGATGAAGAAGAGGTCGCTCAGATTGTCGCTAAGCAAACAGGTATTCCCCTCACCCGGCTTACTGAGGGAGAAACGTCAAAAGTCCTCAAAATGGAAGAGGCTCTCAAACAAAATATCGTCGGCCAAGACGACGCGGTCGGCACTGTCTGCCGCGCCATCCGCCGCAGCAGGGCCGATATCAAAGATCCAAATCGTCCCATTGGCGCCTTCCTCTTCCTCGGCCCCACAGGCGTGGGAAAAACTCTTCTGGCCAAGCAGCTGGCCGTTCACATGTTCGGCGGCGAAGATGCCCTGATCCAAGTCGACATGTCGGAATACATGGAGAAGTTCGCCATCAGCCGCATGACGGGGTCTCCTCCCGGCTATGTCGGTCATGAAGAGGGCGGACAGCTCACAGAACAAGTGCGCCAGCGCCCCTATTGCGTCGTTCTTTTCGATGAAATTGAAAAAGCGCACCCCGATGTGATGAACCTGCTTCTGCAAATCTTAGAAGAAGGGCGCCTCACCGACTCCTTCGGCCGCAAGATCGATTTCCGCAATACGATCATCATCATGACCTCGAACCTCGGCGCGGACCTGATCCGCCGCTCGACGGAGGTGGGTTTTGGCGTTCAAGAAGGGATGCTCGATTTTAAATCGATGCAAGAGAAGATCGAAGGCTCCGTCAAAAAGGCGTTTAAACCTGAGTTCATCAACCGACTCGACGGCATTGTGATCTTCAAACCGCTCGATCGCCCGCACCTCTTCCAAGTCATCGAGCTCGAAGTCAAAAAAGTCAAAACCCGCGTGGCGCGAAAAAATATCAACTTGGACCTCGACGACAAGGCGAAAGAATTCCTTGTCTCGAAGGGCTTCCAGCCTGAAATGGGAGCACGGCCCTTGCGCCGCGTCATCGAGCAGTTCCTCGAAGACCCGCTCGCGGAAAAGCTCCTCCTCAACCCCGGCAAAGGCGGCTATTGGCACGTCTCTGTCGAGGGCGACAAGCTTTTGTTCATTGAACAAGAGCCTCCTCCAGAAAAGAGCAAGAATCAGCTGGTTAGCAACGCTCAAAAGTAAATTAATTATTTTAATTCAAATTATCTGAGTTTAATGTTATAATCTTAACATTAAAATAGGTTAATTATGACATTAATTTCAAATCTGAAGAACCAAATACAAACGCTTCAAAAACAAATTACAACAACAAACAATCCCGTAGAAATGGACCTGGAAATCGACCGGATTGCCCGCACCGTGCTCCAAACGCCCATGGCTCCGGAAGCGCGCGGAAAAATGCTCTATGAGTTGCTCCGCTTACGCACGCAAATCGTCCAACATGCCCCTGTCCAAGGCATGAAAGGCAATTCCTTCTCCCTCAATCTTATCCAAGATGTCACACCTTCTCCCCTTTGCCCAGCTTATAATACGCTCAGTTTTCCAACAGTGACGACATATGATCGTATTGGCTGGAACATCTCCTGCATGAGGCTCGACCCGAAAGCCATGCCATTTGTCCCCCCTCTCGTCCTTGAGCAGGCTGGCCCGCTACAAGGCAAAAAGGTCGATCTATTGTGGACAGCCGTCGATGGAAGATTTTATCAATTTAACCGCTCGCTCAACCACGCTTCCCACGCTTGGTCCCATCGCCACGCGCTCCCTGGCCCTGAAAAAATTCCTGGTCCCAATCATTCAGAGATTCAAAACCTCGATTCCAACATCTCATTCGATGTGGACGTCGGCCTCTTTCCTGAGATCGGCTACGAAAAGGTGGACGATGCCGGAGCCATCGCAATCAATCGCCTTAGCCCGATGCACGTTCACGTCCATGCTCCTGCAAACCTCAAGAACGTCCAGCCGGAAGATATGCTGTATTCTCCAGACAACTCCCATTTCCGCGGAATAGCCGGGACTCCATTTGGCATCGACTGGTCTGTCATGAAAAAAGACGACAAGGTCGCAATCACAAAAAGAGTCGTCATTTTCGATTATGATCATCCCATCTGCCAAGCCCTGCTCAACTCCATCCGCAATTGCTCAGATTTAAATGACCATTTGCAAGCGCTAAAAGCTGTTCCATACGCAATCCAGCAAACTTTGTCCCCTGTCATCGAGGCGTTCGAAACAGATCAGCCCGGCGCCATGGCCCTCTTTCATCGATTGCCGCTCGCTTTCCAAAACGGAATATTTCGAGAAACGTGGATCTCTTTCAATTTACCGAGAGGTCACGGAGATTTCGGCAGAGCTTCTTTTGAAAATCAAGAAAGCCTCGGTCGAAACTTTCATTGCAGCAATCCAAAGCGCGCCGACGTTGTGCGCTCCTTTTGTGGGCGTTTGGAGTATCTGCTCGTCGGGTCTCAATTCGAACTTCTACTTCAATCCCAATCGCTTGTCAAAGGCGACAATGTGCTCAAAATGATGCGCTGCGCTGAGCTTTTCAAAAAAGACGCTGAGATCGCACTCGCCTCTTTCAACATGGAATTCACGGAGCGAGAAAAAGAAGCTGTCCACTTCGCATTTTGGGAATTGAGCGGATGTCCCCGCACACCCAATTTCGGCTCGACCCAATTTCCTTTAAATTGCGACAATGGCCAAGCTCTCCAATTAAAAATTCAAGCCGTTCTCTTGGCAGCCTCGCGACAAGCCCATCAATTCGCAGCGCCAATCCCTGAGGCCCCTCTTGAAGGCAATGCGCAAGAAGCAGCCGAGCTAGTTTTCGAAGAGCTGCCGGTTCCACCGAAGAAAAAAAGGCAATTCGACTTGCCCGCTTCTTCGGCAGCCCCCATCCAAAACCAAGAAGAGACAGCCAGTCAGGCCATCCGGCAAGAAGTGCTCGAATTCATTTTCAGAGAAGAATTTGATTCGTTGAACAATAAAAAAGAGCGTATCAACGCAATGCTCTCCCGCCTCGACACAAACGACAGAAATGAGATTTACGGCAGAATCTTCCGATATTCCCGCGACCCACAGAAAGGTGGCCCCAAATGGGCCGAGGAGCACGTCATCGACAACATCGAAATCCTCATCAACAGCCTCCAAGACCAACTTAATTAGAAAAAAAGCAGTTTTTTTCTGTAAATTGTGAAGGATACTCGGGATACCATCGTTTATCGCTAAGTTGTAGATTGAGATCCAAATGCATGGCCAAGATCGCAGATACCCTATAAAATCCAGGAGCATCGTAGTATTTAATCAGATCGTTAACATCTTCTCCGGGGTAACTGTAAACAATGAAATCATAGGAATCATCAAAATCCCAAGTATCCCATACGATAAGCATGTGCGTGGCACCCATATTGATTCCGTTATTAAAATCATCAACAATTTGCTGCTTGGTGAGTAGTGGAGTGCTCGAAGATGTTTTATGGATTTCGGAATCACCATTTCTATCTTGTGCAAATCCATAGCCGCATAACCCTAAAAAAATCATGGCGGAAAAGACCGGAGAAATTCGAATTTTTTTTAACATAAAAATCCTTTGATAAAGATGAAATGAGATTTAAGCATCATTTAATTTGTTTGTAAATAAGATAGTTTCAGTTTTTTAAAACCGAACCTACAAACATTAAGTCCAGGTTTCTTCGAGGACGAGGACGGAAAGCGGGGGGAAGGAGAAGCGGTAGTGGGTGGGGCGGCCGTTGCGGTCTCTGACGATGTAAGCCCAGGTGTTTGGGAATTGGCCGGTACCGCCGAATGACGAAGTTTCTAAACTTGAGATAGATGCTGATTATGTCGTAGCTTTGCCGGATAACGGGCGAGGTGATCTCGGCGAAGAAATACCCAAAGGAGGATGCAAGATATTTTTTGACTAGTGTTGAAAATTATTTCTTAACACAAGGACCAGTTGGTTACAAAATGTAACCGACTCAGGAGTAATCTAGAAGCGACCTCCAAGATTATCTTACTGGCTCCGGTAAACAGATTGGCTTGCCAGCTCCGGTAACCCAAAAATTACATAGACGCATCGGCCAGCTAATCTTGATCTTGCAGGTGCTTTCTGACAGCTGTGCGGTAATTGCAGAAATCACAGGATTTCTTTTGTTCAGGGCATTCGGTCTTCTCAAGACACGCGCGAATCTCAAGTAGAGTCGATTCTATACAGGAGTCATTGCCTGCATAGGGAATAACAGAAATTGAGAATTCAAGCTTTCTTCCGAAATCTTCCTTGGATGAATCCCCATTGCAGTAGACGAAGTATCCAGTTTGAGAAACTTTGAATCCCCTCTGCCGTAAAAGCCACTGATACAGTTCCATTTGGTTCTTATAAGATTGGCGGTATTCCTCATCGAGGGAGATTTCCTTGGTGGTGCTGGTTGCCTTGTAATCCACAACGATCAGTTCGTTCTTTGAATTGATCCATAGATCATCAATGGCCCCCGTGATGATGAAATTAGTCGGCTGGTGAAGTGTTTGGACGCCCTTAAAGTTTTGTCTCCATTCCTCAAGCTCAGGATGAGCGAAGGGAATTGCATCGATCTCATGCTCAATCATCAGGGGATGGGGCTCTCTCTTTTCTCGGTATTGATCGAATTCTTTTTTGAGAAGTTGGTCCACAGCAGAGTTCAATGTGAAGGGTAAAGAACTGGGTTGGCCAACCCCGCACTTGCGATCTAGATAGAAGCATCGAGGGCAGTCGAGAAAATTCTGAATTTTCGAACGGCTTAATCTGAAAGATTTTTCAGCGTTTGAAATAAATAAATTTCTAACGCGTTGAGGGCTATATTTAAGATTCAAAGCAATCTATCCATTGGTTTCGTTGTACATGATATCAATCATGATGTTTGTTAAATAGTTTCAATATTTACTTTAAATTAAACTCTTTTGATCTTATTAACAATAAATTATCGTTCGGTGAATAAATCGAAAATAGGATTGTCTGCCGCGAAATTGCCTTGTCTTTCCTGGTTTATCCTTGTCTTTTCCTGTTATATCCGAATATGATATGCTTCATTGACAAACTACAACTACGAATATTGATGATACAGGGGCAGACAATGGACGACCGTTGGTTTTCAGTGAGTGAAATCGCAGTTCACCTCGGCGTGAAAGATGACACAGTCTACAAATGGATAAGGGAAAAGCGCCTGCCTGCCCACCGGATAGGGCGTTTATGGAAGCTCAAAAAGCATGAAGTAGATGAATGGGTCAAGGTCGGTGGCGCTTCTGAATCAATGGCCACTTCTGCAACTGACACGGAATTAAAGGTATGAACCCATGACAAAAAAGAATATCACGATCTCCCAGCTGGAATCATTCCTTCTTAAAGCTGCTGACATCTTGCGCGGTAAAATGGACGCCTCTGAATTTAAGGAATTCATCTTTGGTCTGTTGTTCATTAAACGTTTATCCGACGAATTCGATCATAAGAGCAAGAAACTAACACATTACGACTTCGCACACTATGCCAGCGAACCTTCGAAGCTTATGTCCCTCCGCGAAGAGCCCGCCTCCTACGGAGACACCTACTTTGTGCCACCACGCGCACGCTGGAACGAGAGCTGGATCGATGAAAATGGTCAGCATGTACCGGCCCTAAAGGATCTGAAGCACGACATTGGCAGCATGCTCAACAAAGCGATCGCCGCCTTAGAAGATGCCAACGACTCCCTTCAAGGAGTACTCAAAAACAACATCGATTTCAATGCAATGAAGGGCAAGACGAAGATTCCCGACCAAAAATGGAAAGATCTGCTTGATCACTTTAGTCAGCCTGACTTTATCCTAATTAACGATAATTTTGAATTTCCCGATCTGCTAGGCGCGGCCTATGAATACCTGATCAAATATTTCGCCGACAGTGCAGGGAAGAAAGGTGGTGAGTTCTATACCCCTGGAGAAGTCGTGCGCCTACTCGTGCAGATCACTAAGCCGCAGGAGGGGAATACAATCTACGATCCAACTGTTGGTTCAGGAGGATTCCTGATTCAGGCTCATCAATATGTTGAAGAGCAAGGACAAAACCCCAACGATCTCGCTCTCTATGGGCAAGATTCCAATGGTACTGTCTGGTCAATTTGTAACATGAACATGATCCTCCACAATGTCACCAGATTTACCATCGAAAATGGAGATACGCTGGAAGATCCTCAAATCTTTGAAAATGGTCGTATCCGCAAGTTTGATCGCGTTCTAGCTAATCCACCCTTTTCACAGAACTACAGTCGTGCCACGCTTAAATTTCCCGACCGCTTTCGTGAATGGTGTCCTGAAACCGGGAAAAAGGCAGATCTAATGTTTGTGCAGCATATGCTCGCCAGCCTTAAGAACAATGGACATATGGCAACAGTTATGCCGCACGGGGTGCTCTTTCGCGGCGGTAAAGAAAAGCTCATCAGGGAAATCCTCATTAACGACGATGTGATTGAGGCAATCATCAGTTTACCCCCTGGACTCTTTTACGGTACTGGGATTCCTGCTTGCGTGATCGTGGCTAACAAGAGCAAACCGGAAAGCCTGAAGAACAAAATCCTCTTCATCAACGCCGACAGAGAATATGGGGAGGGCAAGGCGCAAAACAAGCTGCGCCCCGAAGATATCGAAAAAATCGCTTTCACCTTCACCAACAAGCGTGAGATCCTCAAGTACTCGCGTCTAGTCGATCGATCCGAGATTGTCGGGACTCACGACTATAACCTCAATATCCGCCGCTATGTTGATAATACCCCTGATCCTGAACTCGAAGATGTGCAAGCCCACTTGATTGGAGGTATTCCCGAAAGCGAGATCGAAGCTCAAAGAGCCAACCTCGGCCGGTTTGGTGTGGATATTACTCATTTCTTTCAACCAGAACGCTCCGGATATTTTGTCTTTTCTTCAGAGGTCACCAATAAAGGCGCAATCAAAGTGTCTTTGGAAGCCGCTAAACCATTACAAAGGACACTCGCAGCACATCATGAAGCACTCGAATCGTGGTGGAAGATTGCCCGGGGTGACTTTTCTCAGCTTCGCAATGGAAAAAAGATGCCCGAAGTGCGGCATGAGCTGCTCTCAACATTAAAGGCAAAGATCATACCTCTTAAAGTATTGGACGAGTTTAAAAGTGCAGGAGTATTCGTCAACTGGTGGCAGCAGATTCGTTACGACCTCAAGACTATCGTTTCTACCGGGTGGCATCACAGTTTAATACCTGATGACTACTTGATTTCAGCATTCTTCAAAGCTGATGCAGAAATGATTGACGCCTTAGATGCACAAATCGAAGAAGCTCAGAGCGAATTGACGGAAGCGGTTGAAACTGCCCAAGAAGTAACCAGTTATGAGCCTGACGAAGAGGAAAAGGTTACTGCATCTGTGATGAAGAAGGCGCTTAAGACACTGATCGATGATCTTATGGGAAGCTCCAGCCAATCTGCTCAGAATGAGTTGTCAGTATTGAAACAGCAAGACAATCTCATTAAACGCATTGAAAAGCGCATTAAAGATACAAAGGCAGAACAGGTTATTCTCTCAGAGAAGCTGGAACACAAGCTCCAACTCAAACGAGTCGGTGGCGACAGCTTCAAAGTGGAAAGCCAGCAGCAGATCCAACAAATCAACGCAAAAATTGCTGAGCTTGATGAGACGATCAGAGAGGAAGAAAAGAAAATCGCTGCTCTAAATAAAGACAAAAAAATATTGGAAGATCGGATAGCTGATACTGATAAGCTAATCGAATCAGTAGGAGGACAGCTAACGGAAGCTGAAGCTCATCAACTCATCCTTCAAAAGCTGTGCGATGTCGTCAAAAGCGAGCTGAACCGCTACCTCAACACAGAAAAACGGGTGCTCATTCAAAGCATAGAACATTTATGGGATAAGTACGCTATTCCGTTTTGTGATCTAGAAGCTGCACGTAATGAGTCGCTAAAAGAGCTGAACGGGCTACTCGCTGGTTTGGGGTATATGCAATGACAGATATCTATTTCCGACCAATTTCAAGTATAGTTACTTTCAATAAGGGGAAACCGCCGGCTAAGCTGCCTTACCATGGCCCAGACGCTATGCCGTATTTGACGCCGGAGTACTTAAGGGGTAAATCTTCATTTGAATATGCCAAGCCAAACCCCAATGCCGCCTTAGCAAAGAATGGAGATACGGTTGTTCTATGGGACGGCTCGAATGCAGGTGAAGTCTTCCTTGGACGAGCAGGGCTTTTAGCATCTAACATGAGCCTAGTTAGTCACAGCGAAGACTTTAACAGGAGCTACTTTTTCTATTCTTTAAAAAAATGGGAGTACTACTTAAAGGGACAGACATCTGGTTAGGGCATACCGCATGTCGACAAGGAAATTATAGGCAAGTTAGAGCTCTGTGTCTTACCTTTAAATGAGCAAAACAAAATCGCTCACATCCTCTCCACAGTCGATCGAGCCATCGAGCAAACGGAAGCTCTGATAGCGAAACAGCAACGTATCAAATATGGTATGATGCAAGATCTGCTGAAGAGTGGTATAGAAGAACAAGGCAAACTGCGCACAGAAAAAACGCACCAATTCAAAGATAAGTCATAGGGTAGAATTAAGGTTGAGTGGGGAGTGAAAAAACTTAGAATGCTCTGAGAAATTATAAAAGATGGAACACACTTGCAAACTGATAGAGTTTCTGAAGGGATATTACTTATTTCTGTAAAAAATATGGTAAATGGAAAATTAACAAGAACTACTGCAGACACTAGTGTTTATTGGAATTTTTATTAAAAAATGCATAAAAATAGGGAAATAAAAGCAGAGGATGTTTTATTAGCAATTGTTGGGGCAACAATTGGTAAGACGTGTTTAGACACTGCAAATTTTGAGACATATACGCTACAGAGAAGTGTAGGAGTTATTAGAGGTAAGAAAGGAATTTTATATAACAGTTACCTTTTACATTATTTTAGGAGCTCTTTCTTTCAACTATTTCTTAATACAAAAACCAATAACACTGCTCAAGCTGGTTTATAACTCTCTCAAATAGCAGATTTTTATATTCCTACTAGCTCTATAGAAGAACAGATAGAAATAAACTAAAAATAGGAAAAAATTAGAAATATAATAGAATATCAGCAAGATGCAGCAGAGAAACTAAAATCTCTCAAAACAGCACTCATGCAAGATTTGCTAACTGGCAGTAAAAGAGTTACAACGCTGCTATAAGAAAAGGAGATGGTAAACGCATGACGCAAGAAAAGAACACCATCAATCCCGTTGAAATTCTTGCTAATCTCAACTGGAGTGAGAGTGAAGACTTAGAATTTAAGTCAGACAAAGATGGCATTACTCGCAATTTGTGGGAAACTTATAGTGCAATGGCTAATACGCAAGGTGGAGTGATTCTGCTGGGAGTTAAAGATGATAGCTCGGTTCATGGGATCGATCATATCGAAAAGCTTAAAAAGCAATTTTGGGACTTCATCAACAACCGGCAAGTTGTAAATGTCAATCTACTGTCTAACGCCGATCTACAGGTCGTTAAACATCCTCATGGCGATCTAATCGCTATCCGTATTCCTCGTGCAGATCGTCGAGTGCGTTCTGTGTACGTTGGGCAAAACCCCCTAACTGGCACCTATCGCCGCGATTATGAGGGCGATTATCACTGCACAGAACGGGAGGTGCGTCGCATGCTGGCCGATAGTTCAGAGGAATCGGCGGATAGCTGCATTCTCGAAAAATTCACTATTGCCGACCTTGATCTTCAAAGTCTTCATCAGTACCGAAATCGCCTCGCTTCGCGTCATCCTAGTCATCCTTGGCTAGCAGATGACGATATAGGTCTACTTAAGAAGCTCAATGGCTGGCGAGAGTATCGCAAAAGTGGCATTGAAGGCCTTACCATTGCAGGACTTCTGATGTTTGGGCGAGATGAGACTATCCGTGAAGCTATGCCGCAATAACAGATCGATTTTCGTGAAAGGTTGTCTCTTGATACTGCAATTCGCTGGACAGATCGGCTTACACAGGATGGGACATGGCCGGGCAACCTCTATCAATTCTACCACCGGGTAATTCAAAGACTGGCCGCAGATCTGAAGCTTCCTTTTGAATTGGATAGGGATATGATGCGCAAAGGAGAATAGATTGTCCATGTGGCGATCAGAGAAGCTCTTGTAAATGCTCTCATCCATGCTGATTACCAAGGGCAAGGTGGCATTGTCATCGAAAAATATCCTGATCATTTAGAATTCTCAAATCCGGGCTCTCTGCTCATTTCCTTTGACCAGATCCTTGAGGGAGGAGTTAGCGAATGCAGAAATAAATCCTTGCAGCTCATGTTTACCATGATTGGCGCTGCTGAACGAGCTGGATCGGGCATCGATAAAATCAAAGCCGGTTGGAATTCACAACACTGGCGTTTGCCAATTGTCAGAGAACGGATGCATCCGGATCGAGTGATCTGGACACTTCCAATGGTAAGCCTTATTCCAGATGAATCTCTGGACAAGCTAAAAATTAAATTTGGCGATAAATTCTCAAAATTTCGGAAAGTGGAGGTACAAGCTCTAGTAACCGCTGATATCGAGGGTTATGTGGATAACGCGCGTATGCGCCAATTTACCGGTCTTCACGCCGCCGATATCACAAAGATCCTCCAAGGACTGGTCGCTCAAGGGGCTTTACGACAGGATGGCCAGGGACGGTGGACGCAATACTCCCTCCCTCCAGATATCGACTCCCTACATTCGGGAACTGACTCCCTACATGTAACAGGTCACTCCCTACATTCCGGAGCTGACTCCCTACATGTAGGTGAGATCCCTCGGGAGGTCTGGAGCCAGCTAGAAAATATCGCATCTCCGGCCCGTAAATCTAAGCAACTGAATCACAAGGGGATGGAAAAGATCATACTAAATATTTGCAAAGACTATTGGCTTACCAGACGCCAGATCGCTGAACTTATAAACAGAAATCACGAAGGAATACTAACGCGATTTTTGACTCCTATGGTTGAACATGGGCGACTTGAACTGCGCTATCCAGATAAACCCAATCGAGCAGATCAAGCATACCGGGCGGCGCGGATGCCAACACAGAGTATTGAAAAAACCTCATGACTAAAGATAAAACGCCAGAATACATCAGAATTGATGAGCGCAACCATGTAGAGAAGCCCCTATTAGAACAGCTCCAAGGATTGGGTTGGACGGTTCTTGATCTCGATCAGAAACAGAAAGCTAGTGATACCTATCGCCAATCATTTGCCGAGGTGATCATGGAGCCGGTACTGCGTGATCAGCTCAAGATCATCAATCCTTGGCTAGCAGAAGATCAGCTTGATGAAGTCATTCGCCAGCTCACGGCCAACTTTACGCAGACGAGTCTCCTGGAAAATAATCGACAAGTGTTCGACCTATTACTCGAAAATAGCAGTGTAAGCGAGAACCGTAAAACGAGAGAAAAAAGCTCAACAGTACGCTTCATTGACTTTACTAATCACAAGAAAAATAGCTTCATCGCCGTCTGCCAATACAAGATCCGAATTCTCGGTATGGAGCACCATATCGTTCCAGACATCGTATTGTTTATCAATGGCCTACCGGTCGTTGTGATCGAATGTAAATCGCCCAAAGTCAAAGAGCTCATTCCAGAAGCGATAGACCAGCTCTTGCGGTACAGCGAGCAACGAAACAACAAGGGCGAAGGATCTCCTCTTCTCTTTTTCTATAATCAGTTTGTAATCGTAACCTGCCGAAACGAGGCCAAATTTGGAACAATTACCACTCACAGTGAAAAGTACTTTTACCGCTGGGCAGATCCATACCCACGCACGCTCGACGATCTGGCTCGCGGTGCGAGTAGTCCCAACGACCAGCAACGACTCGTCGCAGGGATGCTGGACCATCAGAACCTGCTCGATCTAATACGGACATTCACCCTTTTTTCTACTAATGATAAGGGTGAAATGATCAAAATCGTCGGACGCTATCAGCAGTTCCGCGCCGTCAAATTAGCTGTCAAGCGCTTGCTAACCGGTCAGAGTCCCATGGAGCGCAGCGGGATAGTGTGGCATACCCAAGGCTCTGGCAAGTCACTCACGATGATGTTCATGGTACGGGAGATGTACCGACACTCCAACTTCTCCCATTGGAAGATTGTTTTTATCACAGACCGGAGACAGCTCGAAGGGCAGCTGAAGGATACCAGTAAAAGTATCGGCTTCACTGTCAAACAGGCCAACAGCATTAAGGAGCTCAAAGACCTCCTGAGGAGCGATACGTCTGATCTAGTTATGGCGATGATTCACAAATTCCGGGAAGCAGATCTGAACCATACCTTCCCAAGATTAAATGAAAGTTCACATATTCTAGTCATGACAGACGAAGCACACCGGTCGCAGTACCTAACGCTTCGGGCCAATCTGGCAAACGCGACTCCCTATGCTTCTCATATCGCGTATACCGGAACTCCCATAGACAAGACAGAGAAAGTTTTCGGTGACTACATCGATAAGTATACCATGCGCCAAGCAATCGATGACGGAGTAACCTTGAGGTCATCTATGAAGGGCAGACAAATAATGCAGAAGTCCCTGATACTGAGGCGATGGATGCGGCGTTCGAAGACGTTTTTAGCGATTACAACATCGATCAGCGAATGCAGATTCTTGGCTATGGGTCGAAATTAGCTTATCTAGAAGCGCACAAGACAATCGCAGCGAAAGCAGAACATATGGTTGGCCACTATCTCGACCACGTTTTTCCCAATAGATTCAAAGCGCAAATTGTTGCCGCTTCACGTGAGGCTGGTGTTCGTTACAAGAAACATGTCGACGCCGCCTGGAGATGGCGCTCGAAAGGCTTGAAAAACAGAATCCCCGTAAACTGGATCTCGACCTTCTTCGTTCTCTACAGACTGATGTCATAATCTCAGGCAGCACCAATGACACACCGGACCTAAAGCCATTTACCGATCCCTCTAAACACGAAACCAGCATCAAAAGCTTTAAGATGTCTTTTGGTAGCAAAGAGAACGGGATAACTGGCAATATAGGAATCCTAATCGTTAACAGCATGCTGCTAACAGGGTTTTCGATGCACCTGTTGAGCAAGTCATGTATCTAGACAAAACGATCACATCTCATAATTTATTGCAGGCGATTGCTCGCGTTAACCGGGTCGCAGGCCCGGGAAAAGACAAAGGTCTTGTAGTAGACTACGTCGGGGTGGGACATCACCTAAAACGAGCGATCGATTGCTATGACGAAAGAGAGCAGAAAGAAATATTGGATGCCATGAGCTCTCCGCAAGAGGAGCTCCACCAACTAGCAGATAGTCGCAATGCTGTGATAGCTTTTCTGAAAGAACACGGTCTCACCGATCTTACCGATCATGATGCCTTCTTCGACCTCTTTTATGATGAAGACATCCGATTCGCCTATATGGAGCGGTTTAGGGAATTAACACGACACTTGAATCTTGTATTTCCCGCCCCACAAGCGCTTGAGTATATGAAAGAGTATCAAGCCCTAGCCGAGATCAATATGATGGCTGGCAAACATCTCCGCGACCAGCGACTCAGCATGAAGGGCATCCCAGCCAAGTTGCGCGCCCTCATTGATGACTATCTGGTCTCTAGGGGCATCGAGCAGACAGTGGAGCCCATTTCCATTCTGGATGTCGACTTCCAAAAGCAGGTGAACGCTCACGACCGCATTAAAACCAAGGCCGCTGAGATCGAACATGCGATCCGTCATCATCTTGAAGTGGAGCTGGATGACGACCCCGAGTTACAAGCGACCTTTTCTGAGGCGCTTGCAGCAATTCTTGAACAATTTAAGAACAACTGGCAAGCGATATATGAGGAGCTGGAGAAGCTGCGGGAAGAGATCAAAAGAACTGCAAAAGAACCCACTTATGGACTTCATCGCAAGAAAGAGATGCCTTTTTTCAGGATGTTCAAACGAGAGCTATTTGGTGAAGAGGCTCTCACGGAAGATGACATTTCTATGCTCGTCAGATTGACCCAACATGTTTACATTATTGTGGAGCGCGAACTTAGACTACAAGGATTCTGGGAAAGCATCTCTGCCCGCAATAAACTAAAGGGAGAAGTACAGAAAACTCTGCTCGCACAGGAATTTAAGAACCTCCCCAATATCTTCGAAAAATGGACGCATATCTTGAGTCGAATTATGGAAATCGCGGAAAAGAATAACGATACTATCCTCTACGCGGAGAAATCCCCATGAATTTCGACTACACGGTTGTCCGATCTGCAAAGCGACGCAAATTGACCATTACCGTCGAGCGAGACAGCAGTGTAGTAATTCATGTTCCAGAAGGAATAACAGACCATGACATCGATCAAATTGTGCAGTCGAAGCAGAAGTGGATATGTGAAAAAATTACGCATCCGCAGAAATACCAGAGGCTGCCTCACGCCCCGGGCAAGGAGCTCGTTAATGGAGAATCAGCCCTGTATCTGGGCCGTTTCTACCGCATTGAGATAATTAGAGGCAAACGATCTCACATTCGATTCTCCCAGTGCTTCTTGATCCCGGAAGCTCTAGCAAAAAGTGGAATCGAGCCGTTGCGGGGATGGTATATTAGTAGGGCTAAAGAGAAGCTCGCCCCGCGTGTGAAGCGATATGCAGCTCATTTGGGTGTTGACGTCGCCCAGGTCAAGATTGTCGATGAGCGTTACCGTTGGGGTTCATGCACAGTGAATGACAATATCAACCTCAACTGGAGGTTAATTAAAGCTCCCATGTTTGTTATCGACTACGTCATCATCCACGAACTCGCTCACCTTATCGAAGCAAACCATACAGCTCGTTTCTGGAACATTGTTCGCTCCCAAATTGCGAATGTCGACAAGGCAAAGGACTGGTTAAAGGAAAATGGACAGCTGTTGGAAGAGGCGTTGTAATTTCAAATAACGGTTAGAGGAAACATATCGCAAAGGCAGTCTTTTGGTTGTAAAGGAGGGAAAAATCGTAGTACTTTCTTCTGGGCCTTTTCGATGCTTTTGGGATCATTTCTTGCAGCTATACCCAATCTGACAGAAGGATTTTCTGCTAGAAAGCCCCTTAGAAAATGCCATAAGGCACCATCGTAGTCATTCAGCCCGGCGCCCCAAAAGATAAAATTTTTTGTTTTATTTAGGCACTGTTGAAGGAAAGGCCCTGGCAAGATTCCGCAATTCAATCGTTCAAGATCTTGCGTGGTTTGCGGCATAAGAGCGGAAATGTTTTGGAGAGGAAGTATCGCCTGCTCCGGGTAGTCACAACGTCCATGGAGTTGGATTACATTTGGAAATTTCTTGAACAGCCCCAAATCCCAGTTGGTGGTAAGGATCAAGATTTTTCCTGAAACGGGGACAACGTGATGTTTGGTGCATGTATGGCAGTACATCTCTCTTGGAATAGTCTCACATGATTGAAGCGCTTGTATGATTCTTACTTTTATGTCAGTGATGAATTTCAGGGCGGGAGCAGGATTGACAGTGCTATTGAAGAAGTCGTGCTGGGCTGCAAGCCACGTCAGAGCATCTTCTCCCTCTTGATATTTGCCATCTCCTAGCAATCCCTCTTCTCTCATCTTTCCTTTCAAAATGTTCCAGCAATCCCCTCCGCCAGCAATTTCAACGGCCCCGTTTCCTGCGAAGATGATTGTGTGTGGAGCATATTTTGATAGAATGGGACAAACCTCAGATCTGTTAAAGCCGAGGTGAAGCATGCCGTCAATTTTGACGAAGGATCGGGAGAGGTCAATTTTGGAGGCGAGCTTGCCTTTTTTCACAAAAGCAAGGCAATGTTCACAATGCTGCATATCATTTCCCCCTTTTGGTGATCGAGGATCTGTCCGCCACATATCCCCCACGCAAGCGGTTTTTCGGATATTCTTCAAGTGCGATATTTGTCGTAAGTCTTTAAGAAAAAAGAATCTGGGTGAGAGGATTTGAACCTCCTACCTCTTGCACCCCATATCAAACCCTACTCATCCAAAAAGTATCCGAAAGGCTTCTTCAAAGTTTTGGCAATTTTTCCAAGGGTCTCTAAAGTTGGGAGCGAGGCCCCAGTTTCATAGCGCGAGATGCTTTTCTGCAAAGCGCCGATTGCTTCGGCTAAATCTCCTTGAGTCATATCCTTTTCTACCCTGGCGAGCTTGATTTTTTTTCCTAATTTTTTTGCATCCATGAAAAATTTTTCTTTTCTAAATATACCTCTCGGTGTATATTTTAGTCGTTTAAAGGGCTTTTCTATTGGGTGATCGTAATCCCCAAAATCTAAACGAAGCAAGGAGTCATGGCCATTGGTAAAGGTCAATAGGATTCCGGAAGAAGAGTGCCCCACAAACCTCAACTGCACGGAGAGTCAGGATGCCAAAAAACTGCTCGACATCATCATTTTTATTCTAGCTAATTGCCAAGGAAAATCCCGGCATTTTTTCGATCTAATTGGAGGGTATCATGAAAGTAGCGATCTCCGCTAGGTATTCGTCAGAAACCAAAGCGAAGAGAGCGCCGACGACCAAGTATCACACACAAAGTTATATTCATTCCAACACGACACATTTTCTTGCAGGCTTGATCCGGTGCAGGAATTGCAATGGGGCTGTAGTGGAAATCAGCGGTAAAGGCGGCGGATGCTATGGATGCGACAATGCCAAGAGAAAGGCGTGCAAAAACAAGCTCTTGATCCCGAGAAAGCGGATTGAGACAATAATTATTGATGATTTGAAAGAAAAATTCCTGACTTCAGAGAATCTGAGATACATCTATGATGAAAGTAGATCGTATTTCGTGCCCCACACGAACATCCAAATTCTTGCACTCCTCGATGAGGAATACAAAAGTTCGAAAAGTTGAGGTTTTTTAAATTGGCCCTGCGATGCGACGTGAGAGGGTCCCCGAGCGACAGTGAGGGGAACGAACGCTCAACGCAGCCCGCGGCCTCAGATCGCAATGGATAATCGCAGCGCAGGAGCACGCGGTCAGCGCATGGGGGGGTTGTGCTATGCACACTCCCCCGACGAGCACGCGATTAGGCGAAGCGATGTGAGGCTCAAGGGGCTAGCGGGGGGCAAGGACACGAAGTGCTTGCCCCCGACATATGCATAAGAGGCCGCTAGAAAACATTCAGGATTTAAAATTATTCAAACCCCATCTCAAGTCCAGGTTTCTTCGAGGACGAGGACGGAAAGCGGGGGGAAGGAGAAGCGGTAGTGGGTGGGGCGGCC
Source organism: uncultured Verrucomicrobiae bacterium (assembly GCA_963833965.1). Classification (GTDB taxonomy): domain Bacteria; phylum Chlamydiota; class Chlamydiia; order Chlamydiales; family Rhabdochlamydiaceae; genus CAJCIW01. Next base: position 439,212 of record CAWHZZ010000001.1, read on the forward strand.
GTTGCGGTCTCTGACGATGTAAGCCCAGGTGTTTGGGAATTGGCCGGTACCGCCGTATTGCTTGCCGTCAGTGTTGAAGATCTCTTTGGCGCCTTTAATCCAGGATAAATCGGGATCGTCATTCAAAGGGAAATCGTATTCCTTGTAGCCCATTGGGGAAAAATTGAAAAAAACGCCGATCCTTTGCCCTTCAAAGTCGAAACGGTGGAATCCGATGACACGATTGGTGGCGTCGTGAGAGATGAGGCGGTATCCTCGGGCGCTGTGTTTCCAAAAGGCCTGGCGGGAGCGGTATAGCCGGTTGAGGTCGCCCACACATTCTTGCAGGGCGCGATGTTCCTTATGATGGTCTAAAAGATGCCATTCGACGGCTCCCTCGCTGGATTGCAAACGCTCGTTCCAAGGCCATTTCTGCCCGATTTCATCGCCCATGTGGATGGAGTGTGCAAAGGCGGGCGTCAAGAGGTTCCACGCATGAAAAAGGCGCATGTCGGCGAATTTTCGCCAAGGATCCACCGTCGGAATGGAACCGTACAAGGTGGAATGCCGATTGGGAGTGCCCGCGGCAGAATCGTCGTGAGAATGGGCAATCACCCAATTCTCGTGTTCCCGTTCATCGAGGTTGCGCAGGAGCTTTTCGTTGTGATGTTCGCTCCAATTGCGCTCTCGGTAAGGCGTCCGGAAATAGTTGCGCGTACGGTCTTGCAAATGGACCCCGATTTTTGCATCGAAGCCCAGCCCCCCTTCATAGACAGGCTTGGAGACTTTATAACATCCTTCCGTGTCTTCAGCGATCATTAAGATGCCGGGATAACGCTCATGAACGACACGATTCAAGTCCTTTAAAAAATCGATCGCGGCCGGTTGTTCTCTTCCATTTCTGTGGACCATGGGGCCGACGGCATCCACGCGTAGCCCATCTAGATGCATCTCTTCTAACCAGTATAAAGCGCTTGCGAGAAGAAAACGGCGCGTCTCCCCTTTATTGAAGTCGAAGAACATCGTTCCCCAATAGGAATGTTCGGAGCCGAAGATGTCCGTTCCATCATACTCATGCAGCGATTGAGAACGGTCTCCATTATGCTCATGTTTGTAGTGCGCGGGAATCCAATCGAGGATGACGCCGATCTTATTTTGATGGCAAAGATCGACGAGGAATTTGAAATCATCGGCATTCCCCAGTCTACGATTGGGAGCAAAAAAACTGTCGGTCTGATACCCCCAGGAGTGATCATTTTTGTTATCGAGGAGTCCATACAATTGGATATGAGTGAAAGGAACTTTCTTCTGATAATGGACGATTTGATGGGCAAGCTCGTGAAAATGTAGAGGCCGGCCATCCTTTTTTTTCCATGTATCGACATGCATTTCATAAATAGAAAGTGGCTTCTGGGACGGGCGACTTCTCTTCCGCTCCTGCATCCAATTTTGGTCGTTCCAAGCAAAGAGATCCCGATCTGCGACGATCGATTCAACCAGGCCGTTTTTTTCAATGACGGACAATCCAAAGGGATCGGTCCGCGTCATCCATTGGCCGTGGCAATCTTCGACAAGATAGCGATAGGTCCTCCCGGGAAACGCATGGTGAGTTTGGACTTCGAAGACGCCGTATCCCTTACGCTCCATAGAAATGCAGTGCTCTTCTTTTCCGTAAGCTGTGAGGAGCAATTTGACCTGGCGGGCATGAGGGGCATAGACTTGAAAACGCGCGGCATCGACATCAGACTGCGCCCCCCTCCATTGGTACAGATAGCGTCGGTCCGAGCGAAGATGCTGCTTGTTTGCGCATTCTGTTTCTAAGATCTGAAGCCATTCGCGGACCTTCGGAGAAGCTCGATGGACAATTCCGCGCCATTCATGCCGGTCGATCTTCGTAAAGAGCAAAGTCAAACGGTCGAATTCTTCGATTTCTTTGATTTTTTGCATGACGTCGAGTAGTTCCTTCTGCTCGCGCAAATGAGGCGACTCTTGAGCCACAATTTTCTGCTGCTCGATGAGATAAAGCATTTCATAGTAGTGCAACATTTGCTCGCCGAGCGTTTCCCCTTTCAAGAAGATCATCGGCGTTTGAATCTGATGAATGAGATGGACGTCGGTTGCTCCTTCGATTTTTAGAGCGCGGCGGAAGGATTCTTGTATTTCGGGGGAAAGTTGTTGAAAAGAAGCATCGTCTTTTTTTTCCAGAAAATGGGCGAGCTTTTGTTTGTCCGCTTCAAGGACTCTCAAAGAGGCGTTGGGAGCGCTCGGCCTTAAAATCCTCCCGACGACCTTGTCGAGCCGCGTATTGCAAATACCGCGGACCAAATTCGCTCTTTCCGAAGCGATCTCCGTGCGACCCATGAAATCAGGGATTTTTTGCTCGATGTAAGAAAGACGGCTCGACTTGGGATCGCTGTGCTCTAATCCCCACCAGCGCCATTCGTGAATTTGGCCGATGCATTGTCTGACAGACATATAAGCCTATTTTTTTGGAAAGGGATGCTAGCAAAAAGGGGAATTTTTCGAGCAAAAAAAAACCCTTTCTCGAGGAAAGGGTTTTTTTTGGAGGATGAGTATTAAAAGAAGCTTACAAATGACCGCCGCCGTTCGTCTCTGTTTTAAGAACGCGGCCGGTGTAATCCACTAAGTGTCGCACAGTACGTGGCCACACTTGGTCACATTCTTCCTCAGTTCCTCTTATCCACCCCTTAGGAGTTTTTACGAATTCGATGATATCATTCTCTGTACCTTCATGGGAAATGGCGTGAAAACACTGGTCCACTCGACCAAGGCGGATGGCATTTCCTGCCGCTTCAATCGGAGTTTCCCCAGTGGCGACGAGCGCAGAAATCCGCCTCACTGCCTCAAGAGGAAGCAGCTGATAAAAATTAGGGACCTCCCCTTCCGACGCCTGTTGCTTAAAATACGCTTGTTCGGCTGTTATGCCGTGAGGTTGATTTTGGACCGTCATATTTTTTTCCTTTTTTTTAATTTTTTTTAAACGTGAGTGGGGAACCTGCGAGTGCTAAACACTCGGTTATGCCCATCAACAAGTTGCATTAACATAGGGTCTTGCGGATCGACGACCCAGCGCCTGAACGCTCGAGCACCGCCATCGATGATTTGGGCGAATGGGGATAAGCTAGTAAAATGGTTGAACAGCTTAGTTACCATACTTGCTCTGCCGAGAGTTTTTGGATCTAAAAGTCCCAGAATTTTTTCCACCATTTCCGTCGGAAGACCGAAAGGCGCCGCTGGCGCATTCCCATTATTACTTCGCTGATGAGCTATTACTATATTATTAGCCATAATTACCTCTATTAATTATTTTCGAGAGTTAATTTGCTCTCGAGCATTATTAATTATATTAAATCGTTTATTAAAAAAATATATAAATATTTATATATTTTTAAGATTATATTAAATAATTTTGAAAATTGGACGTTGATAATGAGAGACTTAGAACAAGTAACTAATAATCAATGACTTGAAAAATGAGTTTGAAACCACTCTAAAGCAAGGCGAGCGACTTCCTCTAGGGCTCCGGTTTCTTCGAATAGATGAGTCGCCCTGGGAACGATCAGCATCTTTTTTTCGCATTTGAGGAGGGCATAGGCCTCTTCATTCATGCCGATGACGGGAAGGTCATGCCCACCAACGATCAGCAGGGACGGGGCCTCGACATCCAGCAATGCGCCTTTGGCGAGATCGGGCCTCCCCCCTCTAGACACGACCGCGGCGATCCCCTCTTTCATCTCGGCGGCGGCGCACAGAGCTGCCGCGGCTCCCGTGCTGGCGCCGAAATAGCCGATGGGAAGGGCCTTGGATTTTTGTTGCAGCCATTGGGTGACGAGGCAAAGCCGATCTGTCAATAAGTCGATATCAAAGCGCAAAGCGGATGTGGACTCGTCTTCATCACCTTCTTCTTTGGTCAATAAGTCGATCAGGAGGGTCCCCACCCCTCCATTCTGGAGAACTCGAGCGACAAAACGGTTGCGGGGGCTATGACGGCTGCTGCCGCTTCCATGGGCAAAGATGACGATACCCTTAGCCTCGTGGGGAATCTGAAGATCGCCCTCGAGCATACCTTTTTTGATCGGAATTCTGACTAAGTTTTCTTTGCTCGCCATATAACTTCTTTAGCATAGGAACTCGGTTTCCTCAATCATGTTTATAAGTCGCTGTCAATCAATAATTTAAATTATCTTTTATTAATATCAAATAATTGATATAATTATTAATTAATTTAATTTGTAGATAATAATGTCAATTACTAACTTTATCCACGATCATTACTCGATCTTATATAAAGGCAATCAGGTCGATCCAAATAATCTAGAAGCGGTTGAGGAGTTTATCCTGGCCGATGACCATGCCGACCTTGGAATGCAATTGGTCCACTCGATCTTTCTCAATTCTTTTTTTAACAAACCTGGGTCCACAGTCTATACTGCTGACACTTGAAAGTTATAGGAAATTTCAATTTCAGCGCTTCAATTTTTTGTTTGTTGAAGCAGACCATGTGCAAGCACATGGTCGATGGAAACGAACAAAAAGGCCATGGTAAAACCACGGCCGTAAGTGAAGATGCTGAAGCAGAAATTTTCATAACTTTCAAGTGGAAGCAGTATATACTGGCGACACTGGAAAGTTATAGAGAATTTCAATTTCAGCGCTTCAATTTTTCGTTCGTTGAAGCAGACCATGTGCCAGCACATGGTCGATGGAAATGAACGAAAAGACCGTGGCTTGCCACGGCTGTAAGTGAAGATGCTGAAGCAGAAATTTTCATAACTTTCCAGTGGAACCGGTATATATCGAAAGCCAGCCCCAGGGTATACCTTTGGGCGAAGATGAGAAACAAGTTTTGTGGCTGGATAAAGATATCATCGCAAAGGGATGGGACATCGGGACGATCGAAACCATTTTTACAACGGGCCTTGTGAACACAGGGGAAACAATCGTGGACTTTGATAAGATAAGTGATTTATTTAAATCGCTCGAGCATTCAAAGAAGAATCTCGATGAATACCGACTGTCTCTAAAAAAATTTATAGATGGGAAAATAAACAACCAAACCGCGAAAGAAGAATTAATAAATAACATAAAAAAATCTCAACAGATCAACTTTGACGACAAGCTACTCTTTAAGATCGTCGATTCTACCTTTTTATTAAGACAAATTTCTCTTATGGAAGCTTGGGGCAAAAATGGGAGAAAGGCCTTGGTCATCGGCGAGTTGCATCTTTACAAAGAAAATGAAAACTCTTACTCACTATTCGATCGCGATCCAAAGTTAAGTGATGGCCCAGTTGGAAGAACTCTTGTTCAGAACTTTGCAAAGAGTCGAAACGCAGTGGTCCTACGCACAAAGCCTCAAGCCAAGGCATCTTACTACAATTTAGCACTTGGCCCCCTCATGGCTGAAATGACAACTTTTTTTGTCAGAGAAGGGTATAAAAACCTAGAAATTTATTAAAATTAATCTAATCTTTCTGTATTATCCATTCTTTTCATTAGTTTGTTTAAATGGATAATAAAACTGTCGTCGTCGGCATGTCCGGCGGGGTCGATTCTTCGGTGACCGCCCTTTTACTAAAACAGCAGGGCTTCCGCGTGATCGGCATGTTCATGAAAAATTGGGAAGAAGAGGGCAACCAGTGCGTTTCAGCGCGCGATTTCGAAGACGTGGTCAAAGTCAGCGCGCAGCTGGACATTCCCTATTATGCGGTCAACTTCGTCAAAGAATACAAAGCCCAAGTTTTCTCCCATTTCTTAGCCGAGCTCGAAGCGGGCTTCACCCCCAATCCCGACATTCTCTGCAACCGCGAGATCAAATTTAAAGCATTTTTGGAAAAGGCGCTCGGGCTGGGAGCCGATTATTTGGCGACAGGGCACTATTGCAGGAAGAGTGAAGCCTCGGAGCTATTAAAAGGGACCGACCCCCAAAAAGATCAATCGTATTTTCTCTATACATTAAAAGCCCCCCTGCTAGAAAAGGTGCTGTTTCCCATTGGGCATTTGCACAAGACTGAGGTGCGCCGGATCGCGAAGGAATACGGCCTAGCAACTAGCGAAAAAAAAGACAGCACGGGGATCTGTTTCATCGGCGAGCGAGATTTTAAAGAGTTCACCGGCCGTTATCTCGGCTACAAACCGGGCAACTTCGAGAACTTGAAGGGCGAGATTGTCGGCCACCATGACGGGATCGCGTTTTACACGATTGGGCAGCGCAAAGGTTTGAAGATCGGCGGGCCCGGCGAAGCTTGGTTTGTCGTTGGCAAAGACATTGCGCGCAATGTCGTGATCGTCGAGCAGGGAAAAGATCACCCTTCGCTCTACCAAAATGAGTTAACGGCAGCCGATTTATCCTGGGTTTCAAGCAAGGCCCCGGCTATCCCCTATATGTGCTCCGCCAAAGTGCGCTACCGCCAGCCGGAACAGCCCTGCTGCATCGAAAAGATCGAAAACGGCCAAGCGTTTGTCCGCTTTTTATCTCCTCAGCGTGCCATCACTCCCCGCCAATCGATCGTCTTCTACGAAGGCGATCGCTGTCTCGGCGGCGGAGTTATTCAATAAAAACTTAGTGATTCTAAATCAATTTTAATCTATTTGTAAGAATAGTAGCGCTATGAATTTTAATTATTTAAAAACAGCTGTTTTATTTCTTTTAATTTTGGGCGGATGCGGCAGGGTGTCCGATCGAGATTTGGCGCAGCTTTCCTCGCCCGTCATCCTTGAGAGCGCTTGCGAGGAAGCTTTGGCGCGTGAGTTCTTCGAACAAGGAGGATGGCCCAATGAGCGTTGGTGGGAGATGTTCGAAGATCCTCAATTGAACGAGGTGATGCAGATCGCTTTGAGAGAAAGCCCGATTTTGAGTAAAGCGCTCGCAAAGGTCGCTGAAGTGGAAAACTTGGCCAAAAAAGAGCGCGCGGCGCTCCTTCCCCAATTGGATATGGAGTATTTGGAACAGTGGAACTATTTTAGCAAAAACGGCTTCAACCGCTCTTTCTTTCCGATGCCTGCCAATTCAGCCCCGATTCCGGCCACTGACAATCAAATCGACCTCACGTTGAACTTCAGCTACGAGCTCGATTTTTTTGGAAAGTACCGCAACCTCTATAAAGCCAGTATCGGCCTCGCACGCGCCACGCGCGCGGAATCTCTTCAGGCGACGTTGATTCTGACGACTTTGATCGTTCAAACCTACATCGAACTTCAGATGAAACTCATTCAAAAAGAGATTCTCCAAGACAAATTAGAGGAGCGCGAACAGCTGTTTGAACTCTCGGTCGCTCGTAACGAGTCTGGGATCGATGCGACGATACCGCCATTACAGCGGGAACAAGGAATTTACGAGACCGAGCAAGCGCTGCTCGACTTAGAAAAAGAGATCGCCATCGACCGGCACGCGCTGAGTTCACTTTGCGGTTTCGGCCCCGATGTGAATCTCGCGCCGAAGCCGATGAGGGCGATCTTCGAGCGCCCCTTTCCCCTTCCGACCCACCTCTCAAGCGATCTGCTCGCGCGGCGCCCCGATCTGACAGCACAGCTTTGGCACATCGAGGCGGCGGCGGCGGCGATCGACGCGGCAAAAGCGGAGTTCTATCCAAGCGTCAATCTCATGGCCTTCGCTGGGCTGGAAAGTTTGAGCTTTAATAAACTGTTTTCATGGGACAGCCGGCAAGGGAATTTGACTCCGGCGATCCACCTTCCGATCTTCACCGGAGGGAGATTGACGGCAAATTTGAAAAGCAAAGTCGATCTCTTCAATCAAGAGATCTATGCTTACAACGAACTTTTGCTCAATGCGGCGCAAGATGTCGCCGACCAGATTTCCACATTGATTGCGGCGTTTGACCGGTTGAGTTGCCAAATCAATACGATGGAGGTTGTCGAAGAGGATTTCGAATTGCATTTTTCCCGTTATTACAATGGGATCGACAATTTCCTGAGCGTCCTCGAAAGCGAAGATCAGCTGCAAGATCAGCGTCTCCAATTGTTCAGCATGGAGAGGGACTATTTGTTAGCCGTTTTGAAACTCATTAAAGCCTTGGGCGGGGGTTATCGGTTGAACCTTCCCGCGAACAAAGCGCTGGAGCCTTGATCTATGGCGGAAAAAAACCTTCCAGCCAAAATCCATCCCTCGCAACAAGACACTTTTGCGCCTAAGAATGAGAAAAAACCTCCTACTGAAAATAAAGAGGGGCCAAAAAGCAACCGCAAAAGGAACAAAGCGGTGATCATCACGCTGCTGATCTTCGCTCTGCTTGGCGCCGCTTGGCTGGCCTATTGGCTGCTTTACGGGCGTTTCCATCAAACGACGACCGATGCTTATGTCGATGGCAACAACATCATGCTCACTCCGCAGGTGCCCGGCATCGTCGTTTCTTTTTCAGCCATGGACGCCGATTATGTCCAACAGGGAAGAGTTTTAGTGGAGCTCGACAAGACGGACGCCAAGATCGCCTTGGGAAAAGCGATCGCCGAATTGGGTACTGCTGTCCGCAATGTTCAGCAGATGTTCGAGCAGGCCAAACAATATGGGGCCGATGTCGCCGCCGCTAAAGCGGAATTCATCAAAGCGGCACAAGATTATGAACACCGGACGAATTTGGTCGAGGAAGGAGGCGTTTCGCGGGAAGATTTTGAGCACGCCGTTGCCGCGCTTCAGTCTAACTTTGCGACATTGATCGCAAAAGAACATCAATACATCGCGGCTGTAGCTCTTGTGGAAAACGCCTCTTTAGAGACACATCCTCTTGTCGAGCAAGCGAAAAATCAGGTCCGCGACACTTATGTGGCCTATCAGCGTTGCACAATCCGATCCCCCGTCAGCGGCCTTGTCGCCCAGCGGACGGTGCAGGTCGGAGAGAGCGTTGCCGTCGGACAGCCGCTCATGGCGATCGTCCCAATGGACCAGATGTGGGTCAATGCCAATTTTAAAGAAACACAGCTCAAAAAAATGCGGGTGGGCCAGCCGGCTGTTGTCACGTCCGACATCTATGGTCATGGCCTTAAGTTTCATGGCAAAATCGTCGGCATCGGCGGCGGGACAGGGAGTGTTTTCTCCGTGCTTCCCCCACAAAACGCCACCGGCAACTGGATCAAAATTGTGCAGAGGATCCCTGTGCGCATTGTTCTCGATCAAGACTTGGTCGAAAAATATCCTCTGCGGCTTGGCCTTTCGATGGAAGTGAATGTCGACATCACAGAGACAAATAAGCCCTTTGTCCCTTGCGAGCGCCCAGAGGGCCCGCTCTATACGACCGATGTTTTCCAAGCTCAAGAACAAGGCGCTGAAGAGCTGATCGAGGAGGTTATTGCAGCCAACCTCTCGTTTGCCTTCATCGAGGACATGTTAAAATGAATAGTCATCCAGCTGCCGTCCGTTACGCAGTGAATTTTGCGCTGGCTGCGGCCACCTTCATGATCGTGCTCGATTACTCGATCGCCAACGTCTCGATTCCTTACATCTCCGGAGATCTTGCGGTCAGCACCGACCAAGGCACCTATGTGATCACCTCTTTTGCCGTCGGCAACTCGATCGCATTGCCTATCACCGGATGGCTGACAAAACGGGTCGGGGCTGTCAAACTGATCTGTCTTTCGTTATTGCTTTTCTCCTTTTTTTCTTGGACTTGCGGCGCCGCCGTCAATATTCAGATGCTCGTGATCTCCCGTTTTTTGCAAGGGTTCTGCGCAGGTCCGTTGATTCCTTTGAGCCAGACGCTGATTGTACTCAATAATCCTCCGGAGAAAAAAAATGCGGCGGTGGCCTTTTGGAGCACGATCGTGATCACTGCGCCGATTTTAGGTCCGATCTTGGGTGGGTGGATTTCCTATGATTATGTGTGGCCCTGGATTTTTTATATCAATATTCCTGTTGGAATCGGCAGCGCAGCGCTGCTTTGGTTTATGCTCAAAAAACACGAGACACAAATCGAGAATCGTCCTGTCGATTGGGTGGGACTTATCCTTCTCGCCATTGGAGTCTCGTGCCTCCAGATTTTCCTCGACAAAGGAGAGCAGTTCGATTGGTTCAGGTCTGATATCATGCGCGCGCTTGCAGCCTTTTCCGTCATCGGATTCACTTTGCTCATCGTGTGGAGCCTCAAGACAAAGGAACCTTTGATCGAACTGAAACTCTTCAAAATCCGCACCTATGCCCTTTCTGTGTTTTACATTGGCGTCTCTTACGCGATTTATTTCGGATCCGTAGTGCTAGTCCCTCTCTGGCTGCAGACGAGCATGAATTACACATCCATCTGGGCGGGCCTTGCAGTCGCCCCCGTTGGCCTTGCCCCGATGTTTTTTACCGCTCCAGCGACAAAGCTCTTGACCAAATACGGCTACACTTTGATGCTCGGCATTTGTTTTTTCCTCTTTGCCGTTTCTTGCTTTGTCTCCGCTTTTTTCGATACAGATATCGATATTTGGCATGTCGGCTTTTCCCGTTTTCTCTTGGGCTGCGCGCTCGTTTTCTTCATTACCCCACTTTTTGCTTTATGTTTGCAAGACGTGCCGAGCGAAAAATTGCCTAGCGCGACGGGCATTTTCCATTTCGTGCGGGCCATGGTCGGCGGCATCGGCACTTCCGCTTTTACGACTCTTTGGGTACGCCGGAGCGCCTATCACCACGCGATAGTAGGAGAAAACTTGACGCCCTATTCCTCCCAGACAACATCCTATCTCGATCAACTCCACGCGCTCGGCTTTAAAGGGAAAAAAGCGTTGGAGATGTTGAATGTCAACTTGAACCAGCAATCTGACGTGCTTGCGATCAACGACTGTTTTTATTTGATGGGCTGGATCTTTTTGGGCCTGATGCTCTTCCTGCCTCTCGGCAGGAAGAGAAAAAGCAAGGCTGTACAGGAGTATGTCGCGGAATGACGGGGGTCAACGCAAAGACGCAAAGATATATAAAAATCTTTGCGTCTTTGCGTTTATATTACTTCTTCTTCGCTGGGGCCATGCGCAATTTGCTATTCTTCATGCTATAGCCGAAGTAGATGACGCAGCCTGCGATCATCCAAATCAAAAATTGGCCCCAGGTGACGCCCGGAAGCATGATCATTTGGATCACGCAAGCAATGGTGCCCGCGAGAGGAATCCATGGGACAAACGGCGTTTTGAAAGGCCGATGGAGCGTCGGCTGCTTATAGCGCAGAACGAGAATGCCGAAACAGACGATAGCAAAAGCGAGAAGGGCCCCCATGCAGGTCAGCTGCCCCAAGATCCCGACCGGGAAGATCCCGGCGAGCACGAAGCAGACGATCGCCACGATGACGGTGGAGAAAAACGGCGTGCGGAACCGTGGACTGATTTTGGCAAAGGGTTTTGGCAGAAGGCCGTCTTTGGCCATGGTTGCAAAGATCCGGGCCTGCCCGAGCAGCATGACCAAGACGACGGATGTCAGACCGGCTAAAATAGCGATTTTAATCACAAAGCGCAACCAAAGGAATTTGGGCCCCAAGGCATTGACGGCAACGGCGATCGGATCGGGAACGTTAAGCATCGTGTAGCTCACTACCCCGAGAAGAACAATCCCTACGATGACATAAGCAAGGGTTGAAATCCCAAGCGAGCCGAGCATCCCGATCGGCATGTGTTTTTGCGGGTTGCGGCATTCTTGGGCCATAGTGGAAAGGGCATCGAAGCCGATGAAGGCGAAGAAAACGACCCCTGAGCCTCGCAGGATCCCGCTCAAACCAAATTGCCCGAAGGTTCCCGTATTTTGCGGGATGAAAGGGGTCAAATTGTCGGAGTTGATGTAGGCGACTCCGCAAGCGATAAACAGCGCGATGACCCCGAGCTTGATGACAACCATCACATTATTAAAACTCGCAGCGGCCTTGATACCGATGGCAACAAGGGTCCCCATCAAGGCGACAATCAAAATGGCGGGCAGGTTGATGATCGCTCCCGTCTCGGTCCAACCCGTTGCGACATCGTAGTTGATCGGGGCACTGGCGAATTTTGCGGGAATCGCGATGCCCATATCTTGGAGCAGGCTGACAAAATATCCTGACCACCCGACGGCGACCGTCGAAGCTGAAAACATGTACTCCATGGTCAATCCCCAGCCGATAATCCATGCTGTGAACTCCCCCATTGTCGCATAAGCGTAGGTATAAGCGCTGCCAGAAATCGGGATCAGGGAGGCGAATTCAGCGTAACAGAGCGCGGCAAAGACGCAGATCAAAGCGGCCAAGACAAAAGAAAGCAAGATACCAGGGCCCGCGTATTCCGCTGCCGCCTGGCCAGTGAGAACAAAGATACCGGCGCCGATAATCGCGCCGATTCCCATTGCCACGAGTGTCGTCGCGCCAAGTGAGCGCTTCATTGCGTGCTGACTTTCTTGAGCTTCATCGAGCAGTGTCTTGATCGATTTTTTGATAAATAATCCCTTTGCCATACATCCTGTGTTTAAGAATTTTTTAAATGTGTCTCACAAAAAAAGGACATTATTGAATGATAAGGTTAGCTGGATTTTCCGAATAGGAAATTATACACCCAACCAGAATTGAAGCACTTAAACTTTTGAAAAGCTCCCTGGAGATCCATCGGGACTACGCCACAGGACGGACGTGGCCTTCCCAAACGCGGATGTAATCAAGAAGGGCTTTTTTATCGGGCTTGCGGGCTAGAAACTCGAGGGCCTTCTGGTCGTCGCCGAGATGAGCGATCTTGGCGAGCAGCTGCAAATGCCCTTTGTCGTTGCTGGCGAACAGAAAAAAAAGCGTATGGACGAGCTTGCCGTCTAAAGCGCCGTAGTCGAGAGGGTCTTGAGGATAAACGATAAAGACCATATCGAGGGGGCCTTTGCGCAAAAAGTCCCTTGTATGGGGAACCGCGATTCCATTGTTGAGGGCAGTCGGCATCAGCTCTTCGCGGTCGAGGAGGAGCTCTGCGAGGACATCGTCATCGACACTGAGCTTTTGCGCGGCGGCCTTGGTGGTCCAACGGATCAGTTCTTCCTTTGTCTTTCCGGGGACGTTAGAAAAGACATCGCCTTGATGGACTGCTCTGTAAAGGCAAAAATGGTGCATGCCGCCGCGGGAAGGGGGCTCTTGCGGCTCTTTCTCCGCATCGAGAGGCGGGTAGATTTGAGTTTCTTCGAAAGGCGAGAACTCTGCCTCTTGCGTTTTGAGCTTGCACTGCATCATCCAATTTTCGATTTCAAAACGGCTAAAGCGATATTGGTGATTGATGCGGTAGGCAGGGATTTTTCCATCGGAGAGCCAACGTCGGATGGTCGTTTCGGAAACGTTGAGTAGTTCAGCGACATCTTTAATTTTTAGGTCCATAGGTAACCATCCAGGAAAGAGTTAACACCCAGCGAATAGGGCGATCACATCTTTTGCATCATATGCTTTAAGCAACTTTTTCCGCCTCTCTTCATTTTTAATCGCCATTGTGAGGTGGGATAAAATTTTTAAGTATTCGGTCTGTTTGTTCTCGGGGCCGCCGATCATGAAGATCAAACGGACGGGAGAGTTATCGAGGGCGTTCCATTCAATCCCTTGTTTTGGCTGAATGCCGATGGCGATAAAAAATTTGTCATACCCTTGAAGCTTTGCATGTGGAATAGCGACGCCAAGTCCGATTCCCGTGGAGACAATTTTTTCCCGCTCCAAAATCGCATCGTGGAAAACGCAGGCGTCTTTTAATTTTCCCGCTTTTTCCAAAAGATCGATCAGCTGGTCGAGGGCTGTGTCGCGCGTGTCCGCGTTCAAAAAAAGGACAAGACGCTCATCCAAATAATTGGAGATCGCCACACACTCTCCTTTTTTAAAGAGTTTTTTGAGATCGGTAATGCTACCGACGATCTGATGATTAATGCGTGCCAGTATGGCCAAAACCGCCCTCTCCGCGTGAAGTTGATTCTAAAGATGCTTCAAGAATAAAATTCGCTCTTTCGACGCGTGCGAGCACGATTTGCGCGATGCGCATACCCGTTGTGACCGCGAAATCGGTCTTTCCATGATTGATCAAGATGACGGCGATCTCTCCGCGATAGTCGGCATCGATTGTCCCCGGCGTGTTCAAGACCGTGATCTGATTTTTTAAGGCGAGCCCGCTTCGCGGCCGGACTTGGATCTCATATCCGGCGGGGATCGCCATGCGCAGTCCTGTCGGGATCAGCGCGGATGAGCCGGGCGCAATGACAATCTGTTCAGGAATGCAGGCTTTGACGTCAGCGCCTGCAGCGAGGGCCGAGCCATAAGTGGGAAGAAAGCTTGGGTCTTTTGCGAGGACTGGAACTGCGACTTTGCCAAATCGATCCTTCTTCGTGGCCAGTTCACTACGTTCACCTGCTTCGCACTGCGAAAGTCCACTGGACTTTCTTCGCGTTTCCGCAGCCATAGTTTTACTATGGCTTTCTCGATCGGATCGCTGCGCTTCGATTTGGCTTTGTCCCGCAGAGTCAGAATTCACCAAACTTTCCTGCGCGCAGTATTCGTCGATCTCTTCCTTTGCCATTTTTTTATTTCGCTGTTTCCGCTTCCGCTAGGGCTAATAATTCTTTGAGTTTCTGGGGCAATTTGCCGAGAGATTGGCCATACAGGACGCGATAGGCGGAAGGTTCTTGATACTCCCGTTCATTGCCAGTCATGAACTCCAACAATTGGAATAGTCTCTCTTTTAATTGATGGCGATTTACAATGCAATCGATCATTCCTCTTTCGAGCAAAAATTCGGAACGCTGAGCGCCGGGAGGGAGTTTTTGCCGGATGGTCTGTTCGACGACACGCGGGCCGGCGAAACCGATGAGCGCGTCGGGCTCGGCAATGATCACGTCGCCAAGAGAGGCGAAAGAGGCTGTCACGCCCCCGGTTGTTGGATTGGTCATCACAGAGATGTAAGGGAGTTCTTTTTCATGCAGCTTTGCCAAAGCGGCCGATGTTTTGGCCATCTGCATTAAAGAGAGGGCGGACTCTTGCATCCGCGCCCCGCCGGAAGCGGAGACGATGATGAGAGGAAGTTTGTTTGCGATCGCATACTCGATGATCGATGTCAGGCGCTCGCCGACTACCGATCCCATCGATCCCGCCATGAAGGAAAAATCGAGGACTGCCAGAGCAACACGCTTGCCTAAAATTTCACACGGGCCGACCATCGCCCCCTCATCGCGATTGGAGTTCTTCCGGGCATTCTCGAGCCGTTTGACGTAAGATTCGGTGTCGACAAATTCTAGAGGATCGACAGGCTTGTATTCGTCAAACATTTCTTGAAATGTTCCGGCGTCCGCGAGCAGCTGGATGCGCTGAGAGGCGGACAGGCGGTAATGGTAATTGCACTTCGGGCAACAATGCAGATTTTGCTGCAGCTCATTGGCGTGCACCATCTCATTGCAGTGCGTGCATTTGACCCACCCGCTATAGCCGTCTTTCTTTGTCGATTGGACTTTAATTTTAGGTTTACTACGCGAAAATAGCCCCATAAACATCCGTTCTTTAGCGCTTTATCATACCACATTGAAGCCCAATCTTCAATATAGAACAACATCTGTTAACTAAAATTTCTATTCGCTATTTCTTCGCTTGTGAAAAGCGCTCTTCGATATTTTTCCAGTTAACGATTTTCCAAATGTTCTTTACATAGTCGGCGCGCACGTTCTTGTATTGCAAGTAGTAAGCGTGCTCCCACACATCGATTCCGAGCAGAGGAACGAAACCGAGGGTGCTGAGAGGATCTTGGTTGGCGCAAGTGGCGATGACGAGCTTTCCGGCTGCTTTATTGAAGCCGAGCCAGCCCCACCCAGAGCCCTGGACCGCGACCGCCGCGGCGCTCAGTTTTTCGATAAAAGATTCCACAGACCCAAATTCCGCCTGCAGAGCCTGGGCGAGATCTCCTTTAGGAGCACCGCCTCCGCCTTTATTTTCGCCGGCTAGATTAGTCCAAAAAATCGAATGATTGACATGCCCTCCCCCATTGAACTTGATGGCCTGCTGGAGGCCGATCATCGCGGCGATATCCCCTTTTGCCTCCGCATCGCGGTATTTCTCTAAAGCGGCGTTGAGGTTGGTGACATAGCCTTGATGGTGTTTGGTATAATGAAGCTGCATGATCTCCGCAGAGATAACGGGCTCCAATGCCGAAAAATCGTAAGGAAGTTCTGGGAGTTTATAGGGGGTAGAATTGGACATGGCAAATTGCTCCTCTTGCAAGGGTTATGCCAAGATCTTACGTTGTCAGGGGTAATTTTGTAAATTTTCTTCCATTAGACGGAAGAGATCAGTGCGCGCGGACGAAATTTAAGCTTTTAATTTTATCACTAATTTGGTTTGCGACATCGGCAAAACCGGTATCATTGGAGGAATTAATCATGGCCAAGGCGACCTCATATTCTTCAATCGCTTTAAGATTGGATTTGGGATGATTATAGGTTCCTTCTTCAAACCATGCTGCCAAAGCGAGATGGGCGGCAAAATGGTTGTCCTCAGAAGCTTTGTTGTACCAAAACTCCGCCTGTTTCAAATCACCGAGTTTGAACTCACAATAGCCGCCGAGATAATAACGGCATTCACCGCGTATTTCAGCGGGAATGTTCAGATCGGAGGCGAGTAGGAATTTGGCATAATGCTCTTGTTGATCGAGCAGCTGATAAAAATCGCAGAACTCAACAAAATTCTTTTGATTCGGCTTGCACTCGTAGATTTTCATTTCGTCCAAAGGCTGCCGATTCAAAGGAGAAACGATGTCGTTGAATTTAAAATAGGAAGTCATCAGCGACGTGGCGTCGAAAAATTTGATTTGGCCTCTCACATCTCTTGTGGCTGCGACAAAATAGGAAAACCCCGCTTTGTGCCGCTCATTGATCAATTCCAGAAACGTTTTCTGCGAGTATATATCGGTAATCGCAAGGTCCAGGCCCAATTTGGTCATACCCAAAAAAGCAGGGCTGAAGGAAGCAGTTGATTGCAGAGCTGGGGCCAGTTCAGAGCGTGAGGTTGTCCGCGTAATGTGTGCCATATATTTCTCTCGGTTTAACCAAATTGGTGATTATTTATACTTCTTCCACTGTTTATCTTCTACGCCCAAACATTAGGTTGTCACGGTCTCGGCCTCAACGACCGCTTGTCGCATTTGCAGCGAAAAAATTTGCAGCAGCTTATAGACAATTGCGTTGTCTATTCCTTGGCTGGCATTGTTGCGCCAGGTTTCTTCTTTTTTATCGGCGACCTCGAGCGTATAAGGAATATACTCGGCAAAATTTTCACTCATTTTTTTTCTCGTGCCATTGGGAGGGATCACCTTCACCATGGCAAGCAGCGAATCTTTAAAGTGCGTTTTATAGTTGTGCCCTTGCTCCAGTTTCCACTCGGAAATCTGGTCGACATCTTTATTGATGAGCGCGGGCAAAAATTCCGTTTCCGACAACAGATATAAATAGACCGTCGACAGCAAGTTTAAAGAAATGAAGAGAAATTTTCCGGAATCCGTTTCACAGGATTTCAGCAATTTATCGATTTGCTGTTGAAAAGATCCATTTTTTTGCCCTTTGATCTCATCTTTTAAGCTGTTAAATCCATGCTTCAAGATCGGAGCCTTCGATTCACGCAGCTGATCATCTAGATCCGGCACATCATGGACTTGATAGCTCTTTGCGCTGATCAACTCTTTTAATTTGGCCGCTTTCCAATTCATTACCGCAGGAAAGGGAAACGTGTGCGCGTGATCGAAGCCGTTCCCTGCGTTGGCTCTTCGATAAAAATGATCGTCCGGCAATAAAAGCAGATCAAAGAGATTTGAAGAGGCTTCTTTGACCCCTTGATAGTATTCGGATTTTTGTTTTTGTCGATTCCCCATGATGTGCTTAGCGTGGTGATTGTCGCAAACCGTCTGGGATTTCACGTCTGTGTGGCTATCTTCAAGGATACTGCAGATGATTGCGCGGACATCCTCGCCCGAGCCCTTTTTAAGGCTTTCAGCTTTTTCGATGATATAGTTCGCATCGCGAACAAAACCTTCAAAAATCGGATTGAGATTTGTGAATCTTTCAAACACGTGCTTCTTCTGTTCCTTGACCAACGCTTTGATCATTTTCACCGATGTGTCGTTGGAGAGGTTCGCGTGTCCTGCATCCTGTTGGATATGTTCATCATTGTCGACGAAATATTTCTCAACGCCGTTGAAGAAGAAGTCGGAAGGATTGAATTTAATCAATCTCAAAATTTCTTCAATAATAGCAGAATCAAAATCCGCAAAATCGGGGTTGCTATTGGGCTTTAACAGGCTCTCTAGCTGGGGGATGGTTCTGGTGGATTCCGATTGTATATTGTGATAGAGAAGGTTGACAATGAGTGAGCTGTTGCTGTTCCATTTTTTTGCAATCTCATCCATTCTTTGTTGACATGCTGTTTTGAACGCATCTGTGGCATTGATTTCAACCGGACCGTTAGCCGCCGGAACTGTATCACCGAATAAATCGAAGCCCAGGTCTACCGTCGGCAGGTCTTGCTTTTTCTTAACCGCTATACCATTGAGCCTCGTTTTCGCATCTTGGTGTAAATCATTAATGGATTGATATCTGAATTGATAGGAGGGATTGGTCAATTGAATATCATTAGTGGCGCTTTGTTTCAGTTCGGCAATTTCTTCCCGCGTGAATTTGCTAAAATATGTAGTGAATAATGCCTCCATTGCGGCTTCGTTCTTTGCAATTTCTTTGGCCAGGAATACTTTTGCCCTATCAAACTCCTCTTGCTTTTTTTGCGGCGTGAGCAGAGAAAATACCGTCATGTTGAACTTAGGCAAGGTCTCTAAAGCCTCTTTGGAATCAAATGCATCAAAAACATGGTCATATTTGGTCAGAATTTCATTCATGACATCATTGAATGATTCGGGTTTTGCGATATATCTGTCGACCAATTTTTCCACATTTCTGCGCTCGTCCATTTTGGCTTTGTCGCCATTGTTGTATTTGTTAGCGTAGACAAATGCAAGGCAGTTATTAAATTGTTCCGGATTGTTCTTGATCAACTGACACAAGACGGCGTTTCGCTTGTCACTGCCGCCGCCGATATAATCCTTTGTGTAATCGGGGATTTTATCAAGCATCGACGACAAGCTAAAATCATCGATTCCGTTTAGGTTTTTATTGAGGAGGCTTCTATCTAATCTTAGCGATACAACTAAGTCGATAATTTTGGTTTTGATGAAATTCTTCTTTTGCACAGGGAGCGAGGCGGCAATATCATCCAACAAAATCAGTTTGTCGATTTTGTATTTGATGTATTTTGCTCTTTCGGTCTGGCATGAACTTAACTCAACGAATTCTTTTTTTACGCGTTGAGTGAGGATCTCTGATCTCTCGGCCTTATCCAACTTTTGCGAAGAGTGCACTTTTGGTCTCAAATTCGACCCATGCTCCGGGCTCAAGTTGGCCAACACAGGTAAAAACGAATAGAAATAGTCGGAAGGGCACAACTTCTCATCTCTGGCGCTTGCAGAAAGCAGGGTGTTTTTAAAATGTCCTGTGGGCTTCAAGGCGTGCTGAGACCAAAACCCCGCATGGAGGGTAGGAGGCGTTCCTACGTGACCGGATGTGGGCGATCCCGAGTGACGCAATGGAGATGCTACAGCACTTCCTCCAGGGGATAAGCGTCCTGGGATGCTGAGTGGGCGCGATGGAATGCTAATTGGAGGTGTTGTTGCCATAATTACCTCATATATTCTTTTTTTTGGATTAATTTTATAATTTCACAACTTATATGTCATTAATTATTAATCGGAAGATGATATTTAAAATTTTAATATACCATTTTTTGCATAGTATTTTTTTGAACTCTTGTTTTTTTGCTGCAATTTAGGATATCATTATTCGTTTAAAATATTTTTATATGACAACAGCCATTCAACTCGCTTCCCCCCAAGAGTGCCTCGCCAAGGCTTCCAATTGGATCCAGCAAAACCCTCAAACGGCGATCATCACTGCCGTTGCTTTCGGAGCGCTTGGCATTGGTCTCGCCGCCGGCGCCTACCTGCTCGCAGCCTCGGTCACCTTAGCCGCTATTCTGGGAATCGCTTCGGCGCTCGGCTTCGGAACATCCGCGGTTATCGCTTTTACGTTGTTGAAAAACTTCAGAGATCCCGAACAGATCCAAGGGGTTCCTCCCAACATCCCTTTGAGCGATGTGGCTGCCCAAAAAAATTACCGCGTCCAAATCATGAATCAAACTCTGGGCCATCTGAGGGCTGGATCTTATCAGTCCCCCGATGGAACGCGCCATCCGCTCAACCTCACACGCGCCGCTCAAGGGGCGAGCCTTTTGCTCTTTGCGGGCAGTGTCGCTCAGAGGCCAGGTGTGGAGCCGACGAGGATTGTGGTGAGAAATCAAGACTGCCTGTACGCCGCTGCGGACCTTCATGCGAGAGGATTGAATCCGATGATTCTCGACATGGCCAGCGATGGCCACTTCGGCGGGGGTTATTTAAGCGGCGCGCGCGCGCAAGAAGAGGATTGCTGCCGCAGGTCCGGCCTTTGCTTTGCCGCTGACCCGCAGCATGGCATTCAGACGCGCAATTTTTACCCCTTGAGCGGCCACTCTGCTGGAGCGGGCGTCTATGTTCCCAATGTTCCTATCTTTCGCGCCGGCTACGACAAAGGGTATCAGCCATTGAATCAGCCGTTCGAAGCGGCCTTTGGCATCTTTGCGGGCTTCAATAGCCCACCGTTGGACAACTCTTCCGGATCGCCGCGGCTTCGCCCAGCGGAAGCTGTGGCTACCCGCGAAAAAATTCGCTGTTTTTTTGAAATGGCGCGCCAGAAAGGACACCAGTCAGTGGTCTTCGGGGCGCTTGCCTGTGGCGCCTTCCGCAATCCGCCCGACCACATCGCCGAAATTGCCATCGACGTGATCACTCAAGAGTTTGCCCATTGCTTCAAAGAGATCACAATCGCTGTGCTCGACGACCACAACGCTGGGCCAGGGGGCAACTTCAAACCTTTTGCGAGACGGGCTCTGGCCGTAGGTGGCAGAGCGATTGACGCCCAAGGACATGAACTGCCAACACTATGAGCATTTCCGCTGTTTCCACTACAGCTGTTTCTACTCACGAAAGCGCTCCCATTGTTTTCGAGCCGCGCAATTTTCTCTTTTTGGTTCCGACAATCTCTGCGATCGCTTTCGGCCTGATTTTTTTTCCCCACTTTGGACTCGGATTAGCTGCTGGAGCCGCTGATCTAATTTTTACGACAGCTTATACAATCGTCCTCGATAAAACGGGAATTCTGCCTCAGAAAGAAGACAAAAACAGCAAATACGAAAAAATGAGTCGCAACAATTTACTCGCTGGCTCTGTATTCGCGCCGATTGCGGAAGAAGGCCTTTTCCGGGGGTTGCTGCAACCGCTTTGCGCTCGAACAATTCAGATACTCCTGCCTGCAACTGCGGCGGCGTTATTCGGGCCGCATCTCACGATAGCGGTCGTCGCTTCCATTGTGGCGACCTCTATTCTTTTTGGGGCCATGCATTATATGAATCCGCATAAGAATGCGCACATTCAGGCGATAACAGCTGGGATTGGCAGCTTACCGCTTGGGTTATTAAGCGCACAATTCGGCATTGGCGCCTCGATCGCCGCCCACTTAAGTTTTAATACCTTAGTCAGCTGTGTTCAGGCTTTAACCCCAGCCAAAGAAAAGATCGACACCTCAAAGCTTCCGGCGTAACGATTCTTCCGTCACAGGTCCAATGGCGATCAGTTTTTTGCCTGTTGGCAACGCGCCAAAAATACTCATGAAAGCGTCTACTGTCGAAGGACTCGTAAACACAATCTCGTCGACAGTTTCTAAATCGGGTTTAGGCTCCAAGCATTGCGCCACGGTATCGTAGAGATCGCAGGCGTGAAAGCGGATTTGTTTTTCTTCGAAAAATTGAACGATGACTGGCCTCGACAGAGAAGAGCGCGGCAGAAAAAAATAGGCGCCCTGCAGCGGCAGCGTCTTCAGGAGCTCGACGACGCCCTCTTGCGTTTCATTCTCCGCAACATGGTGAGGTTTTACCCCACGCATGTTCAGATGCGCGGCGGTGACTTTTCCGATGGCGATGATTGTTTTGTTTTCGACTTTGAATTGACTGAAAAAAACTTTCACCGCATTTTTACTGGTGAAGATGATGTGTGTGAAGTGTTCAAGCTCCAAATCTATAGACCGGGGAACAATTTTTATCACTGGGTAATGGATCAGGTGCCCATCGGTATGACCTTGGGCTTCAAATGAGGTGGGGTCGGTGCCCAAGTATAAAATTGTCTTCATCTTTTATTCCTCACATCAATACAGCGGAAGAGCTCCAGCATTTCTTGATCATCCTCGCGAGCGATGATGGCGAGCTGCCCTTGCAAGGCCGCTCTTTCTCCTGGCAATGGAATGCGGTTTCGGGAGGTCAGTTTCAATCGGATGAGCGCAGCCTCTGCGATGACGATACCGTCGACAACGCCTTGATCTAGCAGAACCAAGCGCGTTTGAATATTTCCACGGACGTCAACGCAGACAAGATCTGAGCGCAAGTCGCGGATGTTTTTCTCGCGGCGGACGCTGGAGGTGCCGATCTTTGCCCTCAAGGGCAAATTTCCAACAGTTTCCCCCTCTCGCAGCAGAATCGAATCGGAAGGGTCGACGCCTCGAGTGAGGGCGGCGAGTACCAATCCATTTGCCAGGGGGTCAGGAAGGTCTTTTGCGGAGTGGATGCTGATGCGGCAGCCACCGGAGAGCTGCAGGACATCGATTTCTTTGGTGAAAAAGTCGGTCTTCTCTAACGTGCGCAGGGACGTTTTCAGATCTTTATCGCCCGTCGTTTCCAACCAAATCGGCTCGAATGCGACCTGCGGATGGAATTGTCTTAATTCTTGTAAAATTTCATCGCATTGCGCTTTCGAAAGCGGAGAGCTCCGCGCTCCCACAACTACTCTAATTGAGCAATTCACGGATCGCCTCCTCGACGACATCGACGCCGATGAGGGAAATTTTTTGGGAAAGGTCGGGCGAGATCCCCTTCAGATTGCGTTTGGGGCATAAGCAGCGGCGAAAGCCCATGTGGATCGCTTCGCGGATCCGGTTTTCAATGCGGGGCACGCCGCGCACCTCTCCGCCAAGGCCCACTTCGCCGAGAATGACCGTCTCCGGATCGATCGGGCGATTGCAAAAGGAAGAGCCGATCGCCATCAAGACGCCGAGATCGACCGCCGGCTCAGAAATTTTCAGGCCGCCCGCCACCGAGACGAACACATCGCAGTTATGCATCCGGTAGCCCATCTTTTTTTCCAAGACGGCAAGGAGTAGCGCGAGCCGATTTTGATCGAGGCCCGTCGATTTGCGCGTCGAGGTGGAAAAGGCCGACGCCGCGACGAGCGCTTGCACTTCGATCAAAAGCGCTCGGGAGCCCTCCACCGTGGGAATGATCACCGATCCCGAGACCTCTTTCATCCGCTCTTCTAAAAAAATGATCGAGGGGTTGCTCACCTCCGAGAGCCCTTGCTGCCCCATTTGGAACAAAGCAATATCATCTGTAGGCCCAAACCGATTTTTCACCGAGCGGAGCAATCGATAACCGTGCTGTCTATCCCCTTCAAAGTCCAATACTGTGTCGACGATGTGCTCGAGCACGCGAGGCCCTGCGATCTCGCCAGATTTCGTCACGTGGCCGATCAGGAATGTCGCGACACCCGACCCTTTGGCGATGTGCATAAATTCCATCGCCAGTTCTCTCACCTGGCTGACGGAGCCCGGCGCAGAGGGGAGTTCGCTCTTATACACGATCTGGATTGAGTCGACGATCATGGCATCTGGCTTCAGATGGTCGATTTGCGCTTTGATGGAGGAAAAATTTGTTTCGCTGAGCAAATACAAACGGTCGTCGCCCACATTCAGTCGGCTAGCGCGCAGCGATGTCTGCTCAACCGATTCTTCCCCGCAAACATAAAGAACCGTGAGCCCTTGCTCCGCAAGATTTTGTGCGAGCTGCAGCATCAGCGTCGATTTTCCGATCCCCGGATCGCCGCCGATAAGCGAGAGCGAACCTGAAACGATGCCGCCGCCGAGCAGCCGGTCGAACTCCGGCATCTTGGTCGAAATCCGGCGAAATTCGGTAATTGTGATCTCTTTGACGCGCATCGGCTTCGACGATTCTTTTTTTAGCGCCTCAAACCGCTTGCCCTTCTCCTCAATTTCGACCTCTTGCTGAAAAGTATTCCACTTCTGGCAGACGGTGCAGCTGCCTGTCCATTTGCTTTGCCGATGCCCACACTCGATGCAACTCCACAGGATTTTCTGTTTAGACACTCATCACTCCGAGTTTTTTCAGCGCATCTTCGGCAGCGGCGACCTCCGCTTCTTTCTTCGAAGAACCTGTCCCCTCGCCCACCTCCGCTTCATCGATGAGGGCGATCACATGGAACATTTTGCTGTGGTCAGGCCCGGACTCTCTCAGAATTTTATAGGCCGGCGGCTTCTGGTATTTCCTTTGTGAGTAATCCTGCAGCTCCGCTTTCCAATTGCGCAGCGGTTTTCTCAAATGGGTCTCGATCTTATCGGAAAAGTGCTCAAAGAAAAATTTCTTCGCCGATGCAATATCGGAATCGAGATAGAGCGCTCCAATCAACGCCTCGAAAAGATCGGCCAAAATCGTCTCCCGTCCGCGCCCTTCGTTCATCCTCTCCCCTTTCCCAAGGAGCACGTAATGCGCGATGCCGAGTTTTCCTAGCAGCTGCGCGCAGCTGCTTGCCTCGACGATATGGGAGCGCAAATGAGAAAGAAACCCTTCTGGCTCCGATGGAAGCTGAGTATAAAGGTAGTCTGAAATGAGAAGCCCAAGCACTGAGTCCCCCAAAAATTCCAGCCGTTCATTATGCTGCTGGACGAGGTCGCGGTGCTCGTTGAAAAACGAGCGGTGGACGAAAGCGAGCACGAGCAGCTGCTTATTTTTGAATGTGTATTTAATTTTTCTCTCGATCTCGGGAATCTGGATGATGAGTTCTTGGACGGAGTTCATGATTTGTTTGAAATTTTAAAATAAAATTCGATTATCGCTGAGCCGGAAAAGATAATCAAGCCCTTTACTTTATTCGATTCTCTAATCATACTCAAACTTCTATGGTCAAACTCAATCCCCACTTTAAGCGGTTAAAACGCGAGTACATTTTTCCGATTATCGATCAAAAACTCGCCGATTTAAAAGAAGGCAGCCCCGATGTGCAGGTCCTGAATTTCGGGGTTGGCGATGTGGCGCTGCCGCTCGCGCCATCGATTGCCAAGGCGATTGCCTCGAGCGTTGAGGAAATGACGACGGAAAAAGGGATGCGAGGATACGGGCCGCACAACGGCTATCTTTTTTTGCGCGAGGCGATTGCGAAGAACGAGTTTTCCCATCTAGGGATTGGGCCAGACGAGATTTTTGTCTCCGATGGCGCCAATGGCGATACGGTGAACATTTTAGACCTGTTTAGCCAATCCAGCGCTGTCGCGATTACTGATCCGACCTATCCGGCGTATTTGGATTCGACGATCCTGTCGGGAAGAAAAAAAATCTTCACCCTGCCCTGCTTGCCGGAAAATCAATTCGCTCCCCTGCCCCCAAAAGAGTCATGCGACATCGTCTATCTCTGCTCTCCGAACAATCCGACGGGAGTTGCGATGGACCGCCAGGCGCTCCAGCGCTGGGTGGACTATGCGAGGAAACATCACGCGCTTCTTCTCATCGACAATGCGTATGAAGCGTTTATCTCTTCGCCGGATGTCCCGCGCAGCATCTTCGAGATTCCCGGCGCTAAGGAATGCGCGATTGAATTCCGCAGCTTCTCAAAGACTGCGGGCTTTACCGGAATTCGCTGCGCCTATACGATCCTTCCCAAAACGGTCAAAGCGCAGTTAGGAAGGAAATCCCTATCGCTTCACCCGTATTGGGATAGGCGCCAAGCGACAAAATTCAATGGAGTCGCCTATCCGATACAGCGCGGCGCCGAGGCCGTTTATTCCAAAGAAGGGCAAAAGGAGACGCGCGCGCAAGTCGCCCTGTATTTGGAGCAGGCGAAGCGGCTAAAGCAAGGGCTGGAGAAGCTTGGGTTCACAGTGTACGGCGGGTTCGATTCTCCTTACATTTGGTGGAAAACTCCGCAGGGTCTCGCTTCCTGGGATTTTTTTGATCTTCTCTTGAAAAAATGTCATCTGATCTCCATACCTGGAAGAGGATTTGGGCCGCATGGAGAAGGTTATGTAAGGCTTTCGGCATTCACAACTGCGGATAAAACGGCCTTGGCCCTTGAACGATTAAATACTTTATAACATATGCGTTTCGCTATTACTGCTGATCATCGAGAATTTTTCAATAAGAACAACTACATCGAATTTGAAAACATTGTTCCCGCCGAGCAGATCAACTCTCTCAAAAAAAATTCGGAAGAGACGATTGCAAAACGGCTGAAGATGGCGACTCCCAAACTCAAAGAAAAGACGGCCCCGGAGATCTACCAGGCGGGCTACGATCTTTGGCGCGACAATGAAGAGATAAAAAAAATCACCCAGAAGCAGGCTTTTGCCGCAGTGGCCTCCGAACTCTTTCAAGCGCTTCCGCTGCGTTACGCGTTCGATCAATATTTCTCTATGATTCAATGCACGGCAGGCTCGCCCTATGATGTTCCATTGTCCCTTCAAGAAATATCCTGTCTCAATCCCCTCGCCGGCGGATTGATTTTGCCGCTTGAAGATTTAGCTTTTCCGCCGACTTTTTTTCCAATGCCGCTGAAAAAAGGAAGCGCCCTATTCATTGCTCCGACATTTGCTCTGCCTTGGCCTCATCTCTTTTCCACATGCGGGCTGAATTTCTTCCTGATCGCCTATGCGCAGGAAAAAACATTTTTTAAAGGCGGCGTTCACGACCCTCATTCGGCCTCATTGAAAAAACTCGGCTACGCGATCAACGACCAACTCAAGGATTCCTTGCATCCGATTGTTCTAAGAAAGGGTTAACGGAACGCGAGTCATATTAGAAAAAAATTACGACAAGATGCTATGCGCCGCCTTAAGGGCCACCCAATAATGCGGCTTGTTTGAACTCGCGGCTCGAATCGATCACATGCCGGGAAAGCCCCATGACGCCGATCAGGTTAATGAAGAGCATGAAGGTGATCGCGATGTCGGCAAGCGTCCAGATCATATCGACATGCATGACGCTGCCGATCGGCACAAGAGCGATGTAGGTGTACCGGAACCACTTCTGTTTGTCGGGGCCGACTAAAAACTCTAAAGCTTTTTCACCGCAATACGCCCAAGCTAAGATCGTCGTGTAGGCAAAAAGAATGAGAGCAAGGATAACGATGTAGCCGCCGATGGGGGTGCCGAGGCCTTTTGTAAAGGCAAAGGTGACCATGTTTGTGCTCTGCAGGCCGGGCTCTTGCCAAGCTCCAGTTAGGATGAGAACGAGGCCGGTCGCCGTGCAAACGATCATCACCATCAAAGGGGCGACGAGTGTCGCGATGCCGTCCATGACGGGATGGTCGGAGCGGGCGTTGGACTGCAGGATCGGCACAATTCCGGTTCCTGCGTCGGTGGCAAATAGCCCTCTGTCAAACCCAGTAGTAATGATTTTAACGATGCTGAACCCCATCACTCCCCCAGCAACGGCGGAAAAGCCGAATGCGTGCTGGACCATCAACGTTAAAGCTTCGAAAACGCGGTCGTGGTTCATGCCGATGATGACAGCGGCAGTCCCCAAATAAAGAAATGCTTTAAAGGGAACAACGAGAGAGGCGAAATTGGAGAGCCGCTTGATCCCGCCTAAAATGACAAAGCCGACCAGGGCCGCAATGGCAAGGCTCGTGTAGAGGGGATTAAAACCCATTTTTTGCAACGGGAGGACGATCGAATTGATCTGGGCGAAATTCCCCACTGTGACCGCTCCAAAAATCGTGAATACGCAAAAGAGCATCGCCAATTTTTTAAACCCTAGCCCGTCGCGCAAATAGTACATCGGACCACCCGCATATTCCTGATTCTTCATTTTGCTGCGGTAAGAGATCCCTAGAATACAGCTGGCGTATTGGATAGCAGCCCCAAAAAAGGCCATGATCCACATCCAGACGAGCGCTCCCGGGCCTCCCGTGGCAATCGCGACGGCCATCCCGGAAATGTTCCCCGTGCCAAAATTCCCCGCTAAGACGGTGGAAAGCGCTGCAAAACGGCTGATATTGCCCTTGCTTTCCAAATTGGGAGAAATCAAGCTTTTAAAGCTTTTTTTGAGCTGAGATACTTGGACAAAACGCAATTTGAGGGTGAGATAGATCCCTGCACCGAGGATGGCTGGGAAAATAGCGAACAGCGTGAAATGGTGGTTAAAACTTTCTAACAGGCCTTTTAAGTCCATGACTCCTTCTCTCTTTTATTTCGATTCGGGTTGTGATTAGAAATTAAGGGAAAATTAATTATAGCACCTTGCGGTGCCAAAGGAGGAGAAGGACGAGGCAGTGTAATAGAAATTCAATCGCTTCATGGAAGGGAATGTACCATGAAGTTGATTTTCACAGGAAGACAAGACATTATTTAACCGGCCCCCAATGGGGGCCGGAGTTTGATCAATGCAGCGTTAACGCTCCATTGGGATATAAGACCTTTGCAGAAAGGATGGGAACGGCGCCAAGCGCATCGCAAGCCGTATTCCCAAAATGAAAGCAGGGCCCTCCCGGGTGGGTAAAATGAGAAGTCACGACGGATCCGGTAAGGGTTTCATCCGATGTCTGGGAAAACTCATCTAATAGAGCGCAATCCTTCGCTGCAAGCTTTTTCCCCAAATTGAAGTAATAGCGGGTGCACAGCGGCACGATTTCATGGCCCTGCAATTTCAAAAGGTCCTTTTGCTCTGCTTTCGACTTATCGAAAGTTTGCGGAGGGGCCTCGATACGCATGATGGTCACTTTGGCTGTTTTTGCCACCTTGCTGCATTGGTTTAGGATCTCTTGCACTTTCGCTGCAGGCAGATACGCCTCGTTGAAAATGCCCTTGATCCCCATTTTTTTCGCTGCGTGATGGCCGAGGATTTTCACATTTTTAAGGGAATGCTGCACAAGCATCCCTTGTTCTTTCTCTTGGCCTGTCGCTTCGAAATCTCCGTTGTTGAGGAGGTCGTCAAATAAAAGCGCGTCATAAGGGACGTCCCAATCCGTGGGCTCAACGACGACGACAAACGCGCCGCTCATTTTTTTTTGAGGCTCATAGCCGTCCATCCCCGCTTTCAACATGTTGAAAATTTCTTCGCTGATCATCGGCACTTGACCGAAAAATTTCCCAAAGGGAGCGCTTTTTTTTGCACTGTGGGTGATACTGTGCATGAATATAAAATCTTCTTTAGCAGTTGTTGTGTGACCAACAATGCCGGGGATTTTTTCTTTGTCAAATATTTGCAGCCAAATGCCGTAATATTGCATGGCTGTGTTCCACTCCTTGCACACTTGTGAGCAAGAGAGAATGTCGGCGAGGCCTAATGGACCTGTTATTTTTGACAGGGTGTCTTGATTGAGAGTTGTCGTGGACATATTTTTTTTCCGTTAAAGTTAAAAATAATTCTTTAAAAATGAATGTGGGTGAAAAAATAGAATGTGGGGGATTATCCCCGCCGGTAGGCGGAGCAAACGGAAAAAAAGGAAACTGAGTTTTTAAGAAAACACGGTAACATAAATTGTCGGAAATTATAGTGCGACAACAGGATTAATGCAAGAACAATTACTTCTTTTTGGTGTGCTCTTGTTCGAATTGTTCGAGGAGCTGGTTGCCCTCTTCGATCGCTTTGTCCAAGGCCTCTTTTGCCGTCAGTCTGCCATTGAAGGCGTCTTCAAGGCGGTCGATGATATTATCGCGGATGAGGGTGTAATTGCCGAGACGGATGCCCTTCGTGTAAGGCGTGATCTTGTTGTTCATCACTTCTAGAACGGCAATCTCGGCGGCGGGATTCTTATTGTAAAAGCCTTTCTTCTTGGAAAGATAATAGGCAGCCTCGGTGATCGGGAGATATCCTGTTTGTTGATGCCAGTAGGCCTGCACTTCAGGAAGGGAGAGGTAGGCAAAGAAATGAGCGATGCCGCGATTGATCTCTTCATCAAAGCCCTTCATGGCCCAAAGAGAGGAGCCGCCGATGCTGAGTCGGTAAGGAGAATCATTGATGTCGCCCCAATAAGGGATGAAACCGACGCCGATGGGGTGCGCCGACATTTTCTTGAGCATCGGAAAGCGGTTGGACCCTTGCAGAAGCATGGCAGTCTCACCGTCGGCAAATGCCTTTTCCGGCTGCTCATTAAAGCGCCCAGCGTATTTAAAGATCCCCTTCTTTTGCCATTCGACAAGTTTTTCAACGTGTCTGATTTGATAGGGCCCATTGAAGGTGAGACGCGCTCCCAAGCCACCAAACCCATTCTCCTGGGTTGCGAAAGGGAGATTGTGCCAGCAGCAGGTGTATTCGAGATGATAGGCAGCCGGCCAGGCAGTGACAAAGCCGGAATAACCGGCATTGACTAATTTGATCCCCATCTTTTCGATCTCTTCCCATGTTTTTGGGGGCTTTTCGGGATCAAGTCCAGCATCGGCGAAAGCCTTTTTATTGTAGAATAAGATCCCCGTCGATGCGTTCCAAGGGAGGGAATACATTTTCTGGTCAGGAGTGGAGTAGAAGTCTCTGACGGCGTCGATGTAGACGTCGGAATCAAATTTTTTAAAGTATTTGCGCATGAGAATGTCGACGGGATAGAAAACCTCGGACCGGAGCATCATCGTCTGCGTGGCCACTTCAGACACTTGAAGAATGTGAGGGGGATTTCCTTGCTCGAATGCTTCGAGGCCGCGATTAAAAACTTCGGTGTAGTTGCCATTTTTTACCAGGACGACGTGGTACATCCCCGATTGATGATTGAAATCGTCGACGATCTCAGCAAATTTCTCGTAAATATATCCCTCGAACGCATGCCAAAGAACAATTTCTTCCTTGGCAAAAAGAGAGAAATTAAGAAGAGCAAAAAAAGAAAAAAATAATTTTTTCATGATAAACAATTATAAATGCGCTTGCCATTCTTCAACAGCTTTTTTTGCCCGTGCGATGCAATTGTCCACGCTAACGCCGGCCAAGTAACTCCCTACAAGGCGGCACTGGGAATGTTTTTGAGAAAACTGATGATTCAATTCCGACATCTTTTCGAGATGGCCGACGCCGTATTGAGGGACCGATCGAGGAGTCCGCTTGAAGGAGATCGATTTTGGAATCTGGGAGATCCCAAGATGACGCCGAATTCCTTTTAGGGCGGCGTCGATAATTTTTTCCTCGCTGCGCCCAGTTTCTTCCAACTTGATCGTCAACCGAGTTTCTTGAGTTGAGCGATTGTGCTCAGGGAAGACG
This sequence comes from uncultured Verrucomicrobiae bacterium, assembly GCA_963833965.1. Taxonomy (GTDB): domain Bacteria; phylum Chlamydiota; class Chlamydiia; order Chlamydiales; family Rhabdochlamydiaceae; genus CAJCIW01. The sequence continues at coordinate 470,567 of CAWHZZ010000001.1, forward strand.
GAAGAGTCGAAGACAACGCCGAGAATGTCTTCATGGGAATGCGTCGGAGTCAAATACCCAAATCCCTGGAAGGGCAAAACTTGGCTTTCATATCCAAAATTGACGACATCGACGCCCAGAGAGGGAATTTTCAAAAGTTCCTTTGATGTTTCTGGAGCTAAATTTTCTAGAAGGCGCCCTGTCTCTGCCACAGGAAGCGCGCAGAAAAGAAAATCGCAAGAAAACTGCTCTTTGTCCGTTTTGACAACGAAGCGGTCCTCTACTTTTAAAATTTCCTTGATCTGCTGTTGATAGCGGATTTTGGCGGGGATTTGATTGACGATGGATTGAGGGAGCTGTTCGACGCCAGAGCGGAAAGAAAACATCGCGGATAAAGGCAGCCCTTCGACATCTTTCGAGTAAGGCGACAAACATTTTTTTTCCTTCATGTGGGCAAAAAATCCTTTCGTCAGCGATCCATAGGTCTCTTCCCAATGCTTCAACCTTGGAAAACAAGCTCTGACAGAAATTTTACGGATATCGCCACCGAAAATCCCGACCACCATCGGGTCGAAAAAAAGGCGAGCGACGTCGTAATTAAACCGCCTCATGACAAATTCCCAAACGGTCTCATCGGCGCATTTCACCGGCTTTTTCCATTCTGTGAGGAGCGCGCGCAAAAATCCTTTGGTGATCGGCGAGAATAAAAAAGCAATCGGGTTAGTTGGAAATCGATGCATTTCCCCTTCGTGCCAAAGATAACGATGATGAGGCCTCGCCTCCGACCAGATGAGTTCTTCCTGAAGCCCTAATTCGACAATGAGCCGCAAGGTCGCAGGACATTTGTCCGCCTTAAAAGTACGCGGCCCTTTTTCAAAATGAAATCCTGTCGTATGATCGGTATGCATCCACCCGCCCGCACGGGAGCTTTTTTCCAGAATAGTGATCTCGAGAGGCAATTCTGTCCGGGCCAAGTACCATGCAGAGGACAAGCCGGAAATCCCAGCCCCTAAGATGATGACCTGTTTCTTTTGCATAAACACACCTTGTAATGGTCGGGAAAAGTTTAATGAATAAAGAGAATATTGTCTTGTATCTTCAGGAACTGCGCGAAAAAATCATCGCAGGATTCGAAAGTTATGAACCTTTGAAACGGTTTGAGCGAAAAAAATGGGACTATCAAAAAGGGCAAGGCGGAGGAGAAATGGCGATGCTCCGCGGCAATTTCTTTGAAAAGGCCGCCGTCAATTGGTCAGGGATCAACGGAGATCAATTCCCAATGCAGGACAGCGCAGGCGCCTTTTTCGCCACAGGGATCAGTCTGATCACGCACATGTTCAACCCACATGCGCCGACGGTGCATTTCAATCTCCGCTATATCGCTACCGAAAAAAAGAGCTGGTTTGGCGGCGGCTATGATTTAACACCGATGGGCTTTGTTTATGAAGAGGACACTTTGCATTTTCACAAAACGGCAAAAGAGACGCTCGATCCTTTTGGAAAAGAGATCTACCCCACATTTTCGCAAAATGCGAAAGAGTATTTTTTTCTGCCTCACCGGAAAAAAGAGCGGGGCGTCGGGGGGATTTTTTTCGATCACTACCAGACGGGAAATTTTGAGAGCGACTTTGCCTTATTCAAACGAGTCGGCGACACTTTTTTAGACACCATTCTTCCCATCTACGACCGACGCCTTTTTATGCCGTTCACGCCGGAGCAAAAAGAGAAACAGCAGCAACTTCGCGCGCATTATGTGGAATTCAATCTGCTTTACGACCGCGGCACAAAATTTGGGTTTTTGTCCGGCGGAAACCCCGAAGCGATTTTATGCTCTATGCCGCCCACCGCAAAATGGTGAGGTTTGAAAACTGTTGTTAAAATTTGCCTGCAGAGCTCGCAAGTCTTTCGATCGACGTCGAGAAAAGGGTTAAATTCGACCATTTCAAAGGCCTTCAGCCGCGCATCGGTTGCGAGCAATTGCAAACTTTGAAGCAGCTCCTCCCCTCCAATGCCGCCAGGTTCAGGACTCCCGACACCGGGCGCCTCTATGGGGTCGACCACATCGATGTCCAAGCTGACACCATACCCGACGCTCTCCTTTGTGACGTGGGCAATCGCTTCTCGAAGCACGGTGGAAAGTCCCCGCCGCTGAACCTCCTCCATGAAATAGAGGCGCACGTTCAGATCTTTAAGAAGTTTTGCCTCACTCTCTTCAAAAGAGCGGATTCCGATCAGACAGACATGCTGTGGCAAAAGAATGGGCTGAGAGCCCTTGAGCTCCGACAATTCTTTCGCCCCATGTCCGAGAAGTGCGGCAAGCGGCATGCCATGCCAGGCTCCTGAAGGTGTGGTTTCTGGAGTGTGTGCGTCCATGTGTGCATCGATCCAGATGAGTCCGAGCGGCTTTTTGCTTTGCTGCGATAAGAAACCGCCAACGCCATTCCACGTTCCCACAGCCACGCTGTGGTCGCCGCCGATTACGACGGGAAAATGGCCTTCCTGCATGGCGCCAATCACCTGATCGGCTAAAGCGTCATTAAATTCAGCGATTACGCCGAGTGATTCGGAAAGAGGAATGTTCTTTTTTTCGCGGTAGCGGGTTTTCGGATAGAGGATGCCGTGCTTAGAGAACTCGGCCAAGATTCCCCACGCTTTCAAAGCGTCGGGTCCTTCTTCGCACGCTCTTTTCTGCGCACCCCACCCGGATGCCGCTCCAATGATCTGGTATATCCTTTCCTGCATATTTTAATTTATGCAGGAAAAGAAATTTCGAACAAGGTCCTTAAACTTTTAAAGGAACTTTTTCCTCCAACTCAAACGAGATCTCTTCGCGCAAGAGGAAGATCCCTGTCAAATTGAGGCAGACGAGCATGCATCCCGAAAGCGACATGACAAGGAGCGCCTTGGACTGGTCGAAGAAAGAGAAAAACAGAAGGAATACCGTTGCGAAGCAAAGATAGACTTTCTCTCCATATCGCGGGTTTAAGAAGCGGGCGCATTTAAAACCTGCAAACAAGTAAGAAATCAATGTCGTGTAAACGAGAACAAAGACGAAAATTGGCATGAACACATTTTGCCATGGGAAATGAACGGCTAGAGCCTTTTGGATGACCATGGCAGCGTCGAGCATTGGAATCGCATTCCAAAATCCTGACGTCATGGCGATCAGAAGCGTGCAGGTGCACACCACATTATCGATTAGAACGCCTAAGATAGATAGCCGCGCTTGGCTAATGATTTGCGAAGCGCTCGTCTCACTTTGGATGATCGAATCGTAGCCGATGCCGATGTCGGCAGAATACACGGACCGCGAAATCCCCTGCTGCATGGTGAGCATCATCGTGCTCCCGACAAAACCGCCAAGGCCAGCGCTTCCTGTAAAGGCGGAAGCAAAGACATCGTGGAGCAGGCCGGGAATCTCCGGCAAATGATGGCCAATCACATAAAAGCCCATCAGAAGATAGCCGATTGTGAAGACCGGCATCAACCAAGAGCAAATTTTGCCGACCCTTTTAATTCCCCCCATCACCGTGTAAAGGACTAACCCTAGCAAAGCGAAAACGACGACGATGTGCTTGATTTGCCAATTTGTCGAAATGCAATGCGACAACACGGAGAATTGATACACCTCCGCGGCATAGATGCACATGAGCACGCAAGCGCCGGTCCCGATCCATTTTGGTTTAAAGGCCCTGCGCAAAAAATGGATCGACCCCCCATCATAGCCGCCTCTGTCGTTGGCCACGCGGTATTTGAGGCCGAGGAACACCTCGGAGTATTTGATCAAAGACCCTAAAAAAGCCGCCGCCCACACCCAAAAGAGCGCGCCAGGGCCACCGATTTGAAGTGCTGTGACAATGCCGGCGATATTGCCGATCCCGATCATTCCCCCGACAGAGGAACAAAAGACTTTAAGCGGGTGTGTTCCTGCTCCGGAAGACGATTTGTCTTTCAGAAAGCGGCGGAACGTGCGCAAAACGGTTGGAATAGCGCGAATTTGAAAAAGATTAGATTTAAAGGTGAAATAACACCCCAAGATCGCAATGCACGAAAAGCCCAGGTAGCTCCAAAAAAAGGCATCGACACGAGACAAAAAATCAAAAACAGATTGAAACATAATTTTTCCCACTAAAATTTTACTAAAAAATGTTTATAAAAGAATAAAAAGGAAGAGTTACTTTCGCTTGAAAGCAACCTTGAGGGACTTACGTTTCAAAGATTTCAAGGAAGAAAGAGGAGGTGAAAAGCATGCAGAGCGTCGCCCTAAAGCATCTTGCGTGTTCATTGCTGTGTCTCCAGTAAACAGATGAAAACCATGACCACCATTCTGAGTTAGGTGGTGAATCATTTTCTCACTTTATACCATGTGGTTCGGTTCAAAATCAAGAAACAATTTTATAAAAATTATTTTCTTCACTTAAATGAATTAAATCTCTTATAATTTAGCAATTATAAACATCGAGGTTTTAATGTCAGCATCTTTAACTTCATTAACGTTTGATTCCACGTCATCGTGTTTTTCAACATCTTCAACTAAAAAACCCTCCTATATAATCGTCTATGACAAATCAGGAATTAATGAATTGTGCCGGACCGCAACTTATCAACAAATCCAAAATCTTGTCGATGATCGACTCTATCGAGTAGAATATTATTCTCAAGCGCCTCATGCCATACAGGACACACTCTCCAACCCTGTGTCGCTTTTTACCGTTCCTGGAGGAAATTATAATCAGATGGTCAAAGAATTTAAGCCACTAGTGCCTAGGATTCAAAACCTCGTTAGATCCGACGGAACGGGTTATTTGGGAATTTGCAACGGGGCTATCGCTGCATCGAAAAAATTGGTTACTCTTCCTAAAGGCGACCTAATTGATGATTTGAGTATTAAAAAAATGAGAGATCATAGATCCGAACCTTCAGGTCTCAACCTCTATTCGAAATATTGCTGTCAATGGCCCTCATTAGGATCTCAATCGTACTGCACCCAGCAAGTTTGCAGGCCACAACAAAAGCCATTAAATGCTTTCTTTTGCGAGGGGGTATTTTTCCCTACGGAACACACAGACACGACAATACAACCCCTTCTGATCTATCATGATCGTCAATTCAATGGGACCTATCCTACTTCAGTTTGCGATGATGTGTATCGGGATGATGCGGATAACCCATCTACTATTTATTACCAAACGAAAGCTCCTTATGCTGCAGTAACAGAAAAAGCAGGGAAAGGGACCGTTGTCCTATCTGGAGTTCATCCGGAAATAGACTCAGAGGTCGTTAAGCTGTTTGATGTTAAAACTTCATATCTCCAACGTCTTGCAAAGGCGACTACTGAACAACTACAGCCCTACAAGGCTGAACAAACAGATTTGATGCGTCTCTATCTCAATACACTGAACATCGCGACAAAAAAAGTTTAGAGAGCGTTTTCAAAATTTTTTGGAGTCATTTCAGCGGCTTTGACGCCGAAATTACTCTAAAAACTTTTGAGATGGAGCACTTGCGATCCTTAACAAAAATCTCTATGAATAATGTTTTTTCACGGTATCGACAAAACATTGGACATTTTCAAAAGGAATATCCGGTGTGACACCGTGGCCAAGGTTAACGATGTACCCGCATTTGGTTTGCATCGAAGTTAAAACCGATTTGACTTCAGTGGTCATTTGATCTTTTGTTTTTTTCAGCATTTCCGGATTGAAGTTCCCCTGCACGGCAATGGTCGGGGGAACTTTTTGACGCAACTCATCCATCGGAAGATGCCAGTCAAAACTGATCCCTGCAGGTTGGATTTTTGCCAATCTCCCCGCGCGCAAACTGGAACTTCTGCAAAAAACAATCACCGGAACATTCATCGCTTCAATCATCTGTTTTAAATACGGCAGGCAAAAAACCTCAAACTCCTCGTCGCTGAGCACATTGGCCCACGAATCGAAAATTTGCACCACGTCCACCCCCGCCTCGACTTGCGCTTTCAGATAAGCAATGGTGGCCTCGGTGAGAAGCCCTAAGAGCTGATGCAAAGTACGGGGGTTTTCTCTCACCCACTTTTTTGTCTGTTCAAATGCCGCGTGGTTGATTGAATCGAGCATGTAACTTGCCACGGTAAACGGCCCGCCGCAAAAACCGATGAGCGGCACATCTATTTCCCGTTTCACACATCTGATCGTTTCAAACACGTACGAGAGCGACTCTTCAACCGGAATGTAATTTAGCGACGCAACTTGCTCCTCCGTTTTAATGGCTGGCTCGACGCGAGGCCCCCCCGTTTCCGGGAAAAGGATCGAAAGCCCGAGCGCTTCTACGATGACAAGAATGTCGGAAAATAAAATGGCGGCGTCGACACCAAGGAGCTCGAGAGGAAGCTTCGTGACGGCAGCGGCGATGTCGGGGCGATGGAACATTTCCCAAAGGGAATGCTTTTTTCGGATCGCGCGGTACTGGGGCATGTAGCGCCCCGCTTGGCGCATGAGCCAAACTGGCGGCCTCGGGACCGCCTCGCACGCGAGCGCCTTTAAGAGCAGATCATTCATGCAGAAGTCGGTCTAAGATCGCATCAACGGTAAACCCAAACTCAGCCTGCAAATCGCTGAGCGGCGCGGATTCGCCAAAGGTCTCTACGCTCACGGAAATCCCATCGGGCCCAATCCATTTGGACCATCCGAAGCTCACGGCGGCTTCGATACTCACACGTCGCCCCAAGTCTCCTCCCACAATCGAGCATTTGTAGTCGTCGCTCTGCTCTTCGAAAAGCTCCCAGCAGGGCATCGAGACGACGCGCACATGCTTGCCGAGCTTTTCCAATGCGGCGGCGACATCCATGGCAAGCGACACTTCCGACCCTGTCGCCATCAACACAAAATCGGATTTTCCACTTTCTTTTTTCACAATGTAAGCGCCTTTGGCCATGCCTTGATCATAGGGAACATTGCAGGAGAAAATTTCTGGAAGATTCTGCCTGGAAAGGACAATCGCTGTAGGCCCGCGGTAGCGTAGTGCAGCGATCCAAGCCATTTTCACCTCCCAGCTGTCCGCTGGGCGAATGAGATGCAGGTTGGGAATAGCGCGGAGTGCGGCGAGATGCTCGATCGGCTGATGCGTCGGCCCGTCTTCGCCCAAAAAGATCGAATCGTGCGTGTACTGGTAAATCACTTGGATTTTTGAGAGGCAGGCCAATCGTACCGCATTGCGCATGTAATCGGAAAATGTCAAAAAGGTGCCGACGAAAGGGACGATCATATCGGTTTCAGAAAGTCCTGTGGCGGCGGTGGCCATGCCGAACTCGCGGATGCCGAACTTGATGTTGCGCCCCGCAAAATTGCCCTTGGAAATGACCGGGTATTTTTTCATCCATGTTTTGTCCGACTCAGAGAGATCTGCGGAACCACCAATTAACTGGGGAAGAAGCTCCCCCAACTTATCGAGGACCGCCTGTGAAGAGCTGCGGGTGGCCATGGGGCTTTTGATTTCGATTTTTCTAAGCAGCTCTTCGAGGTTGTCGGGCAACTTTTTTTCCACCATTTGGGTGAACATTTTTGCCAGATCGGGCTTTGCTTCTATGAATCTGCGGTACATATCTTTCCACTTTTGCTCTAGCGCCGCGTCTTTGGCGAGCTTCTGCTCAAAAAATGTGTACACAGATTGAGGAACATAAAACTCTTCTTCCGGAAGCCCCAAGGCCTTTTTCGTCGCCTCGACCTCTTCGACGCCAAGCGGCGAGCCATGCACTTTGTGCGTGCCCGATTTATTTGGAGACCCTTTGCCGATGATCGTGTGCATGAGCACCAGGGTCGGTTTTGTCTGATGGTCGCGGAGATGGGTAAAGATTTTTTCCATCTGGTCGAAATCATAGCCGTCTAACTCAAAGACATCCCAGTTGTACGCCAAATAGCGCATTTTCGTGTCTTCAGAGCCCGACTCCGCGAGGAAACCATCGAGCGTCACCTTATTGGAATCGTAAATGAGCACCAAGTTGTCCAAGCCCAAATGCCCCGCCAGCGCAGAGGCTTCCGAAGAAACCCCCTCCATCATGCATCCATCGCCCGCCAGGCAGTACACTTTGTTATTGAATAGTGGAAACTCTTCGCTGTTGAACCGCGCGCCGAGCATTTTTAGCCCTAGCGCTTGCCCCACTGCATTGCCGACGCCCTGCCCCAGCGGTCCTGTCGTCGCCTCAACGCCCACCGTCACATGGTATTCCGGGTGGCCAGGCGTTTTAGAATGCAGCTGCCGAAAGCGCTTGATCTCATCCATCGAAAGGCCAAACCCCGAAAGGTGAAGCAAAGAATAAAGAAGCATCGAGCCATGCCCTGCAGAAAGCACAAAGCGATCGCGGTTGAGCCATTTAGGGTTCTTGGGGTTATGGCGCAGCAAAACGCCGTAGAGATAGGCCCCAAACTCCGCGCACCCCATCGGTAATCCTGGATGTCCCGAATTGGCCTTTTGGACGGCCTCCATCGATAGCTCTCGGATAGTGTTGGCGATTTTGCCCAGATGCTTCTTTAACTCTGCGTCCATGCGAAATGACTCCTCAACTTTCTGAAAAAATGGAATGATACAGAGAAAAGACAATATTTAGGAAGCCTTGTCCCTAAGAGGGTGTTTAAAAATTCATTTCCCTCTATAAAAGGATCTTTTCTAGAAGGAAAGCAACACCCTCTAAGGATTCACTATAATTTTTTATTAAAAATCGGATTAACGGCTAAAATCCCGAGTAAAATGAGAGGTGTTCCCACCCAAAGATTCCATGTGAGCTGTTCAGGAAGCAGAAAGAATCAAACACGATATTGAGAATTTCCCCATTTTTGGCAACGCGCTAAACTCATATTTTTTTTTCCTTTGCGTACATTGAGACAAGAACTGTACAATTTATCTCTGTTTTCAAAACACTTTAAACATTTTTTATAGTATGATTTCACAGGAGATCCGCCGCAATTTTCTTAACTATTTTAAAGAGAAAGGCCATGCTGTTGTCGCCTCCTCTTCCGTCGTCCCGCATGACGACCCGACGCTACTGTTCACCAATGCGGGAATGAACCAGTTCAAAGATGTGTTTCTCGGTAAAAGCAAACGGGACTACACACGAGCGGCGACATCGCAAAAATGCATCCGCGTCGGCGGCAAGCACAACGACCTCGACAATGTCGGCCATACGGCGCGCCATCTGACTTTTTTTGAAATGCTTGGCAACTTTTCCTTTGGCGACTATTTCAAGAAAGAGGCGATCGCCTTTGCTTGGGAAGTTTCGACGAAGATCTTCGGCTATGATGCAGATAAAATTTGGATCACCGTCTTCCGAGAGGACGACGAGGCGTTCGAATTGTGGAAACAGATCGTCCCTGAGAAAAAGATCGTCCGCATGGACGAAAAAGACAATTTTTGGGCCATGGGCGACACAGGCCCCTGCGGTCCTTGCTCGGAGCTTTATTACGACCGCGGGCCGAAATATGGCAATGCGACCTCTCCCAAGGATGATGTTGAAGGCACGCGATTTTTGGAATTTTGGAACCTCGTCTTCATGCAGTTCAACCGCGATGCGGCTGGGAAAATGGCAGTGCTCCCGAAACAATCGATCGATACAGGCGCAGGGTTGGAGCGAGTGGCTGCCCTCAAGATGGACGTCGATTCCGTGTTCGGGACCGATGTTCTTCGCAGTTTGATAGCGCAGATCGAAAATGTTTGCGGCAAAAAGTACAATCCCGCTGATCCTCATCTCGCCCCTGCTTACCATGTGATCGCGGACCATATTCGGTCGCTCTCGTTTGCGATGGCCGACGGCGCGCAACCGAGCAATGTGGAGCGAGGCTACATTTTGAGAAAATTATTGCGCAGAGCGGTGCGCTATGGGCGCATGCTCGGCATGCAGGAGCCGTTTTTGGCCAAAGTGTTGCCAAGGCTGATTGAAACGATGGGGCCCGATTATCGAGAACTTGTGGCATCGCAGGCGCGCATCGCCGAAGTGCTCACTCTTGAAGAAGAGGCGTTCATCCGCACCTTAAAGCGCGGCGGAAATATTTTAAGTAACATCATTGAGCAGGCCCAAAAGAGCCCACAAAAACAGATTTCCGGCGCGGACGCATTCAAACTGAAAGACACGTACGGCTTTCCGATCGAAGAGATTTTGCTGATCGCCAAAGATACAGGATTGCAAGTCAACCTCGACGCTTACCAGCTTCTCGAAGAGCAGGCCAAAGAGCGCTCCCGCAGCGCGCAAACGGTCCATTCCCAGGAAGTCGAGGAAAGTTTGTTTAAAAATTATGTGGAAAAGCATGGCGCCTGTGAATTTTTAGGTTATGAGAAGACAAGCGCGGAAGGCACGATCATGGCGCTCGTCGTGAATGGAAAGTTTGTCGACGCGATCCAGGAAGGAGAGGAGGGAATGGTCATCCTCGACCGCACACCTTTTTACGCGGAAAAAGGAGGACAGATCGGCGATACCGGGACGCTCGCGCACAGCAAAGGCCGCTTCCACGTGGCAAACTGCCATGCGCCTTATTCTGGAGTCATCGTCCACATCGGAAAAATGCTGCAGGGCTCTCTTGCACTCAGCGAACCGATCAACGCAGAGGTCGATGCCAAACGGCGACAGGAGATTTGCAACAACCACACCGCGACGCATCTTCTGCATTGGGCCCTCCAAAAGGTTTTAGGAGCGCATATCCGGCAAGCCGGTTCTCTCGTAGAGCCCGGGCGGCTCCGCTTTGACTTCAACCACCACAAAGCGCTTTCCAAAGACGAAATCCGTCAGATCGAGACGCTAGTGAATGAAAAGATTCGCGCGGCGACTCCCGTCAAAGCCTACGAACTCTCCTATGAAGAAGCGCAACGCCATCCGGAGATCAAACAGTTTTTCGGAGAAAAATACGGCTCAAAAGTGCGTGTCATCGATATCGATTATTCCAAAGAGCTTTGCGGAGGCACGCACACGACCAATATCAGCACGATCGGCTTCTTTAGAATCTCCAAAGAAGGCAGTGTTGCTGCTGGAGTCCGCCGCATCGAAGCGGTGACCGGCAAAGAGGCGGAAACGCTCACATACGAGAATGAGACCCAAGCGGAAAAAGCTGCTGAGCTTCTGAAAGTCTCTCCTGCAAAGCTGATCGAGCGCACCTCTGCCCTTCTCGAAGAGAACAAACAGCTTGCGCACGAGCTCAAACAATTGAGAAAGGCGTCGATGAAACAGCTTGCAAAAGAGCTGCTTTCCAAAGTGCAAAAAATGGGCGCGATCTCTTACATTGCAGAAATTGTCAATGTGGAATCGGAGCTCCTTCCGGAACTTGCCGAGGATTTGATGCAAGGCTTGCGCTCGGGCGTCGTCCTGCTGGGAATGAAAATGGACGGGCGCTGTCAACTGCTCGCCCGCGTTTCCGCCGACCTCAACCAAAAGGGTGTTCAAGCAGTGCAGCTCATCAAAGAGATCGCTCCTGCTGTCGGCGGCAGCGGCGGCGGCAAAGCGGAGTCGGCCCAAGCCGGCGGCAAAAACCCCGAAAAGCTTTCCGAAGCCTTTGAGAAGGCACGCGAATGGGTGGTGCGCAATACGTAGTGTTGAACAATGCGCCGTGCAGATAGACGAGATGCAAGGCGCCGCCGAGAGGCGGGTACCCGAAGCAGACGACCCCGCAGCGGGTCGGCGAAGCCTGGGGCCCCCAAAAAACTTCCCGTTTTTTGGGGTGGGGCGTTGCAGGGCAACGCAGCAGATTGACTATCTCCACAAGCAGTGTTCAGCACTGCGTTTTAAGGACCACCCACGAATGGATCAAACGCTTTTAAAAAGTGGCAGTCTTTCCCAATTGATCGAGATGATCCAACAAGAACCCTCCTTGTTGATCGAAGAGCTTTGGGAAGGGCCGAAGGCAGCGCTCATTTGGCTGATTGCCAAAGCGACAAAGAAAAATGTGCTCGTCATCGGCGGCAGCACAGACGATCGCTTGTATGAAGACTTGAGTTTCTTTCCTATTCCAGCTCTGGTCGATTTTCCCTCTTGGGAGACGCTGCCTGGGGAAGAGATCGCCCCAAGCCCAGACCTCGTCGGGAAGCGCCTGAGCGTGCTGCACGCACTCATGAATGCCACCTCACCGCACGTGGTGCTGGCGCCGCTGCAAGCTGTCCTGCAAAAACTGCCTAAGCCAAAGGCATTAAAGCCGCAAACGGCCATCTGGAAAAAAGGGACATCGGTCCCCTTCTCCGCCATTTCTCAACTTCTCTCGGAGCGCGGCTATCGGCGCGCGCCTGTGGTCTCCGACAAGGGAGAATTCGCTCTTCGCGGCGGCATCCTCGATATTTTTCCTCCTTCTTCTCTCGATCCTTATCGCGTGGAATTTTTCGGAGATGAAATCGAACAGCTCCGCACTTTCGATCCCGTCTCGCAAAAATCGATCGCGAAGGTCGATGAGTTTTTGCTTCCTCCCGCCTCCGAAATGGCTTTATTACAAAAAGATAAAAACCTTTGCACCCTTCTCGATTATCTCGGCAAAGACACCTTGATCATCTTCAACGATCTTCTCGCTCTCGAGGATCATTGGGTGTCGTTAAAAAATCTACCCGGCGCCAAAAGTCCATTCTTTCTCTCTTTTGATGATTTTTTCAAAGAAGCGGAATCGCTACAACGACTCTTTTGGACGGCCGAGCGGATGGAAGAGCTGTCTGAGGTGCAGATGGAAAAAAAACTGGGCCGCGCATTTTATAGCGGCAAGGCCCCATTGCAGCCACTCACCTTTCAGATTTTAGACCGCGAGATCAAAAGCAAACGGTGCTTGCATCCGTTCATTCCGGTTGCCGACTTTTTTTCGCTTTCAGAGAATAAATCGGCGGCGACGCAAGAAGAAGTGCTTCACGCCTTGAACCGTTTTGCGAGGAGCGACCTCGAGGTGCATTTCATCTGCTCGACAGAATCTGAAAAAAGCGCTTTCGTTTCTAAAGTTGAATCCGATCGAATTTTGCTTCCCAAACGCACCGAGTACCATCTCGGTTACCTCTCCAGCGGTTTTGTTTTAGACGACGCGCAAATCGCCCTCATCCCGATGGCGGAATTAAATCACCGGTTAAAACCGCGGCGCCAGAAATGGCGGAATACCTACCATGCTCCCGCCTCTGACTTCCATGAACTTAGCTCCGGCGACGTCGTCGTCCATTTTCATAACGGCATCGCAAAATATTTAGGGATTGAGAAGCGCCCAAATAACGTCGGCACTTTGACCGAGTTCATGATCCTCGAATATGCGGACAACAGCAAGCTTTATGTTCCAGTCTCCCAATCTCACTTGGTGAGCCGCTATATCGGAGCCAAAGAAGAGATCCCGACGCTCAGCCAGCTCGGCTCCAACCGCTGGCAGAAAACGCGAACGGCCGCCCAGCAGGCAATCATCGGCTACGCCGACCAGTTGATCCGCATGTATGCCGAACGCGCTGTCCACGGCGGATTCCATTTTCCTTCCGATTCTTCCGACGTTCACCAATTCGAATCTGATTTTCCTTTTGTCGAAACCGAAGATCAGATGAGCGCCATTGCAATGATTAAGGAAGATATGCAGTCGACAAAAGCGATGGACAGGCTCATTTGCGGCGATGTCGGCTACGGCAAAACAGAGGTAGCGATGCGTGCCGCCTTCAAGGCTGTCGTCGACGGAAAAAAGCAAGTCGCCGTCCTCGTCCCGACCACCGTACTCGCCATGCAACATTACGAGACCTTCTCAGCGCGCATGGCCAATTTCCCCATCAATATCGCCGTGGTCTCGCGCTTTCGCTCCAACAAGGAAATCACCGACACCCTGAAAAAGACCGCTGACGGGCAAATCGATATCTTGATCGGCACGCACCGCCTGATCAGCAAAGATGTCACATTCAAAGATTTGGGCTTGCTCATCATCGACGAGGAGCAGCGCTTTGGCGTTCGTGCAAAAGAACATCTGAAGCGGATCAAGACCGGCGTCGATTGCATCACACTCTCCGCGACGCCTATACCTAGGACGCTTTACCTCTCTCTCATCGGCGCTAAAGAGATCTCCGTGATCAATACGCCGCCGCAAGACCGCTTGCCGATCAAATCACTCATCGCCGAGCGCGATGGGCAGCTGATCAAAAATGCCCTCCTGCGCGAGCTGTCGCGCGACGGACAAGCTTTTTTCATTCATAACCGCGTCGAGACAATTTTCCGCATCGCCGAAGAGATCCAAAATTTGCTTCCCGAAGCCCGTGTCGTCAGTGGACATGGCCAAATGTCCGCCGAAGAGCTCGATTCGGTCTTCCACGCCTTTAAGAGCGGACAAGCCGACATCCTCGTCGCCACGACGATCATTGAAAACGGAATCGACATCCCCAACGCCAATACGATCCTGATCGATCGCGCAGACACGTTCGGCCTTGCCGATCTTTATCAGATGCGCGGCAGAGTCGGCAGGTGGAACCGCCCCGCTTACGCCTATTTCCTCGTTCCCAAAGCGCGCGAGCTGCCCGAGCTCACGCGAAAACGCCTGCACGCCTTGACCGAGTCTTCGGGATTTGGCGCGGGCATGAAGATCGCCATGCGCGATTTGGAAATCCGCGGCGCCGGCGACATCTTAGGCACGCAGCAGTCGGGCCAAATCTCCTCGATCGGCTTTCATCTCTACTGCAAATTACTCAAAAAAGCGATCGACGCGCTCAAGAAGAAAAGCGCCCCCTCATTTACCGAAGCGAAAATGGAATTCTCCTTTGACGCCAGCCTCCCTGAAGAATACATCAACGAAACATCGCTGCGCATGGAGATCTATCACCGCCTTGGCGAATCGGTCTCCACAGAAGAGGTCGACGCAATCCTCGCCGAGCTCAAAGACCGCTTTGGTCCTTATCCGTCGCAGGTCCTATGGCTTTATCACCTGACAAGGTTGCGATTATTTGCTTCCTCTCACCACTTCACGCTGCTCAAATTCGACAACGTCACCATCACCGCAGAAAGGCAAAGCGGCAAAACCCTCGTCAAAAAGACATTGCCACTGCCGCGGACGAAAAAACCCGACGAGATGGAAAAACAAGTGATGGCTTTGCTCATTGAAAACTTCGGGTTAAAAATAAAAAAATGACAACAAACGCCGCCGCTTTTGCAAGAGAGTTTTACACATTCCCTCTATTTTTGCCCGGTTGGCACATCGAAAAAATGCCAGATGGCGGCTTAAAATATTCGACGCCCCCCTTTGGGGAATTTTGGAGCGATAGAAATGTTCAAGCCACCGTTGACGAACAAGGAAAGATCAACTTTGTCACGTACTCCTTCTTCGAACGTTTAAAGTACGCATTGTCCTTGTCCCCCGATCAAAATCTCATCGCCGCCCATCGCCGCCTCAAAGCGCTTGATCAACAGCAGCTACAACAAGAAATCCACCGCGAGCCCGTTCTCGAGAACAATCTGCGTCATTTAAACAAAGTCTTCGAGCAGGCAAACGGACACTGTTTCCTGCTTGTAAAAATAGTCAACTTGACCGCCGCATTTTTTCACTGGCGGCCAATTGAGCCTTACAATTTCTCAACAATAAACGTAGATTTTTCAAACAATAGTCAATCGAGAAATGAAATCATTTTTTCATAAATCTTTTGCTGTTCACACATTGCTCGTATTTCTGGAATTTTTTCAGCAATATTTTCAAGTTGAGAATGTAATTCAGTTAATTTTCCTCCGACGATCTTTCCAGAGTCATCGAATAGGGCGATTTGATTGAGCCTACTTATGCGCTCATCCAATAATTTTCCTAAGCGATCCGCATTTTCAATCTCTCCATTTTTTTGAGCAGATAACTTTTGGTGGTAGAATTCATTGATGATTCCATCGAAATGATTTGGACCACGAAGAACATCGAGTTCATTTTCTAAAGCCATTACTTCATTCTTTATTGCTTGAGCCTTAATTTCCATAAGTGAAGTGATAGCATGGTAATTTTCATCCAATATGGATAAAATTATTTTTTTAATACTTGCACTATCAATTATTGGATAACCAAAAAGATTCTTTGCATTTTTAAAAGTTTCACGCATCTCATGGATTTTATTTTGAAAATTTTTCTTTGTAAAGGAATTTTTAGCATGTACGAACAAGACACTTTTAACAACCTCTCTAACGAATGTCTGCAAAACTAGACAGTTTTTTTTTAAAATTCCTTGTTCTTCTCGATAATTGAATTTCCCACCTATTTTCTCTAAGCCGCAGCGTAATCTAATTTGTGAAAAAACATTGAGACCGCGTTCTGTAAACATTGTCACATTTTGGCTGTCCACGGGGTCGATGGTTTTTTTAAAAATGCTGTAAAGAATTTTGCATGAGCTGACATGTTCGTTCCATAGGACCCTGTCTTCATCAGAGATTGTCGTACCTATATCCCAACCCGTTGCTCGACGATTAATCGAAGCATCAACGACTTCTTCGACAGCTAATGACAAGGAAATAACTGCATTAATTTCATCTACATGAGTTAACAGGTGAGTGAGAATGCAAACCCTGCCAAAATAAACTGTGTTTTTTGCCGCCTCTAACAACGTATTGCCTGTTGCACAATATTTGCCGATTAACCGCATGAGGTCGCTTGGAAGTTGTAACAAGAAAGATTGGTTTTGCCCAATTTGCATTAAATTTTCTTTCTTAAAATGATGAATTTCTTGTGTGGTAAGATATTTACTAATTAGAGATTTTCCAGAAACTGTCATACAGACATCCATTTAATTTTAAAGCAACAGTCACTCCTTAATATTGAGAGGAGTATTAAAAGTGTCGTGCCAATCGGAGATTAGCGTGGTGCCGTCCGCCAGCCAGGTGGTTTTCTGATATAGGTTCCAAAAAACTCGGCCATGGAATTTTGCTGCTCGCTCGACAAGAGACGCATACCTGCGAATCGGATATAGCGTATTAGATGTATAAGAAATATGATCGCGCAGCCCGCTCGACGCGATGAACGTGTAGGCAATCTTGATTTCAATCCCATCGCTCTCTTTGACGGCATCGTCCCAAGAAGCGATAAATAAAGGGACCAGATCGTAACCCAGTTCACGGGCAATCAATTTAACTAAATCGCCCTGATCGACTTCAATCGTCACCCCATTCGTGACATCATTGAAATTTGTCGTAGGGACAACATTGAGAAAGCATCTCTCATTGGGCTCAAGGCCGGTTGAGTTAAATGTT
The DNA here is from genome assembly GCA_963833965.1 of uncultured Verrucomicrobiae bacterium. Classification (GTDB taxonomy): domain Bacteria; phylum Chlamydiota; class Chlamydiia; order Chlamydiales; family Rhabdochlamydiaceae; genus CAJCIW01. Next base: position 487,692 of record CAWHZZ010000001.1, read on the forward strand.
TTTGAGATACCCCCTCTTCTATTGAATACCCGTTTTACTCCGAAAGCAATTGCCGGGCGCAAAGTCTTCAAATTTTCTGGTCTAATCGATTTTTTATTGACTTCGATATCTGGAGACATGAGGCTTCCATAACCAAAAATCAATATTTTCCCGTTTTCTAAAGTCTTAGCTTGCGCGTGATTTTTATTCGGGTATTCGAAAAAAGGATAGCTGCTGATCTCCGGGAGTTTTTCTCCTACCTTTTCCAACAACAACTGTTGGTAGGAATCACTCCAAGGAAGCTCCGCATTTAAAGCAAGCGCACTAATTAGAAACAAAACTGAAAACCTTAATTTCCAGAACACAGCATTCTCGTCTTTTATTTACAGAAATTAAACAAAACACGAAAAAAAATCAAGCGCACAATGACGCAGTTGTAAAAAAATTTTACACTTGACTTATTTACGGCAATACGGCACTATTAAATTCAAAAGTACAGGAGAAAAATCTATGCCAAGTAGACAAAGCCGGGAAACCGTTCGACTGACAATCGACTTTCCGGTAGAGCAGCATACTTATCTCAAAATGTTAGCAGCCAAAGAAGGCGTTAGTCTCCGGCAATTTGTTATCGAACACCTCCCAGGCCTCGATGATCATGGAAAGAAAAAGAAGCGAAGGAACGCCAGCGACAGTGAGTTCGATGAGTTGCTCAAAGAGTTCTTAGTTGAAAAAGCACCCATGCTCAAAAGACTCTCAAAAAAATGAAATACTTGACCCTTGAGCAAATTCTAAGGCTCACGATGCCATGATTGAAAATTTTGGGGGATTGTCAGGAGTAAGGGATTATAATTTATTACTGTCGTGCGTAGAAAGCCCAAAGATGACAATGTTTGGGGAGGATCTTTATCCTTCAGTTTTTGATAAAGCCGCTATCTACCTTTTTAATATCGTCCAGAATCACCCCTTTAATGACGGCAATAAAAGAACAGGCGCAGGTGTTACATATCTTTTTTTACAGATCAACAAAGCTCCCATTTTGTTCGATTCAAAGGACGATGTCATCTATGAGAAATTGATCGTCCGAGTGGCAAAAGGGAATGTGGATAAAGACGATATTGCTTATTTTTTCGAACACGGGAAGGAAAGATCCATCAAAAATCGCTGACAATCAACCTTTCGGCGGGCCCATGCCGATGTTGCGGTGATAAGCACCTTTGATGTGCGACTCTTGCATGCGGCGAGCATTTTTTAAGATTGACACGCCCTTTTCCACGTGGTCGGCCATGTAGCGCTCATAGACAGATTCAGAACTGCGCTTGGTCTTGATCCCATCGGCGTTGAGAGGCAGGTCCGAAATCAGAAGCAGCGCGCCTAAAGTGAATTTGCGTTTGTAACTTGCGGCAAACAGAGTTGCGCATTCCATTTCGATCGCTTGGGCCTTGGTCGCCTTCAATCGGCTTTTGAACTCTTCGTTGAACTCCCAAAACCGCATGTTGGTCGTGTAGGTGATGCCGATATGGTAGACTGCTTTTTGCAGCTCCAGAACTTCTGTGACGGCCTTCTGCATCAAAAAATTAGCCAGAGCAGGAACCTCCGAAGGGAAATAAAAGTCGGATGTCCCTTCGCCGCGAATACTCGCGACGGGAACAAGGTAGTCTCCGATCTGATAACGGCGCCGCAACCCTCCGCACATCCCCAAGAGCAAGCTTGTTTTGATCGGCATGAAAGAGCAGAGATCGACGACGAGCGCCGCCGCGGGAGATCCAATTTTAAAATCGAGAATGCTCACGTCGTCTTTAGGACAATGAGCCACTTTGAACATCGACCCTTCAATGATTTTGACATTGCGCGTTTTGGCGAAGTAGTCGACATAGCGCGGAAAATTGGTTAGCAAAAGGTTCGAGTGAAAATCAGAGATCAGGCACCCGGAGTAACGCTCCAAGGTGTCCTTGGCAAATTGAGCTTCAGTAACTTCTGCGGCCATATAATTCCTATTCCAGTAATGAGTAAATTGCAGACAGCTTTTTTTTAACTATTGGAAGTTCTTGTTTGACGACTTTCCATGTAAGAACTAAATCAACATCAAAATATTCATGAATCAAAATGTCTCTCATACCAGCAATCTGCTTCCAAGGAATGTCCGGATACATCGCCTTGAATGAAGGAGCCAAACTTTTTACAGCTTCCCGGATCATCTCTAGACGTCTAATAATTGCATCTTGCATGGCGTGATTTTTTTTAAATTTCATTTGCGTAGCTTTCATCGAGTATTGTTCTATGAGACTAATGGGATCTAAAATGTGGCCAATGAATACTTTTGGATCTTTTTTCACAAAATCACAACTTGTTCCGAGAGAATGCGTTCTCGAATTCTCCAATAAATCGAATTAAAAGTAATCACATCGACCTTTCGATGAAGGGTTGCCTCTAGGTCTAATTTTAGATCAACTAAATCAAAGAGACTTTTATCTTTTGTTTTATATTCAATCACAAAATCCACATCGCTACTTGATTTTGCTGTACCTCGAGCAAACGAACCAAAAATGGAAGCTCGCTTAACAGCGTGTTTTTTCAAAATTGGCAATGCTTTTTTCTTTATGAAAGTCACTGAAGGATTGTTTTTCTTTTTTTCCATAAAAAAATTGCAACCTGGCAGTCTCACCTTTTCTTAAGCACAGTTTAAGAATTTCTAATATTCTTTTCACCCATTTTCGGCTTTTTTGGATTGTAAAGATTGAATAAAAAAATTGGTTGAAATACTTTTAACTTTTTTTCCGCTAATCGGAGGATGCTATGCCAATCTGGAACCCTGTCGAAAAAGTCTATTCCTATTGCCCCACATTCGATTTTTCTGTTTGGGAAAAGGGGAAGAGCTCGATTTTCTCAAACCCTCTCATCGATCGGGTGACTAGCAATTGGAAGGTGATCCTCATGGACTGCAGCACGATCATCGCCGCCACTTGTTTCGTCATCACATTTTTTACCAGTTCGCCCATGATCTGCGCCGCATTTGCATTGACTGCTATGTCTTGCGGAATCAGCGCTTTTTACATGCGCCGCTTTGCGACACTCAGCGAATTGGAGGAGACCGCGAGAGGGCTGAGGGAGACCAAGGACAGGCTGGAAAGGGTAGCGACAAATTTAGAGAGGGAAAACGCGCGCCTCTCGCAGACGAATCGCGAATTGCAGCAAACAAATGAGGCTTTTCGCGCGACCAACCGCGATCTGCAAGCGACCAATGAAGCCATTCGCCAAACTAACGATCGGCTCACACAGCAGGTCACTCTGTTGACGCTGCAGGTGACTCAGCTTCGCGAAAGCGCACAGCGGATCAAAGAGGAGGTCGTCCGTTTTCAGCAGCAAAACGCCCACCTGCATACCAACGTCCAAGCCTTCAATCAGAGCATTCGAGTGCTCGATCAACAAATTCTAGCATCCCGTTCCCTCTGCGACCAGATTAGCGGCCACCTGACCACTCAGCGGCAAGGTCTCGGCCAGCAGCTGGAACAACTTGGGCAATATCTGGCGGAGTTGCGCGCCGATAACCGCGTCCACGAAAGAATCCAGGAACTAGCCACACTTCAACAGCAGACTCAGCAAACGACGGCCCAACTGCATGCCATCCAACTCCAGTACGCTCAGGAGCGCGCCAATTTTGAGGCCGTCCATCAAGCTCTCGTACAGCTCAAAAACCGTTTCGATGAGGCGCTGCGCGATGCGGTATCCAGCTTACAATGGAACAATCAGCAATTCCGGGATAACCTCTCAGGCTTATCTGCAGAGCGCAACCGCATACAGCAAATGCTCAACCGCTATTTGCCTAATGGCCGAACGTAAACGATTTTCCCAAACAAGCCGATGAATCTGTGTAGATCCGGTTTAAAAGATCGTGCACATGCCCTCCCATGGGGCCGTCGCCGTATGTCGGCGGACGATAAAGAGCTTGCACATCGTTGATCGAATGAAATTCAACTCCTTTGGCTTTGCACTCGTCGACCACGTCGTTGCGAAGGAAGAAAAGATTCACACCACAGGAATCGGCATGCACTAGGGAGTATCCCTTATGAGCGCCCAAACGATAGAATGCCAAAATGCTTCCGCCGAAATAATTCGTTCCATCCCACATTTCATTGGGGTCGTAAAGGACGACGCAGTCTTGAAAAGGGAGATGGCTCGCATTATACTCGATGACGACAACGCGAGGTTGATAGGACAAATCGATGGCATGCCAGACATGCCAATCGTTAAAATCGATGTCTATAGAAAGAAGATCGAACTGTTTTGGCACGTTGTATTTCTGAAATAGGGAATTGATGTTCTGAGCGGTGATGAACTCTCTGTGTAGATTGATTTTCTGATCTTCAAATCTTGCATCCATTGACAATCCATTCCAATGGCGGCATTCTCTAAGATACCTCGTATTGCATTGAACGCCTATTGATGTCCCAAACTCCACATAGTACCGATCCTTCTCCCCAATCGCATAAAAAATGGCTTGCAAGACACCGTCTTCCCCGTTTTGGCTGAAGACTCTTTTTTCATACTGCCCGAGATCGACTTGTTGCATTTTTTACCTTCAACTCGACTTTGTAACTTTTCAGGCCCGAGGGACAAATATCTCGAGGCCTTCGGGCCTGAAAAGTTACAAAGTCGAGTTCAAATTTTTCTTAATGCAGTATATAGCAGGACTTGCTTTTTAAATTCTATCCCCTCAAAATTGCACTGAATAATACTTAAAGGAATCAGAGCATGGCGCAATACAGCACGGGCGATTTGAGAGGCGGGTACAAGGTCGAGGTCGAAGGCGAGCCATACACGGTCGTCGCCAACGAGTTTGTGAAGCCCGGCAAAGGGCAGCCCTTCAACCGCATCAAGTTAAAACATCTTTTAACAGGGCGCGTGGTGGAAAAGACGTTCAAATCGGGGGAAAAGGTCGGCGCGGCTGACGTCGAAGAGAAAAAGCTGCGCTTGCTCTACAAGGAGAACGACGGGGTGGTGTTCATGGACGACGAGTCCTTTGAGCAGCTCACGATCTCCAATGCGATCGTGGAAGACCGGCAGCAGTGGCTGATGGAAGAGGTCGCCTATGCGATTGTTTTCTATAAAGGCCAGCCGATCGAAGTCATTCCTCCTACTTTCATGGAGATGAAAATCGTCGAGACGGCCCCAGGCTTGCGAGGAGACACTTCAGGCCGCGTCTTGAAGCCGGCGATCACGGAAAGCGGGGCGAAAATCCAGGTCCCGATCTTCGTCGAGGAAGGGGAAATCATCAAAGTGGACACACGCACAGGTGAGTACGTTTCCCGCGTCTGAGACAGCCCTTTCTAAAAAAATTTATTTCTTGCGCAGCCGGGCTCGCATGTTGCAACAAGCGCGTTCTTTTTTTGCCGAGCGGAACGTCATGGAAGTCGATTGCCCGGCGCTTTCGCAAAGCGCGCCGATCGATCTGCACATCGACGTGATGAAAGTTCCTCTCAAAAATGCGCAGCTAGGCTATTTGCATACGTCGCCAGAATATGGGATGAAACGCCTGCTTTCCGCCGGCATCGGCGATATTTATCAGATCAGCCATGTCTTCCGCGACGGAGAGATCGGACCGCTGCACAATCCTGAATTTACGATGGCGGAGTGGTACCGCATCGGGATGAGTTTCCAAGAAATGATCGATGAGACCCTCGCCTTCATCGGGCTGTTTTTAGGGGGGCTTCCTCGAGAGCAGATGAGCTACCGGCAGACACTAAAACATTTTCTTGGAGTGGATTACTTGGCCGCCTCGCCGACCGAGTTGTTAGAGCGCGCGAAGCGGGGAGGAATAGAACTTCCTGCAGATGCTGAAAGGTGGGACAGAGATACTCTACTACAGCTTCTCGTTAGCTTTCTCATCGAACCTCAGCTTGGACGATCCGAGCTTTTCGTCTTGAGCCATTTCCCTGCCACACAGGCCGCCCTTTCGAGAACGGTCGGCCTTCCCGATGGGGAACGGGTCGCCTGCCGCTTTGAGGTGTATTACCGCGGCATTGAACTGGCAAATGGATACCATGAGCTGACCGATGCCGCCGAGCAACGAAGACGGCTAGAAGCTTCTAATCAAGCGAGGCTCATGGCAGGTAAAGACACTTTGAAAATCGACGAGCTTTTTTTAGAGGCTTTGGAGAGCGGTCTTCCCGATTGCTGCGGTGTTGCGGTCGGTTTTGACCGATTGATGATGTTGCAACACGGTGAAATAGAGTTAAAAAATATCCTTCCGATGACATGGGAGGAAAGTTAACATGCACAAGTCCTTTAAAACTCTCAACGCATGTGTGACAGGGTGCCGCCTCTGCCCGCGACTTGTCAAATTCCGCGAGAACGTCCCCGAAAAAAAGCAGTTCGCCCGTCAAACGTATTGGCGGCGGCCAGTGCCTGGTTTCGGCGATCCCGATGCTTACCTGTTGATCTTAGGTCTCGCCCCTTCCGCTCAAGGGGGCAACCGCACCGGAAGAATTTTCACCGGCGACGAATCTGCCCGCTTTTTATTTCAAGCGCTGCACAAAGAGGGTTTTGCCAACCAGCCAACCTCCACATGCATCGACGATGGATTGAAATTGCATGGCTGCTACATGACCGCCGCCGTGAAATGCGTACCACCCGCCAACCGCCCAACGCCTTTAGAAGAGAAGCATTGCTTTCCTTATTTGGTAAATGAATTTGCGCTATTAAAGAAAGTGACTGCTGTGCTGGCGCTCGGCGGAATTGCATTTAAAAGCTATTTGCATTACGTCAAAGCTCAAGGGGGGCCTAAAGCCTCTTATCGTTTTCATCATGGCGAAAAGCACCTCATTGAGGGATTTCCCACCGTTTATACGAGCTACCATCCCAGCCCGCAAAATACCAATACAGGCAAGCTTAACCTCGCAATGCTTTGTAGAGTCTTACAACAAATCAAAGCTGATCACATCCATCGTTGAACGATCGGGTATTGCCTGCCAACGCGGAACGCTTTTTTGCTCACGCGGATGCCGGGAGGCGCCTGGCGACGCTTGTATTCTGCGCGGTGGATGCGGCGAACGAGATCGAGGACGATCTCAATGGGAATGGAATGCTTTTTCGAGATCTCTTCCGGGGAGAGATAGTCTTCGACATACCCTTGCAAGACGGCGTCGACGATCTCATATTCCGGTAGAGAATCGCTATCTTTTTGGTTGGCCTTAAGTTCGGCCGACGGCGCTTTATCGATGATCGATTGGGGAATGATCTCTTTGTTCCGATTGATCCAACGCGACAGCTCATAGACCTGTTGTTTGGTCACATCGGAAATGACTCCGAGCCCGCCCGCCATGTCGCCATAGAGTGTGCAATAGCCGAGCGCCATCTCGCTTTTATTCCCTGGGCTCATCACGATATAGCCTTGCTTATTGGACACCGCCATTAAGATCAAACCGCGGATGCGCGCTTGCATATTCTCTTCGGTAATGTCCTCCGGCCTGCCTTTGAAATGCGGCTCGAGCAGGTCGAGAAAAGTCTGAAACGGCTTTTCGATGGAGATCTGTAAAAGCTCGATCCCTAAATTGTGCGCCAAAATTTCTGAGTCCGTGACGCTGCCTTTAGAGCTGTAGCGCGAAGGCATCGCGATCGCGAGCACATTCTCTTTGCCAAGCGCGTCTGCCGCAATGCAGGCCACAAGGGCCGAATCGATCCCCCCGGAAAGCCCTAAACAGCCTTTTTTAAATCCCTGCTTGCGAAAATAGTCGCGCACACCAAGCACTAAAGCTTGATATAGATCGTTCATCGGATCGTAAGAAAAAGCGCAAGCAGGGGCTGGTTGATCGAGGTCGACGACCATTTCATCTTCTTCAAAGCCTTTGGCGACTTGTACAAGTTCCCCTTTGGCATTCACATAGAGGCTATAGCCGTCGAAGACGAGCTGGTCGTTCGCGCCGACCTGGCAGCACAAGATCACTGGGCAACCAAGGGTCTTAGCGCATTTTGCGCAGACCTTGACGCGCATGCTCGGTTTTTCGAACTGATAGGGAGATGAAGATAGGTTCAACACGACATCGGGCTTTAAAGTCTTAAAATCGAGAACAGGGTCATGGGCATAAAGGGTGTCGCTGACAATGCCCGCATGCTGCCAAATGTCCTCGCAGATCATCACTCCAATCTTTTTTCCTTTAAGCTCCCAAATTTTTGTCGACACCCCCGGCTCAAAATAGCGCCGCTCATCGAAAACATCATAAGTGGGCAGCAACTGCTTATCTTCGAAACCGAGCAGCTTTCCGTCGTGGATGACCGCTGCGCTATTGAAGATTAGTTTTTCACGCTTTGCGGGGTTGCGCCGGACGACGCCGACGATGGCCATCAGCTTCGAAGAGGCTTGAATGATTTTTTCCAAATACTTTTGATTCGCATCGACGAAGGAATCGTGCAGCAGCAAATCTTCTGGAGGATATCCGCATAGAACAAGCTCAGAAAAGAGGACGATGTCAGCCTGCTTGGAGCGGCCATGTTCTAATGCTTGAATGATTTTTCGAGTATTGCCTTCAAAATCTCCGATAATCGGATTGATTTGAGCGACGAGGATGCGCATAGAATTTCCTAGGGTACTATTCACAGAGTACTTGATCGGGCATGTTTTTTAAAAGGGGCCGGTATGGAAGTGCGTAGATGATGTTGCACGCATGATCGGCGATTCCGACATGGAACCCCTTTTTGGTGGGCATCCATCCGATCACAATCCCATGAAGGTCATCGCTGCCCGGAAGCTTCACAGTGTCTGAGACGCGCACTTGGACGGCTTTCCCATGCTCGGCCGCATTCTCGCATCTGCCCGTCTTTTCCATTTCGATCAGATCGAAAAGGCCTCTGGTTCGCAGCGACACCATTTCGCAGCCTTGCTCGCCTGTCAGTTTTTTTTGATCGTCTGGAAATAGGAAATTGGATTTTTCATCGGGCCTTTTCTTCATGACAGAGAGATTGACTTTAGTGGCAATGCGGCTGCATTGCTTTAAGATTTCAGGTTCGATGTCGTCGCAAATCGGCGGCGTTATGCCCTTGCTATATGAGTAAAGGATGACGACGTTTTTGAACGAATAAGGAACACTCATTTCATTCGTATCGAGGAGAATCGGTCCATCCCCTTTTGTTTTTAGTAAATCGAAAAGTGTTTGGTCCCATTTTCTTTTGAATGCTTTAGGTTCGACCACAATGCACCAGCTTTCGCATAATTGTTTAAAATCCTCCTCCCTGATTTTAGGAACCGCCCCAACAAATTCTCCTAAGAACGACATCGCCCGTGATGAGACAGTATGGGCGCGAAGAAATACAAAGTCATTTTTTCGATTACGCATCGTCCCTTCGACGAGGGGAATTTTTTCCTTTTCCGACAGGATTTCCCAAATTGCAGAAGATTGCATGCACTGCCTCCACAATTTACAAACGATCTCAGAACTGCAGACACTTTGCAAATCGATGTATTTAAAGATTTGAACGAAACATTCTATGGGCAAAATGGAATTCATGTTCGATATTTAAAATTAACTAATTAATAAAAGCAAACACTCAAAATAAATTTACTTATTTGCCTTCAAAGCTCCCGATCGAGTATTCTAGGGAGTTTAAACCGGAGGCATTTTTCCATGGCTACAGGCAATCTCAAAATCCACACAGAAAATATTTTACCCATCATCAAGAAATGGCTCTATTCCGACAAAGATATTTTCGTCCGCGAACTGATTTCCAATGCCTGCGATGCGATCCAAAAATGCCGCGTGCTGCGCGAACATGGCGAGCTCACGGCTGCCGATGAAGAGTTCCGCATCGATCTCACCGTCGATAAAAATGCCCGCACGTTGACCTTTGCCGATAATGGCATCGGCATGACGGCCGAAGAGGTGGAAAAATACATCGCGCAGGTCGCTTTCTCCGGCGCGGAAGAGTTCATCGGCAAATACAGTACACAAAATGAAAAAGATCAGATCATCGGCCACTTTGGGTTAGGATTTTACTCCTCATACATGGTCGCGGAAAACGTAACTATCGATACTCTTTCGTATCGAGAGGGAGCGGAAAGCGCTAGATGGACCTGCGATGGGTCTACTTCCTACACACTCGAGAAGGGCTCCAGGACAGAAAGAGGGACCGAGATCACACTTTTCGCCGGGAAAGAAAACGACGAATTTTTAGAAGAGGGGCGCATCCGCTCGATCTTGCAACACTACTGCGCCTTTTTGCCGTTTCCGATTTATCTCAATGGTTCTCAGATCAACAAGAAACAGCCGCTTTGGCTGAAAAACGCCTCGGAATGCAGCGAAGCCGAATACCTCGATTTCTACCACTCTCTTTATCCACTAGAGCCCGATCCTATTTTTTGGATCCATCTCAACGTCGACTACCCCTTTCATCTCAAAGGAATCCTCTATTTCCCCAAGATCAGCAAACGGTTTGATTGGAATCAAAACACGATCAAACTTTTTTGCAACCGCGTCTTCGTCTCCGATCATTGCAAAGATTTGATCCCCGATTATTTGATGATTCTCCGAGGAGCCATCGACAGCCCAGACATTCCTCTCAACGTTTCCCGAAGCACCTTGCAAATGGACCGCACCGTCCGCCAATTGTCACAGCACATTTCGAAGAAAATATCCGACCGTCTCTCATCCCTTTATCTCTCTGAACGGGACAAGTTTTTAAAGGCGTGGCCCGACATCGAAATGATCATCAAACTCGGCCTTCTGCAAGACGACAAATTCTATGAGCGCTCCAAAGATTTTCTCATCTGGAAGAATACCAAAGATGAGTGGACGACGATTACGGAATACTTGGAAAAACACAAGGAGGAGTACAAAGGCAAGGTCTTTTATACCTCTGAAGGTCAGCAAGGCCACTTAAGAGACCTCTATCAGCAAAAAGGGATTGAAGTCCTAGAAGCCTCATCTCTTGTCGACACTCCATTGATCAGTCTTTTGGAAGACAAACTCGACGGCGTCAAGTTCCAACGCCTCGACGGCGCCATCGACGAGTCGATTATCGATTCCTCCCGCGAAAAAACGCTTCTCGATGCAGATGGTAGGACCGAAAGTTTTAAAATCGCCGATTTTATCCGCTCAAAACTTGGATTGGACAACGTCTCTGTCGAGGCAAAAAGCTTGCACATAGACTCGGTTCCGGCCCTGCTTGTCGTTGACGAAGAGATGCGTCGCTTGCGCGAATCGATGGCGCTCGCCCAGCAAGCGTTGCCGCCCAATTTCGCCGCTAAACGCACGTTTGTCGTCAATACCAATAATCTCCTTGTCCAGTCAATTTACCGCCTCAAGGAGAAAGATCCAGCGCTGGCCAAAGAGATGGTGCACCACCTGTATGAACTCTCGCTACTTTCGCAGCGCGAACTCGAACCGACGGCCCTTTCTCAATTCGTCGCGCGGTCGAGTAAAATCATCGAAAAATTAATTTCGGAGTAATCGCGTTTCGTTTAACGCCACATGAGAAGTCGTCGGGAAAGTCGTGACCGAATCGATGATCTCTCCGCGAATAGTGAGCGCATCCACGTTCGCGATTTGAGGGGTCAATGTGATTAAACAAACGGCATTGGCCTGTGCAATTTTTTCCAAGTACCATAATTTTTTGGGCTTTCTCGGCGTCACCCCCCAGGAACCATCTCCCATGTAGACGACCCCATCGGGATTGATCTTATTCCCTTTCATCGGAAACGTCCGCTTATAGGCGTGATTGTGATGCTCAAAAGCTACATTCAAATGGTATCTCTCAAAAAGCGGGTTCCACTTGGCGCGAATTTTCTTCGCCCCCGAGCTGCGGAAAGGATAGACCGAGGGATAAGCAGCAATGTGATACGCAGCCATTTTGTAAGGCGTATTTTCGCGCTCAGAGAGAGTTTTCTTCAGCCACTCGGTTTGCTGTCCCTCAATGTGGAAAGTATGCCCCGAATCGAGGAGGAATAGACTCAAATAATCGCCTGCGTCGAGAACCCGGTAAGGAACCCCCTTTTCCGGGGTGGCGAACAACTCGTAAAAGTAAAAATGAGGCGACTTCGACGCCGATAGGCATGTCGGCCTGATGTCGTGATTTCCGAGAACAGGAACAATCGGGATCATTCGGCCCTCCGAATCGACCATGAAATTGGTCCACTCTTGCAAAAAGGTCTGCCAGCGCTTGATTTCCCAATCTTTTCCTTTGAAGACGGCCCGGCGGCCATTCGTGTAGGCGATATCCCCGCCCACCACCACAAAGTCAGGATTGCAGGCGGCGATCTCGCGATTCATTTTTCGCAAAGTCGAAAGATAAAAATAGGCATCTCCGCCGACAACAAAACGCACTGGCCTCGAGAGCTTACCTGGCAGCGTCCGAAAGCGGTGAATCCTCTCCTGACCCCCAATGCGAAATTCATATTCAGAGCCCGGCTCCAAATTATCCATTTCTACGGTGTGGACCAAAAGATGGGTCTTAGAAAGCGTCCCATAAAGCCCTTCCTTTTTCTCCCATTCAGCGCCTCCCTGCTTTCTATAGAGCACAATGGAGTTGCAATCTTTATCCGAGGAGTGCCAATGCACAGTCATGCTCGTCGTGGGATCGTGCATCCAAGTGAGGTAAATAATGGAGGGAGACTTGCCTAGCGCCTGTTGTGCGCTTCCCAGAAGAATGGCAGCGATTAAAAATAATAGTAGACGCATTAATTTTTTTATTATATGGAAGGCTGTTGAGAATGACTGTAGCAGCATTCAATTTTTGACGCCAGCCGCCTCTTTTCAATATAATAAAAAATTTAATACAGTAAAATAAAATTATCATTAATCTGCGAATTGCTTATTTATTAATCTTTAATTATAATTATTAAATAAGGATTAATAATTTTGGTAATAACATGCCTTCAACAATCAACGCTTCCGATATTAAAAATATTCATATTTTTAATCACAGTTCGAAAGAGCTCGGCCTCTGTAAGAAGCATCACGAAGAGCTTCGTCGCTCGCTCGTCGATCAGATTGACGACTTAGTCTCATCGCGGCTTTTTCAAACCAAATTCCGTCAATTTTTGCCCGGTGCCGATGAGGAAGTGAACGTGAGGATCCGCATTACCGGCAATCGCATCAAGGTTCAAGAAATCGACGAGGATGGCCTCAATATCGGCAGGGCCAAAGAGGTCGATTTATTGGAGGTCATCGATGATCTCGACGACGAGGACCTCGACAAAGCGGATGCGATCAATAAAGAGATTCTTGAAACAGCCGATGGCATCTATCGCCATCATTTGCGAGAACGCGGCCGCCGTCATCACCATCACAGCGTTTCCCCTTTGAGAGGAAGGGCCTCGCGCCTCGAACCAAGAGATCGCTCGGAATCTCCAAGTCCAATGAGACACAAACACCCCACAGTTCACGAACCCAGAAGAACGCACCAATCAGCTCCCTCAAGCGTTCGTAATCACAACACGAATGCCGTTGAATCAGAATTGGAACTTAGCCGCAACCCTTCAAGCACAAGGCAAACTAACCCAATTTCCCCGCGCCGCGAAGAAGAAACCGTTCGAACAGCGCCAAACCCCGTCTTCGATACCCCAAGAATATCGGAACCTCCGCGCTTTGAGACGAATGAACAGATCCGAGAACTTCAAGGCCAAAAAGCAGAATTGCAGCAAAGACTCGCACAAGTCACCGCCGAAAACGAGTTCCTAAAAGAGGTTCCCCTTGAGGAAAAAATCTCTGTTTCACAGGCCGATCACGAAAAAATGATACACTTATCCCAGGCCCTTTCGCAAGGAGATCATTCAGGATCGACCCATTTCCCTGCCCACCTTAAAGAAGAATTTATGGCCTTGCCGGAAGACGTCCGCAACGCCATTTATTACCAAACCTATCTTCTCATCGATCCGCCGAGCGATTCTTGGCCAATCGGTCAGAGACTATTCGAAGGCAATACCCTTAACGATTCCGCTGCGAATGAATGCCGAGCCCAGGTAATCCGCCATTTCCTCATGCACACGCTCGCAACCGACTTTGCCCAAGCTGAATGGAAGAGACCACCCCAAGAACTCTTGAATAGATTCTATGAATTGCCAGAAATGGACCAGAGGGCGGTTTACGCGCAATTGGAATACATCCAACCCAAAGGGCCCGATTATCGAGGTCCTGGCCATGCGTTTGCCGGCCAAGACCATTTAAGCGTGACTAACCAAGAGCGCAGTGTGGCGATTCGCCGCGCCATCCTCGACAGGATCGCGGAATACCACCGCCACCATTACCACCAAATGATCGAAGCGATGGATAACCTTTACCATCGCCTTCAAGAAGAAGCGATCCTGCAGAAACAGCAATAATTATCGCGTTTCGCTGGCCTCAACTGATTTCTCAGCTTTTTCTTCAGAAGCCGCTTGCACGTCGGTGATCGCCGCTTTCAAGATTTCCATTTTGGCGCCGTCCAAGGCAACGATGATGCTCTTGTCTTGAACTTTGACGACCGTGGCGATGATGCCCATGGCTGTAATGCGATCGCCTTTTTTGAGCGAGCTGCGCACTTTTTCCATTTGCTTGCGACGTTTTTGTTCCGGGCGCCAAAGAATAAAGTAGAAGAACACAAGTGCGACCGCGATCATGATCACCGTCTGAATCATATTACCGCCGCCAGAGCTTGGAGCCGCCTCGCCGTCTTGGGCGAAAACAGGCAATGCTGCTGTTAAAAAAGATCCGCTCGCGAGAAAAGAAATCCATTTTTTCATGTTTGCCTTCCTTGAGGAATAAAAAATTTAATTCAAAATGAGCCAGTTGCAAAACTCTTCGCCGCCGCCGGGGCAAGAAGACACCAAAATCTTCGATTTTCCGTTTAGCGTGGAGTTTTACAACTGGCTCAAGAAACTGACTCCAGCTTGCCCGAAATCAGCGGGGAAATCAAGAAGTTTCGAGTAGTGCAATATTCTCGATATGGGGCGTATGAGGAAACTGGTCCACCGGCTGCAAGACGGCCACCCGATACCCAGCGGCACAAATTTCTTGAATATTGGCGGCCTGAGTCTCCACATTGCAGGACACGTAAAGAATTTCTTTGGGCCGCAGCGATTGAAGATGGGCCAAAGCGGCAGCATCCAGCCCAGAGCGCGGAGGATCGACGACGATCAGGTCCGGCGGTATAAAATCGGGACGCCTCTGCAGCTCTTCCAACTTTTTGCCGACATCGCCGCAAATGACCTCTAAATTTTTCAATTGGTTCAACTCTTTGTTGCTCTCAGCATCAAAGCACGCATGGGGATTGATTTCGATCGCTGTCACCTTCTCCGCCTGCAAGGCCATTGCCATCCCCAGCGACGCCGTTCCCGCATAGAGATCTAAGACGTGCCGTTTAGGAAAAGAGACCATTTTCAACGCTTCGGAATAGAGTTTCTCCGCCTGAAAAGTATTCGGCTGAAAAAAAGAGGTTGGGCTGATCTTAAAGGTCAATTCTCTCGACAGATGAAGCTTCTCGAGCAAATGGTCGGGCCCATGTAAATGCAGCTCAAAAAACTGCGTCGGGCTTCCCTTACAGATCTGCTGCACGCGCAAAAAAATACTTAACCTCGGCCATTCTTCCAAGGGAACAGAGCGTTTGACAGCTTCCACAAATTGGCTTAAATTCCCTTTAGACAAGGCAAATGCGGGATTTCCCGAGACGGTGAGCATGATGAGCTTGTCGTTTGTCCTTTTGCCTTCGCGCACCGTCAGCGTTCGCAGAGTGCCGGTGTCGTTCATCCGGTAGGCCCCAAGGCCGCTCTGTTCCCACCACGAGCGCACAGCCCCAAGCAAGCTCGTGAACCAACCCGAGACTAGATGACACTCACTCAAATTCATCACATGGCCTCGGCTCCCCGCGATGATCAGCCCCAAAAAGCGGTCGCCTGCCCGATTTTGAGAGAAAGAGAACTCCATCTTGTTGCGATAGCCCCAATGCGCATCGCATCCTATGATCGGCCTCAATTCCGCTTCACGAATGAGCCCGGCGAAGGCCTTTTTCACCCGCGCCTGTTTCTCCTCTAGCTGCGCGGCATAGTCGAGCTGCTGCCATGTACATCCCCCGCAAAAAGGAACATGCGCGCAACGCGGCGATACGCGCAAAGAAGAAGGGCGGACGACCTCGCAAAGGTCCCCGCGCCATTTCCCCCTCCTCTTCCGATGAAGGCTCGCCAACACCTCGTCGCCCGGCAGCGCTCCAATCAGCTCCACCTTGCCAGGAGGGCAATGGCCAATCCCCCAGCCCCGTTGATTAAAATTTTCAATAAGAACAGAAACCCTATCCATAGGGACAAAGTTTACTCGAGGAGGGCAAAGAAAGAAAGAGCTCTATTTCCGTTTTGTTTTAACCTTCTTTTCCGCATCGACCGATTCCTTGCGGAAGAGTTTGGCAATTTTTGTAAACTCGATCGACCCCGTCCGCACCCTTTGCGCGGCCGATCGATTACCCCCTGCGGCCTTTTCCAAATTCTCAGAAAGTTCATTCAGATACTGCCGCATTGCGCTCATCGTCTCTTTCAAAACCATCGATTCTCTCCTTAAGACAGGCTCTTTACCGACATTTATGGGGTTGGAAAAAAATGGGCAACTATTTTTTTATGTGGTACAGTACGGATTCCCCACACAAAGAACCCCATGTACTACATCAACGGAAAATACGTCAAAGAAGAAGACGCCAAAATTTCGATTCTCGATCTTTCCATTTTGCGAGGATTTGGCATCTTCGAGTATTTGCGTACCTACGGGGGACGCCCTTTTCATTTATGGGATCATTTACAGCGCCTCAAATACTCCGCAGACGAGATTGGCCTCATTCTTCCCAAATCCTTGCCAGAGATCCAAGACATTGTCGAAACCGTGCTCAAACTAAGCCACCTACCGGAAGCCAGCATCAAAACTCTCGTGACAGGAGGCATTAGCGCCGATCACTTCACGCCCAATCCTCAAGGAAGTTTGATCGTGTTCGCATATCCCCTTTCCCCTTACAGATCCGCGTGCTTCACTCAGGGGATCAAAGTCGCCACCACCCGCTTATTCCGAAGCCTCCACACGAGCAAGACAACCCAATACGCCCCCGCTATCGTCGCAATGCAGCGAGGCAAGATCTTCGATGCCCAAGAAGCCCTTTACGTCAATCCGAACAATGAAATTTTAGAGGCGACGACAAGCAACTTTTTCGCCTTTAAAGACGATGCCCTCTACACATGCTGCACCGACGAAGTGCTGACCGGCATCACACGCGAGGTCGTGCTCCGACTCTGCGCTCCCCACTATCCGATCGAGTTGCGGGGTTTGCGCTGCAATGAGATCCAAAACATGCAAGAGGCATTCATCACTGCGAGCAACAAAGAGATCATGCCTGTGATCCAAATCGATTCAATCCCTATCGCCGATGGCACAGTCGGCCCCCGGACCCGCCACATCATGGAGCTTTTCCGCGCATACACGCAAAGCGCCGCCTGGCCCCTGCTCAAAATTCCCCGCTACCAAGAAGTCAATTCCTAGTTAGCTCTTTTCGCAACACCGCGCTGCCTTGTTTTTGAGAGCGCAATAAGTTCTTCAGCGGAGGAGGAATCAATTCGAGATTTTCCGCATCTTGCTTCACTTTTTTTTCGTTCGAGCCGAACGTCGCGACCAAATACTTTGGGAGGTCTCCACCGATCACAATCTTCCAACTCCTCATGCAAACGCCACCGCTATCCCCCTGCTCTTCGGCAACTTTCTGCAACTGCGCCTCAAAAATAGCCTCATTCCCCGGGACGATGCCAAATAAGTAAAAGTACATGCACCGGAACGCAGCCAAACTCTCTTTTCCGACGGGCACATAGGAGCAGGCTGGCAAAAATTGCTGCACACTCTTTATCGTAAAATTCAGCGTGCTGACAAAGGGCAGTCTCTCCTCACCACTCAATTTCTCCTCGCGTTTAGCCCTCCCTTCGAGAAGCCTCTGCAGACCGCCATAATCGCCAACAGGCACTAAGTAGATGTACTGCATCGACTCCTGCTGCTCCTGCACAGCAAAAGCGGAAAAGTCGCCAAACTCATCCTTAAGCATCTCCCTCTTCAATTTTTCGTAGATCTCCTTTTTGCCGAATTTGACGAAATCCTGATCGAACAACCATAGATCTTCCCCAAAGGCAAGGACCGATCCAAAAATCGAAACCGCACACATCCAAATCCGCATAAAAGCCATACAAAAGCCCCCTCTACAATCCACCTAGTAATAATTTTTTTAATCTTTTTTGAAAACGCCAAACCCGAGCTTTGCAAAAATATTAGGATAAAAGCCGCGAAGGATGATGACTCTCATAGTGCGCTTATTGAAGAACTCCTCCTTGTAAAGGAGGAGATTCTTCGACAGTTAAGGGCGGGAGCAGAAAATCCAAGTTTAGGACCGAGTCTGGTATATACTGCTTCCACTTGAAAGTTATGAAAATTTCTGCTTCAGCATCTTCACTTACGGCCGTGGTTTTACCATGGCCTTTTTGTTCGTTTCCATCGACCATGTGCTTGCACATGGTCTGCTTCAACAAACAAAAAATTGAAGCGCTGAAATTGAAATTTCCTATAACTTTCAAGTGTCAGCAGTATAGCTCAGCTAATCCGCCCCTGAAGGAGCGGAATTGCGCTCGAGCGTACCGTTCAAAATTCGCGTTAATTTCGATAGACAACCATTCGCCATTCTGGTAACTTATCTGTAAGTTAAAGTTTAAAGGCAAAGGCCTCAAACTCTAACGGAAACGTTTCCCGTGTTTTGTCCCCAAGGTGCAGTTTTTTGTTCCGGTGGAGATCAGATCCCGAGTCAACGTTAAGTAAACCAGAGACTTAGCTCCTTTAAGGAGTTTGTGAACAAAAACTTTTTCTTCTCAATCCCCTCAAAATCAAAGAGCTAAGCTATTAATTTTTTTATTGGAGAAATATGAATCAAGTTGCGAATAAAAAACTGTACGTGGGTAGCCTTCCCTTCAGCACGACTGAAGAAGAACTCCACGAACTATTTTCGTCTTATGGTCCGATCGCTTCTGTGCGGATCGTGACAGATAAGTTCACCGGCATGTCTAAAGGCTTCGGCTTTGTTGAGATGGAAAATGCTGATGATGCAAGAAAAGCTGTCGAAGGATTGAATGGAAAGCCATTGAACGGCCGTACCCTCATCGTTAACGAAGCTCGTCCAGAACAACCACGCGCTCCTCGCAGAGATGACCGCGGTGGTGGAGAACGCGGCGGCTTCCGTGGTGGAGATCGTCCTTTCCGTTCCCGTCGTGAACATTAATATTTTCTAATGCTCTCAAAGCCAAGAGGTTACGCTTCTTGGCTTTTTCTTTGCCCTTTCATCATGCTAAGCTTCTGAATATCAGTTAATTGCATTTATTTATTAATTTTCATTTAAAATTGATAAATTAATTTTTAAATGCTACAATAAGACCATATAAAAAGGTGGTTAATATGGTTTTCTTAATAAAGTTAATTTGTAGAGCTCAGATTGAGGGAGCGATCAAAGACCTGGACATTGACGTTTCTAAGTCTCATTTGAAAACATCCAATCTAGACGAAACCATTGATCGAGTATTCAAACAGTGCAACTGGGAACCAAGCTGTCTTGACGGGAAAAAAAGAGAAGCAATTCGAAGCATTCTTCGAGAAAAAGTTCATTACGAAAAGGCAACCGGGTTGCCTACACTTCTAAAAAGAATGGAAACCGCACGTCGAAATCAACCTGGGGCAGATCTAGAATCGCTGCTTCCTGAGTTGGAATCAACAACAAATTATGATGGTTATGAATTAAGACACATATGGAAAAGCTCTTGGATTTTTCGCCAGCATCACACAGACAAATTTAATTTTACAGGCTCCAATTATCAGTATAAAGACATATCAACCAACGAAAAAATTTCCATCTTTGACACCGTCCACAATGCCGCAAAAAAAGAGCTGTATTCTTCAAAAGCATCGTTTCAAGGTCTGAATAAGCATCTTTCGAAAACCTTCGGGCTCAAGATAGAAGAAATTAATCAAAAAGTTTATATCGAAATAAAACAACCTGAAAACATTCCTGCGCCAGAACGAATCCAAAGAGAGCTAGATTCAATTCCTCCTGCAATTAGAGAAAATGCATACAAGGCCCTATTTGGCAGCAAGCAAACTGTAACAGCTCTCTCGAAAGTGATAAAAAAAATAGACAGCATGTCTGAAAAGGATATTAAGTATGTCAATCATCTCTTAACACATGGTTTTAATAAAAATTTTCTCGACAAGAAACAGCCAAAAATTGAGGAGAAAATTCGTGCCACAAAGGAAGAGAATAGAGACAGATCACTAGAGATTTCAAAAGCTCGAGAAAAAAAATATCATCACAAAACAGCGCAGGCATTGAATCACCTATCTGAGTTGATTTCGTTAATGCGAACAATTGCGGCCCAAACAGGACCTAAGTCTTTAGACATAGACTATTTAAAACAAATAGAAGGAAAAATAGAGAATAAATTAAAAGCTAACACCGAACTCAGCAACTTACTCAAAATTAATTTCAAAGAAAAATTTTTATTTAAAGACAAAATCGACGTTCTAGAAAAAAAACTGAATGCTCTAACAAAAGATTTTGCCAAAAAATTCATCTACGAACATGCAGATGAGTTTGAAAAATTAACAACTGAAGAATCCTTAGATAGAATGCACGGGAAATATCATTTGGATTATGTAACTTTAGAGCATATACAACCAACTGGCTAGATTAGTTATTTCTGAATTTTTAAACTCGGTCGAATCACAGCTCATAAATTTGTCAGACCAAGTTTTGATTTACGAACATCTGAATTCTGTTACACAATTTTCAGAACTTTCTAAAAGTGAACAACATTGCTTAAGGCATTATTTTCATTGATCGAACGTCGAGATGTTAATAAAATATTTTCCAGTTTTTAGCAACATAAAGTAACGATGATAAAAAGGCCGTCTTCCTGAGATATCTCCCAAAAAGACCAAATTGCGAGGAAGATCTAGACCTCAAAATTATCAGGAAGATGTACCAGATCCTTAATGCGAGGCTCATCCATTTAGAAACTCAGCTCAAGCCACTCGAGGGCGGGAGACGATGAGTCCTTTTTCTAATAATTCAAATTCATCTTAATTTTGTAACTAGCTGAATTTCAGCCTGTTAATAAGCGTTAACGCTACTGAATGTTCTCTTTACATTATAACACGCTAAAGTTCAATGCGTTAGGCAGTGTTGCCGCAGGCTGGAACCGCTGTTTTTTTAAAGCCATTTACAATCAAATCATTAGCACTATTATTCCACTTGAAGCCAAGTAATTTAAAAATTCATAAAGAATTGATTAAAATAATAATAATATATGTTATAATAAAGATATAAATAGGAGAAATTATGACAACAATTACTACACCACCAATACCACCTCCTGAAGCTTTCCCTTACGAGTCTCTAAGAGGTGACTGGAAGAAATATGCCTTGCCTAGTGACTATTCTTGGTCGAAAGAAGCGAAAGACAAGCAAATATCGGAAAGAGCGCAATACATTTTAAAAAAAGTAATCGCTGACATTTTCGATCCAAAGAATTCCAGCAAAAGACTCGCAAGTCTTGCCATTTCGGTCGCTTTGTTCCCCCTCTCGATCATTGTTTTGGGGATCTGCGCCATCGCAGCCTGCTTTTTTGCAAGACATCGAGCAAGCCAAGCCGTAAAAGGAAAAATTGCAGACCAAAGACTTGAAGAATTAAAAATCGATCTAAATAATGCGGCATCAACGGGAGATCCCATCTCCTTTAAAAGGCTTGATGTTCTACCAGCTAAACTTCAAAAGCGTTTGCTCTCTATCAACAATTTTAAGGACGATCTATATAAAAACCAAATAATGGTTGAAATCCAGAGACATCTAGAAAACAATTCTTTAGACTCTCGAACGAAATTGAAGCAGTTGCAGTCAGGTGCTATTTTTGAAAAAAAACTAAACAGACTGAATGAAATTATTGATGAATTTGAAAATCAAATAAAAGATGGACCAGCAATAAATTATCAAAAAAGTGGTCCGCTTAATGAACAAATGAATCGACAATATATGCAACAACTCCATGAAATTAAAAATTTGTTAGAGGGAGATATGGAGCGTGTATGTCCTAATGTAGTCATTGATGGGCAAAAATACGATTCTTGGAATGGTGTCCGCACACGAATGGAATTATTGTCAGCAACGATTGCTTCAAACTTTTCGATCGACCAGAACGAATTGAACAACTTATTGAACTATTTAACAACTCAAGCTGCAACTAGCTTATTGACAGGGCCGCTTGTTGAAGTCGCCTCTGAACCAGGCACCCCAAGAAATCCTAAAGAATGCTTCGTTCAAAAGACGGATAAAGCAAATGATTGGAAAGGCGATATTGAATTTAGATTTGAAAACAATACGTTAGAAGTAAAATATAAGATGGAATTGGAATTTAAACACTTAGTCCATAATGTTTCTGTCGGAACAGGGGTTATCATTGCTACTTTGAAAATTGATAATATTCCTAAAGTCTTGGAATCTCTTCCAAAAGGGAAGGCCGATTTCAGCTTTATAGTCGAGGATACAAGCATCGTTCGGCCATCATCCACACCAGTGAAGCCAAACTCTGCTGTTTCATCATCCGATTCTTCTTCACCTAACACAACTCGATCGCGGAGCAACTCTGAAATGACAACTGATTCAAAATCACCTTCACCTTCTAGTCATTCACCCCTAGATCTTTCTTCTGACGAAGAGTCCAAATCTGAAGAAAGGCCAATTCTCTTACCAAACAATGGAATCAACGAAGAGAATGACGACTAACGAATTTCCAAAAGGACGGAAATAAAAAAGCCTCAGCAAACTTAGAGCTTGCTGAGGCGGAAAAAAAACTTGGCGGCGACCTACTCTGCCATACTCTTGTGTACAGTACCATCGGCGATGAAGGGCTTGACTTCTGAGTTCGGGATGGGATCAGGTATTTCCCCTTCTCTATTGCCACCAAGAAAACTTGATTGTCGAAAGAGTCTAAAAGACTTTCACTCATGAAAATTGACGCTTGAGTTCTATGCTTTAAGATTCATTGGCGTGGGCCACGCTTAGTCAGGTCTTGTGTTTTGGGGCTCGCTGCGACTCTGCCTATTTGGCTTTGTCTCGCTGAGCCTTAAATTCCACAATCCCTTCCTGCGCCGTGGCTTTACAGCGCCATCAATGACATGTTCTTAAGAACTCCATGCCGTTGATGAAAAATAAAGTGATCAAGCCAATGGACTCATTAGTATTGGTTAGCTCAACACATCACTGTGCTTACACATCCAACCTATCAACCCGGTCATCTTCCGGGGGTCTCATTGGGATATCTTATCTTGAAGGAGGCTTGGCGTTTAGATGCTTTCAACGCTTATCCTTTCCGAACATAGCTACCTGGCTATGCACTTGGCAGTACAACCAGCACACCATTGGTTCGTCCACTTCGGTCCTCTCGTACTAGAAGCAGCTCTTCTCAAATATCCTGCGCCCACAACAGATAGGGACCAAACTGTCTCACGACGTTTTGAACCCAACTCGCGTACCGCTTTAATTGGCGAACAGCCAAACCCTTGGGACCTTCTCCAGCCCCAGGATGCGATGAGTCGACATCGAGGTGCCAAACCGCCACGTCGATATGAACTCTTGGTGGCGATAAGCCTGTTATCCCCGGAGTACCTTTTATCCGTTAAGCGACGGCGATTCCACTTTCTACCGCCGGATCACTAAGCCCTACTTTCGTACCTGCTTGACTTGTTGGTCTCGCAGTTAACCAGCCTTATACCTTTACGCTCATTTCGTGATTGCCAACCACGATGAGGCTAGCTTTGGACTCCTCCGTTACTTTTTGGGAGGATACCGCCCCAGTCAAACTGCCCGTCTGACATTGTCCGATTCCCAGATTCATGAGCAATCGTTAGATTTCCGACTCTCCAAGACTGGTATTTCAACGTTGACTCCACAGACCCTAACGAGCCCGTTTCAATGTCTCCCAGTTATCCTACACATGGAAAGTCAGAAGCCAATATCAGAGTACAGTAAAGGTTCACGGGGTCTTTCCGTCTTGTTGCGGGTAAACGGCATCTTCACCGCTACTACAATTTCACCGAGTCTCCCGTTGAGACAGTGCCCAGATCGTTAGGCCATTCGTGCAGGTCGGAACTTACCCGACAAGGAATTTCGCTACCTTAGGACCGTTATAGTTACGGCCGCCATTCACCAGGGCTTAAATTCAACGCTTCGCCTTGCGGCTAACGTCTCCTTTTGACCTTTTGGCATTGGGCAGGCTTCACACCATATACGTCGTCTTAGACGACTTTGCATAGTGCTGTGTTTTTGTTAAACAGTCGCCTGGGCCATTTCTCTTCGGCCGGATTCCGCTTTCGCCGCGAAGGCAATCACGATTTCCGGCCCCTCTTCTTCCGAAGTTACGAGGGTAATTTGCAGAGTTCCTTAACGAGAGTTATCTCGCGCGCCTGAGAATATTCTTCACACCCACCTGTGTCGGTTTTGGTACGGTCACCTTCGACGACTAGAGATTATTTCTTGAAAGCGTCGCGCTACGTCTTCGGTTCCCCCGAGGGTTCCCCTTGGCTGCTACCTAACTTTGCGCCTGCGGATTTTCCTACAAGCCAGTCTCATAGCAACACGGACATTTCCAATCGTCCGCACGCTTAACTTACTTTGTCATCCCGTTGTCATTGTCTTACGGTGGCGCAGGAATGTTTAACCTGCTTCCCATCATCTACGCTTTTCAGCCTCGACTTAGGGTCCGGCTAACCCAGGGAAGACGAGCTTTACCCTGGAAACCTTAGGTTTTCGGCGAGGAAGATTTTAACTTCCTTTATCGTTTACTCATGCCATGCATCCTCACTAGTATGAGCTCCAACGCTCCTTACGGTACATCTTCTCCGCTCATACTACGCTCTCCTACCGCGTGCATTGCTGCACACCCGTGATTTCGGCTCTATGCTTTAGTCCCGTCTATTATCGGCGCAAAGTCTCTCGATTGGTGAGCTGTTACGCACTCTTTAAATGATGGCTGCCTCTAAGCCAACATCCCAACTGTCTTTGAAACTTTACTTCCTTACTCACTTAGCACAGAATTTGGGGCCTTAATCGACGATCTGGGCTGTTCCCCTTTTGACTATGAAGCTTATCCCCCACAGTCTATCTCCCAGCGACCTTCCCGGTATTCGGAGTTTGGTTCCCTTCGGTAAGGCGGTAGCCTCCCTTGTGGATCCAGTGCTCTACCCCCGAGTCGGTTTCGCTGAGGTTAACCCTAAAGTTATTTCGGAGAGAACAAGATATCTCCAAGTTTGATTGGCCTTTCACCCCTATCCACAACTCATCCAAGGCTTTTTCAACAGACACTAGTTCGGACCTCCACACGGTGTTACCCGTGCTTCATCCTGGTCATGGATAGATCACTTGGTTTCGTGTCTAAGCCATATGACTAAACGCGCTATTCACACTCGCTTTCGCTTTGGCTCCGGAACGTCAGTTCCTTAACCTTGCCATATAGCTTAACTCGCTGGCTCATCATGCAAAAGGCACGCCGTCAGCCATTCTCCTAAAAGGAGCATAGGCCTCCGACCGTTTGTAAGCTGCTGGTTTCAGGTTCTATTTCACTCCCCTAACAGGGGTTCTTTTCACCTTTCCCTCGCGGTACTGGTTCACTATCGGTTATCGATGAGTATTTAGCCTTGGAGGGTGGTCCCCCCAGATTCAGACCGGATTTCCCGTGGCCGGTCTTACTCAGGTACCAATCTCGCTAACGCTTCCCTTTCGCTTACGGGGCTCTCACCCTGTTTCGCCGGCCTTCCCATGCCGTTTAGCTAGGTCTACGTTAACTTTATGACTGGCCCTACAACCCCAAGAATAAAATTCCTGGTTTGGGCTCTTCCCACTTCGCTCGCCGCTACTATGGGAATCTCTTATAGATTTCTTTTCCTCTGCCTACTGAGATGTGTCACTTCGGCAGGTCTTGCTTCCGTAGCCTATGTATTCAGCTACAGATGGTGGAGCATAACTTCCACCGGGTTCCCCCATTCGGACATCTCCGGGTCAACGCCTTTTCCGGCTCTCCGAAGCTTTTCGCAGGTTTCACGTCCTTCTTCGCCTATCGATACCAAGGCATCCACCAACAGCCCTTAACAGCTTGATCACAGAAACTTTTTTGCTGTTAATTACCTATTAATTTTTCGCCAATGTTCTTCTTAAAACATTTTTTTGTTCTCAAGCGCCAATTTTCATCAGTGAATTATTGTTGATCAGTTACCTGATCAATTTACCACATTTTAAGACTTACGTGTTGTTACACACTTCTTTCTTACTCTATTGGTCGCTTCTTATTTATTTGAGATTAATTTCTTTTTTGACTCTATTCGACTTTCAAGATAACTATCTGAACTTAACAACAGAAGCGAAGCGACGTGGGCAAAACAAAGCTTGTCTCAACCTTCAAGGACTACTGTGAGTAGTTTGTCCTTTAAAGGAGGTGATCCAGCCCCACCTTCCGATAGGGCTACCTTGTTACGACTTCATCCCAGTCATCGGCCTTACCTTAGGCGCCTCTCCCCTTGCGGTTGAGTCAGCGACTTCGGGTAAAACCAACTCCCATGATGTGACGGGCGGTGTGTACAAGGCCCGGGAACGTATTCACGACGTTGTTGCTGACACGTCATTACTAGCAATTCCAACTTCATGTAGTCGAGTTGCAGACTACAATCTGAACTGTGATCGGCTTTACGGATTTGCTCCACCTTACGGTCTTGCTGCCTTCTGTACCGACCATTGTAGCACGTGTGTAGCCCCAGACATAAAGGCCATGCGGACTTGACGTCATCCTCACCTTCCTCCTGGTTAACCCAGGCAGTCTCATTAGAGTCCCCACCTTAAATGTTGGCAACTAATGATAAGGGTTGCGCTCGTTGCGGGACTTAACCCAACACCTCACGGCACGAGCTGACGACAGCCATGCAGCACCTATGTAACAGTCCTTGCGGAAAATATCATCTCTGATATCGTCTGTTATATTTCGAGCCTGGGTAAGGTTCTTCGCGTTGCATCGAATTAAACCACATGCTCCACTGCTTGTGCGGGCCCCCGTCAATTCTTTTGAGTTTCACCCTTGCGAGCGTACTCCCCAGGCGGTATACTTATCGCGTTAGCTTCGACACAATCAGGGTTGAGCCTAATTACATCAAGTATACATCGTTTACGGCAAGGACTACCAGGGTATCTAATCCTGTTTGCTCCCCTTGCTCTCGCGCCTCAGCGTCAGGTATAAACTAGAAAACCGCTTTCGCCACAGGTGTTCTTCCACATATCTACGCATTTCACCGCTACACGTGGAATTCCGTTTTCTCCGTCAATCCTCGAGAATTATAGTTTCAAATGCAGCTCTGAAGTTGAGCTTCAGAATTTCACATCTGACTTATCATCCCGCCTACGCGCCCTTTACGCCCAATAATTCCGATTAATGCTTGCACTCTCCGTATTACCGCAGCTGCTGGCACGGAGTTAGCCGGTGCTTCTTTACGCAGTACCCTCAAGTTGAAATGTTATTCACACTTCGTCCTTGTTCTTGCGCGAAAGAGCTTTACGACCCGAAGGCCTTCATCGCTCACGCAGCGTCGCTTCGTCAGGCTTGCGCCCATTGCGAAAGATCCTCGACTGCAGCCTCCCGTAGGAGTCTGGGCAGTATCTCAGTCCCAATGTTGGCGGTCAATCTCTCAATCCGCCTAGACGTCTTAGCCTTGGTGCGCCATTACCACACCAACTAGCTGATATCCCATGAACCTCTCTTCTACCGCAAGGCCTCTTTCAAGGTCCCCTACTTTGATAGCCCAAGGTCTCCCTCAGGCACCTCATTCGGTATTAGCGGCCGTTTCCAGCCGTTATCCCCAGGTAAAAGGCAAGTTATTCATGTATTACTAACCCTTCCGCCACTAAGCTCCAGGTTGCCCTAGAGCTTCGTTCGACTTGCATGCCTCATCCACGCTGCCAGCATTCAATCTGAACCAAGATCAAATTCTCAAAGAAAAAAAATCTTTGACAATTTGCCTTATAAATATATCAAAAAAATTACAGGCAAATAAGTGTTCCTCACACTTATCCGCACAAGCTTTATTTTGCTTGCACGTCACTTCTCTTCTGTTGTTAAGATAGACGAACCAATCTCGTTGATTCTATTCCTTTTGGACAACCGTGGTCGGTTTTTTTCAAAAGGAAGGATAGAACATACATAAAGTGCTGAATTTTCAGCAAATGCTTTTGAAAAAAAATTCGTTAAAATTATTTATTTGCGAGAATTTACGAGGAGAAAAGCAAAAAAACGTGCATAGAAAGGTTTTGTAAATTTAGGCTTGGCAAGCCCGCAGCTCCGCCAAAATTCACGAAATCTGGCGAAGCGCGAGATAAACTCCCATTCCGGCAAGGAATCCGATGGCCACGGGCAAAGCGGCTTTTTTGGCGTAGGAAATGAAATCGATCTTTTCCATGCCCATCAGGGCGACGCCGGCCGCCGACCCGATGATGAGCATGCTTCCGCCCGTTCCCGCGGCATAGGCAATCATATGCCAAAGAGATGCGTCGGTGGGGTAGATTTCGAGGGGGTACATACCCATCGTGGCGGCGACAAGAGGAACGTTATCGATGATGGCGGAAAAGAAGCCGATCATGGTCGCGATAATAGCTTCATTTTGAAAGACGGTGTCCATCCAGTCGGCGAGGACTTGCAGGAAACCAGCAGCCTGGAGGGCATCGACACAGAGGAGTATCCCTAAGAAAAAGAGCACCCCGGAGGTGTCGACGCGCGTCAAGATGTGAGGCACACGTAGATGCTCCCGTTCTTTAAAGGGAAAATGCATGATGTCGGTAATCAGCCAAAGGACCGAAAGGGCTAAAACGACGCCCATGAAAGGGGGCAGTCCTGTGATCGCTTTAAAAATAGGAACGAAGACTAGTCCACCGACGCCAAAATAAAAAACGAGTCTTGCTCCGGGCATCTCTTTCAATTCTGATTTGGACGTTGTTTGGCTGGAAACTTTTCCCTTTGCGCGAAAAGTGTACCATGCCAAAGGGATGAGAAGAGAAATCAAAGAAGGCAAAAACAGGGATTTCATCACGCCGATCGAACTCAATTGGCCGTTGATCCAAAGCATGGTCGTCGTCACGTCGCCGATCGGCGTCCATGCTCCCCCCGCATTGGCGGCGATGACGACGATGCAGCAAAGCAAAAACCGCTCACTTTTGTGCGGAATAAGTTTGCGCAATAATGAGACCATGAGGATCGTCGTCGTTAAATTATCGAGAATGGCAGAGAGAAAAAAAGCGACAAAGCCGATGACCCAGATCATCGATCGATGCGATTTCGTCGTGATCCGGTCGGTGATGATTTTAAAGCCATGATGCGAATCGACGAGCTCGACAAGCGCCATCGCTCCCATCAGAAAGAAAATGATCTGCGCCACTTCAGAGACATGATGACCTAAAATTTCCAAGCCCTCCTTTGCCGGCACTCCCGAACAGCCGAGATAAATCGCCCAGCACACAACCGCGATGAGCAAGGCCACGGCGGACTTATGCACTCTGATGTAATGCTCCAAGATAATTGCCGTGTATCCCAAAGCGAACACGATGATGATAAAAAAGCACTTCCAGTTGGCGACGATTTCCATAAAGGCAACACTCCGTATTTCTTAGAGAGATTGTTTTTCAGTTCGCCAAAAAAAACAAGTGGTAAACGATGTCGCGATCAAATTTTTCCTTGATCCAATCTTAATGCTTTCGCTACCTTGTCAAAATACAAAAAAGGAGTTCGTGTATGAAATGGAAACGTTTATTTGTTCTTTTTTTTCTCATCCCGACTCTCATCCATGCCTCACACTTCTATGACAAGCAATACGCGAGGATCTTCGAGAAGATTATTAAAGAATGGCAGCGGCACGAGGAACTGCTTGTGCAATTTAGCAAACTGAGCCTCGATGAAAAGGAAAATCATTTCGATCTGTTGAACAAGTCGATTGCCTGTTGTCACAGAGCCATTGACCATTGCGATTACATTCTAAGGAAAATCGCAGAAAAGGCCAAAGATGAACGACACGATGATTATTGGGTGAAGGCTAAAAATGACCGAAAACAGGACAAAAAAAATCTCATCGAGGTCATCAAGAAAATTCAAGCTTTGATTGAACATACGAAGAAAGAGATCGCTATCTCAAAAGCGAATTCACATTTTCAACAAAGCCAAGAGAATGCCAATCTTGCGTATTTCAAAAGCCAAAATTTTCTCCCAATCCGATTCAACAACGTGGAAAAAGTGGTTATGGCCTTCAATGAAATCGCAGGGCTTTACGAAGCAGCTCTGCACCACGCTTCAGCAGCCCTTAATTTCGTTGCGTCTTTCGCCGATGAAGAGAACAAGAAATTCCTCCATCAGTCGATAGAGACATACCAACAGGCCGCCGCCAGGTTCAAACAAGACGCCATGCAGTGGCCCGCCATCGCTGAAACCGAGCTTGCCGCAAACAAAGCGAAACTCGCCGCTTTAAAGGAAGAGAAAAGACTCTTGGCAGAGAAGGGATTCGAGAAGAATGCCTATGAAGTGCAAAAGCAGATCATTGCGATTTTGGAGTTTCTGATTGTGAATTTGCCAGGCGAGAGCTCCAGCTATGAAGAAGAGCTTTCCCAAATAAGAATGTCTTTAGAGGAATTTGAGAACCAGGCTGAACTTTCTAAAGGGGGTACTGGGATCTCAGAAATACAAACATGGGCCCTTTTTTACAAAGACGAATTCCTTTTAAATCCCGAAAAGTTCATTAGCCTTGCTATTGCTCCTGCTGTTATTATCCCTAATAAATTGTGCTTTGCATCTTATAACTACATTAGTAGGCGGGATTTTGTTACTCATCTTGATGTCATCGGGAAAATGAAATATGGGAATGAGTTGCAAATATTAGAACCTCATCCTAATGCTAAACTCTGGGATCATGAAAGTGTGTTGTATAAGTCATTCTTCGAGCCAGCATCCGAGTCCGAGATTCGACGAGCCCAAAGTGAAAATCGAAGTAGAGAGCCTTGAATATTCGATGTTTCAGTTAATTGGAGAAGGTTTTAAGGCGCACGAATCTATGAATTTCATTTCTACCTCATATGACGAAATTATTCATAGTCAGATTAAAGCGGATGGAAAAGGTAACATCCCCACTATAAGACTTCAACCAGCGGTAATCGGGAAATCCGGAGGCGTTTGCCATATCGACATATTGCGCGACGAGGGATCAATCCACATGAAATTTCCATGGGGAACAGAAACAGTGAAAGGCGATTAAAACCGCTTCATTACAATTGGTCTGTTTTTCCAAGAAAAGCGACAGCACTGCGAGACAACGAAGTTAAGGATCAGGGAAAGAGCGATTGTTGCGGCGGCCAAGAGAGAGACCCCGAGGGAAAATAAAATGGCAAAGGCAATGGGGCGGGGCACGAGAAATGAGAAGGCTTGGGCAGAAAGAAAGAGCAATGCGAGTACAGACCATTGGGGCAAATTTTGCAAAAGGGCTGCTGTCCATGAACCCAACGCCGTGTTTTTAATGGCAAAATAAAAAAGATAGGCGGTGAAAATCTCGATGAGCAGGGGCAAGGGGAATTTTTCGGACCAGGTTTTGGGGCGGAAGACCGTGGCAATGGTCCAGAGGCCGAAAAGAGAGAGCATTGTTGGATTGGCGAGAGCTTGGCAAATCTGTTTTGACGGGACGATGCCGAGGAGGGGTGTTAGCAAGGCGGCGATGGCAAAGATGAGGTCGCGGGGATGGGATTTGACGATCTTGGAGGCGATTGTGGCGAGGAGGAGTAGGGCGATTACGGCAAGGCCTTGCCACTGCATTATGAGATACCGGCTTGGACGATGTCGTGCATGCGCAAGAAACCGACGGCCTTGCCCTGTTCGAGAACGGGCAGGGCCATAACAAATTTCTTAGGATCTTTCTGCATGATCTTGAGGGCTTCCCAGGCGAGCTTCCCTTTTTCGATTGTGAGGGCGCTGATCGTCATCAGTTCGCCGATTGGCTTTTCCAAAACGAGGGAGCCTTGGTTCTGCAAGGCGCGGCGGAGGTCGCCGTCGGTGAAAATCCCGAGAAAGTTTTGGCCTTCATCAACGATGATCAATGCGCCTAATTTTTTATTGGTGAGTTCGGCGAGGAGATCGGACAAGCGGACGTGCGGTCTGGCAAGGGGAAGCTGGTCGTCTTTGAACATGAGTTCTTCCACAGTGACCGACATTTTTTTTCCAATGGTCCCGGAGGGGTGGTTGAGGGCGTAGGCGGAGAGATCGAATCCCTTGGAGCGCATCAGGGCGATGGCGAGCAGATCTCCGAAAAGAAGCTGGACTGTTGTCGAAGTTGTCGGAGCGAGATCAAAAGGGCAAAGCTCTTTTTCAAAGGGAAGATTCACCGCTAGGTCGCAATGTTTGGCAAGGCGGCTATTGGCGTTAGAAACGATGGCCAGCAGGCGGGCATTGCGCTTTTTGGCGAAGGGGATGAGGTTGAGCAATTCTTCCGTCTCCCCGCTTCGGCTTATCATCACGAGCAGGTCATTTTCAGACAGAATGCCGATATCACCATGCAAAAAATTTGTTGGAGGAAGATAAAGCGCTTTCGTTCCCGTGGAGATCATTGTCATGGCAATTTTTTCGGCGATGATGCCGCTCTTGCCGATGCCTGTAAAGACGATGAGCCCTTTGGTGCGCAGGCATTCTTGCACAACTCTTTCCACTTCGGAGAGATCGAGGTTTTCAAAGTAGTGGTCGATGTAGCGCTGTTGCGCTTGTAACAGTTCGGCGAGCATAATGAGGAAGTATAAGCGAAAAACATTTTTGCGTCACCGAGGGAAAAGGAAGATTGGACAAATAAGGGCGCAGAATTTATTTTATCCCTGCTTCCTTTTCTTCAGGAGAGAAATCATGGCCTTAATCACAAATAACCCCCAAGTTAACCACATTTACCCAAAAATTAATTATTTCGTTCCCGTTTGGAGTTTATTTCCTTTTTTAAAAGATCTAGCGTTTATAGATGTGTTTAAAAGCAATATCCCACAAATAGAAAGCTCAAAAGAATCAAAAATCGCCGAGATCCCTGACACTGGGATTTACCATATACTATCTTTTTTAGAAAAACCTTCGGATTTTTCATCTTTTAGCAGAACGAACAGGGCCTTTTTTTCCCTTTCGGGTCAGATGCCCGCACATCAAAACGCCTCGGATTCGATGCTCTTTTTTCTCTATGGACGCCATTTATTCCACGACAAGAGCTATAGCCGCCATTCTGAGGGTCTCGTGCAGGCCGTCGCGATGCGTCCCTTAACTTCTCAAGAGTGGTTCATTTCACTGGCGTGTTTCACGGGCAGCGGAGCTGTGAAATTAGCCAATGCGAGAGCGAAGAAGGCGGAACAGTGGTTTTTTGCCGCTTTTAAGCAGCGTTGCAGGGAACTTTCCGCCATCAACGACACGGCTAGATTTGCCGTGTATAGGGAATGCGCATTTAACGCGCTGGAGGGAATTGCCAGGTCGAATGTCTCTTACTTTCAGAGGGCCGTATTCTCGCTCAAATTGGCTAGCGTCCGATATCAGTTCGATCGCAAGCTCTACTTGGACATGATTCTTGCCTATGTTCAACAGGATGCCAAAGTGATTTCTCAGCAAAATTTTCTTTCGACGACTAAAAAATTCTCTGAGCTTTTCCCTGAAATCGCCATAGTTGACGTGGAACGGGATTTGAGAAATGCTCTTAGAAAAAGGCATTCCGAAGCCTTCGAGAAGTTGGCTGAATTTTTTTCTCATCCCGAATACATTTATCCAGAAATTAAGGAGATCGACGAGCAAGCGAAAAACCAATTAACGAAAATAGAAAATTTCGGCGAAATTTTGAAAGATGCAGAATCAAAAAAGCAAGAGGCATTCAAGGAGCTGTCGCGAATTTTTAAGGAGACATGTGGTTATCTGAATCAAAATGAGTTGATGCATCAATCGATGTCGGAAGATGCAAGTGTCACAGAAGCGAGAAATCAATACTATGCTGCAATGCATACTTTTTCGAATGACACAAAAAAATACGATGCTTTGCTAAAAGGCTTAAATGCGCTTCTGCAAATAAGAGAGGATCTGAAAGAAAAGGCAGATAGGAAGGCGACTTTTTATCGGGAGCTTCAAAAAGAAGTGACAGAAAATCAGAAACTGGCGCTTTCTCATACCTTGCATCAAAATATCGGGTTTTTTCATTGAAAAACAACAGCGCGGCCGTTTATTTAATTAATTAGTTTTAACTGGAGCCCGCTCATGTCTTCTTCAAAGATTCCGATTACTGTTGCCCGAGGGGATGGCATTGGCCCGGAAATTATGTCGGCCGTATTGCATGTTTTGAATGAAGCGGGGGCGCCGCTCGAGTACCACGAGATTGAGATTGGGGAAAAGCTCTACTCGAAGGGGGTGCTCACCGGCATCGAGCCTAAATCGTGGGAGACGATTCGGAATACGAAGGCTTTTCTCAAGGCGCCGATCACCACGCCGCAAGGGGGCGGGTTTAAAAGCTTGAATGTCACGGTGCGGACGACGATGGGACTCTATGCGAATATTCGGCCATGCGTGGCTTATGCGCCTTTTGTCGGCACCAAACATCCGGGGATGGATGTGGTGATTGTCCGGGAAAATGAAGAGGACCTTTACGCGGGAATTGAGTACCGGCAAACTCCCGATGTGTATAAATCGCTCAAGATCATTTCCCGGCCGGGCTCGGAAAAAATCATACGCTATGCGTTTGAGTATGCGCGCCAATATGGGCGTAAGAAAGTGACTTGTTTCATGAAAGACAACATCATGAAAATTTCCGATGGTCTGTTCCATAAGGTCTTCGATGAGATTGCAAAAGAGTACGCAGACATTGTGAACGAGGCTTGGATTGTCGACATCGGTGCGGCGAAATTGGCCGATACCCCAGAAGTTTTCGATGTGATTGTCATGCCGAATTTGTATGGCGATATCCTCTCAGATGTGGCAGCGCAGATCTCAGGCTCTGTGGGGATCGCTGGATCTGCGAATATTGGTGACCGAGGGGCGATGTTCGAGGCGATCCATGGCTCCGCTCCTAGGCGCGCAGGGCAGAATGTCGCCAATCCTTCAGGGCTTCTTTTGGCAAGCGTGATGATGCTGGTCTATTTGGGAGAGGAGAGAGTTGCGGAAAGAATCCACAATGCATGGCTGCGTGCGATTGAAAGCGGGATTCATACCTACGACATCTTCAACGCGGGGTTAAGTAAAGAAAAGGTGGGAACTAAAGAATTTGCCAATGCGGTCGTCAAATGCCTGGGGCAAAAGCCTCAGCATTTGCCCACTGTCTTTTATCAGGTAGCGAAGAAAATCACCGCTTTACATCCTCCCTTGGAAAGAGCTGATGTGAAGAGAGAGCTCGTCGGTGTGGATGTCTTTGTCCACTCTCGTGATTCTACGGCGAGTTTTATCAAGATCGCGACGGACAAACAGTGGACTCCTCTCTCTCTGCAGATGATCAGCAATCGCGGTGTGAGGGTTTGGCCAGAGGGCCATCCGGAAACCTTTTGCGTGGACCAGTGGCGCCTTCGCTTCATGCGCAAAGAGAAAGGATCTGCGGCGACACAGGCGGAAGTGTGGAAGACGGTGCAAGAGCTGCAGAATACCGGCTACGACGTCACGGGGACAGAAAATCTGTATCAGTTCGACGGGTCGCCGGCGTTTTCTTAGGGCCTGTCGTCTCTGTGATTAAATTTCGGTACCGTTTTGTGGCAAACGGGACAATTCCGCTTTTTTCGTACAAGTTGGAATCATTCATCTCGTCATTCAAATGTTCAGAGAGATATCTGGCGGCATCTTCGGCTGTCGTGCATTGAGCGATCAGCTGTTTTTCAATGGCAAAGTGAGAGAACGGCGTTCCTGGAACATCGACGTGAACGAACCGCTTTCCCGCAAAGAGGGCTTGAATGGCCACTGTAGAGCGATGGCAAATGCCAAGTCGGCAGATGGCGACAGCTTCAAAGGTCGAAAGGTGTCTTCCATCAGAGATGAAACATGGGGGAAATTTTTCCGAACGGAAACTCTCCAGAATTTCCTTCTCGAGCTTGCCATCAGAACGCGGATGCAATTGAATAATGACTTGAACGGGAATTTTCAACTGATTCAAGCTTTGAGCGAATACGAGAAATGACTCGCGATAGCCATTTCCTTTT
Source organism: uncultured Verrucomicrobiae bacterium (assembly GCA_963833965.1). Classification (GTDB taxonomy): domain Bacteria; phylum Chlamydiota; class Chlamydiia; order Chlamydiales; family Rhabdochlamydiaceae; genus CAJCIW01. The sequence goes on from CAWHZZ010000001.1 coordinate 523,914, forward strand.
TCTTCGTAGCCGCTAATGTACGTTAAAATGGGGATGCCGCTTTGAAAAGGTGTTTTGGCAAGGGCAGCGGATTTGTCGACGTTGCCGACTTTCTCTTTCCACACGTCGAGGGTCGGCTGGCCGAGCGCGATCGCCTTTGTGCTGTTAAATCGGCAGTTCAAATCTTTGGCGATATCCTGCGAGGGGACGAGGACAATGTCTGAGGCGTGCATGAACTTTTCGACATTGGCGACAAGATCGGGAGGCAGTTTATCATAAGTGGAAAAGTTGTCCCAGACGGCGATGACGCGGCTTCCCTTTTTGTGAAACAGCTCCGCGATCTGTCTTTCCGGGGTGGAATACATCCCTGTCATGAGAGTGGAAGGGGCAAGCGGAGCGATTTTTTCTAAATCGGAAGCGCTCAATTCATAAAGCCGTTGATTTGCGGGGCAGGAAACTCCTAAACTTTCGACGGTGATCGGTTGTAAAGATGCTTCGCTTGCGACTTTTGTCGCTGTCGCCATCGTCAGCAGCTTTGTTTCAGGAGCCTCTTCCCAAGACTTTAAAATTTGGGCCCAAATGTTTGTCTCCCCTGTATCGAATCCAACCAGCAGAAGGCTCTCTTTTGCGGAAAGAGCGGAGAAAAACAATAGGAAAGCACAGAACAACTGCTTAATCAATTTTCGCTTCCTCTTCGAGATGTTTTTTTAGGGCGTTGAGGTAGCCGCAGCCGTACATTCCATCGAGCACGCGATGGTCGAAAGTGAGCGAGACGTGCATCATCGAACGGATGGCCAAAAGTTCGTTTTCGAGAGGGACAACTTTTCGATAGGTCGCTCCGACGCCGACGATTGCGACCTCCGGGAAGCGGATGATCGGGATGCCGATTTGCACGCCGGTCATCCCAAAATTCGTGAGGGAGATCGTTCCATCGCTGACATCGTCAGGGGTGAGCTTACCACTGCGGGCTTTTGCGGAGAGTTCGCTGATCGCTTTGGCAATCTCTGTAATGCCCAGCCGTTGGCAATGCTTGACGACAGGAACAAACAGCCCTTGTTCAACGCTGACGGCGATTCCTAAATTGAGATAGCGTTTAAGAAGGATAGTATCGCCTTCGAGGGAAGAATTGATCAACGGGTATTCCTGGAGAGCTTTGGCAATCGCTCGGGCGACAAAAGCAGTGATTGTCAGCTTGAATCCATTTCTTTTCAAAAACTCTTCCTTCTCCTTTTGGATCAGTTGAATCACGCCTGTGACATCGACCTCAGTCACTAAGGAAGCGTGCGGAGCTTCATAGAAAGACCGGACCATATTGTCGGCGATGGCTTTGCGCATGCCTGTCATTTTCAAACGCTCAACTTCGGGTCCGGATGCCACCATTGTCTTGGCGGGACAAGGTTTGGGAGGAGAAACACGTTTTTCGATGTAGATCTCGAGATCTTGTTTGGTGAGCCTTCCACTGGCGCCTGTGCGTGGGATTTTTTCCAATTCCGGAAGGGCGATCCCTTTTTCGCGGGCAAGGCGGAGGAGAGCAGGAGAAAAAAAGTCTCTCATCTCTTGGCCACTCTCCTCATGTTTGGAGTCAACAGAGGGCATTGGAGCGAATGCGTCGCCTCGGGACGCGGAACCGGCAGCAAGGCCGATCACGGCGATGAGTTCGCCGACTTGCAATTCTTGATCGGGATTGGCGTGGATTTCTTTGAGGACACCAGCAGCAGGAGACGGAATTTCGCTATTGACTTTGTCGGTAGAGACTTCGAGAAGAGGCTCATCTAGGCTGACGGGATCGCCGATTTTTTTGAACCATTGAACAATTGTTGCGCTGTGAATGCTCTCTCCGAGTTTTGGCAAAAGTACTTTGATGTCTTCGCTCATTTGACAATCTCCAAAATTTTACTGATGAGATTTTCCCAATGCTCTTTGCCTGCGATGAACCGCAACTGGATTTCGACGGGCTCGACTTCCAAGCATAAAGAAAGATCGGGACGCAATTTTACATGATCCTTTTCCGTGCATAAAAGGATTTCGGCTCCTCGGTCGCGGCATTGCATGGCAAAGTTTTTCAGCCGGCCATCTTGCACAGGCTCATGATCGTTAAGAAGAAGAGTGTCGACAATTTCACATTTTAAGTCACGTACGGTCTGCAAAAAGCGTTCCGGGTTGCCGATCCCGCAAAAAACGGCGACTTTGCGGGCTGAAATTTTACCGCGACTCACTACTTCGAATTGGACGGCAGCTGTCGGTGCATTGGAATGAGGGGCCATTTGCTTTTGCAACTGCGCGTAATGGTCGAGATCTTTGACATGAGTGAACACGATCAAATCCGCGCGCTCTAGCCGCTTGGGGCTGTCGCGGAGCAGGCCCCAAGGCACAAAGCGGCCTTTTGAAAAAGGGTCTAATCCATCGACGACCGCAATCTCAAAATCGCGTTTCAATCGGCGATGCTGCATACCGTCGTCTAGAAGGAGGCACTCTGCCCCTTGCTGAATGGCCAACTGTCCAGAGGCAATCCGGTCGGGGCCGGCCCAAATCGGGCTCTTAAGTTTTTGCGCGAGGAAATAGGGTTCGTCGCCGCATTCTTGCGGGGGATAAAGGGGTCCATTCCCCGAAGAGATGAGACGGCTTTCACCCAACTTTTCGATTTCGGAGCGGAAACCGCGCGTCAAAATGGCGAGTTTTACCTGATCCTGAAGCTGTGAAGCGAGCAGGCGCACAAGGGGCGTTTTTCCCGTTCCGCCCACGGCGATGTTGCCGATGCTGATCACAGGCGCAGACAGGCGTACGGAGGAGATCCACTCCCTATCATAGGCAAAATTCCTCGCAGAAATGGCGGCGCGGTAGGTGGAGCTTAAAAGCGCTAGAGCAGCGCTAGCAAGGGGGGCTTTTTTTTCCCCGCGGATGATTTTGAGGACTGAGCGTTCTAGATCCATAGGAAAAGGATTTTATCATAGATCCAGAATTTGGGCGAAGGCAATATATAAACCTGAAAATCAGACACTTAATTCAAGCGCCCAGGGCGCGAGGGCAAGTCTTTTTTCCACCATTTCAATAATTATGTGGATAGCGGCCATGTGGGCCTCCTGTATGCGGTCAGAATAGCCGAAGCCGGGAACGATCCATTCCAGGTCGCATTTTCCTCGCAGCCTTCCTCCGTTTTTTCCTAAAAATGCGACTGTTTTGAGCTCCATCTCCTTTGCACAGCTGGCAGCTTTGAGAATGTTCGCAGAGTTGCCACTGGTTGAGAGAAGGACCGCGATATCGCCGCGAGAGCCAAACGCTTCAATACCTCGCGAAAAGATTTCATCGAAACCCAGATCATTGGCCACACAGGAAATGTGGCCGGAATCAGAGAGAACAATCGCGGGAAGGGCTTTTCGCTTCCCGCGGAAAAATCCTGTGAGCTCTTCGGCAAAATGCATTGCATCGCACAAGCTTCCCCCGTTTCCGGCAAGCAGAATTTTACCGCCGGCTTGAAAACAATCCGCAATCCATGCGCTCGCCGTCTCGATAAAATCCAAAGAAACAGGTTCACGCAAAAATTCCGCAGCGCGAATGACGTCACCGACGGCATGTTCGATTTGATTTCGCGCGCTGTTGCTCATGCTGGTATACTATAGTTTTGCTGTTGTTTTTAATCAATGCTTTGAATAATGTCCATACTGCGCTTGCTCTAAAATCGTGAATTTAGAGCAAAGGCAGTACACACCCCTGCCCACAAATATGGATAAGCAAATCAAATTAGCGATTGTAGGAGCCACAGGCGCTGTCGGCAGCGAACTGCTGCAAGTTCTCGAAAAACGAAATTTTCCCGCCGAAGAGCTGCGATTATTTGCTTCTCCGCGCTCGCTTGGGAAGAAAATTTCCTTTCGCGGAAGCGCGATTGCTGTCCAAGAACTCTCCGAAGCCGCTTTTCAAGGCATAGACATTGCGATTTTCAGCGCGGGGCGCAAGGTCGCCCGGCAATGGGCCCCTATCGCGATTCAGCAGGGAGCCAAGGTAATCGACAACAGTTCTGCATTCCGCATGGACCCCAATGTTCCGCTCATCATTCCCGAGATCAATTCGCAAGCTTTGAGCGAAGATCATTTTCTCATCTCTTGTCCAAATTGCAGCGCCGCCATCATGCTGATGGCTGCTGCTCCTTTGCACCGGCGGTTTAAGATTGTCCGCATTGTCGCCGCCACCTATCAAGCCGCCAGCGGAGCCGGTTTTCAGGCGATGAAAGAACTCGAAGATGAGACGAGGGCCGCTCTTGAAAAACGTCACTTTACTCGCACCGTATTTCCGCATCCTTATGCGTTCAATCTTTTTCCCCACAATTCTCCGATGGATGAAAATGGCTATGCGGAAGAAGAGCTAAAAATGCTCCACGAAACGAGAAAAATTTTAAACGACGATCAGATATGGATCAACGCCACGTGCGTGCGCGTTCCCATCTTGCGCGCCCACTCGGAAGCGCTGAATATCACATTCAGCCAGCCCGTCAGCGTCGAGCAGGCTTACGATGTTTTAAAAAATGCGCCGGGACTCACTATTTTAGAGGATCGGAAGTTCAATCGCTTTCCGATGCCCTCCGATGCGAGCGGACAAGATGATGTGTATTGCGGTCGCATTCGCAAAGATTTATCGTTTCCCAATACCTTAGACCTTTGGGTCGTCGGCGACCAGCTGCTCAAAGGCGCCGCACTCAATGCGGTCCAAATCGCTGAACTCATTTTAAAAAGGTAATCAATGTTCCGGATTTGTTATTTTCTCATTGCACTATTTTATTTACCTCTTTGCGCCAATGAAAGCCAAGGCTACAAATTATTTTCAGGAAACGCCAATCCCCAACTCGCCGAATCGATCGCTCACTGTTTAGGGATGGAGCTCAGCCGTGTCAGCATCTCTCGTTTCAATGATGGCGAGATCAAAATCAAAGTGGAGGAAAATGTCCGCAATTCCGATGTTTTTCTCATTCAACCGATGTGCGCGACGGAAAATGGGAGCGTCAACGACAATCTCATGGAGCTTTTTTTGTTAATTCGCACGATGAGACGATCGGACGTCGGAAACATCACCGCCGTCATTCCCTATTACGGCTATGCTAGGCAGGACCGAAAAACAGAAAGCCGCGTGCCAATTTCCGCTTCAGATATTGCCATGCTTTTTGAGCTTGCCGGCGCGGACAGCATTTTGTGTGTTGACTTGCACTGCGGACAAATTCAAGGTTTTTTTCACGATGCGCCCGTCGACAATTTGTACGCCTCACCTATCTTCGTCCGCTATTTTTCGATGAAGAACGATTTGGTCCACCCGGTGATTGTTTCCCCTGACGCTGGCGGTCTAGAACGCGCGAAAAAATTTATCGAGGGCCTTGCCTGGCACCGGATCGATGCAGGTCTTGCTGTGATTGTCAAACAAAGGACCGGCCCTGGAGTCATCGATAAAATGAATCTCGTCGGGGACGTCTATGGCTGCGATGCGATCATCATCGACGATATTTGCGACACCGCTGGCACTCTTGTTCAAGCGGCCACGGAGTTGAAAAACGCCGGCGCAAACCGCGTTTTTGCCTGCATCACGCACCCTGTCTTTTCGGGGCCAGCGCTCGAGCGGATCGCCGACTCCTGCCTCACCGAACTCATCGTCACCGATACAATTCCCGCCCGCACCGAGCTGCCGCCAAACATTACTCAGCTGTCGATCGCTCCCCTCATCGCCGAGGCGATCGATCGCACCTATCACGGGGAGTCGATCTCCCATCTCTTTACTTACAATGGCCATCAATTTTGCCAAGATCAATAAACCCTGAAGAATTGCTGTAATTTAAGTTTTGTGTTACATGCAATTTTTATCAAAAAAATTGGAGTGGTCTATGCAAATGTCAGAGCGATACCCGATGTCGAGTTTTCCAAACGGTTGGTATGCGGTCTGCTCTCGATCCGAAATTCAAAAAGACAAAGTGATTTCGGTTAAGGCTCTTGGTAGAGAGCTTGTCGCCTTTCAAACTGAATCGGGAGCGATCAGCGTGCTCGATGCGCACTGTCCTCATCAGGGCGCCCATCTTGGCCATGGCGGAACCATTAAGGGGGAGACCATTGAATGCCCTTTCCATAAATGGTGTTTCGACACAGCTGGAAAATGCCAAAAAATCCCCTACTGTGACTCTATCCCTAAGACAAAGAAAGCCCAAATCCACGCGTACCCTATTCTTGAACGCCTAGGAAAAATCCTCATCTACTTTAGCAGTGACTATTCCGCTCCCACATGGGAAATTCCCCAGTTTGAAAATGACTTGATCGGCGAGTGGACAGAGCCCACTTTCTCCGAACTGAGCTTCACCACCCATGTTCAAGAATTCGCGGAAAATGGATTTGATGTGGCCCATTTTAAGCCTGTTCATAGATCGGAAGAGAACAGCATTGAACTCGATAAAAAGCAGGCGTATGGTCCTCTTCTTTTTTTCGCCTTGAATCTGGTCTATCCCGGCAATGGCATGGGGAGGTTTGGGAGAAAAGTCTGTGTCCATGTCGAATGGAGGTTCAATGGGCTTGGAGTGTTCGACAATTTCGTCACCTTGCGCGATTACCCGATGCAGTTGCGCCAGTACTTTTTCATGACGCCAATTGATGGAGAAAAAGTGCGAGTCGAGGTCGCGCTTCGCGTCAATAAAGACAAGATCAAGCTTCCGGCGCCTTTGAGGTATTTAGTCCTTAAACTGATCGAAAAGCAAAACAGGAAGATCCTACTTCAAAACTTTGAAGAAGACCGCGCGATTTGGGAAAATAAAATTTTCCGCGGCCACCCACTGCTCGTCGACGGCGATGGACCTATCGGTTACCTCCGCACCTGGATGAAGCAGTTCTACACTCCCAGCAATGCTGTGCAAAGTGCTTTCGGGCCGAAACTGCAGACAGAAGAAATTTACTCTAACGAGAAATCGGGGATTCGAAACAAAGCGTTTCTTTTGTCACCGGATGCGTGAATTTCAGTTTTCCGTGGTGTAGAGCGATCTGATCTCTTTTCCAGGGCAGAGAGCTTCCATATTTTTCATCGCCTAAAATGGGATGGCCCATGGCGGCCAGTTGTGCGCGGATTTGATGGTAGCGCCCGGTTTCTAAACGAATTTCTAGAAGAGTTTTGCCATCTCTCTTGTCGATCTGCAAATAATACAAGCGGGCGAGTTTTGCCTGTGGGTGAGAAGAATTGACAACTTTTGCTTTATGCTCATCGTGGAACAAGTGGTGTTCCAGTATCGCTTCTTGCTGCAACAAATTTCCTTCCACCCAAGCAAAGTAAGTCTTCTCAATTCCTTTTTCACGCATCATTTCATTCAGGCGAGAAATAGCTTTGCTCGTCCTGGCAAAAAGCACAAGACCGCTCACCGGTTTGTCTAAGCGATGGACCGGTTCGAGAAAAACGTTGCCGGGTTTTTGAAATTCTTTTTTCAGCCAGGCTTTGGCCTGGTCGAGCAAATTGATCTGTTCGCCATCATGAGGCTGCGTGCTGACGCCTGCGGGTTTCAGAACAACGAGCAGATGATTGTCGCAAAAAACAATCTTCATGTTCTTTGTCTCACCGCCTCATATAATAGAAGCGTGGTGGCAGTCGCGACATTGAGGGAATCGGCGACGCCGCGCATTGGAATGCGGACTTTAATGTCGGCGGCATTCATCCACTGCTCGGAAAGTCCAAGTTGTTCCGTGCCGACGGCAATCGCGATGCCCTCTTTAAGGTCGGCGCTTGTAAACTCCTGCTCTGCAGAGGGTGTCGCCGCGACGATTTTTATCTTTCTCTCTCTCAACCACTCCAATGTCTCTATACTCCCCGCTTCGACCACGGGAATCGTGAAGAGCGTGCCTACGCTTGCGCGCACGACGTTGGGATTATAAATATCGGTACAGCGGTCGCAGACGATGACACCGTCGACGCCTGCCGCATCGGCGGAGCGCAGGATCGTGCCCAAATTTCCTGGTTTTTCGATGGCTTCTGCGATGATGAAGAAAGGATGCTTTTTGAAAGTAAGATCCTTCAGAGATTTTTGCATCTGCTTGGCAATGGCGAGCAACCCGTCGGGCCGGTCGCGGTAAGAAAGCTTCTGAAAAACATGGGGTTCGCATTGAAGAATTTCTGCGCCCTGGCCTTTTATTTTTTCAATCAGGGCGTTTTCATTTTCACCGAGAAAAAAATCGGGGCAATAAAATAACATTGTGATCGTGGCCCCACAATCAGCGGCGCGTTTAAGCTCGCGGTAGCCCTCGATGAGAAAGAGGCCCGTCGTATTGCGCTCCTTGCGGTCTGTCAATTTGACAGCATGCTTGACTTTGGGGTTCTGCAGGCTAGTGATCATGAGGCCACTCATTTCACAACCCATTTCACATAACTGCCGCTGGGAATCGGATTCCCGTTTTGCGACGGCAAGATCATCTCGCCCGTTTCCAGTCGTCCAGTTCGATTGCACATTGTTTGCTGCATCAGATGGCCCATCACGATGGGGGTCATTCCCGGCGTATGCGTTGTGAAATACAGAAAAAGAGGGTCTTCGGAGAGCAGTTCGCGGGATAGCTCGAGCAATTCATGGATGTCGCGCTCGATCTTAAAAACCTCTCCTTTGCTGCCGCGGCCGAAGCTCGGGGGATCGAGGATAATGCCTTCGTAACGCGTCCCCCGCTTGATCTCCCGTTTCAAAAATTTCACCGCGTCGTCAACGATCCAACGGATAGGCGCATCTTTGAGTTGATTATACGAGGCATTTTCGCGCGCCCACGCGACCATCCCCTTTGACGCATCGACGTGGCAGACGCGCGCTCCGGCCTGCGCTGCCGCCAAAGTGGCCCCGCCCGAGTAGGCGAAAAGATTGAGAATTTGAGGAGTTTTGCGGCAAGAGCGGATCGCCTGCTTCATGGAGTTCCAGAGCAAGCTGTGCTCTGGAAAAACGCCGAGATGGCCAAAATCAGTAAGAGAAATTTTGAAACGCACCCCTTCAATTTCTGAAAACCAACTTTCGGGTATTTTTTTTTTGAATTTCCAGCTGTTGCCCCCATCGCGAGAAAATGAAGCATCGGCACTATCCCAAGCAGCCTTTGAAAGGGAAGTGCGCCAAAGCGCTTGGGAACAAGGGCGTGCGATCACATACTCGCCGAATTGTTCTAATTTTAGCTGATCTCCGCTATCGAGGAGTAAATATTTCTCTTTCATAAGGTCACTATTTTAGCAGAAATAATCGATTATTTGATATAATTGTATGCTTTATATAGGAAAATTCATATGACAAATCCCATTCAAAGAACACAAAACACTCAGCTCAATTACACGATGAACGTGGCTCCTTCTGTCCGTATTGCACCGAAGCAAAGGCCAACCGACTCTTTGAGGACAACGCAAAATGCCCAGGGCGGGTTTTCGTTTACCGCGATTTGGGATACTATTGTGAACTGTTTTACCTCCTGTTTTGGACGCTTTTTTAGCCGCACTCAGGCGCCAAGCAACACCCCCAAAGATCAAATTGCGCAGATCGCCGCTCGCGATCATTTCGTGTGGTTCTATAAACAACAGGAAAATCCTCTCACCGCATTTTTAGGCAACTTTCATGCCTGCCCGGTATCTTATATGGGTTTCAATTTTCGATGCGCGGAAGCGGCTTACCAAGCAGCAAAATTTCATCCCGACCGGAGGATGATGCAGCGTTTCGAGAACCTCGATGGGGAAGCCGCGTTCCAATCCGCAAGGACCCTCACTCAGAGTTGGACACCCGTCCAAAGGAATCAATGGCAGCAAAACAGCCTTCGCATCATGCGCGAAGTTGTCCATGCGAAATTCTCCCAAAATGCCGACCTCGCAGAGCTGCTTCTTGCGACAGGGAATGCCTACCTCGTCGAACACACTCCTGTCCGAGGAAGGGATGCGTTTTGGGGAGACGATCACAACGGCACGGGACTAAATTGGCTCGGCCATATTGCGATGGAGACCCGTCGAACCTTGGGAGGGAGCCCTCCCGTCGCCAGAAATCAGCAGTACAACCAGTTTCTCTCAAGGCAATAACGGAAACGCGGGAATCCCCTTCTCAACTTTTCGCCATAGAGCGCCCAAAAGTTTCTGGGAAGTCGACAGAGTGATCGTCTGGCGGCTGCCAAACGCTTGAAACGTGGCGACATCGGGAGATTTTCCCCGCTCGCCAATGGCCGCGCAGATCGTGCCCACGGGTTTTTGCTCTGTTCCGCCGGAGGGACCCGCGATACCGGAGACCGCGATGGCAAAGTCTGCGCCGCTCTTTTGAAATACGCCCTCTAGCATTTCTCGAACGGCCTCTTCGCTGACAGCGCCATGAGAGTCGAGCGTTTTTTTGGAGACACCCAAGATTTTTTCCTTCATCGCATCGGAATAGACGACAAACGAGCCCAAAAAATAGGCCGAGGCCCCGGGAACAGAAGTGATGGCAGAGGAAATCATGCCGCCCGTGCACGATTCCGCAAAGGCCAGCGTTTTGTTGTGTTTGACGAACCAATCTTGTACGGCCTCTTCGATTTTTCCGCTTTTTGCCGTGTAGCGGTAGTCGCTAAATTGCGAGGAGAGTTTTTTTTCAAAAGCTTCCAGCTGCTTTTTGTCGGAAGAATGCAATGCGACGCTTAGCGTTCCGTGGGCGGGATAGATGCCCGCTTCAACCGCAGGAAAACGCTCACTTAAAGCTCGCAAATGGGGATCGATGAGGCTTTCATAGACAAGGCAGAAGAATAAGTGCGCGGATTCTTTTTTCTCTTTCACGGGAAACTTCTGCTGAGTGAGAGGCAGGATCTGGTCGAGGAACATCGGTTCCATTTCTTTGGGGACGCCGGGCATCAGGATCAGTGTTTTACCGTTGTCTGAAAAGACAAGGCCGGGCGCCGTTCCAATGCGATTGAGAAGGGGTTTGGCCTTTGTTGGAATCGTCGCCTGGTTTTCCACATCGACGCGCACATTTGCAAAGCGTCGCTTAATGTCATCGGCGACAACCTGATCAAAATGAAAATCGGAATGGAAAAGCTCGGCGGCAATCTCTCGGGTCCGATCGTCGAGAGTGGGCCCGAGCCCGCCTGTCGCAATCATGAGGTCTGCCCGCTCCATCGCCTCCCGAAGGCCGCGTTGAAGCGCATTGCGCTCATCAGGCAGAACGGTGTGGCGCGCGATCGCGTACCCTGCGAGCCGTAAATGGCGGCTGATAAAGGCGAGATTGGTGTTGAGGACAGAGCCTTTGAGCAACTCATCTCCGATGGAGATCAATTCTATGATCATGATTTTGCCAGTTCAAGAACTTCGATACCTCTCTGTTTTAACTGAGGATGATTTTTGATCCAAGCAAGAGATTGTTTGCCGATGCGGATCGGGGCGTTGACGCGGCTACCTTTCACTTGAAAGGGGGTAGGAAGTGTAAAGTTGCGCATCCATCGCAGAAGCTTCAAAAAGAGGGCGGAGTTGGGAAAATCGAGAGAATCGACCACTTTGATCACTTTTCGCGTGTGATGATCTTGGAAGAGCTGCGGGTAAGAAATTTGGAGACCCCAAGAAATGCTCTCGGGGCTGAGCACCATCGGATGAAACTTTTTATCGAGATCGGAATAAAAGAAATGGTGGGCCTGCAGCTGAACGACAGGCCTGGTCGGTTTGATGAGAAATTTTCCCTCTCCTACGGCAATGGCGTAAAAACAATCCAGAGTGGTGGACATAGCACAGGAAAACAAACGGCGGAATTCTTCAGAAGGAGGGACCTTCCCTTCTTTTAAAAGGGAAATGTAGTCGCTGTATTTTTCGAGGAAACCAGACGCCGAGATGACCCCTTCTTTCACGAGCTCACTGACGGGGATAAAATAAATGTTTCCCAAGCTCTCCAGCAACGCCCGCATCTCTTCGGCATCGAGCAAGACCTGCACCTTGGTCCACTTGGAAACTTGCAAGATGCCCTCTGTCTTCGGGGAGCTGATGCGGATCGGAAAACTCATGTTCTGGAAGGCTCTTTTCGCCGGATCTTCCCAAGCAAAGCTTCACCGAGCAAGAGAACGATGCCCATGAAGATGGCGCTGTCGGCGATGTTGAAGACAGGATAAGAGTGCCCCCAAAATATAAAATAGAACATATCGACGACATGGCCGTAGATAAAGTAATCGACGACATTGCCGAGCGCGCCTGTCGCAATCATCATCAGGCAAAATTTGCGGTAGCTGCTTGCTTTCACAAAGGAAAGATAGGTGAACAGACCGCCGATGATTGCGATGCGGGCATAGAGTAAATAAGTTTGAAAAGAGGAGAAGACTCCCCAGGCGGCGCCTTTATTCATCACGTGCACGATGGAAAAATCGATGCCATGCCATCCGCGGAAAACGGCAACTCCTCCATAAGGGTAGACAGGAGGGCACGCGTTGATCAGAGGAATCTGAAAATGGATATATGCCTTTAAAAAGGCATCGGCCATGAAGATGAAAATCGCGAATCCGATAAAAATGAAGGTCTTTTTCCAGTTCACTTCAAAGTAGTCCCTTCTCGAGCTTTTCTTGCGCTTTGACGGTCATCGTCGCATAAGGGATCGCTTCCAAACGCGGCATGGGGATTTCCTCGCCGGTGATGTCGCAGATGCCGTAGGTCCCATCGTCGATCTTGTCCAAAGCGCGCTCGATTTGCCGAAGGATCCCGAATTCTTTGCTTGTCACTTCCAATGAAATGGTCCGGTTAAAGTCGTCCGTCCCCTCATCGGCCTGATGCTGAGAATATCCCTTGGTCTCATCGGTCGACTTGGCGTCCTCGCTTGTGTCGCGGATTAAATTGCTCATTTGGTCGCGCATCTCTTCCAACCGTTTTTTAAAACGAGCAACATCTGTCTTCTTTAATGCCATTTGTTGTTCCTATCCTTTATTTGAAAGTTCAATTTGCAACTCTATTCCGTCCTTCGGATTAATATGTTCTATCGCATCCATGAGTTCATCGACGTCTTTGAAACGGCGATAGACGCACGCAAAGCGAATGTAGGCGATGGTGTCCAGCCCCTGCAAATGCTTCATCACGATTTCGCCGAGCTCTGAGGTCTTGACCTCCCTCACCTGATGCTCCATCAGATCAGAGGTGATCTTATAAGCAAGAGCCCTGACTTGATCATGGCTGATCCGCGTATGCCGGCAGGCAGCGTCAAGCCCGCGAATGAGCTTGTCCTGCCTAAAATCTTCATAGCGTCCATCCCGCTTTTGCACTTGGATCGTCAAATCGACCGTTTCAAACGTGGTGAAACGGCGCAAACATTTCAAGCATTCGCGCCGGCGCCGGACAGCGTTGCTCTCCGTGACGTTGCGCGAATCTGTGACCTTCAATTCCTCAGTGTTACAAAATGGACATCGCATCGGGAACCTCATTGACGGAAAATTTTATATTTTCTAGTGCTTTTCTATACACTTTAAGTTTTTTTTGAAAGCAACTTCTAATTATCATAAAGTAAATTTTTTACTTAACATTTTTTTTCATCCTGCCAGCAAAACGGCTGAAATGGACCGCGAATGCCCCATTGCCAAAGACATTGGCGCAAGTGATGACCGGATCAAAAAGAATATAGAGGGCCGTGATCAGCGACATCATTTCGGCATTAAAGCCAAGGGAGCTCTCTAAAATCGGGAGCATCACGATGATTCCGCCTCCCGGAATCGCCGCGACAGAGAACTTCGCCATCACAAAGTAAAAGGCAAACACCAAATAAGCCAGAAATTCAGGTTGTGCAACCCCAAAATTCTTGAGCACGGCAAAGGCAAAAATCGGGATCGCAAAGCAATCGCCAATCAGGTGAATATTGACCGTGGCAGGAACGACCGCACGGGCAATGTCGGGATCCTGAGAATTTTTCTCGGCACCGACGATTGTCAGCGGCATCGCTGCAGCGCTCGACATCGAACCAAACCCCGCAATTCCCGCCGGGAGCATATTTTTGATGCTGGCGATCGTTTTCGGAAATTGGAATCGAGAGCCCAACCAATACAACAGTGCAATGTAACCAAATAGCGCAGCCGCGATCACGAGGAAAATCTGCGCATAGTCCCGCAAAATCCCGCCAATAACCCCGTCATGGGAAAGCTTCATCGCAAATCCTGCGATAAAAAGCGGCATGGCGAAAAGAATCCCCCGAAGCAAACATTGAACGCACTTGTCAAGAGGGCCAATAAATTTTTCCGCCAAGTTTTTTTTCATCAAAGAAAATGCCACCCCCAAAATCATCCCCCCAAACATCGCATGCGAGTTGGAGATCCATTTTGGCAGCAGAAAGTTCCAGGCGGGTTGCAGCCCCGCTTGGTCTTGCGGCATCACGATGGCAAGGTCAAAATGATGGACAAGAGCCCCAAAATGATAACTGATCATCGTCGACAAAAAGTTAGAGCAGCAGATCGCGGCCAATAAAACAAAGAGCAGCCGCGTCGCCGACTTCGCCAATTGCACAGCAGTCTTGAAAAGCAGCCCGAAAATCGCGGCGGGCAAGACAAACATGATGATCGACTTGATCGACAAGGCAATAGCGAAAAGCATCGATTGGACGTTTACAGGAATCCATGGATTCAACAACGAGGAACAGAGAATGACGCCCAATAAAATAAAAGGCATTTTGTGAAACATGAGTAGTTCTCCACGAGTTTTGGTTTAGAAAATTTAAAAAAATGAGGGAAACAAGGAGATATTACCGGCGGAAGCCGGTGGTCGTGGAGAAACGGACGGTCGTTGATACAGTCTTAACTACGAACATATATGTTCACTATAGCAAAAAACACATTTGTTGAGCATAATTATTCCTCTGTTCAAACAAATTCTTTAAAAAAGGAGCAATTATGGCCGCCGGAGTAAGTAGAAAAAATGCCCCAGCTCTGATCTCCCAAAATTATATCTGCGCACTGCCCACCGATGTGACAACCCAATTCTTCATCCGCGTGCATCCCCGAGATCTCCTGAGTTGCAACAGGGTTTGCAAGCATTGGTATCAAATTTTTCAGCCGGCCTCCACTTGGCAACATTTGCTTACGAGACATTTTTCCTCGATTAAGACTCCAGAAAAGGCAGAGGAATGCCAGGCTGCTTACAAAGCGGAATACCTTCGTCGCGAATCCAATTTCAAAGAGGGGTTGTTTTGCTTGAAACCTTATGTCTCCATCGACGGCGATGAAGTTTCTCGGAAGCCTGATGAAGATGCCCATACCATCATTTGGAATAGCGCAATTGGCAAAGTCAAGGCCGTCTACAAAGAGCAGCCCCCCGACCCAGTCTTTGAAATCTACGATCTAACAGACAAACTTGTCCAAGCTTTTAAAATTAAAAACATGACCCTCTTTCTCATCTCAGGCAGCTATCTCTTTGCATGTTCCCATATCGACGGAACTCTACAGATTTGCAATATAAAAACAGGCGAGGCCAAAAAATCCATTCGAGTGAGCATCCCCACCGGAAATAAACCTGCTGGGGCATTCTGTATGACCATGGATCCTTCGGCCATCGATCAACCGATTCTTTTCTTAGGATGCCACGACGGCTCGATCAAAGCTTATGACATTAAAGAAGAGAAATTTCTCAATTTCAAGCCCGAGGTTAAGCACAGCCAGGGGGTTTATGATCTGTTGATTCGGGATCGAAAGCTCATCTCCGCTTCCGCTTATGGAGGGATGCTGATCTGGAGATTGGATGATCGGGGCAAGCCCCTCAAAGGAGAGCCGGCAAAAGAGATTGATGGGCATAAAGGCCTACTGCAGATTTTAGGCTATGCCTATGGAGATATATTCACCGTCTCGCGCGCCGGCGAAATCAAGCGTTGGGATATCGAAACGGGCCATTGCATGACCACTTTTAAAGCCCAGCCAAATGGTCCAAAAAAAAAATTTCTCCATCGCCTACATCAATCATCAACTCTTTTTGAACGGCAAGGACATCAACATGATCATGGATTTTCGATCCTCCGACCAGGAAATCGTCGACGAAATAGGCCAATCGATTTTTCAGTGCGTGAAAGGCCCTTCAAGAAATGATACGGAATTACTAAAAGAACTTTATGACCGGTTTGCCAAAATGTCGACAAAAGATATCGACCTCGGCTCAAAAAGTTTAGCCACGCTGCTCAAATTGCTCAACGAAGGAATCTCCCCCTTAGAAGCTATCAAACTGGCGTTCTCTCCCTCCGAGTGAGAGGGAATTCATTTTACAAGTTTTTTTTCAAACGGCAAATTTTCAAAATAGGTTTTGTTCAAATGGTCTTGAATTGTTTCCATTTGTACCTCTGTAGCTTCAACTCCTAATTTCTGGGTGAAAAACAAATGAACGCAACGGGCAGCTTTTTGGTACAACTTCTCCTTCGCTGACATGATGCTAGTAATCTTTTCCTTCGGCAACTCCTCTTTCAACGGTTTAAAATAGAGTTGAAGATCATCAATCAATTTTTCCGTTTTGCTCCGTTTCATCATGGCATGGATGCCATTGACCATTGACTCTATTAAGGGCAGATAAATTTCTGCCTTCGTTGTCTTTAATGCCGCATTGAGAAGCGCCTTACACGGTTCAAACTGTATTGTCGGCTTGTTGGATTCATGGATATCGTCCACATCCAAGGGGGCAAGCGCGTTAGGATTTCCCTGAGTGTTACAGGCTATAATCGAGCTTAAAAGCGAGCCACCCGGCTTGTCTTCTCTATTGAACCGCATCAAAGTGTGCTTTTTTATCAGTGTCATTGTCGCGCTCTCATTTATCGAGGGATAGTAGGATGCAATGAGAGGTTCCAGTAACTTAACTTGATACCAGCCCTTGACATGTGCGATCGCCACCCCGACATGTGAAGCCGCGATGGCTTCATACACCCGTTTTTTAAATTCTTTGTCATCTTCTTGCTTCAGATAGGTTCTGATGTTCCCATCAAGAGCACGACCGTTCAGCTGCAATCCACTTTTAATCAGGGTTGCTACATGGACGGGCTCCCCATTGATCTTGATGATGGTATGCATTTCGCATCCCGTCGGGTAATTTTTTTTTAGTTTTTGATTGATCTCTATTTGAATTTCCTTGATCAAAAGAATGATCTGTTCTCGCGTCTCTTCTGCTACTTCTACTAATTTGCTGTATGTACTATTGGGGACTTGCTTAATTGTATAAAGAGAATAGGTATCAAAAGAGGTATGCGCGTTGGGAGGAGCTTGAGGAGCGAGCACTGTTTCCGCAAAAAAGCATGGATCCTTATAGAATGTTTCTGAATCGTCATTCATGGGCTCTTGTGAAGAATCCTGGGAAAGATCAAATGACGTCGTGATCGTTCTAATGAGGATTTTTTCCCGTTCGACAATCCAACCAAAGGACACCTTACTTTCTTTTCCGGAAATCTTAGCTCCTTTCACAATGACCTGCATCGAGCCATTTGCTTCCGAAGAAAGGATATATTCTCTTAATCCATCTTCATAGATGTGTCTAGTGCTAAAAGTCATGTCTTTAAATTCGCCAATTCCAGCTTTTGGAACGAAAAGGCTCAAGAGAAGGGAATTGTAAATGGGAGCACCCATGAATGTTCTGCTCCAAGCAGACATCTCTTCTGAAGATTTTTGCACACCTTCGGTAAAGAAGCGAATGGCTACTTCGGCAAAAGCATCCAGCGTTGTTCGATCAAGTTCTGCTTTATCAAAAGCGGTTTCTTTAATATTCCTTACAAGACATTCTATCGGGCCAAACTGCTTTTCAAAAGTTAAACTATCCATGTATTTTTCGGTTTTTTTGGATAAAAACCTCGCAGCGAGCAACGCATCGACCAATTCAACAATACGCGCAGTATTTTTTTTGCCGGTATTCAGGGTATTCAAACGATGCAATTTGCCGGAAAAATTTGTCGCATATTCTGGCGTCCAGCGTTTTTCTCTTATAAGCATTCTAAAACTGGTCTGAATGACATCGAAAATATATTTCTCATCTTCAGGCTTATGAGACCGATCATCACTTAACTCCAAAATTGTTAACTGCACGGTCTTCAGATCTAAAGGAACCTTTTGTAAAGGAATTTTCTCAAGGAGAGAATAAAAGGACGTTTCCTTGATAGCCTCCTCGTACTCTTTCGATCCTATCATACGGGCCACGCTGGTGCGCATCGTTTCTTTCGCGATCAATGTTTCGAATAACCATGTCGCGAGATGATCGATAGGTTTTTTTGGAGAATTTCTTCTCGGTGTAATAGCAGATGTACTGCTTGAGGTAGATGAGCTGCTTGAAGGGAGAATGATAGTACTCATTGAAGGAGGAGACGTTCTTCTTGAGGGGCTGTTTGCGGTGGTGGTAGTCGTAGTTGTTGTTGTCGTGGTCGAAATGCTTGATGTAGTCGTTGAAGAAAGAGATGTTCTCCTTGGGACGGAGTTGCTTGAAGAGAAAGGTCCCGGTTCTTCAAACGACACTTGTTTACCGATACTGCCTAAAGGTTGAGCCATGATGGCCTCCTTTTTGGGCAACAATTTTTTCACCAACCCATCTTTTTACGCAATATTATTTTTTTAATTTTTTGAACGGTGTGCATAGAAACTCTTGGAAAATTGAACCTCTCTCGCCTGAAGGCGAAAGAGGTTCAAGAATTTTTGTCACGGACCACTCGCTTCGAAGAGCCTTCGTACAGAAACAGAATGGAGCGGGGCTCTTCCTGCAAAAGTGTTATCAAAAGCAACTCGGAATGTCCCTGTTTGAGGTTCCATGACGACGCGATGAGTAGTTTCCCAATTATTGACAAAACGAAGAGCAAGAGCCTCTTCGACAGGCCGATTTCTTCGATTTCTAAAAAACTCATCGATCAATTGTTGACGTTCAACGCTACTATGCATATGGCTCACCGGTTCCGGACTATAACGGCAATTGAGTGTCGACAACGGTTTTCCCTGTTGCCATCGCCGAATCACGTGGGAATCTCCCAAGCCCTGGTAAAAATGAATCGATTGCGCCTGATTTCGATCTGCAACAGTTAAGTGATAAGCGCCAAGCGGCGATTGACCACGAGTATAATTTTCCACGTCTTGGACAGTTCGGCAGCCCTCTAAACAAGCTCGATTATAGAAAGATGCTGGCATGCCTCTTATTTCTTGAGTGTTGCCACTACAGACATTCATCGCCAATGATAAACCTTGATCGTTGATTCCCGTTAAAGTTCCTATGATCCCAGGAGTGCCGACCTCAACCGTGCTGCGCAATCCATTTGCATGCTTGCGATGAATGACAAGGCTATAAGCGCCCGCTAGACCGAAAGAAGGCCAATCCATATTGCGAGCAAAGACAAACCCCTTTTTAGGATCTTTATCGATAATCGCAGAACATCCCACCACTTGCCGTTCATTGGGAATAACTTCCGTTGATCCATGCTCATAATTTCCCGCTTGAAAGTGACAAGAATCCGGAATTAGATGAAATAATAACGCATCATCGACGGTTAATTTCGTTGGAAAATGCCACCAATGTTCTTTGGCCCACTGATTATATCCTTCTACAAGCCCCTCTAACTCGCGCAAATACTGAGGAGGGATTACTCTGCGCATTTCGGCAAGGGTGCGTTGTAGCTGATCTGCCCTAGGCATTCCCGCTACAGTGTGTAAAATGAGGCTGAATCGTTTCGTAAGTTGATTGATCGCATCCCCGCAAAGATAGCCGTGCGCGTTGCCTGCTTTAAAAGGATCGTCGGAATCGATCGAAAGAATGGGCACATCCCCTTCGTAATAGAGCCTGCCTCCATCACATTGCGCCGGCTTGTAAACATGATTTTTCATATCGTGATGAGGAGGAACTAGGATGTCCAGGGCAAACAAAGCCACGGAAGAAGCGAGGGTCAATAAGCTTCCTGTGATAGCGAGACCAATCACACAGCCTACTCCAAGAATGGGCGCAGTAAAGGGAAGCGAAACGAGCAATCCAATTCCTAAAACAAGCCCAGCAACTTTAAAAATTTTTGTTACTGTTGGATGCTCATGAATCCAGATCCCCACTTGATCGATTCGACTTAAATCTTGATATTCATCCAGCAAAGAATTGTTTTTAGTCTCCCAAGACGGATTCATCAATATCGGAGTAATTAAATGAGCCGGAACAGTAAGAGTATAATCAATTTGCATAACTTAAATCCATTTTTATTAACAAATTATAATCAAAAAGCGAATTAAATCAAATGCCAAAAAAACTTAAAATATTCAATTTAAATATTTATTGACGGCAGCAAAAAAGGAAATTTTCAGATAATTGAAGGAGGTAAGATTCCCCTCAGGAGAACTGCTTCGCGACACAAGCAGTTGTGCGCTTTTTCCATAAACGAAAAAGGGGCCCGAGTGGGGCCCCTTTTTGTTTAATCGGAGGAGGTGAGATTCGAACTCACGAAACGTTTTCACGTTTACACGCTTTCCAAGCGTGCTCCATCGGCCACTCGGACACTCCTCCAATGGAACAGCAGATGAAGTGTACTTGGCGAGCCCATTCCCCTCAAGGTTAAATTTATATTTTTAACCCGCGGGCCTCTCCCGCGAAGACATCCCCGTTCACGTAGAGCCATTTGCCTTCGGCTTTGGAAAAATAGCTCCGCTCGGTAAAGCTGACATCGACACCATTTTGCTTCAGGTGGGCGATGAAGATCACTGTGGCATGATCGCCCTCCTCTTTGAAGTCGAAGACCTCGAGGCGTTCAAAATCTGTGTTCATCGCAAAGTGCAAGATCTCCTCTTTCCATCGCTGAAGATTTTGCGAGACGGCGGGGTTTCTCGAGTGGGTTGTTCGCACGATGTATTCAGCATTGTTGAGGGCGTAGGCGCTGTAGCGGGAGCGCATTAACAGGAGGGCGTTTTCAGGATGTTTGCCTTGATGGTATGGGCTGCAGCAGTCGCTATAGGGCTTACCGCTGCAGCAAGGGCATTTAAATTCTTTGTCCGTTGTCATTATGAAGAATGGCTCAATTTAAGGTTTGGGTGCAATGGAAAACCGCTCATGGCGATTGGCGCGGATTTTTTCGATGAATTCCTGGGCGTGCTGCGTGCCGACTTGCACCATCTGAGAGTCGTTGTCGATATTCGTTGTCCACAAACTACCGTCTTGACTCGATTGACTGATGCATGTCTCGCGGTAGCGCTGGTGGCATGTAAAAACATGGGCTTGGCCGTTTGTCCGGTCTACGGTTCTGATGGAGGAGAACTTGCGGCCGGCGGGGTCTTCCCCTTGGATGATGGACTGTCCGCGGGCAAAATAGTGTTCGTGGAGTTTGAGATAATCCTCAAAATCTGCTGGATTGAGCTGGACGACGGGAATATTTCTGCAGGCGGCCTCGCCACCCAATGCTGTGACGATTTTCATACGGGCTTCTGCGTTGCGGACAGGCCCTGTTTGGTAGTATTCGCTTTCTCTTAATTTTCCTTCAAATCCGTCGATGCCGAAACAGCAGGTCCCGAGGCCGATCGAATCGAGAAAAGCAAAAGCTTTTTTCACAAAGAAAACCAAGTTGGCCTTGAAAGTGTCATTTCTTTCGTTTAAGTCCCATTCGACGATCGTTCCAAAGAGGCCGGATTTGCCGAGGCTTGTGTCGTCGCCGCCAAAACTAAACGTATTATATTGGACAGGCTGTTGTGTTAATGTGGTTAATGGTACTCCCATAGAAACATCCTAAATTAATTTGAAAAAAGAAAAATTATGGCATAAATTAATAGGAATTTCAATGTAAAAAATTTATTTGCGAGAATGCCTTGCAAATATAAGGAATGTTTACTAAATTAGTGCGATGTTTCGTTATATCCTCTTTATTTTAGCTGTTTGCTGTTTCTCCTGCCAAAGAGGCAGTCCGACCAAGTCGGGGAAGCCTAGCGTGTTGGTCAGCGTTCCACCTTACGTCTATTTTGTGAAAAAGATCGCGAGCAATGCTGTAAATATCGAGACGCTCGTGCCTGCCGGGGCCAATCCGCACATCTACGAGGCGGCGCCAAAAGAGGTGCAGCGCCATCAAAACGCAGCTCTTTGGATCTATCTCGGGGAATCATTTGATAAACGTGCGCTGCAGTTTTTCAAAGATGTGAAAAATCCGATTCAAGTCGTCGACGTCTCGAAAGGGATTCACCTGCTCTCGATGTGTGAGGAGGATGAACTCGTGACGGAGCATGCGCATTGCCATCATCACAGCCACGACGAGGGGAAGGATTTGCACATTTGGCTGAGTCCAAAGCTTGCCAAGGCCCAGGCGCAGAAGATTGCGGCGGGGCTCATCGCGCTTCTTCCCGAGCAGAAGGCGTTGTTTGAGGCCAACCTGAAAGCGCTATTGGGGGAGTTAGATGAATTGGATGGGAAAATCGCTGATATTCTCGCTCCGATGCATGGAAAAGCCATTTTGGTCTCTCATCCGGCCTTTGGTTATTTTTGCCAGGATTATCATCTGGTTCAGCTCTCGATCGAGATCGAAGGGAAAGACCCTCTGCCCCAGCATGTGACTCAAATCTTGGAAAAGGCCAATCAGTATGCAGTTCAAGCTGTCTTGACAGAGCCGCAATACAGCAACAAGGGAGCGGAATTGATCGCGAAGAAGTTGGAACTACCAACGCATAGCGTAGATCCGTATGCTGAAAACTATTCCGAAAATTTATTGGCCATCGCCAAAATCATCGCAGAATAATGGATAGTGTCATCTCGATTGAAGATCTTTACTATCAATATGACGGCGCTCCAGCCCTAGAAAACGTCAATCTGGAAATTTTGCAAGGCGAATTTGTCGGCATTTTCGGGCCGAATGGCGGCGGGAAGACGACGCTCTTAAAGCTGATGATGGGACTGCTTCGCCCTCAAAGGGGCAAAGTGCTGTTGTTCGGCCGCCCTCCGGAGGAGACGCGGCAACAGGTCGGCTATGTTCCTCAGGCGATGCATTTTGACCGCGATTTTCCCATCTCTGCGCTCGAAGTGGTGATGATGGGCATGCTGGGGAAGCTCTCGTGGCTGGGCGCTTATCCTGCCGATGCCAAGCGAAAAGCCGTGGTTGCGTTAGAGCGAGTGGGGCTAATCCACAAGGCCAAAGCCTCGTTTGGGACCCTTTCGGGGGGAGAGGCGCAGCGGGTGCTGATCGCGCGGGCGATCGTCGACGAGCCAGGCGCTCTACTTCTCGACGAGCCGACAGCCAATGTCGATGTGGAGGCGCAGCAAAGCATCTACGCGCAGCTTTTAGAGCTCAATAAGACGATGACGATCCTCATGGTGACCCACGATCTTCAAACGATCGTCGACAAAGTGGGAAAACTACTCTGCGTCCAGCGGCAAGTGACTGCCTTAAAAGCAAAAGAGGTTTGCGAGCATTTCGCCCTGGGGCTGTACCATACCCCTTTAACGTCCAAGGGGCATTTTTCTTTATGACTTTTTTTCAGGCCCTTTTCGAAAACCCATTCCTCCTGATGGCCCTAGCCGCTGGCGTCGCCGCCTCGTTTGCCAGCGGGATCATCGGATCGTTTGTCGTGGTTAAGAGGATCGTTTCGATGAGCGGAAGCATTGCGCATTCTGTTTTGGGTGGCATGGGCTTCTTTCTGTGGCTGAGACGCACCTATGGTCTGGAGTTTTTGACGCCGCTTCAGGGGGCGCTTGCCGCAGGGTTGCTTTCGGCCCTTTTGATGGGCTGGATTCATTTGAGATATAAAGAAAGAGAGGACACGGTGATCGCCGCGATCTGGGCGACGGGGATGTCGATCGGGGTGATCTTCATCGCCCTGACACCGGGATATAACGTCGAGCTAACGAATTTTTTATTCGGGAATATTCTTTGGGTAAGCCATAGCGACCTTGCACTGCTGCTTTCCCTCGATGTGCTGATCGCCGCGGCGGTCGCTATTTTCTACCGCCGCTTTCTGGCCATTTGCTTCGACGAGACGCAGTCGAAGCTGCAAAAAGTACCCGTCCACTCGCTTTATCTTCTTTTGCTCTGCCTTGTGGCCGTCGCTGTCGTTCTATTGATTCAAGTCGTCGGCGCCATCCTCGTCATCACCATGCTCGCGATTCCAGCGGCCATCGCAGGGACATTCACTTCGACGCTTGTGCGCATGATGGGAATTGCGATCCTGCTGGGCGTGTTCTTTACGCTATCGGGGATGTTCCTCTCTTATGAGCTGAATTGGCCCCCAGGGGCGACCATCTCCCTCGTCGCAGCGGCCTTTTACGTCTTGAGCTTATTTAAGAGACGCCAAGCAAGATAAACTATTACATGTTGCAATAGCGGTTCCAAAAGCTTTTCCAGGCGCCGTTTTTGGAAGATCTCATTGGTTTTTTCGTTTTGGACCTTTTCATTTTTCTTTTACGCATAACCCCTCCCTCTAGAATTAATAATGTTGATGAAGTTTAATGTCTTCCGGGCGTATGGAAGTCATTCCATTCGACGCCTCCTTGATCTCGTCTTGCAGCGGCGGATGGCTGTGCTTACGGTGGGTCTTCAGCGTCACTTTAGACGCTTTGCGCTTGTTCAGCCTTTTATTAAACGGTTTCATCGGATGTACTCGCCTCTAGACCCTTTCAAGGAACCAGTTAATTTTTATAATAATTACAATTTAATTATTAATCAATTTAGTTTATTTGAATTTAAGCTCAACCCGCTAATTACCAGTAAATAAAAATTTGACAAAAACAAGATTTCTGCATAACTGGATTTTGGATTTGACTTTGAATCTCTTCATCTCTTATTATGCTTTCTTTCCTCTACCATGCCCAGAATATGGTGCGAATAATCACTCCAGGAGGTCAAATGTACGCGATTATTGAAACTGGCGGAAAACAATACCGAGTTGAAAAGGGCGATGTGATCGATGTTGAGCTGCTCGATGCAAAAGATGACAAAAAAGTAGAATTTACCAATGTGCTTTTTGTCAATGATGCGGGATCGGTCAAAATCGGCAGCCCCCATGTGGCAAAATCCTCGGTTCAAGGCGAACTCATGCAGGAAGTCAAAGGCCCTAAGGAAATTGCTTTCAAATACAAACAGCGCAAACCCTTCCGCCGCAAAGTCGGCCATAGGCAGCGTTATTCCCGCGTGAAAATCACTGAGATCATCGGTTAAGGAGAAGAAACTATATGGCACATAAGAAAGGTCAGGGTTCGACCCGCAACGGCCGCGATTCCAAAGCACAGCGTTTAGGCATCAAAGCGACAGGCGGGCAATTTGTCACCGCAGGGAGCATCCTCGTGAGACAACGGGGCACGAAGTGGCGTCCTTCTAAGAATGTCGGCGTCGGACGCGACGACAGCCTCTACGCTCTCATCGACGGCATTGTCGCTTACCGCAAAGCCGACCGCACCTACGTCGCTATTGTTCCACAAGCGTAAGAAAAGTAGTGTAAGAATCCTGCCCCTGGTTTCAGGGGCTTTTTATTTGGGAAACTAAAAAAAATGTTTGTCGATTCTGTGAAAATCACTCTTCGCGCCGGTAAAGGCGGCAATGGCGTCGTCGCCTGGAGACGGGAGAAATATATCCCTAAGGGTGGGCCTGTCGGCGGAAATGGCGGAAAAGGGGGCTCGATCGTCCTCAAGACGGACAGCCATGTCCTCTCGCTAGAGGGTTTTCGCAACCGCCGCCTGATCAACGCCGAAAACGGCATGCCAGGCGCTGGAAATTTACAGAAGGGGCGCAACGGCAAAGACTTAGTTTTGACAGTTCCCTGTGGCACGCTCGTCAAGGACGCGTCTTCCGGGGAAGTGCTCTTTGATTTCACGGACCTCAACCAAGAATATCTGATCTGCAAAGGCGGAAAAGGGGGAAAGGGCAACCATTGCTTCAAATCCCCTACCCACCAGGCCCCGAACATTTGCACTCCTGGCACCGATGGCGAGGGGCGCGAGGTAGAGCTAGAGCTCAAATTGATCGCCGATGTTGGCCTGATCGGCATGCCCAACGCCGGCAAATCAACGCTCATGTCGAAAATCACCTATGTGCCCGTTAAGATCGGCGCTTACCCCTTCACCACGCTCCACCCCAATTTAAGCTATGTCCAATACCCCGATTTTTCGCGGATACTTGTCGCCGATATTCCGGGGATCATCGAAAACGCCCATCTTAACAAAGGCCTCGGCCTCGCTTTTTTGAGACATATCGAGCGATCGTCGGCCCTTCTCTTTGTTATCGATGTGTCCGGCTTTGAGGGCAGGGATCCTTTCGACGATTTTCAGGTGCTGCAAAACGAGATCAGGGCCTACCATCCAGAAATCCTCGAGAAGCCTTTTCTCGTCGCACTGAATAAGATCGACCAGGAAGGTGCCGAAGAGCACTTGAAGAACTTTTATCAGAAGTATCCCTTCCCAAAAGAGACGCTTTTTCCCATCTCTGCGCTGAACAGAGAAGGAATAGCGCCTCTTTTAGAGGCGCTGCGCGCCCTGGTCACTGCGAATCTGCATTGTCCACAGTGATGTTCTTTATCCTGCTTTTTTGACTGGGAAGCTCCTCTTTTGGCTGCAACAAGCCTAAAGCCTCAAGATCTTGCCTGTCATCTTCGTAGAGTTTTACCCCTTTCTCCATCAAAATCTTAATGGCGAATTGATTTTTCGCTCGGATGGCGCATTGGATCACACTGGGATGGCCCCAAGCGCTAAAATTGATATTTGCGCCGGCGTCGATGAGGGCCTGGAAGACCCTGTCTTCCGAATAGAGCGCTTCGTGCAAAGCGGTGTACCCTTGGCCATTGCACAAATTGACGTTCGCGCCGCGTTTCAAGAGCAGCTGGAAAATATTGAACCATTTCTCATGGCCTCCCCCGACTTTTAGTATGGCAACATGCAAAGCGGTATTTCCCCAGTAGCCGTAATGGCCTGTTTCATTGATATTGGCGCCTCGATCGAGGAGTTCAACGACTCGACTCTCATCACTCTCAGCGACAGCGCGCTGCAATGCGGGCCTTGCTAAATGCTCGTCTTTGGATAGGAGCGGCCTCCAGAAATCCCCTTCGCTAAAGAACATCTCTTGGTCGCTCTTCAACCAGTCAAACAGCGGCTTGTCGCCGACAAAATGGTCAGAGTTTAAAGAATGCTGCATACGAGGACTTTCCCCATCGCCTGGTTGAGGCTCTCTCTTAAAGCGTGTGACAGTTCCAGATAGAATGCCACCGTATCCTGCTGGGTCAGAAGTTCCCAAGTAACTCATCGGAATCTGGCAAGGATTTTCATCGGGCCGTCTCACGATAAAATGATGATTAGAATAACTGAGACCAAAGTATCTAATCAGGAAGGGAACTTTCATATCTAAAAAGAGCTGGGCCATACGCCGATTGGAATCATTCTTCAACGTTTCCTCATTGCGTAGGAAAAAGAACTCATCGATGAGCAAAATTCCTGTTCTAGGGCGCAGCAAATTGAAAGTTTGCTCAAGTGTTCCTGTAGGATCAGCCAAACGACGAAAGCACCATTGGGAGACGATGAGATCGACTTTGTTTTCAAGGTCGAACTTTTCCTCTTTGAACTTGGCAAAGAGGTTTTCGATTTTGAACGTCCCGAGGTTGAAGACTTTGCAGCGGTCGACCTCGAAGGTGCGGGCACCTAAATATTTTTCCGCTCTTATGCCGAAGATGCAGATGTTAATGTCTTTCGGCAAATCGGTCTGCTCTTTAATGAAATTGACAAACGCCCTGCTCCATCGAAAATCAATGGCGCCAATATGCAATGTGTTAAACGTTTTTTGGGCGGGGTACGCTGCGAGGATCATTTTTTTCAAGATCCTAAACTCATGCAAATTGCAGAGACCGAGATACTCTTCTCCCGTCATCCCCATGATATGGGGCTCAGTCGCTTCTGCCTGGGATTCATGAAATCGGTCGGCTGCTTTGCTCAGTTCTAGTGGCCGATCATTCCAATGGAGGTAGGTGGATGTTGAATTGGAAACTGCTTTTAAACTCATATGAATACTCCTTTATTGTCTTTGTTTTTGCCACGCTTCTTTAGAGATGCCTTCCTGTTCAAGCAAAAACTCGCGAAGGTCGATAAAAGCAGGGCCTTGTAGTTTTGTCTGATCCGCAGCGCTCATTTCAACCTTATTTTGGATGAAGAACTTTACAGCGCTCATGTTTTTAACATTGATGGCGACACTCAGAACGCTTGGGCATTGATCATGGATATATGCTCCTGCAGCGATCAAATCCTGAAAGGCGCGATCGTTCCTCAAAGTGATCGCCTCATACAGAGGCGTACGTCCTTTGAAATTATGAGCGTTGACGTTTGCGCCACGGTTCAAAATCAGTTGGAAAATCTCATAGCGCTTCTCTCCCTCTGCCCCCATTTTTTGGACGGATAGATGCAAAGCGGTATTTTTCCAGCTGGCGTGGCTGCATATCTCATTGACGTTGCCTCCTTCCTCTAGGAGCTTGACCAGTTGATCGTACTCGCCACTCGCTACAGCGGTTTGCAGCGGCGTCCAAACATAATGTTCGTCTTTCGCTTGAAGAGGACTCCATAAGTCGAGCTGACTCCTAAAGAAAAGCCCTTCAATTCGATACAACTCGTCAAACATCGACTTATCCCCGCTCACGATATTGTAGTGGTGAGGAAGAGTGAACAATTCTCGATCCGCAGATTGAGGCTTCCTCTTAAAACGGGTGAAAGAAGAGGCCGTCTGCAATTGCAATACCTCTTGTTCGTTCTTCAAATGATAGATTTCCGAGTAACTCATCGGCAGGCGGCAAGGTTCATCGTTGGGTCTTTTTAACATAAAGAGATTCAAGCTGTGCATGAGATCAAATTTTTTCGTGAGGAATGGGGCTTTTATATCTAAGAAAAGCTGGGTCATGCGGTGATTGTCATTGGGCGACTCAATTGTTTCATTGTTGCATAAGAAATAGAATCCATCGATGAACAGCCGCCCGCTTTTCGGCCGGAGCAAATTGTAGGTTTGCACAAGTGTTCCTACAGGATCGTTCAAGCGGCGAAAACACCTAAAAGAAATGGCGAGGTCGACTTTGTTTTCAAGATCAAATCCAAGTTCTTTGAATTTGGCAAATAGCTCTTCAACCTTGAATGCCCCCAGGTTATAAATTGTGCAACGGTCAGTCTGAACAATCCGCTCCCCCAAATGCTTTTCCCCTCGAATGGCATAGATATTAATTTTTATGTCTGGGGGGAGATCGGTTAGCCTTTCAAGGAATTTCGACATGGCTATGCTCCAAGTAAAATTATAGGCGCCAAGGTGCAAGACATTAAACACCTTTTGAGCGGGATAAGCCTTCAGGATCGTTGGCTTTAACAGCCGATACTCATCGAGGTTGAAAAGGCCGAATTGCTCGTCTAGCATTTCAAGAGAGGAATCGCAGCCATCTTTTTTTTCTTGCTTGGCGAAGTCATCGCTAATTTTTTTCTGCAAATCAGCTGGGCGCTGTGTCCAATCGAGATATGTTTGAGAAGAGTTTGAAACGGCTTTTAAACTCATAAGACCTCCTAAACGTTATTGGGCGAATAGGATAAATGGCGGAGGAGTTAAGAGCAATTAAACTTCGTAACCGAATGTGTATTTTTCGGTTTCACTGCAGCCGATTTTGGCGACTTTATCTTTATCGAAGCGGACATATTCGTAACCAGCTTCTTTGAGAAAACTGGGCCATTCGCCGTCTGCAAGCAAACGCGACTCTGGATTAATATCGATCTCAATGCGCTTGAGAGTTTTATTGTACTCATTGGGATAGTGGTACATGATGCCGCCTTCTCCAGGGTAGCGGAGCACAACTAAGTGGCCGACCATGATCCAATGGTGGACCTCCGAGTAGCCGCCTCCTACAGGTATGAAAGGCACAATTCCTTTTTGATGAAGAGGATTAAAGGCGCGCTCTTTAAGTTCTTTCCCATCAGCCGCTGAAATTTCTGCGCCTTTCTGAATCAAAAATTCCACAGCGCGCAGATTTTTCGCTTGGATGGCTAAACTAAGCGCAGATTTTCCCGGGTAACCTTTAGCATTAATGTCAGCTCCCGCATCGAATAAGTCTTGCAAAAACAGACCCGATTTATCAAACACCGCGGCAGTGTGAAGCACTGCGCGGCACTTGCCATCGTAGAGATCGATCCTTGCCCCTCGATTTAGAAGAGTTTGAAACAGCTTGAAATATCCATTTTGGATCGCCAAATGCAAAGGGGTGCTCCCCTCCGAATTTGACTCGTTGATATCGTTGGCTTGCTCGAGCAGATCTTGCGCTTTGTCCGCATCGTTTTCCACAGTCGCCTTATGCAAAAGAGGCTGTACAAGATTTTCGTCCTTTGTATAAAGCGGGCTCCACGTGAGGTTGTCGCGGTTCAGTACTCCATTTTGTTTCAGATGTTCATACAGCTGTTTGTCGCCGCTCAAGATCTGAGAATCGCCATATAAACGAAATTCTTCCTTGTCCTCGGGCTGCGGCTTCCGTTGGAAGCGCGTGACGTTTTGCGAGCCGATTTGCCATCCGTCCCCGACACACTCGGTATCGACGTAACTCATCGGGATCCGGCATTCAGTGGCATCGGGCCGTCTTATGATGAATTGATTTAACGAACGCATCAATTGGATGCTTTGCGTCAAGAAAGGGATCTTCATATCGATCAAGAGCTGGGTCATGGAGTGATTGAAATCGATTCCTCCATTCATACTCTCTTCGTTGCGCAAGAAAATAAATCCATCGAGGATCAGATACCCTGTTTTTGGCCGTAATAAATTGAAGATCTGCTGAAGCGTTCCGACCGGGTCGTTCAAATGCCGAAAGCACCATCGAGAAATCACGATATCGAGTTTGCCGACGAGATCGAGCCCTTCTTCTTTGAATTTGGCAAACAGCTCTTCGACTTTGAAAGCCCCTAAATTGTAAATTTTGCAGCGATCGGTCTCATAGACATGCCGTCCCCTTTCTCCGCGAATGCCGATGATGTGGACCTTAATGTCTTTGGGAAGGTCATTCTGCGCTTCGATGAACTCGGCAACAGCCTGGTTCCATTGGAAATTGCCCGCTCCGATATCGAGGACGTAGAATTCTTTGCGCGTTGGGTAAGCGTCCAAAATCGTTTTTTTCAAGAGCGGCAGCTCGAAGACTCCGGCGAGGGAATACGATGCGTCACCATTGTGCACGCCCCACCCGCTCACATTCATTTTCTTGAGATGCGCGTGCGACTTATCGATGCCTTCTTTGGTGGAGTCAGGGCGCTGCGCCCAATTGAGCCAAGATGTTTGCACCGAAGAAACAGCCATGTTTGTAGTCATAAAACCGCGTTTAGCCCAAGGTTATGCTCAACAAATTAATTACATTCAATTAAATTAATTTATTTGCTTTATGTTTAATTTACATAGATTGTAAAATATTTATCAAATTAATAATGGAGTAAATATGGCTCAAGCTCTAACCCCAGATTCTCAAAATATTTTTTACAATCTATTAGCTCTGAAACAAGAATACAAAGAAAAAAAGGCCCTTTTAAAAAGCGACCCTGCGACTCATGCCGACTTTCTGACAAAAGTCCGCAACTGTCAATTTCAGTTCGAACAGATTCAAAACTCGATGGTCGGCCCCGAGAAAGAGAAAGTTTCCCAGGTCGTGCAAAAACAGCTCAACCCCCTTTTCCAAAAAGTGCGGAGCCTAGCGCCTGTCCAGCAAAGAATACCTGCCCACCTATTCAGAACGCACCGCACCCAAGAGGCTCTGGCAGCTTTTAAAGAAATGGAAACGGAATTCCCGTGGGTTGTTGAAAAAATCTATGAAAATTTGTGGCAGTTAAAGGGCTACCCTCAAAAAATCAGCAGCAAAAAAGAGCTCTTTTTCTCTGCGCTCGATACGGAAAGGGCCGAAGCAATTTTACTCAACGCTTCCACTCCTCAAATGCGACTGTTAGAGATCGCCCAACTGTTCGCAATCGGCGATAACGTAACGGCCTTTGAGAGATTCCTACTGTTTGCTATCGTCTATCCAAAAATCGCCGACTGCATTTACGGAAAAGTTTGGGAGGCCTACGGTCGCCCTACAAAAGAAAATCACCTTGCCCACATCGCCGATGACAATTTCGGCTACGTCGCTTTTCACAATGTCCATCCCAACGGAGCGTTCGAGTTCAATTCGCAGCACAATGGGAAAGCGATTCAATGGATTATGCAGGATTTGCCGAGGTATCTCACCGATCAAAAATTTCTCTCAGAACAAAACGTACTGCGCCTCGATCGCAGGTGCGTTGAGGTCGCGAGCGAAACGGTCGATTTGTTCAAAGATGGAAAATATACTTCCCGCGATGGCAAAACGCACAATTTAAAAGAGCATCTCAAGATTTCCACTGAGCAAACGCGCGTTTATCGCGATGCGGGATCTCATGAGCCTAGAAAACCCCGTTTTGAAAAGACGATCTTCGAAGTACGCTCTCAAAATTGCGTCGAGATGGCCTATGACTTGAGTTTCCACGGCGGCAATGTGCTCGTCTTGAATTTGGCAAACTCGTATAAATTCGGGGGGGCTTATAAATCACACAGAGGGACGCAAGAAGAAGAGTTGTGCCGCTGCACAGGCCTCGCTCCTGCTGTGAATAAAGAGCACGGGGTCCAGCAGAGGGAATTTTATCCGCTCCACAAGCAAGAGAATGCAGGACGCGCTGGCGGCCTCTACACGCCGCAAGTGCTCATCATCCGCATGGGAATGCAGAATGACTATCAATTTTACGATGTACCGATGCCGATGGCTGTGGCGAGCTTTGCCGCTTACGAGAAGCCTAACCTCGACTATTCCAATCCAAGCGGCCCGCGCCTCCAAGGCGAGGAATTGCACTGGACACGCGAAAAGGTCCGCACGATCTACCAGGCTGCCTATGACAACGGCCACGACACTCTTATCCTCGGCGCATTGGGATGCGGGGCGTTTGCCAACCCTCCTAAGCACATTGCAGAGCTGTTCAGAGATGTGGGGGAGCTAGAGTTCAAAGGCTGCTTCAAGTACGTCGGTTTCGCCGTGCTAGAAGACATGAACGACGGCAAAGCGCACAACCCCGAAGGCAACTTCAAACCTTTTGCGCAGATGGTCCAGCAGCAAGGCGGACAGGCGTATACTGCAAGAGGCGAGAAAACTAATCTGTAAGCGATAGCTGTTTGCTCTTTCTATGATAGGCAAACAGCTCTCCATAATGGCCCCAGCGAACAAGCGCGTACAGCTGTTCGCTGGCGTCTTGATAGGGAAGCTCCTTATTTAAGAAAGTGATCAAATGCTCTCTGTCCAATGTGTGGTTCGGAGCTTTTTTCAATAGGTCGCACACCTTGACAAATAGCGGGATCACCTGCAGCTGCTCTTTCCAGATTTTTTTGCGCTTCTCTTCATTTGCCTTCAAAAACTCTTTGCCCTTTTTTGTTAGAGAGACCGTTCGATGCAAAATTTCAATAAAATCTAAAAGTTCTGCTGCCTGCAAGACAACAGTCACTTTGTCGAAATGCTGATGGCTCTCGGCCCCAATTTTAAAGATGTCTTTGGAGCCGCCCCGCGCACTTAAGTAGTGTAAAAGACCGACGATCTCATCGAGGCTCACCGGCAGCAGCGGACCGATCTTATCTCTTTTGGGAGCAGGTTTGGCCTTTTCCGGCGTCTTAATGCGCCCATAGGTGTCGTGCAGCTGTTCGACCAAGCTTAAAAACTCAGGGGAATGATAGTCCCTGGGTCTTGGGATTTTATTTTCAATCACCGCATGGGCTGTCGCCGGCATTGGGCTGAGCACCAAGATCCGATCGGCCATAAAGGAGACCTCTTGCACATCGTGGGAAACGAGTACGATGGAGCTTAAATTGATTTCCTTATTCGCCCAAATTTTGATCAACTCCGTTCGCAGCGCCTCTGCAGTAAACGCATCCAGTTCGCTGAAAGGCTCATCCATGAAAAGAATTTTAGGATTGCGCACGAGCGCCCTTGCAATCCCGACCCGCTGCTTCATGCCTCCAGAAAGCTCTTTGGGATAAGCCTCCTCAAAGCCGGCAAGCCCGATCATCGCAATCGCCTCTTGGGTCTTTTTCTCCATCTCCTCAACAGAAAACCGCGCGGCCTTCAATACTGTCTCAATGTTTTGTTTCACCGTCATCCAAGGAAGCAGGGCAAAACTCTGAAAGACCATCGCACTATCCGGCATAAGCCCATGAAGTTCTTGGCCCTGATAGAGGATTTGACCTTTTGTTGGCGGGATCAAGCCCGCCAAAATCCGCAGAAGTGTGGACTTTCCGCCCCCAGATGCGGCGATGATCGCGACGACCTCGTCCGGATAAACCGCTAAATCGATTTTCTCCAAGACGTGCAGCGTTTGACCGTGCGGCGAGGGAAAATCCTTACTGATCTCTTTTGCCTCAAAAAGAGGCTCATTGTGATTAGACATTAAGCGCAAACCGTTTTTCCGAGTAATGATAGAGCCTGAGCCAAACCTGGTAATTGATGATCACAACAACAACCATCATGACGAGAATGCTCGCCGCTAAAAGAGGATAGTCGTTGTTTTGCGCCGCCATGCTGATCGCCGAGCCAATACCCGGTGTCGTCCAAACCTGGTGCTTATAAGTCACGTACTCCGCCACAATGCTAGCATTCCAAGCCCCTCCAGAGGCCGCCACCACTCCTGTGATCAGGTAAGGCACGATCGCCGGTAGCTGCAAAGAAAAAAAGCGATGGCGGCCCGAAAATTGAAAACTGCTCGTCATCTCTTTTAAATCCGATGGGATCGCTTTTGCTCCGGCCATGACATTGAAGAGAACATACCACTGTGTGCCCATGAGCATCAGGACAATGCTGCCGATGCCCAGCGGAATTTTAAAAAGCACAAAAATCAAGATAAAAACAGGGAAAAGCAGTGTCGCCGGAAAAGAAGCGACGATTTGCAAGATCGGCTGCAACACCCGCGCTCTTTTTTCCACGGCGCATGCGGCGATGCCGAGAGGAACCATGACAACGATGCTAATCACGACGCAGAACACAACACGGGCAAACGTCATCGCCAGCATTTTGCCCAGGTCCAGCCACTGGTCCAAGGTGACATTTTTTATCAGTTCGAAAACATAAATAGCGGCGATGCCAAGGAGGACAAGTAGGGTGATGACAACGATTTTGCTGATTGCTTTGATCGTGAGGCGGAAGTTGAATGTTTTTATTTCTTTGTTTTTCCTATTTTGGAGCCACCTGCCTAGACGGTGGAGTTGGCCGCGGATAAGGCCGATGAAATAGGAGTTTTTTAAAACGTTTAAAAACCAAGAATGGGTTTCAAGAGGAGCGCTTGCCTCTTCGAGACGAAATCTCTGAGACCAAACAATCAGCGGCCTCCACAGAAACTGATCGATCGCCACGATTAGCAGGACCATCGCAATGATCGCCGCTATCATGGCCGGAACATCCTCATTCGACGCCGCCACGCTCATGTAAGAACCGAGCCCAGGAAGTCGGAAATCCCTACCTCTGAGCGTAAAAGCTTCATTGACCATGAGCAAAAACCAAGCGCCCGCCATGCTGATGATGCTATTCCAAGTTAAGCTTTGTACGGTGCAAGGAAGCTCGATCCATCGCAGTCGCTGCGAAGTGCTGAAGCGATAAACGGTGCCGCAATCGTTCTTTTCCAAGGGGACAGTACGGATTGAATGATAAACGCCAAAGACCATGTTCCACACCTGTGCAGTGAACATGAGCAGGATCGCGGCGAGTTCCAATCCCATGTTGCTGTGATGGAAAATCGCCAGAAACAAGAGCACAAATCCTGGCAAAAAGCCCAAAAAGGGAATGCTTTGAAAAATATCGATGAGCGGGATAAGCACCCTCTCCGCAAACTTATCCTTAGCCGCCAAAAAGCCGATCGCGATGGCGAAGACCAGCGACAAAATATAGGCCGCAAAGCCGCGCGCGAAGGAAAAAAACGTGTACTGCGGCAAATGCGCCAAAGACAGATCGATATCGACCTTTTCGCGTAAAGGGCCGAAGAATTGGCCCAAATAGCTTGAAAAGCCAACACAGAGGCAAATCGCGAGCACAACTAAAAAAAGGTCGGAAGTAATTTTGCGTTTCATCCTTTTTTGTTATAACGATTTTAAATATCATCGGCAAAGATATATATACATACAGCCCTCTTCGCGAGAATCTATTTGCGGCGCCTTGAATCAACTCGGGTATAATGTTGTTCCGATTTCCGCTCTCCAAAACTTAATCAAACTTGATCATTTCTGATCAAAAGATCAACTTTGGTCGAGAAATATCATTTTCTCGGTTTAATTTCTTGGTGCTGCGAAGAAGTTCGCTATTTTGCCCCCGCGGTGTCTCATGGACACCACTAGGCAAAATACACCAAGCCCATCGCTCTTTAATAAAAGCGACGCACCTACTTTGCCGCGGATTGGCTCAGGCGGATGATAAGATTCTTGAGGTTTTTTTAGAGTCATCAGATTACCTCTTTCTAAAACTCACATTTATCCAAGAAGCTATTGCTTATCAATAAATTTCATTTTTAGAAAAGTTACAAACTGAAACAGTCAATATCTGATCGATTCTCAATCACATTCAATATTAAGTAAGTTCAAACGAAATGACCTTCTTGCGATCGTCGATTATACGGGCTTTGACGCCCAGAGCCCTAGGCCGTCTGATAGATCTTTTCGGCGGGGGCTGAAGCGACGCCGAGTTCAGCCGCGACCGCGTCGATTCCTTGCTGCGCGACCTTGAGGTCCACCTTACCGTCTCGGGTGTAGTACGGGCCGATGTAGCGTTCGTAATACTGCTTCGCTTCATCGCGCGTCAATCGGTTGAGGAACGACGCGATGTAGTTGACGGCCAAGTCGGGTTGTTCGGCGATCGTCAGGAGGGCCCGCTGGTTGGCCCGCACAAGCGCTTGCAACGCAGGGCTGTCCAGTGGGATATGCGCGGGGT
Organism: uncultured Verrucomicrobiae bacterium; assembly: GCA_963833965.1. Classification (GTDB taxonomy): domain Bacteria; phylum Chlamydiota; class Chlamydiia; order Chlamydiales; family Rhabdochlamydiaceae; genus CAJCIW01. The sequence continues at coordinate 560,678 of CAWHZZ010000001.1, forward strand.
CCACGACGATGCCCACAGTAGGGATCTGGAAGTGATCGCCGACCCAGGCCAGCAGGTGAAACCCTTCTTCCTCGGCGACCTGTTCGGGCGAGAACGTGCTGCCTACAAAGGCGGCGTCGATGGAGCCATCCCGAAGGCGTCGCAAGTCCATCTGGTAGTCACCCGGAGCTCGCGCCAGACATTCTACTTCGCGGTCGGGATCCAGGCCGTGCTTGCGCAGGACGATCCGAGCGAAACAGCCGGGAGCCGTGTGGGCGGCGTGGACCGCCAGCCGGCGCCCGCGAAGATCCGCCATGGATCTCACACCAGCGCTGCCGAGAAACCAGAATAGCGGACGATGGGTGTTGACGCTGAGCACTTTCCAGTCGATGCCATCAGTCAGCCGCGACAATAAAGTCCGGCCCAGACCGATCGTCGCGCCGCGGCGCAGACGCTCTGTTTTCCATTTGATCCCGTCGCGGATGGCGACGTGGACATCTTCATCCTCGTAATAGCCTTCCTGGTCGGCAACATAGGCGACCATTTCCTCGTGGACACCGCGGCCAACATAAGCCAGGTCGATAGTGTGCATGTTCAAAACCTCTTGCTGAATGCTTCAATCCATGTCAAGGCCGCCATTGACTGAAAAATAATGGCCGGTGGTGAAACCAGAATCGTCACTTGCGAAAAACGACACCGTTTTGGCAACCTCTTCGGGACTGACAAGCCGCCCCATAGGATTGGTTGAGCCGAGTTTCTGAACCTCTTCAGCAGTTAACTTCTGCGTTGTCTTTGTTCCACCCACCGTACCCGGCGCGACAAGATTCGCGGTGATCCCGTGCGGCGCAAGCTCGAGGGCAATGTATCGAACAAACTGGTCTAGCGCCGCCTTGGCGGTACCCAGCGCGATCATTCCGTTGCGAGGTTTGCGCGACAACCCTGTACTCAGATACACTAGGCGGCCATAATTGCGGGACAGCATCCCTGGAACAACTGCTTTGGTCATGAGGAAAGCGGCATGAAGTTCGCGGTCCAACTTGCCGCCAAGCTGTTCCCAACTGAGATTGGCGAAAGAGGTGACATCAAAAGGGATCAAGGCGTTGTGCACGAGCACATCGACCCCACCCCACCGTTGTTCGGTTTCACGCACCATGCGGGTGACATCGTTTGGTACCGTGACATCAGCTTGTATCGCCATGGCTTCCCCACCAACCTTTCCGATAGCCGTCACTATCTCTTCTGCTTCTTTGGCACTGGAACGATAGTTGACGACCACTCGGAACCCGCTTTTGGCGAGAACCAAAACCGTCGCCGCGCCGATTCCCCGGCTGGCCCCAGTGACGATCACAACACGACGCGACATTGTTTACCTCCTTCTGAACAACAAACCTAACCGTAGCCAGACAATATATATTGATCAATGCTATATGTAAGACCGAAACAACAGAAAGGAGTTTTCATGGCTGCATCTTCCGATCTTCGGCTAACTAGAATTGCGCTCAACAACGGAAGCGGCTCTATACCCGCACTCGGCTGCGGCACCCTGATTCCCGGCGCAGCCGAGACCAAGGCCGCGACCAAAGCCGCGCTCGAGGCCGGGTTTCGACATTTCGATTGTGCAGAGCGTTACAAGAATGAGCGCGAGGTAGGCGAGGCGTTGCGAGCAGGGCTTGCCGCTGGGGGAATCTCGCGCGCAGACATTTTTGTTACCACAAAGTTGTGGAACACCAATCATCGGCCCGAGCGTGTCGAACCCGCCTTCAATGCGAGTCTCGACAGACTCGGTCTCAGTTATCTGGATCTCTATCTCATTCACACTCCTTTTGCATTTCAACCGGGGGACGATCAGGACCCACGAGATAAAAACGGCAATGTCATCTACGACAAAGGAGTGACATTGATCGATACCTGGAGAGCAATGGAAAGTCTTGTGGACCACGGCAGATGCCGGGCCATCGGACTGTCGGACATGAGCTTGGACGAACTGCTGCCCATCTACGAATCTGCACGAATCAAGCCATCCGTGGTCCAGGTCGAAGCCCATCCGTATCTGCCGGAAACGGAGCTTTTGGAATTCTGCAAGAAAAAAGGTATAGTGTTATTGGCCTTCGCGCCATTAGGTCATGGAATGCACCCAGGGCTGCTCGAAGATCCAGTCATTTTGAAGATCGCCGCACGAGTTGGAAAGACGCCAGCACAAGTGCTGCTAGCATGGGCAGTGCAGCGCGGCACCGCTGTGCTTACCACACCCAAAACTGTGGCTCGTGCGAGAGAGAATTTTGATATTTCCGTCCTCCCTGAAGACACGTTTAATGAAATCAGTCGCATTCAGACTAGGGAAAGGCTCAATAAAGTGGTGAAGACGGGTGTCCCAGGTTTCATCGCGCAAGGGGAATGAATTGGAAAGATATACCCTTCATGCATTTCCCTGGCGAGGACACACTCTAAGCTTGCCCTGATAATCAGAAAATTTTATTGTCACCGGGATGAAATCTTCCCTTAAAACATCGATTTATCTAGAATCTTTAGTCTTATGCATTCATCTCATCTTTTTATCTAGCTGCGCCGATCTTTTCGCTTTCGATGTTAGAACAGACCTCGAACTCAACACCGGTTATCGCAATGACAGCCTGCAGCGCAAAAACACCTTAGAATTAGTGCCTCCTGAAGTGGATCAAACAGATGAAATCAAAATCAATAATATTTCGATTTGGCAAGTCGGGATGAATGCCCGTTTTTTGATGTCGCCTTTCTCTCACAAACATTTCCAGGGAGGTTCGCGTTTTCATAACTTTTATCTCTCCGGATTTGCCTTTTGGGGCTGGAACATAGCCAACCCCCATCTACGCGAAACCATCCAAGGCTATTCCCAAAAACAAATTGGCAGGGCGGAGGTCAACGATGTCCACACCTACGACTTTCAGATTGGTGCAGGATATCTTGTCGATTGGAAACATTGGAACTTTAGTTTTTCTGGCGGCTACGCCTTCGACAAGCAAAAAATAGATACAAGCCACGGCCAAATATCATATCCCAGCGGCGCACCCTTTGAAGACGCTCCCCTTTATGGAAATGGCTATATGACGACTACGATATGGAAAGGGGCTTGGATAGGAATCGATTTGGCTTATATTTGGCGCCATTGGAAAGCCAAAACTGGATACGAATTCCATTTTGCCCACTACACTGCAAATCATTCTATCCCCGTAGGCTACATCGCAGGGGTAGAAGGATACAAGACTTATACAAAAGCTAATGGTGCCCACGGCAATGTCTTTTTCTTAAATGGAGCCTACTTGTTTTGCACTCGATGGGAACTGGGGGCTTGGTTCAAATATCAGCATTGGAACGCAAGGGATGGCCATCTGACCAGTCCTTTCTTTTCTGCAAATGGATTTCCTTCTACAACTAAGGTGATAGCTTCTGGAAAGTGGATTTCATATAGCATCAATCTCGGCATAGGTTGCGCATTTTAATATTCAAAAATCAAACCTTCCTAATTGAGAGAACCTCTCTTATGTATAACCAACTGATAAAAAACACTTATGCCGAAGATGATTCAAAAGTTGGGAATTGGGCAAGGCGGTTGCGCAAATTCCCAACTTTAGAATCATTTTCGGTATATATAGGAACAATCTTTTATTTGCTTTTCCACACGTGTGCACTCTGGGGTGACATTCCTCCCTCGCTACAAGGATTGCCTTACGGAATATACCCAACAAGTCCTACATATAATACTGAGCGTCTGAACTACAATAAACGCTTTGTCGTCTTTCCTCAGGCAATTTTTGCCCCTACAACAAATGATGAAGTCGTCTATGTCCTGACTCAATTGAAACAATATAACCTACCTTTTGCGGTCCGATCCGGAGGTCATTGCTTTGAACCGGGATCTCTATCCCCAGACTATGTGATCGATGTTTCGAATTTTAACTCTATAATACCCAATATAGGAACTGGAGAAGTTTATATCGGAGCAGGTTGCCTTCTCTTGGATGTACTCAATGCCCTTGGTCTCATCGATTATGCTATCCCTTCCGGCGAATGCCCAACAGTAGGCATTACAGGGCTGACATTGGGGGGCGGCATAGGATTGCTAACCCGCCCCTACGGCCTGACTTGCGATTCGGTAAAGAGCATTACTTTAGTCAATGCCGCATGCGAAGTGATCGAAGTTAATGAATCCAGCTACCCAGATCTATTTTGGGCTCTCCGTGGAGGTGGAAACGGATCTTATGGAATCGTCCTTGGCTTTACGTTTCAAATGCAATACATTCCAACGGTTACATACTATGAGCTTCTCTGGGAGTATGATGTGGACCTGATCGCTCCTTTGATGAAAGCCTGGCAATCCTGGGTTGGCACATTGCCCGATACGATTTCTTCAATATTGGGAATCCGACATCCAGGAAGTCTCGCTGCCTCACCTGCAACATCTCCACCGCTAACGATTCGTATATCTGGACTTAAATTAGGTTCAGCACCTTTCACGGAATGGCAAAGTGCTTTCTTTCGCTTTAACCCCACCATTACCCTGTTCACCGGGAGTTACCTCGATTCCTCAGCGTATTGGGCGAGGGAGAGCACAAAGCCTTTCAATAAGGCAAAGTCCAGAATTTTGATGAACCCCATCACTTCGAAAACGACAAAGAAGATAACCAAGTTCTTTAAAAAAATCGATGCGACCAATCCAGATTATACGGTTTATTTTGAGTTCGATGCTTTAGGAGGAAAAACACCGGATAATCAAACCGCATTTTTCCCTCGCAATGCATTTGGATGGTGGTATCAGGCCTACTTTTGGGATTTTGAAGAGGAGACGCCACAAATATTAGCGCTTAGCAGAAACTTTTTCGCAAACATTCCTAATGAAGTGTCCAATTACTGCTATGCAAATGTCGTCGATTACGACCTTGGAAAATATTATCTTTGGGCCTACTACGGCAATCTTGCAGGACACCTAATCAAAATAAAGCAAAAATACGATCCGGCAAATTTTTTTAACTGGGAACAAAGCATTCCCGTTATCAATTCCGTGCCAGGCAGTTTAATTGCTCAATAGATTGAGCTCTCTGTACTTGACCGGTTCGCGGCATGCAGGCCGCTTCACTTCGCCCTCCGGGCCAGTTCAAGCGATGCTTCGCACGCTTCCTTGGAACTTTCAATCGCATTTGCAGGCTTTCCTTACAATACAGACGGTAGATTCTTTTGTGGTTCACGGACCACCCTTCCCGCTGCAACAAAGTGTGAATCCGACGATAACCATAGCGTACACGGATTGATGCGATTTCTTTGACCCGTTTAACTAAAAATGCCTGATCTCCTCGAATTGACTTGTAACGGTGCATAGATCGGCGAATATGCAGCACTGCACAAGCTCTTCTTTCGCTCACTCGATGAACGAGAACTAGCTCTTTGACTAGTTCGCGTTGGAGAGCAGGCTTTAAAGCTTTTTTGAAAGCACCTCTTGCAGCATGTGTTTGTCTAGATTCAAATCAGCTACAAGCTGCTTTAATCGACGATTTTCCTCTTCCAATTGTTTTAACCGTCGAAGTTCGGAAGGCATCAGCCCACCATATTTCTTCTTCCATTGGTAAAATGTTGCCTGCGAAATGCCAAGCTTGCGACAAATTTCGTCGATAATGGTTCCGTTTTCTGCCTGTTTCAAAGCGAAAACTATTTGCTCTTCCGTAAATTTGCTTTTCTTCATCGAAAATCCCTTTGTTTCTAAAAACTTCTAGAATGGGATTTTTCGCATTATTTTTGGACCATTTTTTGGGGAGCAGGTCAACCAACCTAAGTTCACCCAAGACAGCTCGAGTCTATAGGAAACCTTCGATCTTTTTTCTATGATTTGTTGGCGATCAAAGGTGAACAACGGCAACCCTTGGGAATCAGCAACTACGGCTATATTACGGCAATTTTTTTCAGGGATACTACAAGAAGGCCCAGATGCCTAGTTGACAGAATGTATCAGTTTTGATACGCTCAAGAAAAAAGGCTCGATATGTTGCTAGTCCCGAAACTGAGGGTGCGCTTTTTTGCTACTGAAAACGGAAAAGAACCGGTCAAAGAATGGCTAAAAGAATTAACGAAAATTGAACGAAAAACCATTGGGGATGATATCAAAACTGTTCAGTTTGGTTGGCCCTTAGGAATGCCTCTTGTAAAAAATATAGGACAAGGCCTTTGGGAGGTAAGGAGCACCATTCCGAATGGAATAGCTCGGGTGCTCTTTGTAGCTAAATCGGGCGAAATGATTCTTTTGCACGGGATCATCAAGAAAACTAATAAACTGCTTCCTCAAGAGAAGGCACTAGCTCTAAAAAGATTAAAGCTATGGGAGAATCAAAATGAAAAAAAATAAACACACCGGATCAGATTTTGATGATTTCCTCAAAGAAGAGGGAATCCTCGAAGAATGCACAGCTGAGGCTATCAAAAGGGTCATTGCATTTCAATTAGAGCAAGAAATGAAAAAGCAGAAAATTACAAAGTCTCAATTTGCAAAAATGCTCAAAACAAGCAGAGCAGCCATCGATCGCATTTTAGATCCCAACAAAAGCTGTAGTTTGAAATCGCTTGTGATGGCAGTTACCGCACTGGGTAAGCATTTAGAGATTAGGATTGCTTAAGTTTGTCTGTAGAAGCACTCACTGGCCATATTACGGCATTTTTGCCTGACCTGATCTATATTGTAATTGAATATTTACACATGGTTGACATAACCTTCACAGCATATGACAATCTGTGCAATGAAGTGTTTTTCTATCATCGGTGTATTCTTCTTTCTTTCCTGCCTATCAGCAGCAGAGTGTGAAAGTCGAGAAAAATTATGCGAGAAAATCATGAAAGGATTGCTAAAGGTCGAAGAGAGTGTACAGATCAGAAAAATGCAAGGAGGACTTAATGGAGCAGAGTTATTTTTTTCACACTTCGATGATAAAAATTATGTAATTCGCTTTCAGGCTCAAGATACATTACAAGAACGCAAAAGGGAAATCCTTGCTTGTACAATTGCTTCTGAGGAGAAGTATGGGCCTAAAGTTTACCTTGCTGATGCAGACCAAGGCTTCATTGTAATGGAGCATTTAAAAAACGAACTGCCTCAGGAAGATGAAATTCTGATGGCTTTAGCAAATTTGGCAAAACGAATCCATTCCAGCCTCCAGTTTCCATATAGCAAAAATTTCTTCGACCAAATAACAGGCAAGATTGACGAATATCTAGGCACGCAAAAAGCTCAAATGGAGTGTATCCCAAAAGACTGGCTGGAGAGATTAACTTCTGCATTACAAGAGATTCGTCAAGCCGCAGACTATTATCCCCACACGGCCTTATGTCATCGAGACCTGCACGAGCAAAATTTATTTTTCTCAAATGGGCGCTTTATTGCGATCGACTACGAAATGGCAGCTCAAGACGACCCTTTTGTAGATTTAGCCATGATAACAGTTTCCCACGATCTCAACTTAGAGCAAGCAAAATTCTTCCTCGCTTCATACCTAGGTCATAAGCCTAATGTGCAGGAAGAGTCTAAACTCTTCCTGTATGAACAAGCGGTGCGGATATTTTGGGGATTTTGCCTGATTGCGTTGGTCCCAGATGGAACTCCGGAGATTCAGCAATCCTTAGCCACACGCGAGGCAAAGATGGCTAGCTATAGAACCCCTGACGGTCAACTAACTAACGCTGCCGTTCGCATGCGCCATGCGCTCTCGAATTTCAACTCGCAAGAATACCAAGAAGCACTCAAAGTACTCGGATATCCACAAAACCATTAAAGCCTATTTGTCCCCTATTAATCGAACTTCTGCTTGGTAGCGGACAGCACCGTTTTTGGTTTTCCTTTCTCTGATAAATCCGATTCGGGGCTCGAGTTAATATTTAAAAGGAGGACTCGTCTTTGCCGTAAATCCAAAGGAATCGACACTCAAAAGCGATCAGCAAAACTATTTTGATGACCATGTTCGGGTGATTTAAGGAAATCTAGCACTACGGCTATATTACGGCATTCTCCGGCAAGAGAAATGTGGCCAGAACTGGAATCCCCTCGCCGCGGGCAGCTTCGCTGTCCCGTCAGGTCGGGTCCGGTTGCGGGCGGTTTTTTGCGAAGCAAAAAGCATCGCTCCTCACTTCGATTCCAGACAAAAGCCACGCAGGTGGCTTTTTTCTGGCATATTTTCTTTGAAAATATGGCCAGAACTGGAATCCTTTCAGGCGATGCGCGCTACCCGCGCGTCGTCGTCCTGAAAGCCGGTTCGCGGCCTGCATGCCGCTTCACTTCGATTCCAGACAAAAGCCACGCAGGTGGCTTTTTTCTGGCATATTTTCTTTGAAAATATGGCCAGAACTGGAATCCTTTCAGGCGATGCGCGCTACCCGCGCGTCGTCGTCCTGAAAGCCGGTTCGCGGCCTGCATGCCGCTTCACTTCGATTCCAGACAAAAGCCACGCAGGTGGCTTTTTTCTGGCATATTTTCTTTGAAAATATGGCCAGAACTGGAATCCTTTCAGGCGATGCGCGCTACCCGCGCGTCGTCGTCCTGAAAGCCGGTTCGCGGCCTGCATGCCGCTTCACTTCGATTCCAGACAAAAGCCACGCAGGTGGCTTTTTTCTGGCATATTTTCTTTGAAAATATGGCCAGAACTGGAATCCTTTCAGGCGATGCGCGCTACCCGCGCGTCGTCGTCCTGAAAGCCGGTTCGCGGCCTGCATGCCGCTTCACTTCGATTCCAGACAAAAGCCACGCAGGTGGCTTTTTTCTGGCATATTTTCTTTGAAAATATGGCCAGAACTGGAATCCTTTCAGGCGATGCGCGCTACCCGCGCGTCGTCGTCCTGAAAGCCGGTTCGCGGCCTGCATGCCGCTTCACTTCGATTCCAGACAAAAGCCACGCAGGTGGCTTTTTTCTGGCATATTTTCTTTGAAAATATGGCCAGAACTGGAATCCTTTCAGGCGATGCGCGCTACCCGCGCGTCGTCGTCCTGAAAGCCGGTTCGCGGCCTGCATGCCGCTTCACTTCGATTCCAGACAAAAGCCACGCAGGTGGCTTTTTTCTGGCATATTTTCTTTGAAAATATGGCCAGAACTGGAATCGAACCAGCGACACAAGGATTTTCAGTCTTGAAAATCCGCTTCCGAACCTTGCCTTGGATTTCCTTTAATCAACTAAGATTCCCAAATTCTATAGAGGAATCCAGATTTTTTCCAGAAAATATTGGTAATCGAAAGCAATCCAAGTCAACTTTAGGAAACTGGCAACTCCGTTGAATTTCCGTTATTTTTCTATCTAGGACTGCTGGCTTTATATCCACCTCTGGCCGGAGCTTCTGGCTATGCCTTTTTCGATTTTTTTATTGACATTCCTTTTATTTTGGTACAATATTACGGATATAGATGAGAAAATCCGCTATTTTGTACCATGAAGAAAAAATCAAAGCTTGAATTAGCTATTGCCGCATTTAGAGAAGCAGGTGGGATTCTTACCATGTCTGAGGCTATAAAAGTTGGCATCCATCGTCGAGAGCTTTATACCCTTCGAGATAAAGGAGACCTAGAAGTCATTAGCAGAGGCCTATATCGATTGGTTGATATGCCTGATCCCTCATTGCCCGACTTTATCCCTGTGGCAAAAAAAATTCCTCATGGAGTTATTTGCCTCATTTCTGCGCTCGCCTTTCACGAAATAACAACTCAAATCCCTCATTTCGTTTATGTTGCATTGCCAAGTCAAGCACACAAGCCTACGATCTCTCATCCCCCTATGCGTTATTTTTGGTACAGCCAAAAGCTATTAAATACGGGTGTTCAGGAACATTCCATAGATGGATGTACTGTTATGATCTTTGACGTTGAGAAAACCCTCGTTGATTGCGTTAAATTTCGCAATAAAATTGGAATGGATGTCGTCCTAGAAGCTCTAAAAATGTATTGGCAAAGCAGAAAGACAAATCTCGATAAGCTTTTTGAATATGCTAAATTATTCCGTGTCGAAAAGATTTTAAAACCGATTATGGAGACAATCGTCAGTGGGTAATACAATCGAAAAACCAAAGAAGAATCTTAGCGAATCAATACGCCAGCGTTTAAAAAATTTGTCAGAGCAGAGGAATCGACCTTTTGATGAAATACTTCGGTATTACGCTATGGAGAGATTTTTATATCGCCTTAGCATTAGCTCCCATGCTAAGAAATTCTTCCTTAAGGGCGGCTTAATACTGAAAGTCTGGGATTCATTGGATCATAGAGCAACAATGGATATAGATTTGCTTGCAAGAACCTCCAACCAAATTGATAACTTACATCGGATCATTACAGAGGTTTCGGAAATTGCCTGTGAGGAAGATGGCATCGCTTTCGACACGCAAAAGCTTATTCTCCGCGACACACAGACAGGTGGGGATTATAACGGCGTAAGCAGTAGCTTTTCAGCAAAATTGTTCACAACAAAAATGCCCGTTCTTATTGACATTGGCTTTAACGACATTGTCATTCCTAAACCTCAGAAAATCAAATATCCCACCCTGTTAGATATGCCAGAACCAACTTTACTGGGTTATACCTTGGAAACCGTTATAGCTGAAAAACTCGAATCGGTGGTAAAACTTGCGCTCGTTAACACCCGTATGAAAGATTTTTACGATCTATGGACCATCTTAAAGAGGTATGAGATAAAACCAGACAAGTTAAATATTGCCATCCGAGAAGTATTTGCAAATCGCAAAACCCCTCTTAAGCATCCTATAGCGTTTACGCCAGAGTTTTATGACAACAAGGAGACTCAACTACGTTGGAATAATTTTCTGTCTGCTATGGGCAAACAACATATTAAGTTTGAAGATGTTATCTTGGAGCTATCAAAATCCATAAATGGACTTCTTGAAGACTAATTGAGATATTACAATCCTTTATCGTCAATGGAGGAGCGCAATATTTTGAGCGACAAATCTCAAAGCTTGCGTTTAATTCACTCCGATTCTAGACAAAATTTTCTCCGAAAATTTTGGAAGGAAACTGGAATCCTTTCAGGCGATGCGCGCTACCCGCGCGTCGTCGTCCTGAAAGCCGGTTCGCGGCCTGCATGCCGCTTCACTTCGATTCCAGACTACTGGAATCCCCTCGCCGCGGGCAGCAAGCTGTCCCGTCAGGTCGGGTCCGGTTGCGGTCGGTTTTTGCTAACGCAAAAACATCGATCCTCACTTCGATTCCAGACAAAAGCCACGCAGGTGGCTTTTTTTCTGGCATATTTTCTTTGAAAATATGGCCAGAACTGGAATCGAACCAGCGACACAAGGATTTTCAGTCCTCTGCTCTACCGACTGAGCTATCTGGCCAAAAGAGATGACGAACAAGATCAATAAGATAGAAAGTCGAGTGATTTAAGGCAATCACTTTTGCGCGGTTTGTTTTGAAGCGGGTTTGATGATAGCCATGTCTTTGAGGATGTTGACGGCTTCGGCCATTTGCAGATCGATGACGCCCCAATTCGCCTGGGATGTCTGCCTAAAGACATTGACGTTCTTGTCTTCTTCGATCGCTTTGAGATAGAGTGTGAAGTCTTTATTTTGTTTGAGGCGATAGCCGCTATTGTCTAGGAGCCTGGGGAGCATTTGGGTCCAATGCGAGAGCTTTTTTTGCAGGGCGGGCAGATAATTTTTCTGAAACCACTGTCTATTGCGGGGATCGACATCGCTCAACGGATCGACATAGGCCGAGGGAATTCGGTCGTTATTTAATGGGTATTCTAGATACCGTTCGCCGAGGGCAAACCCTGAGTACGCGGTTGGGACGACGATATCGGCTTGGACGCCATCGATTTGGGTGGACCTGCCAGACACTGTGTAATAGCGTCCTACAGTGACTTTAAAAAATGAACTTGCTGCGGAGTCTGTTACTGTTTGGTATTGAATCGTTCCCTTGCCATAGGTGCGTTCATCGCCGACGACGATGCCGGTCCCATAATCTTGAAGGGCCTGGGCGACAATCTCTGCAGCGGAGGCGGAACCTTTAGAAGTGAGGATGACAAGCGGGCCGGTATAGTAACTGCGCCCGTCCAAGGCCCTCAAGTACTGCGTTTCGCCATAGGCGTATTTTGAGACGACGATAACACCACTCGTGACAAAAAGGCCTGCGACTTTGACGGCCTGATTGAGAAAACCACCGGAGTTTTCCCGCATATCGAGAACGAGGCCGACAAGGTTGCCCTGTTTTTTAAGGACCCGCAAAGCTTCCCTCATCTCGATTTCGCAATTCGACCCTCCGGCGCTTTCATAGAACGAGGGGAGGTTAATTTTGCCGATGATTCCATCGCCGTAATGCTCAAATGAATACTGCACGCGGTCGTCTTGCATGACGATCTTTTCGCGTTTGAGATCGACACGGTAAATCTGGAATTCTCCATCAGCATGACGGAGTCCAAGTTGGACCCTGCCTTTGCCGGCGCCCTGAAGCCGTTTCAATATATCCTCATAGGGAACATCGATGATGCTCTGACCGTCGACTTCGACAAGGAGATCGCCAGGGTTAATCTTCCCGGAGCGCTGGGCGGGGCCCCCTTTGATCATGTCGTGAATGACCACTCCATCAATGCTTTCACGCAAAACGACGCCAATCCCGTCAAACTGCTTTTCCAAACTGGTCCGCATTTCGTGGGCCTCTTCGGGACTGTAATAAGAGGTATGGGCATCCAGGCTTTTGGCAAGGGCCTTCAAAGTATGCATGCACAAATAATGCTCCGATGCGGAGTCTTGCAAATAGGTGTTTTCGAGCCTGACAAATCGCCTCTCCCAAAGCGCAAAAATTTTTTTTCGCTGCTCTGGCGTGAGAGCGGTCAGTTTATTTGCCTGTTTTTCGACCCAGACCACTCGCTGAAGCTGCCGCCGGACCCTCTCTTTCAGTTCTTTTTCATTGCGAGGGTAGTCGACGTAGGCACCTCCAGTCCCCATCTGCACCTCATCGCCGTCTGCGATGAGCTCTACTTTAAGTTCCTCTCGATAGCCTTGGGCCCTGACGATCGCCTCTTGGATAATTTGATTTAATTTTTGATACTCGGAAAGATCGTCCTGATAGTATTTTTGAATGACAGACTTGATTTTATCTTCTTTAGGCTCCAAATAGGGCTTCACTTCCCCTAATAACAGATAGACTTTGTCGGGATCAAACTGTTCAATGAAAATTTTAAGAGAGCGCTTCGCGACGAGTGGAGAAAATTCTTTATATTCGACGTGGTAGCCGAAAATATCCTGCATTGTCTTCCTGACGTTTTCCTTTCTCAGCTGGAATTCGCCGGGTTGGAACGCGAAGAGAAGAAACAACGCTGCTGGCAGAAATAGGCGAAGAAATAACATGGACGCTCCTCTATTCTGATATTTATCCTATATCCCGATTTTTAAAAATTTATTTTTATCGCAAGAAATTCTCCATTCGCGCTATAGTTCTCCAATGTCTTACTGAAATTAAGAACATTACGTAAGGAGAATGGCGCAAATGCCGACAATTAGCCAATTAGTACGCTATGGCCGAAGAACGAAAGTGAAGAGAAAGAAATCTCCGGCCCTGCAGCAATGCCCGCAAAAGAGGGGCGTTTGCCTGCAAGTCAAAACGAAAACACCGAAGAAACCGAACTCTGCGCTCCGGAAAGTCGCATGGGTACGTCTTTCTAATGGTCAAGAAGTCATCGCCTATATCGGCGGTGAAGGGCATAACCTGCAGGAACACAGCATCGTCCTCGTCCGAGGCGGCCGTGTGAAAGACCTTCCAGGTGTTCGCTACCATATCGTCCGCGGATCTTTGGACTGTGCTGCCGTCAAAGATCGCAAAAAATCAAGGTCCAAATACGGGGCAAAACGTCCTAAGTAATATTAGGATACCTGAAAATAGAATAGGTATCCTGGCTCACCATTGCTCTTTCATTTGAAGGAAGGTCAATCGCGGGCCGGGCATGGGATTGACGAACCATGACCCAAGTGAAGTGGATTTAAGAAATAACATTTGAAAGAGGAATATTACTCATGTCAAGAAGAAGACGAGCTGTGAAAAGAGAGACCGAGCCGGATCCTCTGTACAACAGCTATGTTTTAACGAAGTTTATCAACAAAGTCATGATCAGCGGCAATAAATCAGTTGCCCGCCGCATTGTCTACAATGCGATCGAAAAGTTCGCTAAAAAAATCAAAGCTGAAGATCCTCTAGTCGCTTTTGAGCAAGCTCTAGAAAATGCCAAACCTTCCCTCGAAGTCAAATCGCGTCGTATCGGGGGCGCGACCTATCAAGTCCCTGTCGAGATCGCTGCCGACCGCCGTACAGCAATGGCGATGCAGTGGATCATCAAGCACTCTCGTGAAAAAGCTGGCCGTCCCATGGAAGAAGCCCTTGCCACTGAATTGATCGATTGCTTCAACAACCAAGGTGCGACGATCAAGAAAAAAGACGACACGCATCGCATGGCAGAAGCGAACCGCGCCTTTGCGCACTATAAATGGTAAGAGGAAAACTATATGGGTAAACGACCTGAAACTGATGAATTAAAGAATGTCCGAAACGTTGGCATCATGGCCCACATCGATGCGGGCAAGACGACGACAACGGAAAGGATCCTCTTTTACTCGGGCAAATTGCACCGCATCGGCGAAGTACACGAGGGCGCCGCGACCATGGATTTCATGGAGCAGGAGCGCGAGCGAGGAATCACCATCACTTCCGCTTCGACCACCGTCTACTGGAAAGGGCGCAAAGGGGAAACACACAAGATCAACATCATCGACACACCGGGCCACGTCGACTTCACCATTGAAGTCGAGCGCTCGTTGCGCGTTCTCGACGGCGCTGTTGCCGTCTTCGACGCCGTCGCCGGTGTGCAGCCCCAGTCGGAAACGGTCTGGCGGCAAGCTGAACGCTACCGCGTCCCGAGAATCGCGTTCATCAACAAGATGGATCGCGTCGGGGCCGACTATTTCATGGCTGTCAATTCGATGAAGGAAAAACTCGGCGCCAACGCCGTCATGGTCCACTGCCCGATCGGCTCAGAGTCCGAATTCAAGGGAATGGTCGACCTGGTCACGATGAAGGCTTATCTGTTCCTCGATGAGACGATGGGCGCAAAATATGAGACGAAAGAGATCCCTGCAGATCTCCTCTCCCGCTGTAAAGAGATGCGCCAGCAAATGCTCGAAGATCTCGCCACTGTCGACGAGAGCAATGAAGAATTCATGATGAAGGTCCTGGAGAATCCCGATTCCATCTCGGAAGACGAGATCCACGCCGTCATGCGCAAAGCTGTTTGCACAAACAAGATCAACCCTGTCCTTTGCGGCACAGCTTTTAAAAACAAAGGGATCCAACCCCTTCTCGACGCGATCGTCGCCTGGATGCCATCTCCTCTCGACAGAGGCATGATCAAAGGAATCAACTACTCGAACAACGAGCCCATGGAACTCGAGCCGCGCGACGATGCGCCGCTTGCCGCCCTGGCCTTTAAGATCATGTCCGACCCTTATGTCGGCAGATTGACGTTCGTCCGCATTTACTCCGGCACGTTGACAAAAGGGGTAAGCCTCGTCAACACGACCAAAGACAAAGACGAGCGCGTTTCCCGCCTGCTAGAGATGCATGCTAACCAGCGCAAGGACCGCGATGAGTTTTTCACTGGCGACATCGCCGCTTGCATCGGTTTAAAATACACGAGCACGGGCGATACACTTTGCGCTGAAGACTCGCCGCTTCTCCTTGAGAAGATGGAGTTCCCGGAACCCGTGATCTCCATGGCGATCGAGCCGAAGTCCAAAGCTGACCGCGAGAAACTTTCACTTGCGCTCAGCGCGTTGTCTGAAGAGGATCCGACTTTCCGCGTCTCCACCAATGAAGAGACCGGCCAGACCATCATCGCTGGCATGGGCGAGCTGCATTTGGAAATCCTCCGCGACCGCATGTTCCGCGAATTCAGCGTCGAGGCCAATGTGGGCAAACCTGAGGTCGCTTATAAAGAAACGATCACGATCCCCGGCAAAAACGAGACGAAGTACGTTAAGCAGTCCGGCGGCCGCGGGCAATACGCCCATGTCGTTGTCGAAATCGAGCCGAACGAAAAAGGCAAAGGCAATGAAGTCGTCAGCAAGATCGTCGGCGGCGTCATCCCCAAGGAGTTCATCACTCCGACCATCAAAGGGATCACGGAAGGCTTGGCAACCGGCGTTCTGGCCGGCTACGGCCTCGTCGATGTCAAAGTCTCAATCGTCTACGGTTCTTACCACGAGGTCGACTCCAGCGAAATGGCGTTCAAGATCTGCGGATCGATGGCTGTAAAAGAAGCTGCGCGCAAGTGCCAGCCGATTATCCTCGAGCCGATCATGAAGGTCGTCGTCACCACTCCCGAACAGTTTATGGGAGATGTGATCGGCGACATCAATCGCCGGCGCGGCAAGATCATGAATCAAACAACGCAAAAAAGCGTCATGATCGTCGAATCCGAAGTTCCTTTAAGTGAAATGTTCGGCTATTCGACACAATTGCGCTCGCTCAGCTCCGGCCGAGCCACCTATGTCATGGAACCTTCTCATTTCGAGCGGGTCCCGCAAAAAATCCAAGATGAAATTACCAAGAAATAAAATAAGAATATGGGCAAACAATCAAGACAAAAAATACGCATTCGACTCAAGGGCTATGATCAGCGCGTTCTCGATCGCGCAGCCGTTGATATCGTCGAAACAGCCAAGCGCACGGGCGCTCGCATTGCCGGCCCGATCCCTCTTCCCACAAAAAGAGAGATCTACACCGTCCTGCGATCACCCCACGTCGACCGCAAGTCGCGCGAGCAGTTTGAGATCCGCACGCACATTCGCATGCTCGACATCCTCAACCCTACGCCCGACACCATCGACAAGTTGAAAGTTCTCCCTGTCGCTGCCGGCGTCGACATCAAAATCAAAGCATAATTGCTTTTTCTGATTGCATAGGAGGCGATGGCCTCCTATGCATTGACATGCCAAGTCTTTCTTTTTGAAAACAAATTATTTAATCCAAGCGTGCATTGAAGAAATCTCCTCCTCGTAAAGGAGGAGTTCTTCGACGGTTAAGGGCGGGCGCTCTTCGTCACCCGAGAGAAATACGTAGCTCGGCTAACCCGCCCCTGAAGGAGCAGGACTGCGCTCGAGGGTACCGTTCAATCAAACAGCGAACGATCCGCCATCCCATTTTTCAGGTGGTGTCTCAAAATAGGGCGCCGTTCCGTTCCTATATAGCATTCCATTCCCTGACTCACCTAAAAATGAGGTTGCATTACCGTTTTGCTGGGCTTGGGGCACATACTCTCCAACTAAAGAAGTCAAATAGGGCCTTGTCTTTTTATTATTAGGATTACACTCTTTGACAAAAGGC
The DNA here is from genome assembly GCA_963833965.1 of uncultured Verrucomicrobiae bacterium. Taxonomy (GTDB): domain Bacteria; phylum Chlamydiota; class Chlamydiia; order Chlamydiales; family Rhabdochlamydiaceae; genus CAJCIW01. The sequence continues at coordinate 578,032 of CAWHZZ010000001.1, forward strand.
TTGTTTTCAAATGTTTCGTCGACGGCCCCAAGAAATGCATTTAAATGCGCTCGCGCTTCAACGCCAAGAACAAACGAACTTTCTTCTGTTATCTTCGGGTCCCTGAATCCCATTTCAAGTGCTTTCCATCTGGTCTGGCAGAGCACACCTCTGACCAATCCGAAAGTGACTATTTCAGTCAACTTGCCGTTGGCTGATAACTTTGCGAATTGCTGAATAAAGAATTGATTCTCAAACCTTTTTTTGTACTCTTCGTTCAATGGTGCGACCTTGGGAGCATTGTTCAGTTCCTGTAAAGCATCTCTAGCTGCTCTTTGTTTATTATTCTCTTGGGTATGTATCTTGGATAAGTCAGCAATGTCCTTAGCATGCTTGACTTTTGCCTTTTCCAGATCAAGCTCTGCGTCTTTAACACGTTCAGAGATCCCTCCTACCTTCGTAAGTTCGTCCCCCACTTTCCACTTAAGCGCTAGTGTCGATGAACGCTGAGCAGAGACGTCACTTATGTCAACCTTTAATTTTTCTATTGAGTTATTTAATAACTTAATATTATCTTCACTTTTTCGTTTCAACTCTTTAATTTTTAAATCACCTGGATTATCACATTCATTTTTAATGTAACCCTCGTTCACCTTAGCGAGTCTGTTGTACATTTTTATTTTTTCTTTAAGATTTTCATCCAGGATCTTTTCTTTCTCTGCTAATTCTTTAAGCTTACTAACATGTTCTTTTTGTTCATTTTCTAGTGTTTCTTTTTCTGCAACCAAAGAAGCCATTTTTTTTTGCAGTTGATTAATATTATCTTCTGATTCTTTAAAGACTCCTTTTATTGCTTTATCCCAAATTGCACTTGTCATTAAATTCGACAGTAATTCCGCACGTTTTTCTGCTGTCACATCGACACTAAAATCAAGTATTAAATTCGCTTCCACTTCACTTAGTATCTTTCCATTTTTTATAACATCGTTGAATGATGGCACATCCTTCAACTCCACTGGTAACACCTGCTTCTTTGGCGTACTTTCTTCAGGTTTCCCAATAGCGGATAATGTGACTTTAGGAGCAATTTTAAGAGTTAGTTTATTTGTTTTTTTGGCTATATTTAACGTAACTCTTTTATTAGCTACTGTTGCGGGCGTCGCTGAAGAACTTGATGCAGGGAGCTCAGCAGCTATTGTTGTTTCAGCTGTCACCGAAGGATTTGGTGTAGACGAATTGCTTGATATAGAGGGTTCTTCTGTTGACGTTTGAGGCGTCGCTGAAGAACTTGATGCAGGGAGCTCAGCAGCTATTGTTGTTTCAGCTGTCACCGAAGGATTTGGTGTAGACGAATTGCTTGATATAGAGGGTTCTTCTGTTGACGTTTGAGGCGTCGCTGAAGAACTTGATGCAGGGAGCTCAGCTACTTCAGCTGTCACTGTAGGATTTGGTGCAGGCGAATCGCTTGATACAGAGGGTTCTTCTGTTGTCGCTTCAGGCGTTGCTGAAGAACTTGATGCAGGGAGCTCAGCTACTTCAGCTGTCACCGAAGGATTTGGTGTAGACGAATTGCTTGATATAGAGGGTTCTTCTGTTGACGTTTGAGGCGTCGCTGAAGAACTTAATACAGGGGATTCAGCTGTCACTGAAGGATTTGGTCCAGGCGAATTGCTTGATACAGTGGGTTCAGCTGTTGGTTCTTGAGGCGGCGCTGAAGGACTCGGTGCAGACGAAATGCTTGATACAGTGGGTTCAGTTGTTGGCGCTTCAGGCGGCGCTGAAGAGCTCGACGAAAAGAGCGGAATTATCGTTGCTTTGGAGGAGGAAGAAGATGTTGTTTCAATTGTCTCGGACGGCAATTCAGCATTTGCATCTAGAAGTGTTTCAAGGTTCCATGTATCTAAAAGCTCTTTGCGTTTGGCAGCATCGTCTTCGGTATAGTTGACATGTCCACTGACATCAATTTCTCTATCAGATGATTCTCCCACTTCCTGTGTAAAATCCTCTACGCTCAGGCCATCCAAGTCGATATCAGCACTTTCTATAAATTGATTATTAATTTGGTTTAAAACATAACGAGCCACTTTTTCTACCACCTTTCCGATATCAACTTTTAGCGCTTTCCCGTCCAAGGCTTCGTTGTCAAAAAGAGTGAATTCGTATTCTCTCTCAATATCGTTTTGTACAATTTTAAGTGTCCCCTTTCCTGAATTGGGTTGAACAGTTGCTTGAACTCGAGCCGCAATACTTGTTGCTGGACTAGATTGTATTGTTATTGCCATGAAGCCTCATTAAAAATAGTTATATTTTTTATATCGATACATCTCTACATTCTTTATTATAACCCAATATTATTTTAAAACAAACTTAATATAATATTTTTTTTCACATTATCAATCACAAGTAATTGAAAACCAGTGAATTGGAATTTTTTTTTAAAAGAACTTATGGGAATGCAAGCTATTAAGCCTCTGTAATTTAGCGACAGATATTGAAACCTCTAGTCAAAAGTGCTTAAAAATGATGAGGTTACAGGAGTAATCTCAGAGAAAACGGATTCAAGGTAACAAAGAGCGCATCACTTTTTGAGGGTGTAAGGGCGGGAACTTGGGCCCTCAGAGTCATCAGGCTGATCTTGGTAAATGAGATCGTCGTAGCCGACGGGGGGGCCCGGCGTCTATTTTGAACACATATCAATGAAATCCCTTTTTTTGATTGGACAGGAGATCGGAATCTCCTAGGGCGTAATATCTAAATCGATGTTTATTAGCAACTTATGGATATTGGATAGTTAAAAAAGATTATTGAAAGTAATAATAAAATAAATTATAATTTATTACATAAAATAACCATTTTAATAGGCAATATAATATATATGACTAATCCAACAAATGAAATTCAAGGAATAAACCAATTTCTTTTAATTCCCGAGGAAGGAAATATCATTAAAATCTTTGGGTTTTTAGATTTGAAAACTCTGGGAAGAGTAGAACAAGTCTGTTCCTATTTTAAAAGACTGCAAAATAATGAGCCGCTATGGACAATTTCATTAGGTTCAAATCCCTGGGACAATTGTGTTGTCGATCTTCGAAATAAAACCATCACAATCCCTGGGTGGTGTTCAGATATTAAATGCGTACCCGCAATGAATAGTCCTGCTATTCCGAGGAGGTCATTTGTCGTCTATACTTACGGACCCCGATGCATCCCCTGCGCTGTCATAAAAAATAAAGCTGGTTCAGTAGAAAACATAGATGACGTACGTTGGAATGCTAACAATCCTTTTGTTGTCGAATTTAGGGATCAAAAATCTCAATACTTTCAAATTAAGTCCACTTCAAATGCAGAGTCAAATGGGACTAATATTAAAGGAATGCAAGACAATAAAGTATTGAAATGGCTCAAAAATGCCACTTAATTTAGCACATAGGGATCACAAGATCTTCTATGCGCTCTCTGAAGTTTTCAGGGCGTAAGGCTGGAGCTTGGGTACTCAGGATAATTGGGCTGATCTTGGTAAATGAGGTCGTATGCGGGCGGGCGCTCGCGCTTCATATACTTTCCGATGACGTGGCCGTCTTTCACAATTAGAAAATAATGGTTTTCAGCGGCGATGCTATTTCCAACACTGATCCGCTCAATGTATTCATATTCTTGGGAACCGTCTTTTTTGTTGTGCACCGCATAGGGCTCACCGACTTCCGCTTTGACGACGGAAATCGGGGTCCCGGTTTGAATCTCGTCATAGTTTGTATTTGTCATGACAGCGGGTCGGGAAAAGCAACTTGTTAGAAGCACCAATGATAAAAACAGAGAAAGGCTTAACTTGTTTGCTTCCATACCCGTCCTTGGATCAATGTGCGGAATTGATCACTTGTCGCATATTCAGCGCGCATTAAGTAATTGTTCTCATCTTGTTTCTCATAGAGCTCGAATCCTTCAAAGCCGATGTCGATGATGCGAAATTCCCAAGCGATGACTTTTTCGCTGATGAGGCCGGTTCCTGTGACGCGACCTAGGGCCTGATTTTCTAGATCGATATGAAACTCGCCGCTATTCATGTTGTAAATTAAAAATTCGTTATGCATGACGTCGGACAACCCTTTGACTTGGATCTCTTGGAAACATTCGATTCTGCCTTCTCCGTCGACATTGGTGCTATTCCACCTCGTGAAAAAGGCAAGCTCCTCCGCAACCATATTCAGCTGAATCTTTCCTTGGCCAAGCCAGGAGCTGGGGGTCAGTAAGAAATTGTGGTGTTGATTGGACATTAAAACATAAACCTTCTGCTATAAATACTTTGCAAAATTCCCAAGGCCGTCATCGTCGATAATACTGAGGACCCCCCATAGGTGATCAACAGGAGAGGAACCCCGGTGATGGGCAGGAAACCGCACATCATCCCCATATTCACAATCATGTGCATCGCCAAGTAGGTCGTGATCCCCGCGGAGAGCAGCCGCCCGAAGCGGTCATTAGCCACAGCCGTCACCTGAAAACTAAAATAGATCAAACCGAAAAAAAAGAGCATTAATAAAAAAACTCCTATTAGACCGAACTCCTCGCCGAACGCCGCGAACACGGAGTCGGTATGGGCGGCCGGGAGCCATTGATGTCCGGTAAACTCGCTTTTATGCCAGCCGCTGCCGCTTAAGCCCCCGAGGGCGATTGCTGTCTGCGAGGCCTCTTGGTGGTAAGTATGAGGGTTTAGCCGCTCGTATTGGTATTCTTTGATGACACGGGTCGCATAGGGGCGGAAATCATCGTGCGAAATAAACCCTAAGAACATCATGCTGACAAAGATAAGCCCTCCAAGGGCCATCAAACTCATGATGTTGACAACCTTTTTTTTTATTCCGCCGAAATAAAACATCACAAGGGCGATAGGATAGAGCACTAGTGCCGTCCCGAGATCGGGTTGCTTGAGGATGAGCAGAAAAGGAACAAAAACGATCAGCATCGAGGCGAGGGTAGTGCGCTTGCGATAAGTCTCCCTCCCCTTATTTTCAAGATAAAGGCTCAATGTCATCACGACGATTAGCTTCGCATACTCCGAAGGCTGAACATCAAAATTAACGCCAGGGAGCCGATACCAGCGGTGAACATTGTGGATCGCGGGGACAAAGAACAATCCGATGAGCATTAAGAGCATGCCGAAATAGAGAAACCAGGTCCATTCTTTGAGCTTGCGATAGTCCAAACCTGCAAAAAAAAGGTAGACCGCCCATCCTATCGCAAACCAGCGGATCTGGCCTTTCGCAACTGGAGTAAAAAGAGTTTCTTCGCCTATTTCCATCGGGTCCATTGTCGTAGAAGCGATCACTAAAATGCTTACAAACATCAGGATAAGCAGGATCGGAATTGTCCTTAAATCGATACGGCTAAGATAGCGATGGTCCCACATGCAGTCCCAAGGGGTGAAACAAAAAGATGGATTGTAATTTTAATTGCATTATACTTGGCTCCCTAAATTGGAGTCAGGCCCTATTTTTTAGAGTTCCTATGACACGCTTAAAAAATATTTACTACATCCATTTCGATACAATCGATTCGACGAACACCTGGACAAAAAAAAATGCTGCCACGCTCGATTCCGATCAACTCACGTGCGTGACTGCCCTCGAGCAGACATGCGGCCGAGGGCGGTTTCTTCGGAAATGGATTTCTCCAAAAGGGCAGAACATTTACGCGACACTCTATTTTTGTCTTCCGCTCGGTTGTGCTTATCTGATTAATTTAGGCCAGATCCTTTCGTTGTCGTGTGTGACCGTTCTTAAGAAAAAAGGGTTTTCACCCCAAATCAAATGGCCGAATGACCTTTTATTGGAAGGAAAAAAGGTCGCAGGGATTTTGTGCGAAACTGTGTGTTTTGAGGATCGCATTGGCGTCGCACTAGGCATAGGCATCAATGTCAACATGTCGAAAGAGCTGCTGGAGACGATCGATCAACCCGCGACATCTTTGGCCCAACTCAGCGGACAAACATGGACACTGGAACAAATTCTCGAGCCTGTGCTCAAACAATTCATAAAGGACCTAGATCTTCTGCAAATAAAAGGCTTTGAACACTTTCGCCCCACCTATGAAAGCTTGCTCGCGTATAAAGGAGAAACGATTGCCTGCAATGACGGGCTGAAAATGATAAAAGGCATTTGCCATTCAATTAATCCAGATGGTAAATTAAATTTACTTTTGCCCAATGGGCAAGTCGCCACTCTCAACGCAGGCGAACTGAAACTGAAGTGATTGACAGGCTCTAAAGTCCAGCCGGAACGATCACCAGGTTCTTGTCGATTTTATTCCGTAGAATTTCTTGGATCGCGTTGAGTGTGGCCCCAGTGGCGGAATGGCAAGTGGTGCACGCTCCTTCGTAAGCGATGATCAGCTCGCGTTCGTTGACAAGGTCGACGATCTGAACGCCACCGGCGTCTAATTCAATGTAAGGGCGGATTTCTGTGGCGACGATCTCTTCAATGACCGTGATCTTTTGTTCGCGGCTTAAACCGGCCCAACCGGGATATCCTTCACCGGTTTCGCTTTTGGACTCGAGAGGGGTAGGGACATAGCTTTCTTCAAACGGGATATCGAGGCATTGCTCCGCGGCTTCTTCAATGGCGCCTAAAACAAGATTGAGATAAACGTGTGTCTCTTCGGGAAACGCTGGGATATCGTTTTTATCGCGCACTTGCTTGTCGATTAACTCGGCTGGCAGCCGCATCGCTTGATTGTAATTTTTGCGAATGAGAATTTCGCAGGCGGCTTCAGCGGCGCCGATCAGTGCGGAGGGGCCAAAAACCTGGAATTTCGCATCGGCGATGACTCCATCGCTCTCATCGATAAGAAGGTAAAGGGCGATCACGTGGCCATCTTCAGGGCTACCTTGTCTTCCCAGCGCAAGACGCATTCCCCTCTCCCGGGATTCTTCCACTGAAAAGAACCCTCCATGGCGCGGATTTTCAATCTTCTGGATGAGTTTTTTACTATAGCGCGGCCAAGGAGAAGAGAGAATGAATTTTCGATGAGTCATAGGTTCTCCGATAGAAGACGCAATTTGCGCGCGCTCTCGACGATGGCGTCTATGGCATAGTCGATCTCCTTTTCTTTGGTCTCAAAAGAGAGGCTGAAACTGAGTGCGCACTGTGCTAAGGTTTCATCGATGCCGCATGAGAAGAGGATGTGGGAGAGCCTCTGGCAATGACCTCCACCCATAGAAGCGTAAACCCCTCTGCGGTTGAGATAGAACAATAAAGCTTCGCTAGAAACTCCCGGAAAAGCAATGGCTGAACAATTCGGGAGTCTTTCTGCATTTTTAAAAAGGACTTTTGCTTCCGCGTAACCTTCCTGAATCCCTCGTTCTAATTTGTCGCGAAGCCTGACGGTCTCCAAACAGAGATAATCAAACATCTGATCGTTTTCTTCCAAAGCTTTGGCCAGAGCGGCGATCCCACCCACGGGAATCCCCATCATGACCCCTAAGGGATGAGAGAAAGTGGCTTTCTCTTTGACCAGAAGTCCAGCCGTTCCTTTCGGAGCATGGAGAAAACTCCCATCGAAAGTTAAGTAATCGATGTTCAAATCTTCAAAGCGAAAGTAATGTTTGCCGATGGCGTAGCTGGCATCGACATGCAGAGAAACCCCTTTGGCCTGGCAAGCATCGGCAAGATCGGCAACAGGGTGAATGATGCCGGTCAATCCATTCGCCCAGGAAATTGACACTAAAGACGTCCGTGGACGCAAGGCTTCTTCGAGACTCTTTTTAGTCATCTGCCCTTGCTCATTGACCGCGAGGATTTTTCCACTGCATCCCAATTCCTCTAAGCGCTTTAACGACATTAGTATGGGCGCCTCTTCGATATTTGTCGTCACGATGTGATTTTTGCCAGACTCTCGGATGTTTTCAAAATAATGGGAAAAATAGAGATGGTGGATCGCCTCAGCATGGGAAGAGAAAAAATAAAAGCGGTCTTCCTTCTTCGCTCCAAGTGTTTTCAAAATCGCTTCCGTTCCTTGATCTAACGCGGAAAGCAGCTCGCCACCCATCCAATGATCGGTAAAAAAAGGGATCATCGCCTCGACAGACGACGGCACGGGGCGCGTAGCAGTGTGGTGATCAAGATAAGCTCTACCGGCCATCTTTGCTCCACGTGTCGCCGCTGAACGTGTAGACGAGTGGGACCCCTGTCGCGAGCTCTAAATGCACAACTTCTTCTTTTGTCAAATCATCCAAAAACATCACGATGGCACGCAGGGAATTGCCATGTGCGGAAATGAACACATTTTTGCCTTCTTTTAACAGAGGGAAAATTTTGGTTTTGAAATAAGGAATTGAGCGCTCAGATGTCATCGCTAAACTCTCTCCATCTGGGGGCGCATCATCAAAGCTGCGCCGCCAAATATGCACTTGCTCATTTCCGAACTTCTCCCGCATTTCCTGCTTATTCATTCCCTGAAGCTGCCCATACATTCTTTCGTTGAGCTCCCAAGCGTTGTACACGGGGATGCATTTTTCTTTGGCCGTTTGGCTATAGATTTGGGCCCATTCTTCGAGTTTTCCTTCCTTCGGATGCTGAACGCAAGGCACTTTGCCGCTGGAGTGGTGCATCATCGCCAGCATGGCGGTCATTTGCGCCCTGATGAGCGTCGATGTAAAAATGAAATCGATGGGCAGGTGGGCGATCTTCTTCCCTCCTTCGATCGACTCCTCCACCCCCTTAGCGCTCAAAGGGATATCTACCCAACCTGTGAAGAGGTTCAGCCGGTTCCACTCCGATTCCCCGTGCCGCATCATGATTAGTTTTGAATTTATTTTTACCATTCGCCGCTCTGCTTTTTGGAACATTTAGGGAGCGTTTTCAAAAGTTTTTGAAAACGTTCCCTAGTTTATCAGGGGGATAAATTATAAACCATTGTGCTAATCAGGACGCTCCTTTAAAATGTTTCCCATGGAAACAAAAAAAAGATTGAGTAAGGCTCTTGCCGCCGCCGGCATTGCGTCACGCCGCGCTGCCGAGGAAATCATTTTTGAAGGGCGCGTCAAAGTCAACGGGACCGTCGTCAAGGTGCCGCAAACCTTGGTCGATTGGGACTCCGACGTTATCATTGTCGACGGAGAACCGATCAACGGAGAGGAAAAAAAAGTTTACTACATTTTGAACAAGCCGCATGGCTTTATTTGTTCCAACGCCCGCATCGGCTCTAAAAAGCTGGTCATCGATCTTTTCGCTCATCTCCATCTTCGACTTTTCACCATTGGAAGACTCGACCGCGATACAACCGGACTTCTTCTCGTCACTAACGACGGCCATTTTGCCAATAAAGTCATCCACCCTTCTTCCAATATCTCTAAAGAATACCTTATCAAAACTTCCCAGGAAATCACTGACGTCCATCTTAAAGCGATCTCCAAAGGAACCTATATTGAAGACTCCTGGGTCAAACCCGTCAATGTGGAAAAAGTTCGTAAAGGCACTTTGAAGGTCACTGTCAAAGAAGGGAAAAAAAGAGAAGTGCGCCTGCTCGTGCAAAATGCAGGCCTCGATATCCTCGAACTTTCGAGGATCCGCATCGGGGGGTTACGTCTTGGTCCCATCCCCGAAGGAACTTTCCGCGAAATGACCGAATCAGAGAAAAAAGTCATTTTTCAAAGCCGTTAACACTTGCACAGTTTGGGTAAACTGCCTAAAATTTGTTCAAATGAATAGGCACACGTTTTAGTTATGCTCAACATCGCAAGGCTCTTTGGCAAATCTCCATTTGCCCCGCTCCAAAGCCACATGAAGAAAGTGGCATTGTGCATGGAAAGGCTCTCCGATATCTTCAAAGCGCTTTCCAAAATGGACATGGAAAAGATCGAAAAGCTCGTCGCCGATCTTTCGCGAATGGAACATGAAGCCGATTTGACAAAGAACGACATCCGCAACCATTTGCCTAAAAGCATTTTTCTTCCCATTGATCGCGCTCATTTTCTTGAGATTTTGTCTGTCCAAGACAGCATCGCAGATAAGGCCGAAGAGACAGGCATTCTTCTCACTTTGCGCCCTTTAGAGGATTTTCGCAATTTTACAGAAGACCTGGTCGCATTCTTTAAGAAGGCGGAACTTGTCTTCCTCGATGCGAAACACATCATCGAAGAGATCGATGAACTGCTGGAGTCTTCTTTCGGTGGGATCGAGGCGGAAAAAGTCAAGGCGATGGTGGAGCAAACGGCTAATAAAGAGCAAGAAGTAAACAACATGCGGTGGGAGTTGATGAAACAGCTCTTCACTCATGGCGATGCGCTCAAGACACCCGTTTTTTTTCTTTGGATGCGATTAATTGAGGAAGTGAGCGCGATTTCCCACCTTTCTGAGAGGCTTGCCAACCGCATCCGAATGATTTTGGAACTCAAATAAGTAAGGGGTTGTAAGGAAATAAATTTTACAGTTCCCGAGGAGAAAAACGGTTCAGATCTTGAGGATTTTTTCACAGCAGGTGTTCCTGTCACCCCTGCAAGGAAAAATCGTCGAGAGATGAATCGATTTTTCCCTCGAGAACTGTAACAGTTATTTTCTTACAACCCCTAAGAGACGGTCTCTAAGAGTGTGTCGTTGAAAATTTATTAGTTGATTTTTGATGCATTTTTTCGCAGTTTTTGAAAATATTCCGCAGGGCATAGTTGATTAACTAGACCAAGGAATAATTTCAAAAAAGGCGCAAAAAGCAACAATAAATTTTCAACGACACACTTTAAGTGAGCTGAAATATTTATAATGAAATTCAAGGAGCTTTTCGATGAGATTTTTACAGCGGACGACGAAGACAATGTGCGGACACATTGCTGAGGAGGCTGATGTGAAATATCGCGAAAAGAACTTGAAGGTCATTATAAATATTTAAACGAACTTAGCTTAGATGGAAACCGAGGTCATTTTAAAATTTCTGGTGCTTATCGTCGGTTTCTACATGGCGTGGAATATCGGCGCCAACGACGTTTCGAATGCGATGGGCACATCAGTCGGCTCCGGCGCTTTGACTTTGAAAAGAGCCGTTTTCGTCGCTGCCATCCTCGAGTTCAGCGGAGCTTTTTTCGTCGGGGCCAATGTCTCCGAAACGGTACAGCGCGGCCTGATCGACACGAACATGTTCCTCACCGAACCGATCATTCTGATTTTGGGGATGTGCGCCGCGTTGCTCGGGACAAGTGTCTGGCTCCAGATCGCCTCCTATTTTGGGTGGCCGGTTTCTACTACGCACGCCATCGTCGGAGCGATTTTGGGCTTCGGCGCCCTCGTCGGAGGGATCGATGCGATCCAGTGGGGGGAGGTCGGCTCCATTGCCTTGAGCTGGATCATCTCTCCTGTAATATCGGCGATCATTTCCTATCTGATCTTTAGCATTCTGCAAAGAAATATTCTCTTCGCAATGAACCCCACAGAGGCGACAAAAAAATTTCTGCCGCTCCTCGTCTTTATCGTCTTCACAACCTTTACTTTGAGCCTCATTTTCAACGGCCTGCAAAATCTGAATATGAATGTTACTTTTGCAGGAGCCCTCGGCATCTCTATTGCCATCGGGATCGCTGCCTCCGGGATCTCTTTTCTTTTTGTCCGGAGAATCCCTCTTCCCGCCGTCGATAACCGCCCCCCCTCGCGCTACCTTCCACAAACCGTTATCAGCTTGGAAAAAGCGATCAAGCACCTTCAGCGCGTGCAAGTGGCCTCTTATGACGAGACCCACGACAAGGTCGGTCACGTGCTTGATGAGGTGCGCGCCCTTTCGAACAAAGTGCGCCAAGAGACCAGCTTTTCGGAACGGGCGTCGGAATACCGCTCCGTGGAAAGAATGTTTGTCTACCTGCAGATCTTAAGCGCTTGTTTTGTCGCATTCGCGCATGGCGCTAATGATGTCGCCAATGCGATTGGGCCCGTTGCGGCTGTGCTCGATGTCATCAAAAACGGGATGATCTCAGACGTCGCCATCGTTCCCCCCTGGCTTCTGGCCTTTGGGGGCGTTGGTATCGTCGTCGGTTTGGCCACTTGGGGGTGGCGCGTGATTGAGACGATTGGCAAAAAGATCACTGAACTCACCCCAACACGCGGCTTCTGCGCTGAGTTCGGCGCTGCGACGACAATCTTGATCGCTTCTAAACTGGGGTTCCCAATCTCGACCACGCATTGCCTTGTTGGGGCTGTCCTAGGCGTTGGCCTCGCTCGCGGCATGCGCGCGTTGAATCTCAACATGCTCCGCGATATCGTGCTCTCCTGGATCATCACAATCCCAGCAAGCGCTATCATGAGTATCCTTTTCTTTTATGCATTGCGCTCTATTTTCGTGAGGTAAACATCGTCTCGCACTACTATAACATTTTTCTCCGCGTCTTCGCGTCGTGGCGCCTTTGCGATGAAATCCTAATTAATTGGGAATTCGGTGCGCCTTGCTCTTCTTGAAAGATTTGCGCAATGGCGCGGATCCAGCCCTCCCTTCGATTGAGAGCGGGGCATCGATACGCTCGAAAGCCTGCTTTGCGGACGGATGGGAGATATAGGTATTCTATCTCATAGAGCGTTTCAATGTGATCAGAAGTAAAGCTTAAAGGGACTATAACTGCATTTTTTCTACCTTCCGCCCATTCTTTCGTTTCACACACCTGAGCTGTGTAGGGCCGAATCCACTCCTCTTTGCCAAATTGCGATTGATAGCTCAGCTTCGCGGCGGCTTTTGGAAATCGCCTTTGGAGTAAATTGAAACTCACTGTGCACTCTTGCTGATAACAATCCCCGGTATCGACAAAGCCTTGTGGCACTCCATGTGCAGAAAACAGAAGGGCGGTCTCTTCTTCCCGCAGGTCTTGTTGCTCAAAAAATTCTGCAATCAGCTGCTCAAACGACGTGATGTATAGAGGATGGTCTGGATACGACTTTACCCACGATAATCGGTTGAGTGTACGCGAGGATAAATGTTTGGAAAACCACAAGGCAATGCTTCCTGTGGTCGCATAGGTGAATTGCGGAAACATTGGAAAAACGCGGATCTCGCGGGGCTGTAAGTTTTCAATTTTTTCAATAAACCCGGCATGCGTCTTTGGCAAATAACGATGGAAGACGAGCACTTGCTCCCCGAGGATGCGGCCCACCTGCTCAGCAATCGCTTCGGTGTCTTCGTAGATGGGGGATTTACCTCCAATGAGAGCATAGTCGGGCGCGATCTTTTTGCTTCTTTTTTTCGCCACGCGGGTAAAGAGCAGACGATGCAGAAATGGGGGGAGGCGAGTGCGGAGGACCTCTTGGTCCGTCAGAAGCTCGATTAAAAATTCTTCGATCTCCTGTAAATTTCGCGGCCCTCCAAAATTGACAAGTAGATATGCTTTATTCATAGCCATCTAAGAAAAAATAATATACTATCCAATGGCGATTTACTAATCCAGAATGCAAAAGAGCTATGCACAAACCACTTTTTCTATTCCTGTTCTTATTTGCCGCTGTTTGGGGCCAGGAATCCGAGCCTTTGCCCCAAAAAAAGACAATTTGCCTGAACATGATTGTAAAGAATGAAAGCGAGGTCATCGAAAAATGTTTGGCTTCCGTCAAACATTTGATCGATTATTGGGTGATCGTCGACACGGGCTCCAAAGACGGCACTCAAGAGGTGGTGAAGAATTTCCTAAAAGACATCCCGGGAGAACTTTTGGAAAGGCCTTGGGTAGACTTTGCCCACAACCGCAATGAAGCGCTGCAAGCGGCAAAAGACAAGGCAGACTACCTTCTATTCCTCGATGCCGATGAGATTTGGCAATATCCGGAAAATTTTTCTCTTCCCGCCTTAGATAAAGACGCTTATTTTGTCCAAGTCCGGCAGCTGGGTGCCGCGGATTTTAAAAGACTGGGCTTGATCAACGCTCATCTCGAATGGAAGTGGGTTGGCGTTCTGCATGAAGTGCTTGAATCTCCTCTTGCCAAAACGTACACCACGCTGAGTGGAGTGCTCAATATTTGCAACGAAATGAAAGGAGCCCGCTCTAAAACCCCCGATACTTATTTGAAAGATGCGGCCGTCTTAGAAAAAGCATTAAAAAAAGAGCCCAAAAACAGCCGTTACATGTTCTATTTAGGCCAAAGTTATTTGGCCGCCGACAAATATGAACTTGCGCTGAGAGCCTTTGAAAAAAGAAGTCTAATGGAAAGCGCGGATGTTCAGGAAACTTTTATGTCCCTTTACAACGTGGGCCTTGTTCAAGAAAAATTGAATGACTTTGACTCGGCCATCAAAAGCTACTTTAAAGCCTATCAATTTCGTCCTTCGAGGGCCGAGCCGCTATTTAGGACTGCAATCCTTCATCGAAAACAGGGAAATTACTTGCTGGGATATCTGCTTTCAAAATTTGCGCTTTCCATCCCCGCACCAAAAGAAGACCTATGCATAGAATACATGACTTATGATTACGCTTTGCTCATCGAGTTTGCCAACTGCGCATTATTATTAGGAAGATTTCAGGAAGGCTTTGAGGCTTGCTGCCGGCTGATCGCCAATCCCAATCTTCCTCCCGAATTCAAATCTCAGGTAGCTGCTAACTTGGAGCTAGCCGGAAAGAATATTGCCGTAAAAGAAGAGATAAAGCATAATTTGGACGCCTATCAAAGATGAAAAAAGAGCCAGTTCCAAACCTCCACGCCCGCGAAAAATCGAAGATTTTGGCGTCTTCTTGCCAGAACCTGCAAGCAGGTTCGGCCGGCAAAGGAACGCCAAAAGGGCGATTTTACGCGGCGAAGAGTTTTGCAACTGGCTCTATAGTTTCTTCCTTTCTCATTTTCCTGCTCATATTGACTTGCTGCAGCAAAAGCGGAAAGAGCGGCCGCGGGGTCGGGGTCGATCCCTACTGGTTTCCACTCGGCTTCGGCACAAGGGACAACAGTGTAACCGCTTTTTCCACAGAGCTTCTCACAGAAATCGGCAAGAAGGAAAAAATCCCCTTTCTCAAAGTCTCCGTCAATTCCAGTGATTTGATGGAAGGGTTGCAAAAAGGCAACTATGAGGCGATCCTCTCTTCGATGCGGCCTTATATTTTTAATCAAGATCTCTTCGACTTTTCTGACGTTTATCTCGCTCTTGGGCCGGTTCTCGTCGTCCCCTCTCGTTCCACAATTCACTCTTTGCAAGATTTAGATGGAAAAGAGATCGCAGTGATCGACGGGTCCTCATACGATCAGATTTTAGAAAAGAGCAAAGGGGTCATCATTCGTTATTACGATTCGATGCCAAAGGCTTTAAACGACACTCTTCTGGGAACGGTCGATGGAGCAATGATCGATATCCTCTCTGCCGGGGCTTACTGCCGCGACCTCTACGAAGGTGAACTTAAAATCGCCACTCGGCCCTTGAACGATGAGGGTTTGCGCCTCATTGTCAAACATCAAACAGCTGAGGACATGGTCAAAGGGTTCAATGCGGGGCTTGACCAAATGAAAAAAGACGGCTCTTATGCGAAGCTCCTCGATAAATGGGGTTTGCAAGAGTCTAATTAAAAAATCCGGCATTTGTCGTGCTCGCTGTATTCTGCGCGCACCTTTTCAAGCTCTTCTTTGTCGACACGGCAAGGAGAAATGTCCCAAACGAGCTTGGCATAGTTATGGATGGATTCATCTGTCGAGAATTTCCCCATCGACGCAATATTGTGAAAGGCAAACGTCGCCCATTTCGAGGGATCGAGATAAAACTCTTCGACTTTCTTCTGCACTTCGTAATAATTTTGAAGATCGTTCAATACAAAGTAGCGATCCGGCTGACCGCCGAAGGGGCTTTCAAAGAGATTGTGGTATAAACTGCTATTGACTTGGTGTTCCTCATCGTTTTCTGCAAAGGTGCGGTCTCTCAAGGAATCCACCGCTTGATGGATGGCCGGAGAATGCATGTAAATCTCCCAAGGATTGTATGCATGGGATGTGCGCAGCTTTGCATTCTCTTCCGCCGTTTTGCCAAAACCAAATGGCCACCATTTGTCTGTGACCTGTTGGTGGATTTCGATATTCGCCCCA
Source organism: uncultured Verrucomicrobiae bacterium (assembly GCA_963833965.1). GTDB lineage: Bacteria > Chlamydiota > Chlamydiia > Chlamydiales > Rhabdochlamydiaceae > CAJCIW01. The sequence goes on from CAWHZZ010000001.1 coordinate 594,018, forward strand.
TCTTCCGTGCCAATGGTAAGCGCGCCATTCATCGCGAGTTTCATGTTGCCCGTCCCGGAAGCTTCCATTCCTGCTGTTGAGATCTGTTCCGACAGGTCTGCGGCGGGAATGATCAGTTCTGCGCGTGACACGTTATAGTTCTCGACGAACACGATATCTAACTTTTTATTAACGATTGGATCGTTGTTAATTTTTCGGGCGACACAACAGATGAGATGAATGATATTCTTGGCGATGTCGTAGCCGGGAGCCGCTTTGCCTGCAATCAAAATCATCCTCTTGATCTTTCGAGCCTCCGGATTAGACTTAAGCTCAAAATAGAGCATGATGGCGTGAAGAATATTCATGAACTGCCGCTTATATTCGTGCATCCGCTTGACTTGGACATCGAAGAGGGCAGTCTCATCGAGCGTCGAATAATAGCCGATGATCTTTCCTTTACCGTCGCGAAGTGGATTTTTTTCCTGAATGTATGTGATGAGCGCGCGTTTATTTTCACGCTTGATCTCGAAAAATTCACGATGGCTCTCAGGATCTTCTGCAAACTTGGCAAGTTCTTGAATGCGCGGAAAATCAATGATCCATTCTTTCCCGATCTTTCTGGAAATAAAATGCGCTAATTTTGGGTTGATGTGGAGCACCCAGCGGCGCTGTGTGACGCCATTGGTCACATTAACAAATTTATCGGGGGTCATCTCGTAGAAGTCTTTAAAAATGTCGTGCTTGAGAATTTCCGTATGCAGGGCGGCGACACCATTAGTGCGATGCGATCCCAAAATCGCCAGATTGGCCATCCGCACTTGCCCGCCCTCGATCACAGACATTCTTCGAACGCGATCCTCATCGCCGGGAAATTTTTTGCGCACGGAATTGCAGAAATCTAAATTGAGCCGTTCGATAATGTGATATTGCCGTGGAAGCAGATAATTCAGCCGGTTCTGATTCCATTCTTCCAGCGACTCTCTCAAGACCGTATGATTGGTGTAATTGCAGCATGTTTTCACAACTTCCCATGCTTCATCCCATCCAAATTCGTGTTCGCGGATCAGAAGTCGCATCAGCTCAGCAATCGTCAAAGCTGGATGAGTGTCATTGATATGGATGCGCACCTTATCGGCGAAATTGTTTAAATCAGCAAACGTGTGAAGGTGATGGCGGACAATGTCTTGCAGCGAAGCGGAGACGAGCAGAAATTCCTGCTTGAGGCGGATTCTCTTTCCCGTCTCATGGTTGTCGTTCGGATAAAGCACGTCGGTGAGGGAGGTATTTTCCGCCGCTTGGTCCAGAAGTCCTGCATTGAAACGCTGCAATTGAAAGTTGCGCGGAGACTCTTTTGTCGTCCATAGGCGCAGCGTATTCACATTGAAATCGCCAGTTTCTTTATAGCCAATGATCGGAAGGTCGTAGGCAAGGGCTCTGACTTCTTCGCAGTCGGTGATGTCCAAGACCTCGACCCCTTTTTTGTTGAAGGCGGGCGTGGTCCTGCCTGCATATTTGACCGTTGCCGCATGTGCATCGCGCCGGTATTCCCAAGGGTTCTCATGCAGGAGCCAGTTCTCAGGGCGTTCAACCTGCATTCCATCCCAAATTTCCTGGTCGAATATCCCATACTGATAGCGAAGCCCATATGCGATTGTGGGGTATTGCTGCGTCGATAACGAATCGAGTAGGCAAGCAGCTAGTCTTCCTAAGCCCCCATTGCCAAGTCCTGGATCTGGCTCGTAATGCTGCTCCTGTTCGAAATTGCGGCTGAGCATTTTCATCACATGCTTGACGAGCTCCGTCGCGTGAATATTCGTAACGTTATTTCCAAAGAAACGGCCGGGCATGTATTCCATGCACAGGTAATAGAGCATCCTCGCCTGTTTCTTTCGAAAAGTGTGCATGCAGGCGGTCCAGTTGATCATCACCTCTTCGCGTATCGTCAACGCAAAAGCGCGATAAAACTCTTCAGAATTCGCTTCGTCGACTGTCACCCCCATCATCGTGATGAGATAATGCTTGATCTTGCGCGCTAAACTTTCCGCTTGAGCTTCGATTTTTGTTTCTATGGGCATTGCATTCTTATTTTTTTTATGAGATTACCTATATTTAACAGATGGGATTTATATTGTGCAGAAATTTCAACTCATTGTGATTGGAACAGGGCCAGCAGGAGAAAAAGCGGCCGTCAAGGCTGCCTATTTCGGGCACAAGGTCGCCATTGTCGAACGAGAGGCCTCTTACGGCGGGGCGGAGGTCGTGACGGGGACGCTTCCTTCAAAAACATTGAAGGAGACGGCGCTTTTTTTGTCGGGAAAATATGAAAAAGGTCTCTACGGCATCGAAAGAGGCCTCGAGCATGAAGCTTCCGTGGAAGATTTCATGTACCGCAAGAATTTTGTCAGCGCATCAGCTGCCCAAGAGATCTACGAAAACCTCATTCGCCATGGTGTCTCGATCTTTCACGGCACAGCTAGCTTTGAAGACGATCATACAATCAAAATCAATGGAGAAAAAGAAGAGCTAATCCACGGGGAGTACATCATCATCGCCACAGGATCCTATCCCCACCACCCTTCCTCAATCCCCTTTGACGGCAAACGGATCCACGATTCCGACACCATTCTTCTCATTGAACGTTTTCCCTCGTCCCTCTGCATCGTCGGCGCAGGCGTGATCGGCTGCGAATACGCGACGATTTTTGCGACGATGGGCACCAAAGTTTATCTCGTCAACGACAAGGAGCATATCCTCCCCTTCGTCGATCACGAAATCTCCACCGACCTCGTCAATCAGATGCAGTCCGCCAACGTGGAAATCCTCTTCAATAAGACCATCGAAGAGATCAAGCCTGCCACTTCGGAAAAAGAGATGATCTCCGTGCGTTTAAAAAGCGGAGAAAAGCTTTCCGTCGACATGTTTCTATTCGCCGCGGGAAGGAGCGGAAATACCAAAGATCTGCACTGCGAAAAAGTGGGAGTCCGCCTCGGCACGAGAGAACAGGTGTTCGTCGACGCCGAATACCGAACGAATATCCCCAACATTTATGCTGTGGGCGATGTGATCGGATTCCCGGCGCTTGCCAGCACGAGCATGGACCAAGGCAGGGTCGCCGTCGCGCACATCTTTAAAACGCAGGACCTCGAGCATCTCCCCTCCCACTTTCCCTATGGGATCTACACCGTCCCCGAAGTCTCCATGGTTGGCATCACCGAAGAGGAGGCAATCAAGCGCAATTTGAACTATTGCGTCGGAAGGGCCCGCTACAGCGACATGCCCCGCGGCAAGATCATCGGCGCCAAATCGGGGTTTTTAAAGCTCATTTTTTCACGTGACGAGCTGCGCATCCTTGGGGTACATGTGATCGGCCACCTCGCCACCGAGCTCATCCACTATGGGGTGATGCTCGTCGAAGAGAAGAAAAACCTCAACGACCTCATCGGCCAAGTCTTCAACTTCCCCACCCTGCACGAACTCTACAAGTACGCCGGCTACGACGGCCTGAGCAACTACACCGGCCACAAAGTTAAGCCTTAACTCTTTTGCAACGAAATGGTATGTTTTTGCCCTTTATTAAGGAGAAAATCAGAATATGCTTATCACGGAATTTTTAACATTCCTCAAAAGGCGTAACCCAAGCCGCCACCCCATATCCAACCACTGACGCGCGCATCATGGTTAGTGACGCGTTTTTTGTGGTCGAGGTCGACATCGATGAGGTAATAATCGGAAAAAACGTTAATTAAAAATGCTTTTTTTATTGTAAAAAGCAAACCGCTTTTAAAGGCTCCTCCTACTCCCCACCCATTATTTTCATGGGCCAAGTGCTTCGAATGCGCGCTGGTGTGAAGATACTCTGCCAGCACTCCTGCGCCGAGATAAAATCTCACAGGATAGGGAGGGGTAAAGTATTTCAACCCTGCGCTTAAGGGAACAAGGGTCAGATGCGTGCGATCTCCTTCTTTATGTTTCAAATGGCATGAGGCAGAGCCGCTTGTAGAATCGAATTTAATTTCCGTTTTTCCACTGCGATGAAAATAATCGACCTCGCTCCAAAGATAGATGCACTTCCACGCTTGCATATTGAACTCGATCCCATATAATGCCCCTCCAGAGTAAACATCTCGAAAGCGGTCATTCGTGGGGTAAAAGTATCCCACTTTTCCTTCTAACATGTATTCGCGTGAAGCCTTCTGCGCGCTTGCTGGACTGACGGGTGCAGATGCCAGAGTATCTTCACTTTGAGCCATGCAAATCGCGGAACAAAATAGAAAAGGGAATATAAGAGAGAAAATCTTCATTTTGACATTCCTAATTTGTTTTAAGTGTGACGGTTCCTACTAAGGATTGAGTCCCTGAAGTAGATGCATAAACAGAGTACACATACGTTTTGTCAGGCTTTAAGTTATGGTCCTCAAAAGAAGTATGCGATCCAGATACGGTGGCAATTAGTTTGCCATTGCGATAAATCAAAAAGCTACTAGGGGTTGCCGCGCCAGAAGACGTCCAGCAAAGCTGGCTAAAGAGTTCTGTTTGCCAAATATCTCGATTCTTTCCAATTCTTCCCTTCAATGAGCCAGAAAAACCAGAAGAACAAAGGGGGGCCATTGCCACGACGAAATTATTGGTCTGGTTTGTCGGAACGCTAGTGATTGAAAAATTGGATGTGTTAATGACAGCAACGTTGCTTCCCGTATAATTATTTGCTACATACACAGCGCTTCCATCGGGAGTGATGGCAATTCCTGTAGGCGAGTTGAAGAAGGGACTTGAAAGTTGATCAACTACGGTATTCGAAGATATTTGAATGACGTCAACAACGTTTGCCGAAGCGTCTGCGACATAAGCAAACGTCCCCGTCAGATCGATTGTCACGCCTATTGGGCTGACAAAGGGAAGAAACACACCTGTCGACACCGGGTTAATGGCAAGAGTCGTGGTATTAATCTGATCAACAAGAGAAAGAAAATTGTCTGTAAAATAGAGAAATTGTCCGTCAGGAGTGATCGCAAGTTGAGATTGGTCATGGGATACTCCTGGGAGCGACGCGGTTTGCAATACATTGCCATTTGTAGCGTCGATTACCAATAGTTCAGGTGAAAAAGTGTTTAGATTCTCGCCAGCCACAAAAAGTTTTGTTCCATCCGGGCTCACTACCAAAGCCGAAGGTTGAAAATTGTTACCCGTGCCAAACAGAACACTGACAGCATTTGTCTGAGTATTTATTTGTGATATAAACCCTGGTTGGTCAGCGAACTCTGGATTCCAAGCATATGCAAATTTTCCATTGGGTGAGATGAGAATACCAACATAACCTGATTGGGAGTCAATGTTGGAAGATGCAAACGTACTCGTGTTAACGACAAAAATTCCATTGAAATCATCTACGACATAAGCTTGCGATCCGTCAGGGGTAATCGCAATCCCCGTTATGTCAAACCACTGTGGATTATTTACCGTGTTGACTTGCATTTGCGTATTCGTATCGATAACTGCAACTCCAGTAACGTTGTCTCCTGTCCCGCCTCCTACCCATGCCTGGTCGCAAACCGCAGCAAGCTTTCCGATCGGAAAACAAAATGCGAAAGAGAGTACCAGCGCTTTCATCCATCCGTGCTTAATCGAATTCTTCATAGTCGAACCACCAAATGCTTGTAACGTTCCGAAAAAAAACGTTACCATAAAATTGGTTGATGTCAACGTAAAATTTTTAAGAAGAAAATAAATTGCGGGCTCCAGCTTCGCATTATTTTTTTAATGCATTCTTCTTGTTTTTTCGGACTTTTTTGTTATGATTGCTAAAACAACCAAAGCTGTCCGTGGAAATACACAGAGAGATTAGAAAATCGGTCAACGGCAATGCTGGCGCTTTAGATTTGCAGCCGGCCAAGCCATTGGCTAAGCAGGGCTTGTGCAACCACAAGCTCGATGCGGCCAGCTGCAAAGATGAAGATGCCGGCGAAGCCAGTGATCGGTTTTGGAATCACGAGGTGTATAATTGATTCCTGCTAGGCTCGTCCTACAAAATGGTGAAGTTTACGAAGGCGCATCCCCGGAGTGGTGCAAAGAGGATATGTTTGGCGAGGTTGTTTTCACGACTGGCATGACCGGCTACGTCGAGTCGCTCACCGACCCTTCTTATTCCGGCCAAATTCTCACTTTCACTTTTCCCTTGATCGGCAACTATGGCTTCCCCGAAAAGAAATTCTGGGAGTCGGAAAAGGCTCATCTGCGCGGTGTCGTCATGAGCGAAATCTGCCCCTTTTACAGCCATCATCAAGCGGTGAGTTCCCTGGAAGAATGGCTGAAAGAGCAGCGGGTACCTTACATTTGCCAGGTCGACACGCGTGCATTGACAAAGTCGCTTCGGACACAAGGGGTCGCCCTTGGCGCCATTGTCGTCGGAGAGAAGAACCCCAATAGCTTTCCCGATCCCAATCAAACCCATCTCGTCGCAGGCGCCTGCACCAAAAGCGTAAGGGAATACGGGAAGGGAAAAAAAAAGATCATCGCCGTCGATTGCGGGATGAAGGAAAATATCATTCGCTCGCTTTTAAAATATCCATTGATGATTAAGCGCGTGCCGTTCGATTATGATTACTCCGAAGAGGAGTTCGATGGCATTTTTATTTCCAACGGCCCAGGAGATCCGATCGTGTGCAAAGAAACTGTCACCGTGCTGCAAAAGGCGCTGAAAAGAAAAAAGCCTATGTTCGGCATCTGCCTGGGGGCGCAACTACTGGCTTTGAGCATCGGCGCAAAAACATATAAATTGCCCTATGGGCACCGCGGGCAAAACCAACCTTGCGAATTTCTTGAGACCGGGCGCTGTTTTTTAACCTCGCAGAACCACGGGTATGCGATCGATGAAAAGACATTGCCAAAGGGATGGGAAGTGACGTTCCGCAACCTCAACGATTCTTCGGTAGAGGGAATCGCGCATAAGACGCACCCGTTTTTTGCGGTGCAATTCCACCCAGAGGCATCGCCCGGCCCGGTGGACAACTTGTGGCTCTTTGAGAAATTTTACAAACTCCTATGAACCTATCCCAAAATTGGAAAAACATGCCTTTTGAGTCTTTTTCCACATCTTCTAATGCCGCTTCTTGGCCTATTTATCCAAGTATGTCCTTCGAAGCGGCATTAAAATCTGTGAAAAAATCCTTCAAAAATCAAATTTTTCGAATTTCGGGATAAGTTCGTGAAAAAGCGCTTCCAAGGCAATAAAATTTTGATTCTCGGTTCCGGCGGACTTCGGATTGGGCAGGCCGGCGAGTTCGACTATTCCGGGACACAGGCGATCAAAGCGATCAAAGAAGAAAAAATCCGCACCGTCCTCATCAACCCCAACATCGCCACGGTTCAAACCGATGCAGCAAGCGCAGATGAAGTCTATCTCTGTCCCTTAAGTGTCGAGATTGTGTCCAAGATCATCGAAAAAGAGAGGCCGGACGGCATTCTGCTCGGCTTTGGGGGTCAGACGGCTTTGAACCTAGGATTGAAACTCGATGAGACGGGCATTTTTAAAAAATTCAACGTCTCTGTCCTGGGAACGCCGGTTTCCGCAATTCGACTCACCGAAGACCGAGACCTTTTCAAAAAAAGCCTTTCCTCAATCGGCATCAAATCTCCAAAAAGCATCGCCGTTTCCACTGTCAAAGAAGCTCTTGCCGCTGCGAAAAAGATCGGCTATCCCGTCATGATGCGCTCTGGTTTTTCCTTGGGCGGGCTCGGATCGGGAAAAATCAAAAACGCCGAAGAGATGCAACTGCGTGCTGGTGAAGCGTTGAGCGGCGCTCCGCAAATCTTGATCGAAGAATACCTGTTGGGATGGAAAGAGCTCGAATACGAGATCGTTCGAGATGCATTTGATAATGCTGTGACTGTTTGCAACATGGAAAACCTCGATCCGATGGGAATCCACACTGGAGAGAGCATCGTGGTCGCTCCCTCGCAGACGCTGACCAATGCCGAGTACCACGGCTTAAGAGAAATCGCCCTTCGCGCCGCCCGCCATTTTGGGATCGTCGGGGAATGCAACATTCAATACGCCTTAAATCCGAAAAACGGAGACTATCGCGTCATTGAAATGAATGCCCGCCTCTCCCGCTCTTCTGCGCTTGCATCGAAGGCGACGGGCTATCCGCTCGCGTTCGTCGCCGCCAAGCTCGCTCTGGGATTCTCTCTTGCAGAAATCAAAAATGCCGTCACGAAAAAGACCGTTGCTTTTTTCGAACCTGCGCTCGATTATGTCGTCGTCAAAATCCCCCGCTGGGATATCCATAAGTTCCGCTCCGCGGACAGACGCATCGGCACCGAAATGAAAAGCGTCGGCGAAGTGATGGCGATCGGAAGGTCGTTCCCTGAGGCGATCCAGAAAGCCGCGAGGATGCTCAACCTCGGTGCGTCGGGACTGACAGATTACCCTCATCCCATCGACGACGTCGAAGAAGAGATCTCGCATGCGACAGACCGCCGCCTATTCGCACTTTACCAATTTTTCAAAGAGGGAGGCTCGATAGAAGAGGCCCACCGCCGCAGCCAAATCGACCGCTGGTTTTTGAATCATCTCGAAAAGATTGCGAAATGGGAGAAAAAATTAAAAAACTCTTCCCTCGATGCCGCCACAATGAAAGAGAGCAAAAAATTAGGTTTTTCCGATAAGGCGATTGGCAAAGTTAAAAGGATTGAACCCCGTAAGGTGCGCGTATTGAGGATCAAACACGGCATCGTCCCCTTTGTGAAGCAAATCGACACCTTAGCCGGCGAATTCGATGCGAAGACTAACTACCTTTATTTGACTTATCATGGACAGGCCCATGATGTCGAGCCGTCAAGCCGCTCTCCCGTGATTGTTCTCGGCTCTGGCCCCTATTGCATCGGCTCTTCCGTGGAATTCGATTGGTGTGCCGTCAACACTTGCCGCACTTTGCGCAAACTCAGAGAAGAGACGATCATCATCAATTCCAACCCGGAAACCGTTTCAACGGACTATGATGAATCTGATCGCCTCTATTTTGAAGAATTGACACTGGAGCGCGTCCAAGACATCGCTGATTATGAAAAAACAAAAGGAATCGTTGTCTCTGTCGGCGGGCAGATCGCGAACAACCTTGCACTTCCTTTACACCAATACGGTTATCCCCTTCTCGGCACGTCGGCCTCTTCGATAGATATGGCGGAGAATCGACAAAAATTCTCCTCGTTGTTGACAAAGCTTAGCGTCGATCAGCCCGCTTGGCAGACAGTAACGAGTTTACAGAAAGCGAAAAAATTTGCTGAAAAAAAAGGGTATCCGCTTTTGATTCGCCCCTCTTATGTCCTTTCTGGGGCCGCGATGAATATCGTCTCTTCGAACGAAGAACTCGAGCGCTTCTTGGCCGAGGCGACGCGGATCTCTCCCGACCACCCCGTCGTCATGTCGCAATTCATCACCGATGCCAAAGAGCTTGAGATCGACGGCGTGGCCAAAGAGGGGAAAATCGTCATTGAGGCGATCACGGAACATGTGGAAAATGCAGGAGTGCATTCGGGAGACGCCACCGTCGTTCTGCCCCCGCAGCGCCTCTATTTAGAAACGATCCGCCGCACAAAGAAAATCACGCGAGAGATCGTCAAAGCGCTGCAGATCACCGGTCCCTTCAACATCCAGTTCATCGCCAAGAACAATGCCATTCAAGTCATCGAGTGCAACGTCCGCTCTTCCCGCTCTTTTCCCTTCGTCAGCAAAGTGACCGACCACAATTTCATCGAGATCGCCACCCGTGTCATGCTCGGGCAATTTTCCCCAGCGCCATATGAGACCCTTGAGCTCGATTACGTGGGCGTCAAGACACCCCAATTTTCTTATCACCGCTTGAAAGGCGCAAATCCCGTCGCCCATGTCGAAATGGCTTCTACCGGAGAGGTCGCTTGTCTTGGCCATGATCTTCTCGAGGCCTTTTTCCTATCTTGGCTGGCGACAGAACAGTCGATCCGCCGCAAGAGGATCTTGGTCAGCATCGGCGGAGATATGAAAATCAAGCTCCTCGAACAGCTGCAAAAACTCGAAGCCCAAGGCTGGGATATTTACGCCACCGAAGGGACAAATGACTTTTTGTGCCAGCATGGGATCGCCTCGCGCTGCATTTACAAGGCCAGCGAAAAGATCGAACCGAATGTGACCACCCTCATTTCAAATCATCAGATCGACCTCATCGTCAACATCCCACGCAGCCTTGGCCATAATCATAAAACCGACGGCTTCAGCATAAGGCGGCTCAGCATCGATCATCACATTCCTCTCATCACCAATTTGCAAACGGCGCAAATCTTCTTGCAATGCTTGGCGGAACTCAAATTTGAGAACCTTCCCCTCCTCTCTTGGAGAGAATTTATCGCGAGCAAAGGAGTTCTTAGTTTTTGAAGAACCAACTCATTAAAAGCCTCGTCAAAGCTTTTAAACCTAAGCGGCTCAACTTGGGGGCGGAGAAACGTTTCCTCATCCTTTCGACGACAGGCCTTGGCGATTCATTGTGGGGAACGCCAGCCATCCGCGCACTTCGCCAATGCTTCCCCACCAGCTACATCGGAGTCATCACGAGCCCTGTGGGAAAAGCCTGCCTCCAGCACAACCGCCGAATTGATGAGTTATTTGTTGTGGAAAACCCTGTGCTTTTGTCTTTATTCCCACTCTATTGGAAGCTTAAAAAAAGGCGCATTACCCACGTCCTCAACTTCCACACTTCGCAACGACCTATTTTGCCCTTAGCCTCCATCCTCGGGGCGACAGAAATTGTCGGAACGCACGGAATTAACAAAGGGCTGGATTTCCTTTTGACTCAGGCGTTGGACCATGACAGCTTCCACGAAATTCAGCGGCGGCTAGATATTGTGTCACAGGTAGGCGCGCAAACTTTAGATTCTTCGATGGAGCTTTTTTTAAGCCAAGAGGATGAAAAAATCGCCGAAGGTTTTTTAGCAGATCAACATATTCCCTCGTATTTCCCTTTGATCGCGTTGCACCCGGGAGCCAAGGATGGGTTTAAACAATGGCCGGTTTCGCACTTCATTGACCTAGGCAACCGCCTCGTCCGCAACTTGGGATGCCGCATCATTGTTACAGGTACTCCTGAAGAAAAGCCCCTTGTCGCGTCCATTGTCTCCCAAATTGAACAGGCAATTGCCGCAACCGATCTTCCATTGCTCGCCACTGCCGCCCTCATCAAAAAAATGGATCTACTGATAAGCAATGACACAGGGCCGATGCACGTAGCCTTTGCCATGAAAACACCGACGATTGGCCTTTTCACACCCACTGACCCCAAACTTTGCGGCCCCTATTTTGTGGAAAATGCTGTGCCGATCGCCAAAAATCCGACCTGCTCGCGCTGCCTTAAGAAAAAATGCCGCGAACCATTTTGCCTCTTGCAAATCGGCGTCCAAGAAGTTTACGATTCAGTTTTAAGCATGTTTTATAAGACAAAAAATAAAAAACGGTATGAACCCACTTAACAGACGCAGCATCATCTCGATCGCCGATTTGACGAAGGAAGAAATCCTTCTGATTTTAAAGCGCGCCGAGGAGATGAAGAAAAAATATCCTAAAGACCTCTTAAAGTCTAAAATTTTAGCCTCCTGTTTTTATGAGCCTTCGACGCGAACTCGTCTCTCTTTTGAGGCCGCGATGGTCCGATTGGGCGGAAGCGTCATCGGCTTTGCCGACGCCGCCTCTACTTCGGCGAAAAAAGGGGAATCTTTGCAGGATTCGATGAAAGTGATCGGCCAGTATGCGGACGTCATTGTGCTCCGCCATCCGAGCGAGGGCGCCGCGCGCGCGGCAAGCGGAGCGACGGTGAAACCGATCATCAACGCGGGCGACGGGGCCAACCAACATCCCACGCAAACGTTGCTCGACCTCTTTACAATCAAGGAATGCCAAAAGAAACTCAAGGGGCTCAACCTGGCCTTTGTCGGGGATCTCAAGTTCGGACGCACTGTGCATTCGCTGAGTTTTGCTTGCGCGCTCTTCGACATGCGGCTGTTTTTTGTATCGCCTGAGCAATTGATGCTTCCAGAGGAGATTGGCCGGTTTCTAAAAAAACAGGGCGTGAAGTTTTCTTTCCACCGCAGTATCGAGGATGTTCTTGGCAAAGTCGATATTTTGTACATGACTCGCTTGCAAAAAGAGCGCTGCGGCGCTGCCGTGTACGAAGAGTGCAAAGACAGCTACACGTTAAGGGAAGAAATGCTAAAAAAAGCGAAGAAGAATCTCAGGATCCTGCATCCCCTCCCGCGCTTGAACGAAATTGAGATTGCCGTCGACAAAACTCCTTTCGCTTACTATTTTCAGCAGGCGGAAAATGGTCTATATGTGCGCATGGCCCTTTTATCTCTCATTTTAGGAGAAAAAAATGGTTAAAACACTCTCTGTCGCCGCCATCAAAGAAGGCGCTGTCATCGACCATATCCCCGCGGGTTTTGCTTTGATCATCCTTCAGTTGCTCAAACTCTCCCATGGAAAACATCGGGTGAGCATTGGGCTGAACTTGAGCAGTTCCATGATGGGCTTCAAAGATTTGATCAAAGTTGAAAACCGTGCTCTGACGGAAAAAGAGGCGCATGACATCGCCGTCTTTGCCCCTCAAGCGACGATCAGCATCATTAAAGATTACAAAGTCTCCAAGAAAACAAGAGCAACGCTTCCTAAAGCTGTCGACAGAATTCTGGTTTGCCCGAACTTACACTGCATCACAAATCATGAGCCGGTCGAGACGCTCTTTCATGTCGAAGAGCATAAACAGCAGGTCGAGCTGCGCTGCCAGTATTGCGAGAAAATTTTCGAACGGAGCGAAATGAAAGAGTTTCATTTATGATCACCATTCAAGGCGTAGAGACCCTAGAAGGGGAAAAAACCCATTTCATCATCCCCTCTAAAGAGGAGCGGACGATCGTGGCCAATGGGCTGACTTTGCTTCCCGCTTTAGTCGACTCGCATGTGCATTTCCGCACTCCAGGTCTTTGTCATAAAGAGACATGGGAAACGGCTTCCAAAGCGGCGGTCAAGGGAGGCATCACGGCTGTTTTTGATATGCCCAACACGATTCCTCCGACGGTCACTCTGGAGAGACTCCAAGAAAAAAAATTGCTCATCCAAGAACAATTGAATAGAGCGGGCATTCCACTCCACTTTGGCCTGTACCTCGGCGCGGACAAGAATCATTTCGATGAAATTGCCAGGTGCAAAGACCAGATCGTCGGCGTGAAAGTGTTCATGGGGTCATCGACGGGTGGCCTTGTGATGGATGACGACCTTTCGCTGCATACCGTCTTCAAGCTATGCGCCAAGCATGATCTTTTGGTTGCTGTGCATGCAGAAGACGAAGCGTTGATCCATGAGCGGACGGGGAAATACAGCGGAAAAATGGAGCCAAGGGCCCATTCTGAGATCAGAAATGAAGAAGTGGCTTTGCGGGCGACGCAAAAAGCGATTGAACTTTCGAAGCATTACAAGACACGGCTGCATATTCTGCATGTGGGAACAAAGGAGGAAGTGCTGTTCATCGCGAATGCGAAAAAGGCAGGTGTTCCCGTTACGTTCGAAACAACGCCACATCACCTTTTTTTGACGGTCGAAGACTATGAACGATTCGGGACTAAAGTGCAGATGAACCCGCCTTTGCGCACAAAAGAAGACGCGGCGGCGCTCTGGCAGGCCATTCGAGACGGCGTTCTCGATACGATCGGTTCTGACCATGCGCCCCATACTTTGGAGGAAAAAAATCTTCCCTACCCCAAGGCACCATCCGGAATCCCCGGTGTCGAAACGACGCTTCCCTTGCTCCTCGACGCCTGCAATCGTGGAAAAATCACGCTAAAACAGATCGTCCGTTTGATGCGCGAGCGCGTCTTTGATGTTTTTCGCTTTCCCTTCAATGAAGATTATCTTTTAGTCGATATGAAAAAAAAAGGAGTGATTGATGAGCATTCCCTCAAGACCAAATGCGGATGGAGTCCTTACGCTGGCAGAGAACTCCAAGGATGGCCCGTGTTTACCATTCTCCAAGGAAAAGTTTATGAGCTCTAACCTCCCCAACTGGTATCCAAGCCAGCCGCCCATTTACGACATTCGCAAAACCTATCTTGAAAATGCGGAGGAAGGCCCATTTTTCAAAGGTCAAGTTCCTCAAAGAACTTGGCCTCCGAAGGAAAAATGGATCGATTTTTTGGGCTTTCCCGTCGCCTCCCGCATTGGCGTTCCCGCGGGTCCTTTGCTGACCTCCCGCTGGATTGCATTGGCTGGTCAACTGGGTTTTGACATTCCGATCTATAAAACGATCCGGAGCGCCCAGCACCCCTCGCATCCTCTTCCCAACATGGTTTTCATCGACACCCACGGCATGATTCACAATGAGAAAATACCTCAGCAAGCGAGTTTGACGACAACACCGCCTCATCATATTGAAGAGCTGGCTGTGACAAACTCTTTTGGCATGCCCTCCAAAAGCCCTGAGTTTTTGCATGAGGACATCCCTCGCGCCAATGCCTCGCTGCGCGAGGGCCAAGTCATGGTCGTCTCAGTCGTCGGATCCGTGCGTGAGAATTGCACGTTCATCGAAGACTTCGTCCAAGCAGCGCTTTTGGCCAAAAGCGCGGGGGCAAAGATCATCGAGGCGAACTTCTCCTGTCCTAACGTCGACAAGAGTGCAGGATGTCTCTATATGTCTCCGGCTACGGTACTCGACCTCGGCGTTGCCATTGTGAAAGCGATTGCTCCCATTCCACTGATCATCAAGGTAGGGACCTTCTCCTCCGACGATCAGATGCGCGATGTTTTTTGCGCTGCCGCAAAAGCCGGCATCCGCGCTATTTCGGGGATTAACACCGTCAGCATGTCGGTCATGGACGCCCACGGGCAGCCAGCGCTCGGTCCCAAACGGCCGACGAGCGGGGTCTGCGGCGGTCCCATCAGGGAAGTCGCTCTGCATTTTGTCGAGCACGCCGCCGAAATCAATCGGCGCTCAAAGCTCGACTTGACCTTGATCGGGGTCGGCGGCATTACTCTGCCTGAGCATTTTGACGAATTTTTCGATGCCGGCGCCGACATCGCCATGTCAGCCACGGGCATGATGTGGGATCCCTATCTCGCCGCCCGCTATCACCTCGGGAGAAGCCCATTATGACGCCAGAAATTAAAACCCTCGCCCTCGAACTTTTTGAAATTCAAGCCGTCAAATTCGGCACGTTCACTTTGAAGAGCGGCATCCAATCGCCCATCTATATCGACCTGCGCTTGATTATCTCTTATCCTTCTCTTCTTAAAAAAATCAGCAAGGTCCTCGGCAAAATCCTCGAATCGCTTTCTTTCGATGTTATTTGCGGCGTTCCCTACACTGCTCTGCCCATTGCGACGGCCATCTCTCTCGATAGAGATATCCCGATGGTCATGCGCCGCAAAGAAGCCAAAGATTACGGCACGAAAAAACTCATCGAAGGCCGATTTGAAAAGGGACAGACCTGCCTGATCATCGAAGACATCGTCACCTCCGGCGCCAGCATCCTAGAAACTGTTTCCCCTCTCAGAGCAGAAGGCCTCGAAGTGGAAGATGCGGTGGTCGTCCTCGACCGCGAGCAGGGCGGCAAAGAAAGGCTCAAAGAAAACGGCATCGTCCTGCACGGTCTCATCAGCATCTTTGACCTTTTAAAAGTCTTGTTTTATGAAAAAAAGATTTCCGAAAATACTTTTCGCGAAGTTAACGAATTTTTAGCCACGCCAGTGTGAACCCAGGCCTTAAGGCCTGGGATTGAGTTGGGGCCGAGCTTCGCACTCGGCCCAACATTGTTTTTGAAAAATACCAGGCCCTAAAGGGCCGGGTTTCTGCCGGAGGACAGATGAATAAAACTTTCAAAGAGCGCTCGGCGCTTTGCCAAAATCCTACGGCGAAAAAACTGTTTGCCTTGATGGAAGATAAAAAGACAAATCTGTCGGTGGCGGCGGACCTCACTTCGAGCGGAGCTCTTTTAGAACTTGCCGATGCCGTTGGGCCGGAAATCTGCGTCTTGAAAACACACATCGACATCCTCGATGACTTCACACCTCACGTCGTTCAAGAGCTCCGCCGCCTTGCCGATCGGCATCGATTCCTCATTTTTGAAGACCGCAAATTCGCCGACATCGGCAATACGGTCGCGATGCAATATGGGGGCGGGATCTACCGCATTGCCGATTGGGCCGACATCATCAATGCCCATCCTGTGCCAGGTCCGGGCATCATTACAGGACTGAAAGAAGTGGGGCTGCCAAAAGGGCGCGCGCTACTTCTGCTCGCCGAAATGAGCTCGGCGGGGACCTTTGCTCATGGCGCTTACACAGAACAAACTGTCAAAATGGCGGAAAATCACGGTGATTTTGTGATCGGCTTCATTTCTATGAAACGACTTTCAAACGACCCTCGCTGGATCTATATGACCCCAGGCGTGCAACTTTCCACCGGGAAAGACGCCCACGGCCAGCAGTACCAAACCCCGCAGTCAGTCGTCGAGGCCGGCAGCGACGTGATCATCGTCGGAAGAGGCATTTATGGAGCAAAAGATCCCGCCTCGCAGGCCAAGCAGTACCGCCAAGAAGGGTGGAAGGCCTATGCAAAACGATCCTCCTAAAATCGCCATCATCGTTTTAAATTGGAACGGCAAGCAAGATACTCTGGCTTGTCTGGAATCGCTAAAAAAGTTGACCTATCCTAATTTCGAGGTGATCGTCGTGGACAATGGCTCCACGGACAGCTCTAAAGCCGAAATCCATCACCGTTTCCCGGAGCACGTTCTCATCGAAAACAGCGAAAATCTCGGCTTTGCCGAAGGCAACAATATTGGTCTTCGCATAGCGTTGCAGCGCGACGCCGAATTCTTTTTTCTTTTGAACAACGACACCGTCGTGGCACCGGACATTTTGGAGCAATTCTTAAAAACATTTCAATCCTTCCCCGAAGCCGGCATTCTCGGGGCAAAAATCCTCCTCTTCGATGAGCGGGAGACACTCGACCATCTCGGCGGCATGTGGAACCGAAAAACAGGCTCTTTTACATTGACCGGAATGCGAGACCGAGAAGGCAATTGGCAAACTGCCCAAGAGCTCGATTATGTGTGCGGAGCCGGAATGACTGTTAAAAAAAGTGTCATCGAGGCGGTCGGGTATTTCGATCCCCGCTTTTTCTTAATCTGGGAAGAGTCTGATTACTGTTTTCGCGCGCGGGCCGCGGGGTTCAAAGTCATGACTTGCCCACAAGCGAAACTTTGGCATAAAGTCTCTGCATCTTTTAGGGGCAAGGCCCATTCTACTTATTACTGGTGGCGCAATCGTTTGCTTTGGATTGAAAAAAATTGTTCCCAGAATGAAAAATACAGCCTTTATTTTTTCATCTTAATTCCTGAAATTTTGCACAAAATCAAAATTCAGCTACTTAAAAAAATTCAATCCCTTTTTTCTAGCAATGAAGAAAAAAAGCAAAAACTCCTCCAAAATCGCGCCGTCCTCTGCGGCGTCCGCGATTATCTGCTCCGAAGATTCGGCAAAGGACCCGATTTTAAGGGGTTGTAAGGAAATAAATTTTACAGTTCCCGAGGAGAAAAACGGTTCAGATCTTGAGGATTTTTCCGCAGCAGGTATTCCTGTCACCCCTGCAAGGAAAAATCGTCGAGAGATGAATCGATTTTTCCCTCGAGAACTGTAAAAGTTATTTTCTTACAACCCCTAAGTAACTTTTTCCACTTCCGCGGAAAAAGTGGGAACGTAGCCGACAGTGGCGCTGTGGGGACTGAAATGAGGGCCGGCAGCCTGCATGCCGGAGCCTGGATTATAGGCCCCGATATCCACAGAATAAGCAACAAGCTTGTCGCGTAAAATCGCTACTATATCGCACCTTATCCGATGTGCGAGCAAAGATCCTCAGCGGCTTTCCCCTATCCGGACAGTCATTGGACTCAAGGATTTTGATCATATTCGAAAGGGCACGGACAAGCAAAGGCACATGTTGCGATCCACGGTTTTTAAACGCCTTCTGCTGATCGCAAGTTAACAGAGATTCTCGCCTCATGAGGAAAATTTTGACTTTTGACGAAGAGCTGCAGCACTGCCTCATAATATTCGATTGGAGCAAGTTGCTGAAGACATTTCCATTTGCTCCTCCCTCAAGCGGATGTCTTGAAAGTTTCACGAGGTTGGAGAATGAAAGCGGAATCCTGAGCCGCTTCTCCCTAGAAATCTGATCCGCAAGCTCTTCAATAGAAAGCTTGCCTTCTGCATCTACAGAAGCGCTTAAGTTCCTCTTTAAGGTCCTAAAAATCGCCTCGGGGATGACAATAAATTCGTAAGTCTGCCCCATTTTTTTATCGGGCTCATCGGGATCAGATTGAAAGAGCATGTTAAAGATGTCCAACCGGATGCAGGGAATCTCTCCTTCGAACTCTCCAATATACTTTTCAATTTTTTCTACTCCGAGAGTGATTTTGTGCAGCTTTTTTAAATCGGCCCGAAGCTTCCTCTCCTTTCCTTCGATGAAAGGGATCCCCAAATCGCGGTGAATACGGTCCCAAATTTTCAAGCATGTCAGCGCCTCTTGCCAGGGTTTGCAGACCAAGTCGACATTAAAAACATCTTCCAATTCCTCTAGCAGATCAACGGTGTAAAGGAAGGTGTCATAATTTGGAAAAAAGAGAATTTCTTTAACAGCCATACCGAAAAAATATAATCTAAAACGATCTTAATATTATATTTAAAAAAAATCAGAAATGCGACAAAAAATAACTTCAAAGTTCACAACAAATTGTTTCAATTTGACGCAGCAGGGGCAAACTGATATAAATGAGGGAAGAGACCGACCTCGTTTCACAACAATGAGCTAACAATCTATGAGACTAATGCGTTTTTTCTCTCTTCTTTGCGTCCTGTTTTTACTGACAGGTTGCGAGAGCAACATGATGATCATCACCGATGTCGACGAGAGGGAAGCCAATGAGATCGTCGTATTCCTCGCGAGCAAGGGGATCTCCGCCCAAAAGGTCGCCGCCGTTAGCGCAGCACCGGGCGGCGCCACGGAAGGCGCGAGATTCAACATCTCTGTAGAGCCTGGAAAATCAACGGAGGCCATGGCTATCCTAAACCAAAATGGCCTGCCTCGCAAGAAAGGGACGACATTACTCGATCTTTTTGCCAAAGCCGGATTGATGTCTTCCGACAAGGAAGAGACGATCCGCTACCAGGCCGGACTCGCTCAGCAAATTGCGAATATGATCCGGAAGATCGACGGGGTGATCGATGCCGATGTCCAACTCTCTTTCCCCGTGGAATCGACGACGCCGCTCGCCCCAGGGGCCGCATCGGCCGTCCCGCAAAAGATCACTGCCGCCGTTTACGTCAAGCATCAAGGAGTTCTCGACGACCCGAATAGCCATCTAGTCACGAAGATCAAACGTCTTGTCGCTGGGAGTGTGACCGGCCTAGATCTCAACGATGTGACGGTGATCTCCGACCGCTCCAGGTTTACCGACGTCACCTTGGTCCCAACGACTGAGGCCTTAGAGCCCAAAGCCAAGGAATACGTCAGCATCTGGTCCATTGTGATGAGCAAGAGCTCCGCCGGACGTTTCCGCGTGATCTTTTTCTTCTTACTTTTCTGCGCGATCGTCTTTGCGCTTCTCGTCGGGTGGATGATCTGGAAATTTTACCCGATCTTAAGAAAGCGCGGCGGCCTCAAGACCCTTTTGCAAGCGGCCCCCGTGCAAGAACAAGAATCCGCCGAAACCCGTCGCCCCCCGGAAGAAAACAAGTAAGAGTGTGTCTATGAAAAGTTGTTCCTTTGATTTTTGATGGTTTTTTTGCAATTTTTGAAATTATTCCGCAGGACATAATTAAAGGAATAATTTCGTAAATTGCGAAAAAAGGCGCGAAAAGCAAACAACAAATTTTCATAGAGGCACTCTAATAAAAACATGACCGCCCAGATCGTATGGCATTCCTTTCTGCAGTCAGTTCCAGCCGATCAGCGAAGCTCCCTTGAAAAGAGCCTTTCTAATGAGGTTTTGAGCGAATTGCAAAGCTTGTCCCAATCCTCCCAGGACATCCGTAGAGGTTTAGAGCCCATTGAAGACGAGCTCTCTTTTGTCCATTATTCCTGGTTTTCTGCTTTTTTAAGGGCCCTTCCCGAAAATGAGATCAAACTCTTTCTAGCGTCTTTGCCGCATGAGCAAGTCAAAGGTTTAAAGCAATCCCTGCTTCTTTCCAACACCCTGCCCGCCCTCTCGGAAAACGGCAAGAACTTCTTGAGAAAGACCCTCTTTGAAACGGTTGCCCCAGAAGACATTGTTCCGATGGCCTGCTTGCCGGCCGAGCCTTTAAATTGCCTCCTCGAGCTATCTCCTGCGGAATTTGATTCCTTGATTGATTTACTGAGCATGCACGATTTGAGCGTCGAGATCCGTCAGATCATTGAAACGGCGAAACTCAAGCAAATTTACGCCTTGCTGACAAAGCCCCAAGCAACTTTTTTAAAAACCCTGCTGCATAAGAAAGAAGCGGTGACTTTCAAGAGAATGGGCCTAATCGCCTGGCGAGGAGACAAAGACGCCCTTCGCTCGCTTCTACTCCAGCGCGGGATTAACCGCATCGCCAAATCTCTCTACGGCCGCCATCCAAGCCTTCTATGGCATGTCGTCCACCGCCTTGATGCGGAAAAAGGACAGCTTTTGCTCAATCTCTGCACAGCGCTTGATCATCCGCGCGCCTCTTCTCTGTTAAGCGAGCAGGTCGTCGAACTGGTGCATGCCCTTAAATCGAACAACCCCCCGCAGAACCTATGAACCGACCCCACTATTTTGAAAATTTCCTTTTTGCGCCTTTTTCCGCATCTTTTAGAGTCGCTTCTTGTCCTACTTATCTATACCGCGCCAGCTTAGGTTGTGCGAATTTTGACTCAGCGAGACACAGCCAAATTGAAGCGAAGCGGTCCGAACGAGCGAGACCATTGCTGAATAGCAAGGCGAGCAAGGCTGCGGAAACACGAGAAGGTCCCGAGGCTGCGAAGACACGAGAAGGTCCGGTGGACCTTCGCAGTGCAAAGCAGGTGAACGTAGTGAACCGGGCTGAGCGATTTCGCAAAGTCGCAGCCAGTCAAAATTCGCACAACCTAAGCGGGCACGGTATAAGTATGTACTTCAAAGCGACTCTAAAATCTGCGAAAAAATTCATCAAAAATCAATTCTTTCAAAATAGTGGGGTCGGCTCATGAAATATTTCTCCCTCATTTATCAAGGGGAAATTCATCCCGCCGAAAATGAAAAAGTGATACCCGCCGAAGAGTTCAGCACGTTGATGCAGGCAAGCGAAATCCTGGAGCGCGCTAAAGAAGATGCCGAGCAGTTCAAAAAGACGACCGAAGAAGAAGCGCGAAAGCTGAAAGAAGAAGCCCAAGAAGAAGGCTTTGACGAGGGCCTTCATAAATTCAATGAGCACCTGATCCATTTCGACAGACAGATCCGCCTAATCCGCATGGACCTGCAGAAACAAATCCTTCCCCTGGCGCTTAAAGCGGCAAAAAAAATCGTCGGGGAGCAGCTCAATCTTCACCCGGAAACAATTGTCGAAATCGTCATCCAAACGCTAGCCCCGGTCCTCCAGAACCACCGCATTACGATTTACGTCAACAAAGTTGACAAAGAAATCTTAGAAACACAGAAGCCCAAAATCAAGAGCATCCTCGAGCATGTGCAAGTACTCACGATCCAGGAGCGCAACGATATCTCACCGGGCGGCTGCATCATCGAAACAGAAAGCGGGATCATCAACGCGTCAATCGAAAACCAATGGCGCGCCCTCGAGTCTGCCTTTGATAAATATACACAAAAAACCTGAGAAGCTTGTTATATTACAGCTTCTGAAGATTTCTATAGAAAAAAATCCCGCAAATGCAATAAATTCGAGAACAACCCGTATTGGATCTGGTTTTCTTGAACTCGACTTTGTAACTTTTTAGGCCCGAAGGCCACGAGATATTTGCCTTCGGAGGAGTTAATTTAAACAGGAAGGGGTCAAAACACTCCTTCCTGTTTAAATAAATCTCCTAGTTAAGCCTTCAGGCGAACGTCCGAGGGCAAATAGACGAGGCAAGCGGGTCTTAAAAGTTACAAAGTCGAGTTGAATGCAAAAACGCACGGTTCTCTTTCTCGTATTTTTAGCGCTGATTCTTCTCGGAATCGGCACTGAAGCGCTGTTTGCGCAAGAGGCCACTCCCACCATACCCACTGAGGCCACTCCCACCACCACCGGAGCGCTCTCCACGCCGACTGCCATCGAAGAGATCGCCGCGATCACCGCACTCGCGCTGCTTCCCTTTGCGATCATGCTCCTCACCTCCTACATCAAGATCGTCGTTGTGCTCTCGCTCTTGCGCAACGCCCTCGGCGTCCAGCAATCACCTCCCAACCAAGTTTTAAGCGGGATCGCTTTATTGATGACGATCTATGTCATGTTTCCGACAATGCTCGCGATGTACAAAGCCGGCGAAGACTACATGAAGAAAGCCCCTCCAAGGGACCTTTTCTCCGGCGAGAGCGCCCAGTACGTCGTCAATGTCATCGACATCACAAAAGAGCCCTTGAGGGATTTTCTTCAGCGCAATACGCTCGGCAAGCACATGACGAGCTTCTATCAGCTCGCCTATCGCTCATTTCCTGACGAATTCCGCAAAGATCTGAAAGTCAACGATTTTATTGTCCTCATCCCCGCTTTCATCACCACGCAGCTCAAAGCCGCCTTTGAAATCGGCGTTCTGATCTATCTACCCTTTTTCGTCATCGACCTTGTGACATCGAACATTTTGCTTGCGATGGGAATGATGATGCTTTCTCCGCTAACTATCGCGCTCCCGCTAAAATTATTGTTAATTGTTATGGTCGACGGTTGGACCTTGATCATTCAGGGACTTGTGCTATCATTCAGATAAGAGGGAGAATTAAAAGATGTACGCCACAGAGATCTATCAGCTCTCTTATCAAGCTCTTCTCTTGATTCTCCTGCTTTCGGCCCCGCCGATATTGATAAGCACTCTTCTGGGGTTGATGGTTGCCATTTTCCAAGCGGCCACACAGATTCAGGAGCAAACACTATCATTCATGGTCAAACTGTTCGCGGTTATTTTCGTGCTACTGATCATGGGAGGATGGCTGTCGGCACAGATCATGCAATTTACAAACAATATTTTCATTAACTTCCCGAAATGGGCATCGTAACTTAAGATGTCTCCTACAGAGAACTATCTTTCTTTTTTTTCTGCGCTTAGCGAATTCGCTCCTATTTCCGCTCTTTCCTTATTTTTTTTAGGAATGATGCGCATTGCACCCGTGATCGCCATGGCCCCCTTTTTCGGCTCAAAAACGCCCGCTCCCGTCAAAATGGGTCTCCTCATCGCATTGACGGTGATCTTCGTTCCGCAGATGGCGCTCACCAGCAAAACATTGATCGGATTTAATCTGACCTACATTATTTTATGCGTTAAAGAACTATTTATCGGCTTTATTCTCGCCCTCTTTGTCTCGATTCCGTTCTACATGGCCGAATCCGCGGGCGTTACGATCGATTTTCAGCGCGGCTCTTCCTCCTTGCAGGTCACAGATCCTTTTTCCCAGTCGCAAGCCTCTGATCTCGGCATTCTCTACAACATGGTCCTCGTCGTCATTTTTTATCAGATCGATGGCCCTTTTTATTTCTTCAACGCCCTTTTCGACACGTACACATTAATTCCCGCAGATGGTTGGATGCCCCTGGAGTTTTTCAATTTTCATCACCCCTTTTGGCAAACGGTTTGGGGCGTTGTCAATCGCGTCATGGCCGTCGGCATACAACTGGCCGCGCCCTCCTTGCTCGCCATTTTGATGACGGAGATGTTCCTCGGCATCGCCAACCGCCTCGCTCCTCAAGTCCAAATCGCTTTTTTGGGCATGTCGTTAAAATCACTAGTCGGCCTCGCAATGCTTTGTGCCGCATGGTTTTTTATCCTGCAACAGATGAGCAAACAAACAATGCTTTGGCTCAGCGACATGAACAAAATCGTTCACACGCTGAATCTTTGACTGGACTTTTTTCGCTTCTCTCCATAAATTCTAAGGAACAAATATTTCGATAATATTCATTGAGGAATTTATGCACTGGAACTTAAAAAAAACCTGGCTCGGCTTCGCAGCGCCTTTGGCTGTGCTCACAACTCTACTCAACGCTGCTGATAACAGCGGGCAAATCCGCAATTTAGAAAACCGCGTGTCAGCCCTAGAACAACGCCGTGGGCAAACCGGAATGATGAATCCTCCCGCAAATCCCACAATTAAGCATGGCGCGGATCTATTTGTATTTGGAGAGTTGCTTTACTGGACAGCGAATCAAGGCGGAATGCCTCTTGCCGTTGTGAATGAACACACATCCGTCAATCTTTCAGATGCAAAAATTGAAAATGTTCGCGGGAAATGGGATGTGGGAAGCCGCGTTGGCATAGGGTATGTGATCCCTCACGACGGATGGGACATCGACTTCACATGGCTTCATTTCAATACAGAAAGCCATCGGAAAGTGCTGCATTCAAGCCGCAATAAATTTATCTTTCCTACTTTAGTGCCATCCACAGATCCGATTTCTGACATTAATTTTTGCCGCAAGGCCGATGCGAGATGGAAACTCTACTTTAATCAGCTCGACCTCGATCTTGGCCGAGAATTTTTTGTCAGCCGATGGCTAACCTTGCGACCCCATGGCGGGATTCGGGCAGATTGGCTACGACAAGACTTAAACGCAAATTACAAAAACTTCGACAACGGCCTTTCAACACCAAACAAAGTGCAGATCAGATACCATGACCGATGGCGGGGAGTTGGACTTGAAGGCGGACTTGATTCGCAATGGGGACTCGGAGGAGGTTGGAGCATCTTCACAGATATTTCCGCTGCCATTCTCTATGGACGTCACAAAATACGGCTCATCGACAAAGATACACCTGCTACTGTCTCTTTCTCTAATGGCGCCTCTTCTTTGCCCAAGGGAAAATACGCTAGAGTCAAAGACCGTCTACGACGTATTGCACATCCGGTCATCGATTTACTGCTTGGACTTCGATGGGACACGAAATTTGATGACGATCGTTTTCACTTAGGTCTTCAAGCGGGCTGGGAAAGCCATGTTTACTTTGGCCAAAACCAATTTCCCATTTTCTGTGATGACTTCAACTTTGGGAAATTCTTTGCCAACCAAGGCGATCTATTTTTACAAGGATGGACCTTCGGCGCTCGATTTGATTTCTAATCAATTCTAAGAAAAGCTCGGCAGTTACGGCCGAGCTTTTTTATTTTTCTTATTCGATTCCATGCCAGCTGTTGAGGGGGGTGCTTTATGCTTCTCTCTTTTTCTAAAAAAATCATTGATCATTAATCATTTTTTGGTTTCAATGGGTTGATCTTTTAAATCTTCTCTTGCTTTGAGAGAGAGAGAAATGGATTAGGCTCACAGAAGACCGGATTTGAGTTTAATTCATCAGGAAAATGGAAAATCTGGTCGAATAATCGGTGGTAAATATGAAAAAATTACTGACCGTAGTTTGTCTCAGGACGTCATTGCAAGTCCAGCAATCCTTTGCTGGCACATTGGCGTGGACTTCTCCTATTTCCATATCCAGTCCATGCGTCAATGCCTCCCATCCGCAAATTGTGATCGGTATTAACGGAAAAGCAACTTATTTTTCGCCAGAAAGTCACCTCATTAAAACAAGTCAATTGCCAGCAGGGGAAAATTGGAGAACAATCACCACGATATCGAACTCGGGCGCATCCATTTCCCGTTGGCGCGCAGAGACAGCGACTTCTAGTACGGGTGCATCGGGTCTCGCTCGCCACGTAGAGGCAGCGGATGCCTGATCTATCGAAACGGTCTTTTGTTAGAACAAATTTCTGCAAATGTATCGTATATTGTAGATCATAACCAAGCCGCCAGCGGCGCTGTAACCTAGGGAATAGCTTAGTCGATGCGCATTAATACATGGGAAGTATAGCCTCCTCAAAGTTTGAGCAATTTACTCCCCGATAATCGGAAAAGTTCATGCAGTTCCTGAAAGTCGTCCTCATCTCAGCCCTCCTCTTCTCATCTCTTCATGCAGAAACAATCACAGGTTTTTGTCTCGTTCCTGGTCCCACTCCTATTCCCCCATCTCCTAGTCCAATGCCTGGACCGACCGGCCCTACAGGTCCTTCTTCTGGCCCTACGGGCCCAACGGGCCCAGCTGGAGCAACGGGTGTAAGTGCAACAGGACCGACAGGACCTTGCTGCATGGGACCCACTGGCCCAACTGGAGTCATGGGGCCAACGGGATTTGCAGGACCTACGGGTTCAATGGGTAACCCAGGAGCAACGGGGCCGACCGGAGGCATGGGGCCAACTGGATTTGCAGGACCTACGGGTTCAATGGGTAACCCAGGAGCAACGGGGCCGACCGGAGGCATGGGGCCAACTGGATTTGCAGGACCTACGGGTTCAATGGGTAACCCAGGAGCAACTGGAGCTACGGGACCAACTGGTGATACGGGAGATACAGGACCAACCGGACCAACAGGTGCAACGGGACCAACTGGTGATACGGGAGATACAGGACCGACAGGGCCTACTGGTGCAACTGGACCAACTGGTGATACGGGAGATACAGGGCCAACCGGACCAACAGGTGCAACGGGAGATACAGGACCGACAGGGCCTACTGGTGCAACTGGACCAACTGGTGATACGGGAGATACAGGACCAACCGGACCAACAGGTGCAACGGGAGCTACGGGACCAACGGGTGCAACTGGACCAACAGGTTCAACAGGAGCGACGGGAGCAACAGGACCAACGGGTTCAACGGGAGCGACGGGACCAACGGGTTCAACGGGAGCAACAGGACCAACAGGTTCAACAGGACCAACAGGTTCAACGGGACCAACAGGTTCAACGGGAGCAACAGGACCAACAGGTTCAACGGGAGCAACAGGACCAACGGGTTCAACGGGAGCAACAGGACCCACGGGTTCAACGGGAGCAACAGGACCCACGGGTTCAACGGGAGCAACAGGACCCACGGGTTCAACGGGAGCAACAGGACCCACGGGTTCAACGGGAGCAACAGGACCCACGGGTTCAACGGGAGCAACAGGACCCACGGGTTCAACGGGAGCGACGGGACCAACAGGCGCAACTGGAACTACAGGACCAACTGGACCAACTGGACCAACTGGAGCAACTGGACCAACTGGACCAACTGGACCAACTGGACCAACTGGAGCAACTGGACCAACTGGAGCAACTGGAGCAACTGGAGCAACTGGACCAACAGGACCAACTGGAGCAACTGGAACTACAGGACCAACGGGTTCAACGGGAGCGACTGGACCAACTGGTGCAACTGGAACTATAGGACCAACTGGACCAACAGGTTCAACAGGAGCGACGGGAGCTACGGGACCAACTGGACCAACAGGTTCAACAGGAGCAACGGGAGCTACAGGGCCAACAGGCTCAACAGGAACAACAGGACCAACAGGTTCAACGGGAGCAACTGGATCTACAGGACCAACCGGTGCAACGGGAGCAACAGGACCCACGGGTTCAACGGGAGCAACAGGACCAACGGGTTCAACGGGAGCGACGGGACCAACAGGCGCAACTGGAACTACAGGACCAACTGGACCAACTGGAGCAACTGGAGCAACAGGACCAACTGGAGCAACTGGAGCAACAGGACCAACTGGAGCAACTGGAGCAACAGGACCAACTGGAGCAACTGGAGCAACAGGACCCACAGGTGCAACTGGAACTATAGGACCAACTGGACCAACTGGACCAACAGGTTCAACAGGAGCGACTGGACCAACTGGACCAACAGGTTCAACAGGAGCGACGGGACCAACTGGACCAACAGGTTCAACAGGAGCGACGGGAGCTACGGGGCCAACAGGCTCAACAGGAACTACAGGACCAACAGGTTCAACGGGAGCAACTGGATCTACAGGACCAACCGGTGCAACGGGAGCAACAGGACCCACAGGCGCAACTGGAACTACAGGACCAACAGGTTCAACGGGAGCTACGGGAGCAACAGGACCAACAGGTGCAACTGGAGCAACGGGACCAACGGGAGCTACAGGACCAACGGGTTCAACGGGAGCGACTGGACCAACAGGTGCAACTGGAACCACAGGACCAACAGGTGCAACGGGAGCCACAGGACCAACGGGTTCAACGGGACGAACTGGACCGACAGGTGCAACGGGAGCAACTGGATCTACAGGACCGACAGGTTCAACGGGAGCAACTGGACCAACAGGTGCAACCGGACCAACAGGTGCAACCGGACCAACTGGTTCAACGGGAGCAACCGGACCAACTGGTGCAACTGGAACTACAGGTTCAACGGGAGCAACAGGACCCACAGGCGCAACTGGAACTACAGGACCAACTGGTTCAACCGGACCAACTGGTGCAACTGGAACTACAGGTTCAACGGGAGCAACAGGACCCACAGGCGCAACTGGTTCAACGGGAGCAACCGGACCAACTGGTGCAACTGGAACTACAGGACCAACAGGTTCAACGGGAGCAACTGGATCTACAGGACCTACTGGTGCGACCGGAGCTACTGGAGCGACAGGGCCTACAGGACCAACTGGTGCAACGGGAGCAACAGGACCCACAGGCGCAACTGGAACCACAGGACCAACTGGACCAACAGGTTCAACGGGAGCTACAGGCGCAACTGGACCTACAGGACCAACTGGAACTACAGGACCAACTGGACCAACAGGTTCAACGGGAGCGACGGGAGCTACAGGACCAACAGGCGCAACTGGAACTACAGGACCAACGGGTTCAACGGGAGCGACTGGACCAACTGGTGCAACTGGAACCACAGGACCAACTGGACCGACAGGTTCAACAGGAGCGACAGGAACTACGGGACCAACAGGTTCAACAGGTGCCACTGGAGCAACTGGACCCACAGGCGCAACTGGAACCACAGGACCAACTGGACCAACAGGTTCAACGGGAGCTACAGGACCAACAGGCGCAACTGGAACTACAGGACCAACAGGTTCAACGGGAGCGACTGGACCAACTGGTGCAACTGGAACTACAGGTTCAACGGGAGCAACAGGACCCACAGGCGCAACTGGAACTACAGGACCAACTGGTTCAACGGGAGCAACCGGACCAACTGGTGCAACTGGAACTACAGGTTCAACGGGAGCAACAGGACCCACAGGCGCAACTGGTTCAACGGGAGCAACCGGACCAACTGGTGCAACTGGAACTACAGGACCAACAGGTTCAACGGGAGCAACTGGATCTACAGGACCTACTGGTGCGACCGGAGCTACGGGAGCGACAGGGCCTACAGGACCAACCGGTGCAACGGGAGCAACAGGACCCACAGGCGCAACTGGAACCACAGGACCAACTGGACCAACAGGTTCAACTGGAGCTACGGGCGCAACTGGAACTACAGGACCAACTGGACCAACAGGTTCAACGGGAGCGACGGGAGCTACAGGACCAACAGGCGCAACTGGAACTACAGGACCAACAGGTTCAACGGGAGCTACGGGACCAACAGGCGCAACTGGAACTACAGGACCAACGGGTTCAACGGGAGCGACTGGACCAACTGGTGCAACTGGAACCACAGGACCAACTGGACCGACAGGTTCAACAGGAGCGACAGGAACTACGGGACCAACAGGTTCAACAGGTGCCACTGGAGCAACTGGACCCACAGGCGCAACTGGAACCACAGGACCAACTGGACCAACAGGTTCAACGGGAGCTACGGGACCAACAGGCGCAACTGGAACTACAGGACCAACGGGTTCAACGGGAGCGACAGGACCAACTGGTGCAACTGGAACCACAGGACCAACGGGTTCAACGGGAGCGACTGGACCAACTGGTGCAACTGGAACCACAGGACCAACTGGACCAACAGGTTCAACAGGAGCGACAGGAGCTACGGGACCAACAGGTTCAACAGGAGCGACAGGAGCTACAGGACCAACAGGCTCAACAGGTGCCACTGGAGCAACTGGACCCACAGGCGCAACTGGAACTACAGGACCAACTGGACCAACAGGTTCAACGGGAGCTACGGGCGCAACTGGAACTACAGGACCAACAGGGGCAACTGGAGCGACTGGACCAACAGGGGCAACTGGACCAACGGGTTCAACGGGAGCGACAGGACCAACAGGGGCAACTGGACCAACTGGTGCAACAGGACGAACTGGACCGACAGGTGCAACGGGAGCAACTGGATCTACAGGACCTACTGGTGCGACCGGAGCGACAGGACCAACAGGTGCAACGGGAGCAACTGGATCTACAGGACCAACCGGAGCGACGGGAGCTACAGGCCCTACAGGACCAACAGGAGCAACTGGGTCTACAGGACCAACCGGAGCGACGGGAGCGACGGGACCAACAGGTTCAACGGGAGCAACTGGACCAACTGGTGCTACAGGACAAACCGGACCCACAGGCGCAACTGGAACTACAGGACCAACAGGTTCAACGGGAGCAACTGGACCAACTGGTGCTACAGGACAAACCGGACCCACAGGCGCAACTGGAACTACAGGACCAACAGGTTCAACGGGAGCAACCGGACCAACAGGTTCAACGGGAGCAACTGGACCAACTGGTGCTACAGGACAAACCGGACCCACAGGCGCAACTGGAACTACAGGACCAACAGGTTCAACGGGAGCGACTGGACCGACAGGTGCAACTGGAACCACAGGACCAACAGGTGCAACTGGAACTACAGGACCAACAGGTTCAACGGGAGCGACTGGACCAACAGGCGCAACTGGAACTACAGGACCAACAGGTTCAACGGGAGCCACTGGACCAACTGGTGCAACTGGAACTACAGGACCAACAGGTTCAACGGGAGCCGACTGGACCAACTGGTGCAACTGGAACTACAGGACCAACAGGTTCAACGGGAGCCACTGGACCAACTGGTGCAACTGGAACTACAGGACCAACTGGTTCAACGGGAGCGACGGGAGCTACAGGACCAACAGGACGAACTGGACCGACAGGACCAACCGGTGCAACGGGAGCAACTGGATCTACAGGACCTACTGGTGCGACCGGAGCTACGGGAGCGACAGGGCCTACAGGACCAACAGGTGCCACTGGAGCAACTGGATCTACAGGACCTACTGGTGCGACCGGGGCTACGGGAGCTACAGGACCAACGGGTGCAACTGGAGCGACTGGAGCAACCGGAGCTACAGGACCAACGGGTGCGACTGGAGCAACCGGAGCTACAGGACCAACAGGTGCAACTGGAGCGACTGGAGCAACCGGAGCTACAGGACCAACAGGTGCAACTGGAGCGACTGGAGCAACCGGAGCTACAGGACCAACAGGTGCAACTGGAGCAACCGGAGCTACAGGACCAACGGGTGCAACTGGAGCGACTGGAGCAACCGGAGCTACAGGACCAACGGGTGCAACTGGAGCGACTGGAGCTACAGGACCAACGGGTGCAACTGGAGCAACCGGAGCTACAGGACCAACAGGTGCAACTGGAGCAACCGGAGCTACAGGACCAACAGGTGCAACTGGAGCGACCGGAGCTACAGGACCAACAGGTGCAACGGGAGCAACTGGAGCGACAGGACCAACGGGACGAACTGGACCAACAGGTGCAACGGGAGCGACAGGACCATCTGGTGCAACCGGGGCAACGGGAGCAACAGGCGCTACAGGACGAACCGGACCGACAGGACCAACTGGACCAACAGGGGCTACAGGACCAACTGGTCCAACTGGTGCAACGGGACGAACCGGGCCCACCGGTCCAACGGGGCCTTGTTGCTCAGTCACGCAAGATTTTGCACTTATAGTTCTTCAAGGAAAGGCCGGTGGAACCGGTGTGTCACCCGGTCAGGTCGTTCCCTTTCCGACATCGGGGAATCCGGTCATTATCGCTCCAGGCTCAAATATTTCAATGTCTGCATCGGGAACTGTCCAAATAGCAGATACCGGATATTATCAGATTACATTTGGAGTGTCAGGGCCTGCTGACTCTGCGATGCAATTTTCATTAAAACTCAATGGCGCTGCATCCCCTCCTCAACAAATCATTGATGCTTTTACAGGGGTGAACCAAGTGGCAATTACTCAGCTCACAATAATTATCCATGTGACTACCAATCCGACTCTTATCACTTTGGTTAATACGACCGGGACCGTTATTGATTTAAATAACAATTCAGCGAACGCGGCAGGCGGCCCAGCGGCATATATGACGATTGTTAAACTTCAGGATTAGAGAGATTAAAATGAAATTATTAAGGCCATTAATTTTTGTTTGTTTTTTCATGACGTCTTGGATGAATTCCTATGCTGAAGAGAAAAAATATAATCTTTCTGTCTGTGCGACATTTAAAAATGAAGCGCCTTTTTTGAAAGAATGGATTGAGTATCATCTTTTAGTGGGGGTGGATCATTTCTACTTATATGATACCGGCAGCATTGATGATTACATGCATGTACTCCATCCTTATATTAAAATGGGGATTGTGACATTGATCCCCTGGATTAATTGGAATGAGAAGAGCGAAGAAGAAAATGGCTATCTATGGTCTCTGGCAGTGCAAATTCCCGCCTATGAAAATGCGGCTCGATTTGTGGCGGTAAATCAGACAAAATGGCTGACTTTTATTGATATTCATGAATTTTTAGTTTCTCCTAATGAGGATAAGATCTCTAAAGTCTTAGAGTATTATGATGAGTATCCGGGTATGGCACTAAGATGTGATTTTTTTAATGCTGCAAAAAATAAAGAGATACTGCCAAGAAAAAAACTTGTAATTCAGGCTTCGGTTTTGAGCGATCCTTATGCATTACATCCTTATAAAGCTGTCGCAAAGATGATCTTTAAACCAGATCTATGCAAAAGCTCCATATGGCCGCCTTACCAGTGTGTGTTTAAAAATTTGCAAATCGCTGCAAATGTAGAAAAATCCGTGTTGCGAATCAATAGTTATTCTCATCGAAGGAGCGATCCGTTCCTTCACAAACCCAAAAATAGATTTTATGCAGACAATCGCTCATTGAGCGATCAGGATATTGCATGCATTTTGTCTTATGGCTATGAAATTGAAGATCAAGAACAATCGATTCAACGTTTTGTTCCCGAACTTTCAAAAAAGTTAGGGTTCGATATTAATTGGGGATGGTAAGTGTGTCTTCACAAAGTAAGAGGGTGTTTAATAATTTCTTTCCTTCTAGAAAAGAGAGATTTTCGAGCAGATTTGAAAAGTTTGGCCGAGCTAAGAGGATGTCTACAAAGTGAGGTTCTGTCGATTTTCGGTTCTTTTGAGCCGATTTTCGAATTCTTTTTGCGGGGGTTGTATCAACTTGCGTATACTACCCCCGCAAAAAGAACCGAAAATCGACAGAACCTCACTTTGTAGACATCCTCTAAATATCGGGACGGTGATATAGGCGAGGCCAGGCTTTTCGAAGATACTGAAACTTTTTACTGGGATAGGTTCTTGAGTGAGCGAAAAGTTTGATTGAGACAAGGGAGTCAGCTCCCGGTGCGGGCTGAACTGTCACATTAATTTGAGCTAATGGTCACTTGTGTGCTCTCCAAGAAAGAATCATCATAACTTGTAATGGAATAAATATTGGAATCCCCAGGAGTTTGGTTATGGTCGATAAATTCCAGCTGTGAAGAGGATTGTGCTCCTATGAGCAGACCATTGCGATAGATAAAATAGCCGATTGCTTCAGGAGATGGACTAGGTTGCCAGCTAATCATATTGTAGTATTCATCAAAGAGATTGAAGTCGTTCACTTCTTGAGTAAGAGAAAGATTGGAGGGGGGTTGAAGGACTGCTCCGGTTCCAAAAGAAGCCTGAATGATCGAGTTTGCCCCATCCCAGCTTTGCAATAAAACTATGGCACTGATGGTATCAAGGGTTGAAGAGGCGGAAATGACAGGATAAGCATTGATAGCATTAGTAGAAAGTGTGGAAGGAAAGCTCCATTGTCTTTTAGTTGAAAAAAGACTTCCATCACAGGCTTGGATGATTAAGTTGGAACTGAATGGGTCTTGTTTCATCCAGGTAGCAATAGGTCGTCCTATGCTATAGAATACCCCATCAATTGAATATGCATAATTATTAATCCCCACAAATGCAAGTGGAGTTGTCCAAGTCCCTTCAAGAGGAAGCGCTGTGCTTCCGCAATAAAAAGAAGATCCATCAAAAGATACGGTGCCCAATGCAATTGCGTTTCCGTTTGCATCGATGGATAAACTCGATGCAATTTGAGAAGGATCGGCAATGCTAGCCGGCGTGATAAAAGTTGGAGTTGACCAATTGCCCGAAACTGGCAAAGTGGCTGCTTGCCCATACACATTGGAATACACTCCATCCGACAATGTGTAGGAGATCCACGTAGCCACGGCATTGCCATTGAGGTCGACGACGATTTTGGGGGTTATGCATGTGTCGGAAGAGAGAGAAATTGTTGTGGGCGACACCCAAGGTCCAGTGAGCGTACTTGTTGCCGCTTGAATAGTATCTGTTGAGGTTTGCCAAACGGCCGCAATTGTCCCTCCGCCAAGGGCAACTTCGGGCTGTGTTGCATCAGCAGAAGAGATGATTGAGGGAGAGGAGGGCCAATTTCCTCCTGAAAGCAAAATCGAAGACTCGATCAGATTATTTCGAACCCATACAGCCGCAGCATTTCCACTGGAATCGACGCTAATCTGTGGGTATGATGCGCCACTATTCGAAAGAGAGATAGGGGTGGACCAGGTTCCATTTAGGGGCAAAGACGAGGATTGGATGATGCCGTTTTGCGACCAGATAGCAATCGCATTGCCGTTACCCTCGAGCCCTAATTGAGGTTGGGAAGCTCCAGAACTTGAAATTGTGTCTATGGCAGACCAGCTATTGCCTAGCGGTTTGATAGCAGACTGTAGTGTGGAATTTTCGAGCCAGATGGCAACGCAGTTGCCTTGCGGGTCCATCATCACAGATTGTTCCGAGGCATCGACGCCCGCATTCGAAAGAGTCGTAGGTGCGGCATCCCACTGTATTATTGCATGAACAATGGGGTGTGCAAAGCATGAAAATACCAGGATCCAGTGAAAAATTTTCATATGCTAACTATCCCAAAATTCGAAAAATTTGATTTTTAAAATATTTTTTCACAGATTTTAATGCCGCTTCGCAGAACGTCATAGGGATGATATGACCAAGAATCGGCATTAAAAGGCGTGGAAAAAGACTCAAAAAGCATGTTTCCCAATTTCAGGATAGGTTCGTAAAGGGGAAGGGGCTTTGCCCTTCCCCTATTTTGATGTTAAGGATACTGCGCAGTGATCATGGAGCTATAGTTGTTATCACTATTGACTGAGGCAACCGCATAATTGGAGACTACATTTAGCGTGCGATTGTGATCAATGTAATACAATGCATTCGCTGGAACTTCTGCTAAGAAGGTTCCATTGCGATAGATTAGATATCCAACAACACTTGGATCGGCGCTAGCCGTCCAAGTGACTGTATTGGAATAATCCGTATAAATGCCTAAATTGTCTACGTTCTGAGAGACCATGATATTGCTGGGAGGAAGTGGCAAAGATTTTCTCCCAGTTGCGGCAAAGACTTGATTATTTGTTCCATTGGAACTTAGCCATACTGCTGCAGCATTAATGGCATTTCCAGACAATGTAATAGCGCCTTTGGGACTGGCGTTTTCAGATCCAGAAGAGATCAATGTTGGAACCGACCAGAAATTGTTCATAAATCCGGTAATGTCAGTTTCCGCCGATTGAATCGTGAGAGTTTGCCCATTGTAGAACATGTAGAGGGCCAATGCATCGCCAAGCGAACAAACTTGAAGATCTGCTCCAAAGGCATATAGATTGTTGCTGACGAGATCTACAACGTTGCCCCAAGGCTGCCCAAGCGGCTTCACAGCAGATTGAATATTGAATGTCTCGTCATCAAAGGAAGTATTCCAAAGAGCAATGGCATTTCCCGCACCATCATAGGCGACGCGTGCGACGAGTGTCGATGGACTGCGGATGCCCGGAGCAGATAACGCATAGGCATCTGTCCAATTTCCACTTGTTGCTTGTAGGCTAGACGTTTGCAAGGTGACATTAGAGTAAATATAATTTTTAATATCGTAAAGATACCAAAGTGCTGTGGCATTGCCATTCGCATCGACAGCAGCGGTGGCAAAGGCGGCATTGTGATTTGGATCAGAAAGCATCCACTGTGGGCTAAAAGTCCCGGAGAGAAGCTTATTCGAAGCAAATACAGAAGTGCCTGGAGTTGTTTGCTGCCAAACAACGACTGCCGCTTTGTTTGAGCCGGTTCCCCCTAAAGCGATTTGAGGATAGGTAGCATTGGAACTGGCAATGACGTCTAATGTTTGCCAATTTCTTCCAAATAGTTTTAATGTCGTTTCCACATTGCCGCCTCTTGTCCATCCTACGATGACATCGCCTGTGTTATTGACGGCGACGGTAGGATATCCAGCTCCCCCATTGGAAAGGTTGAAGGCGCTGCTCCAGTGACCATTTAGTGATTTTGTGGAAACTCTAACGATGCCATTCTCCAGCCATACAGCTGTGGCGTTTCCGCTCGCATCGCTGACGATGCTAGGGGTGGTCGCTGAATGGGTGGAAAGCGTGGAGTGTTGACTCCAGGGCATATTCAAAAGTTTAGACTTTGCAATGACTGCACCGTTTTCAATCCATGCTGCCACGAGATTTCCGCTAGCATCAGTGGCAATTTGTGGATTGGAAGCGTTGACAGATGCAGAAGAGACTAACGTGGGAGGAAAAGACCACACGATATTGTTGCAAATCCCTAAAGAAACAGAGGAGATGCTTAGTAATAAAGCCATTAATTTTTTCATAGTTTACCTTCAATACTTAAGTTTTATGGGAGGGTGACGGTAGCGACGTTGCTCAAAGAAAACTCACCATTCACTGCAGCAACCCCGTAAGTGGCAGCGCCACTTTGGACGGCATTATGATCAATGTATTGCGTTACAGTAGCATCGACAGCGGAAACATATTCTGAATTGCGATAAATGAGATATTCAACAATCGTTGGATCCGTACTAGCGGTCCAGCTGACGGTATTATAATACTCCGTAAAGACTCCAAAATTGTTCGAACTTTGAGAAACAGAGAGGCTGGTAGGAGGCGCCACAGTCAATTTTGACCCCGTTGTAGCCTGAACGACCGTGTTCGTTCCATTATAACTTTCCCACGCACATGCGGCTTGGATAGTGCCGCTTAAATATTGGGATGAAATGCTAGGGTAAGCATTGTCCGATCCTTGGGAAACGATCTGTGGTATTGTCCATCGAAAATTCCTTGGAAGAACTTCCAGCGAGGATTCCGAGGTTTGAATATTGACATTGGTCCCGTCAAAAACCATATAAGCTGTGGCTACATCGCCGATCGACGGCACGCTGATAGATCCTTGATAGGAATAAGGGTCTTCGAAATCAAGAGTAAGAGGACTTTCCCAGGTCTGATTAAACGGAAGAACAGCTGTTTGTAAATTCAGCGTAGATCCGTCAAAAGAGGTCGTCCATTGGGCGAGAACATATCCATTTTCATCGACTCCTAACTGAAGGATCAGATTTGCAGGACTAGAAATCCCAGGAGCTGAGAGCTGCGTTGGAATGGCGCTCCAGGCCGATCCTGTCGCGCTTAAAGAAGCGGCGAGCACCGCAACATTCGCATAGATCGAACCTGCTTGGGTATAGATAAACCAAGCCGCTATGGAATTTCCATGGGCGTCGACCACAACTTTGGGATATCCGTGATGCTGCGCAGGAGTGACAGCTAAAATGTTAAGCGGTGAC
This sequence comes from uncultured Verrucomicrobiae bacterium, assembly GCA_963833965.1. GTDB lineage: Bacteria > Chlamydiota > Chlamydiia > Chlamydiales > Rhabdochlamydiaceae > CAJCIW01. The sequence goes on from CAWHZZ010000001.1 coordinate 631,957, forward strand.
CCCCAACTTCCTCCGACTGATCCTTTTGCAGAGACGACGATATCCACCCCGCTCACAACGCTGTGCCATACGGCAACAATGCTCCCATTTCCTCCAATATGTACATCGGGGTGGTCTTCAGCGCCATTGGTGGAGAGCTGACTGACGAGGCTCCAAGACCCGCCAAATGGTTGTTGAGAGGATTCAATATAACCATTTCTTGTCCAAACCGCAACGGCGTCACCTGTATTATCGACATGTAGTACCGGTGAGGAGGCTCCGGTGTTGGAAATGGAAGCTTCGGCGCTCCAACTTCCTCCTGCGGGAAGAGTGGAATATTTGACCACTCCGGTTTCAACCCAAAGCGCGGTTGCATTGCCGCTGCCATCGATCTTTAGGGAGACAGACGAAGCTCCGGAACTCGATAGAGTGCTGATCGTCCCCCAGCTTCCGCCTGCTGGTTGCGAGCTGGCTTTGATGACACCATTTTCAATCCACACCGCGGTGGCATTACCGCTTGTATCGACCACGATCTGTGGGTTCGTCGCATTGGCGCCAGGGGTTGATATCGTTGCTGCAGGTAAGTTCCAACTAATATCAGCATGGCAAAGAAATTGCACCATTGTCGAAAGACAAATTAGGGTCAGTAACTTTTTCATATTTACCGAATTTTTCATGCCTGAAGTTTTTGTTACAAATCAAGCCCACCCTCCAGGACATTCAGAGAGCTTGGTTTTTTTTCCAACTTTTTGCAAAGCCAGAAAAGACATATTTTGAATCCAAGTAATCATTATAGGCAATCTTTTTTTATGGGAGGGTGACGGTAGCGACGTTGCTCAAAGAAAACTCACCATTCACTGCAGCAACCCCGTAAGTGGCAGCGCCACTTTGGACGGCATTATGATCAATGTATTGCGTTACAGTAGCATCGACAGCGGAAACATATTCTGAATTGCGATAAATGAGATATTCTACAATCGTTGGATCAGTGCTCGCAGTCCAACTGACCGTATTATAATACTCCGTAAAGACTCCAAAATTGTTCGAACTTTGAGCAACAGAGAGGCTGGTAGGAGGCGCCACATTCAACTTTGAACCTGTTGTAGCCTGAATGACCGTGTTCGTTCCATTATAACTTTCCCACGCACATGCGGCTTGGATGGTGCCGCTTAAATATTGGGATGAAATGCAAGGGTAAGCATTGTCCGATCCTTGGGAAACGATCTGTGGTACTGTCCATCGAAAATCTCTTGGGAGAACTTCCAGCGAGGATTCCGAGGTTTGAATATTGATATTGGTCCCGTCAAAAAGCATAAAAGCTGTGGCTGCATCGCCGATCGACGTCACGCTGATGGATCCTTGATAGGAATAAGGATCTGCCAAATCAAGACTAAGAGGATTTCCCCAGGTTTGATTAAATGGAAGAACAGCTGTTTGTAAATTCAGCGTAGATCCGTCAAAAGAGGTCGTCCATTGGGCGATAATATATCCATTTTCATCGACTCCTAACTTAATCATCAGATTCGCAGGATTAAAAATCCCAGAAGTTGAGAGCTGTGTTGGAATGGCGCTCCAGGCTGATCCTGTGGCGCTTAAAAAAGCGGAGAGCACCGCAACATTCGCATAGACCGAACCTGCTTGGGTATAGGAAAACCAAGCCGCTGTGGCATTACCATTGGCGTCGACCACGACGTGCGGGTAATTGTACATTTCCGTAGATGAGACTGTCACGATATTTAACGACTGGCCCCAGGCTCCTGAGACAGATCCTTTCGCAGAGACAACAATATTTGCCCCGCTCACAACGCTGTGCCATACGGCAACAATTGCCCCATTCGCTCCGATGTATACATCGGGGTGGTCTTCAGCGCCATTGGTGGAGAGCTGACTGACGAGCGTCCAAAGCAGACCAAGCGGTCTTTGAGAGGACTCGATATAACCATTTCTTGTCCAAACAGCAACAGCATTACCTGTATTATCGACATAAAGTGCTGGTGCGGAAGCACCGGTGTTGGAGATGGCAGCTTCGAGGGTCCAAATTCCTCCTAGGACAAGAGTGGAATAGTAGATCACTCCATTTTGGACCCAAAGCGCGGTTGCATTGCCGCTGCCATCGATCTTTAGACGGACAGACGAAGCTCCGGAACTCGACAGAGTGTGGATCGTTCCCCAGCTTCCGCCTGCTGGCTGCGAACTAGCTTTGATGACACCATTTTCAATCCACGCCGCGGTGGCATTACCGCTTATATCGACCACGATCTGTGGGCTGGTCGCATTGGCCCCAGGGGTTGATATCGTTGTTCCAGGTAAGTTCCAACTAATATCAGCATGGCAAAGAAATTGCACCATCGTCGAAAGACAAATTAGGGCCAGTAACTTTTTCATATTTACCGAATTTTTCATGCCTGAAGTTTTTGTTACAAATCAAGCCCACCCCCAGGACATTCAGAGAGCTTGGTTCTGTCAGAAAAGACATATTTTGAATCCAAGCAATCATTATAGGCAACTATGTTTTGTGAACCCAGGCCACAGGGCCGGGTTTCTGCGATAGATGAAAAAGAAATTAGAAATCCAATTTTAGGGTCAAACGGAGGCCTTCTAGATATAGATTCCCTTCAGGGCTCGCTGTCCATCCAGCATCGTTATTCCATCTCATCATGTTTTGGTTCCACCAGATTTGAGAGTCATATCCGACTTCGAGGTTTAAAAATGTTCGCCGGGAGACTCTAAAATGGGAATTCAGGCCTAAATAGAATTCTAGCTCGCCCCTTAGCGTATCGAGATGACTTGAGATCCCGGCGAACACTGTGGGATCAGTAGGTGAACGAGCACGGAGATGTAAATCATAATGGGTATAAAGAAGATCTGCGGCTACCGTTCCAACAATGCCAAAACCCCTAAAGAGTCGCCAATCCATATTTACTCCCACTCTTGGACCAACCCCCCATGAATCGCTCTTGTGGAGCATTTTAAGTTTATTCACTGGCGAAACCAGCAGAAAGCGTGCTTTGAGTTCTTGGTCTATCTCAGCTCCGGCAAGCCCAAAGTGGGGTTTCAACATTAGACGGCGACCAAAATAACATTTTCTCCCCGCCTCGAAGTTAAGGACATTCATTCTTAACTCCCATTTTGCTTTGAGATGGGTAGAGCTGTTGTCGATCACGACTCCGGGTTGGATCCATCTTCCAAAAAGAAAGCCATTTTTCGATACAGAGACAGAACGTGAAGAATCGAAATCAAAATAGGTGTAATCGGCAAATATCCCCCAGTTTCTACGAGCAAGTTCGAATCCTATTTTAAATCCCGGTTTATATTCTGGATGAATCTCAATGCGTTCTGCATGTTTCCAGCTCGCCCCGCCCACGTCAGTAGGACATTCAAATTCGCAACAATGTTCGGTCTTAAGAGCGATATCCATGAAACTTTGTCTTGGGCGCCAGTAGATCAGGCTGCCCCAGAAAGAAATTCCTTCCACTTTATCAAAGTAGGAACTGCGATGACGGGTTTCAGGAGTTGGAGGTGCCGAAGGGGGGTTGATGACAATAGGTTCTATAAAAAAAGTGGGGGGGGGAGGATTCCATCCCGTTTCAACCGGCTCAGGATTTCTTGAAAAAACGGCAGGAGGTTCTAATTTTTCTTCATTCGATGCAGGATTGATAAATAATAAAACAGGTGAATTTAATTCTGCGCTATACTGATCAAGTTCTATAAAAAAAGTGGAGGGGGGAGGATTCCATCCCGTTTCAACCAGCTCAGGATTTCTTGAAAAAACAGCAGGAGGTTCTAATTCTTCTTCATTCGATGCAGGATTGATAAATAATAAAGCAGGTGAATTTAATTCTGCGTTATACTGATCAGGTTCGATAAATAAAGAAAAATGGGGATTAGATTTTTCATCAAATTCAAATGAACGATTTCTTAAAAGCACATAGAAAATAGCAAAACTGATAAGTGATATGAAGAAAATGTTAAACAAAATTAATTTTGTCTGGCGCATCTATTTCCCCTCAATAATGCTAAGGGAAGGGAAATACTTAGCCTTATTGACTTAAGTTATTTTTATATGTTTTGTTAGAGAAAGTACAATAAAAATGCAGCATTTTTAAATTTTTTTTTAATGAAAGGCGGCCTTTCAACATAACCTATTCATTTTCAATCAGTAGGAAAGGGAAGGGCGCAGAAGCAATATTACTTCTTTGAGAGCTTCGACGAAGATGTCGATTTCTTCGAACGTGTTGTAAACCCCGAAGGAGGCACGCGTCATGGAGGAGAGGTTGAAACATTTAAGAGTCGGCTGAGCGCAAAGCTGTCCTGTGCGGACTGCGATGCCGCGAATATCGAGCAGCGTTCCAATGTCTAAAGGATGAAGATCATCCATCACGAAACTGATGATCGCGCCTTTTTTTGGCGCGGTTCCGATGATGCGAAGTCCCTTAATTTCGTTTAAGCGCTTCGTCGCATAAGCGAGAAGGTCCTGTTCCCATGCGGCAATATTGCTCAGGCCAATCGATTCGATAAATTGGATCGCCTCGCCAAGCCCGAGGACCTCAGCAATCATTGGTGTTCCCGCCTCGAATCGCATCGGCGGATGTTGGAAGCTCGAAAACTGAAGAGTGACCTCGTCGATCATATCCCCTCCGCCCTGATAGGGAGGCATTTTTTCAAGCAAGGCGCGTTTGCCGTACAGCACGCCAACTCCCGTTGGGCCATAAGCTTTATGCCCAGAAAAAACAAAAAAATCGGCTTTCATTGCCTGCACATCGACGGGCATGTGGCCTGCGCTTTGCGCCCCGTCGACCAAGACCTTCGCTCCGCGTGCATGAGCGGACTGGATGATCTCTTCGACGGGATTGAGCGTCCCCGTTGCATTGGCAATGTGCGCAACGCTGACAAGTTTCGTGCGGCTACTCAGCATCTGTTCAAAGGCTTCAAAAATCAACTCGCCACGGTCGTTGATAGGGACGGCTTTGAGATGGGCCCCTCTTTCCTGGCAGATCATTTGCCAAGGGACGATGTTCGAATGATGCTCCATCGCTGTAATGATGACCTCATCGCCCGGCTGCAAAAATGCTCTGCCAAAAGAAGAAGCGACAAGATTGATCGCATCGGTCGTCCCTCGCGTGAAAATGATCTCCTCTTCAAAAGCTGCGTTTAAAAACCCCTTGAGTTTTTGCCGGACTTCATTGTATCGCGCTGTCGCTTGGCTGGCGAAATCGTAAATGGAGCGATGGACAGTTCCATACTGTTCCGAATAAAAATGGTTCATCGTATCGATGACCCGCTTTGGCTTTTGGGCAGTCGCAGCTGTGTCGAAATAAATGAACGGCTTCCCATGCATCATCTGGTGAAGCATCGGAAATTCTTGGCGGACTTTTCGAATGTTTTTATACACCTCGCGATTCAAAACCTGGCCACTGGCTTCGTCGGCATCTTCATTCTTGCACAGCCCCTGCTCCGCTTGCAAAAAAGCGATTCTACGCTCTTCTGCAAGTGTCCGCAGAGCCAACGGCTGCGCCTGCTGCAAATCTGAAGCACCACCATTGCCATTGGCTAAGTTTTGAATCTCTCTGTGTATATCGTTCACGCTGAACACCCCGCTTGCGCCAAAATTTTCTTCAAAAGGGAATCATAAGGAATCGAAGCGATCATTTCACGACAAAAACCGCCGACCAAAAGGCGCTGAGCTGCTTGTGGTTCAATCCCGCGGGTATTTAAATAGAAGAGCTGGTCCTTGTCCAATTGTGAGACCGTGGCGCCGTGAGAGGCTTTGACATCGTCAGCGAAGACTTCCAAATTCGGTTTGCTGTTCGCAACAGCCCCCTGACTTAAAATTAAATTCTTATTGAGCTGATAAGCTTGTGTCTTCTGCGCCTCTTTGCGAACGAGGATTTTGCCCTCGAAACTCGATTGGCTCGCATCGCTCAAAACACTCTTGAAAAGCTGCATAGAACGCGTCAATGGCGCTTCATGTTCCACAACAGCGTGAATGTGGGCCGTGCGGTTTTCGCTCAGCACCCATAATCCATTCAGGTCGGCTTCGGCTTCTTCGCCTTTCAGCACTACGCGATAACTCTGACGCACCGCTTTCGCTCCAACGGTAAAGTGGAACGTGCGCAGCCGCGCCTTCTTTTTTAGAGAAGCGCGCAGCGACTGCATGCCCCAAGAATGGTGCGGAACAACACCTGCACACATAAAATGCAGATTCGCCTCTTCCTCCAAAGTCATCTCTATCGCGGGAACAAACAGTTGCGGCGCTCCAACTCCAAAGGACGTCGCAATGCAGTCCATCTTGCTTTCTGCTCCGAGAACAAGGTGCAGCCGCGGGCACGAAACGCAAGGAGTGTCCGCCGTAAAAAGATAAAGAATTTGCACAGGGGCCTCCAAGTGCACCCCAGGAGGCAGATAAAAAAAGACGTCCCTTTTCATGAAGACTTAAGTTGAGCAAGGCGAACGGATCGTTTTCCTCTTTCAGGCTGCGCGTCAGATGCTGCTGCAAGAAGCTCGCGTGAGAGCGCATCGCGTCCTCTAAAGGCAATAGAACGACCTGCTTTGGCAGGACAGAAAGATTGGCAGAAAAGCGACCATTGATAAAAACAATATGAGAATATTCGCACTCCGGAAGAATAGCCTCCTTAAAATTCGGCTTTTCTCCATCTGCCATTCCAAATGTCGATTTATAGAGGTCCCTTAACGGCACATACCGGAAGGCTTCGTGCGACTTTGTAGGAAGACCGAGCTCGCCGAGTCTCTTCCACCCTTTTTCCTTAAATCCATGCAGCGGCCCTTCTGTCGGCAAAAAAAGCGAATGGAGATGAGTTAAAAATTCTTGCTCGACCATATTAATTCTTCACCAGCCAATCGTAACCCTTTTCTTCCAAGGCCAGAGCCAGTTCAGGCCCCCCTGACTGCACAATGGCGCCATCGATCACCACGTGCACAAAGTCGGGGCGGATGTAATCGAGCAGCCTTTGATAATGCGTGATCAATAAAAGAGAGTTTTCTGGACCCATCAAAGAGTTGACACCCTTTGCCACGATGCGCATCGCATCGATGTCGAGCCCTGAGTCTGTTTCATCCAAAATCGCAAGCTTCGGCGCGAGAACGGCCATCTGGAGAATTTCGTTGCGTTTCTTTTCTCCCCCAGAAAAACCCTCATTGAGATTGCGCTGCTTAAACTCGCTTTTCACATCGACAAGCGCCATTTTTTCATCGAGAATCTTTAAAAACGCTTCCTCTGTCATCACCGCCAGCCCATGCGCCTTGCGCTTGGCATTGTAGGCCGCATGCAAAAACTGCACATTGGAAATGCCGGGAATTTCAACAGGGTATTGAAAGCTCATGAAAAGGCCAAGATGCGCCCTTTCCTCCGGACTCATTTCAAGAATATTCTGATCCTCAAATCGAATGGCCCCACCGACCACTTCATAGGCGGGATCGCCAGCAAGGACCTTGGCGAGCGTCGATTTGCCCGCGCCATTGGGACCCATCAATGCATGGATCTCCCCTTTGCCGACTTTTAAGTTCAATCCCTTGATGATCGGTTTTTCCTCAACAGCTACCTGTAAATCTTCAATCTCTAACATGATATGTTCATCCCACCGAATTTTCTAATTTTAAAGCCAATAACTTTTGCGCCTCGACAGCAAACTCCAAAGGAAGCTCGCGGATCACCTCTTTGCAAAATCCGCTCACGATCATGTTGACCGCATCTTCCCGAGAAATCCCGCGCGACTGCAGATAAAACAGCTGCTCCTCGTTCATCTTTGAAGTCGACGCTTCGTGCTCGATCTGTCCCGTCTGATTGGCGACCTCGATATACGGAAATGTGTTGGCCGAACACTCATTGCCGACAAGCATCGAGTCGCATTGCGTATAGTTGCGCGCCCCTTCTGCTCGCGGGGCAATCTTGACAAGCCCTCGATAAGTGTTATGCGACTTGTCCGCCGAAATGCCTTTCGAAACAATTGTCGAGCGCGTTTTTTTCCCCAAATGGATCATCTTCGTCCCTGTGTCCGCTTGCATCCTTCCGTTCGTGAGCGCGACGGAATAAAACTCTCCGACCGACTCGTCGCCCTGCAAAATGCAGCTCGGATACTTCCAGGTGATCGCAGCGCCCGCTTCCACCTGCGTCCAGGTGATCTTCGAGCGGTACCCTTGCGCCCGTCCGCGCTTCGTCACAAAATTGTAAATGCCTCCCCGTCCCGTCTTCGGATCGCCCGAATACCAATTCTGCACGGTGGCATACTTGATCTCCGCCCTCTCCATCGCCACGAGTTCGACGACCGCCGCATGCAACTGATTGTTGTCAAATGCAGGAGCTGTGCACCCCTCCAAATAACTGACAAACGATCCTTCCTCGGCAATGATCAGCGTCCTTTCAAACTGCCCGCTTTGCTTATCGTTAATTCGAAAATACGTAGAAAGTTCGATCGGACAGCGCACCCCTTTCGGCACATAAACAAAAGAGCCATCTGAGAAGACCGCAGAATTGAGCGCCGCGAAATAATTGTCCCCGATCGGGACCACGCTCCCCAAATACTTTTCAACCAGCTCCGGAAATTGATGGACCGCCTCCGAAATTGGGCACAGGACAACCCCCTCCTCCTGCAACGTCTTTTGAAACGTCGTGCCTAACGAAACAGAATCGAAGACCACGTCGATCGCCACATTCATCAGCCTCTTCTGCTCGTCCAGCGGGATCCCCAGCTTCTCAAATGTTTTCAGAATCTCCGGGTCCACCTCGTCCAAACTGCTAAGCGACTGTTTCTTCTTGGGCGCCGAGTAGTAACAAATTTCTTGCAAATCGATCGACGGGTAGCGCAGATTCGCCCAATCCGGCTCCTTCATCTCTTTAAACTTTGCGTACGCCTTCAGCCGAAAATCGAGCAAAAATGCAGGCTCGTTCTTCTTTGCAGAAATCGCGCGGACGATCTCCTCGCTCAACCCCTTCTCAAAACTTTCCGTCTCAATCGGGGTCACAAAACCGTACTTATAACTGGACCGCTCCTCGAGAAGTTGTTCCGTCGACATAGTAGTAAATTTTTCCTAAAAATTGATCTTTAATGATACCATTCCCATGCGATTTTCTCAACGTCCATTGAGGGTAAATGAAGAATCATTTACCATATACAAAAAATCTATTGACATATAAAAAATTTACTTTCATGAGATACCAATTTTACCGTGAACACAAATACGTCAGCTCCGCCCTCAACGATCTGGAACGCCTCATTGCACGAACCGATTTTTGCAACCTCAACAGCGTTAAAGAAGTCGAGCAGGCCTTCGAATCGCTCTCCAACATGCTCCAAGGACACGCTCACTACGAGAATGAACGGCTGCACATGCTTCTCAAACAGAAAAACGCCCTCATTTTTGAGCACATCGAAAAAGACCACGCCGCCCAAGACCACCATCTCTTAGAACTTAAAAAGCTTCTCCAAGAAATTTCCCTTCAAACCAACAATGATGAAAAAATTGCCCAAGGCTACCATTTCTATCTCGCTTATCGCAAATTCGTCGCCGACAACCTAACCCATTTGCATGAAGAAGAAACACAAATTCTCCCTGAACTCCAAAAACTCTATTCCGATGAAGAGTTGCGCCAGGTCGAAGCCCAGACCTATCGAGAAATGACCCCCTCTGAAATGCTCGAAATGCTCCAAACGCTTTTCCCCCACATGAACACGCACGATAAACGCGCCTTTCTTTCAGATATCCTCGCCCTCGCACCCGAAAAATTCCCCCACGTGCTCAAAGCCATCGAGCCCCACCTCACCGAAAAAACATGTTCATGAATTTACTTGAAGAATCGTTTCCCGGAATGAAGGCCAACGTTTCACGTTGCGAAACCCTGGGTTTTCCTTGGGCATCCAAACCCTTTTTCAAAGAACAAAAAGGCGAAACTTTTTCCCACGTCGGTTTTTTGGATTATCCCATGCTCATCGAGGGAAAATGGGTGAAAGCTGGAGCTCTGCACGCCATTTGCACAAAATCCACTCATCGCGGCCAAGGCCTAGCCTCCGAACTTATCCAAGAAGTCCTACAATGGGCAACAGGCCAATATGAAATCGTTGTCCTATTCACAGAAATCCCCAAGTTTTATGAAAAACTCTCATTCAAATGGATTCAGGAATACCGATTTCACCTTCCCTGCAAGCGGCCAAAAGGGACAAAATCTTTAAAACCACTCACTTTTCCAGGGGATAACGATCTCTTTCGCCGCTGTTTTTCAAGCCGTTCCCCCACCTCAAATCGTTTATGGGTCAAAGAAAGCGGCACCATCGCTTCTTACAATACCCTTTTTGCGACCTATCCCGCTTACTGGTCGCTGCATTATAGCCCAACAATCAACGGCATCCTCTCCTATTCGTTAGAGGATAAAACTTTGCATTTATTTGACATCATCGCTAATGAAATTCCCTCTCTCGACTTGATTCTCGATCATCTACCAGCTGCAATTGAGGAGATCTATTTTTATTTCTCACCAGATCTCTTAACCGACGCTGCAACCCCGGAGCCCCTTTCTTGCGACAAAAAAGGCATCGACTTCAGCGGATATCTCATGGTCCATGGAAATTGGCCCAACGTGAAGCCCTTTATGATCTCACCCCTTAGCCGTTGCTAGACGACATGACAATACTAAAAACAAAGCGGCTCATCTTACGCCCTTGGAAAGGAACAGATTTAGAACCGTTTGCTCAGCTCAATGCAGACCCTAGAGTGATGGAATTTTTTCCTTCCGTTCTCAGCCGAGAGCAAAGCGACGATCTCGCGAAACGCATTACCAGCAAGATGCAAGAGCAAGGGTGGGGATTATGGGCTGTTTGCGTCCCCAACGAGGCGGACTTTATTGGATTTATCGGCCTGGCCAAAATCACCTTTGACGCTCACTTTACACCTGCAGTTGAAGTGGGCTGGAGGCTTGCGTTCCCATACTGGGGCAAAGGCTACGCGACAGAAGGTGCTAAAGCCGCTTTGGAATATGGATTTGAAACGCTGAATCTAGGCGAGATCGTTTCCTTTACGCCCGTGCAGAACACCCGTTCTAGGCGCATTATGGAAAAAATAGGCATGCATCATGATCCTAAGGACGATTACGACAGCCCTAAAATTGCAGAAGGGCATCCCCTAAGAAAACATGTGCTTTACCGCAGCAGAAAGCAAGAGTGGCAGCGCAGCATTTTCCACTTCGCAGCCGTCAAACCCTCTCAAAAGACCATGATCCACCAATGGTTCGAACAATCCCATAGAATGGATGCATGGGACCGGCCTTCAAAACACCTTGAATGGCTTGGAAAAATTCTTTCAGGGCACATCCACAACCACTTACTGGATCGGCTATCACAAAGAGGTCCCTTTCGCATTCCTCATCACTTCCCCCGAGGGAAATAACGCCACCACCCTAGATCTATTTATCTGCGACATCAATTACCTCGGAAAGGGTCTTGCTGCGCCCATGATCCGACAGTTCCTAACCACCCATTTTTCACATGTCAAAAAAGTATTCGTTGATCCCGAGGCAGCAAACACCCGCGCCATCCATGTCTATCTAAAATTAGGCTTTAAAATTACCGGCGAATTCATTGCGAGCTGGCATCCGGTCCCGCATTATCAAATGGAGCTGTCGATGGAAGACTTCTTAACGCACCCAACAATTCCTTGAGTGATTTGCAATAAAACACTTGGAGAAAGCTTAAATACAGAATTTGGAGTTCCAGCTGCCGCCCATATCTCTGAATAATTCATTAAATCATCATCAATGATTGGCTTATTTTCCAACTCATACCCAATCGGAGGAATCCCCCCGATCGCAAATCCCGTGTGCTTCAAAACAAATTCAGCATCTGGTTTTTCGACATCTTCTCCAACCAATAGCTTGATTTTTTTCTCATCTACCCTATTTTTTCCGCTTGCAATGATGCAAATTGGCTTTCCACTCCGTTTGCTTTTAAAGATCAAAGTCTTCGCGATTTGACCAACCTCGCAGCCAATTGCATTTGCAGCCTCTTGAGAAGTTCTGGTCAACTCTGTAAATTCGACCACTTCCAGGCCAAGCGCATATTGGTGCAGAATATTTTGAATTTTTTGCGCAGAATCTTTTAATTCCATAGTCAATCCCCCTTCTTTGAAAAACAACCAGTATCATAAATAAGTTCAATTTTTGAAATGAGGCCGCCATCAAAGCTCAACAAAGAGGCCGCACGCAAATTTTTTTCAAATGCCGGAATGTCTACGTCGTAAATAACTACCGCTTGATCTTCCGACCCAAATGCCTTGCGAATACTCAGAGCCTTAAAAATCCCCGTAAATCCTTTCGCTGCCTTTAATACTGCTTCCCTTCCCATGACCTTTTCCTGTGGATCAGCAAATTCAACCTCGGGGTGCAGGCATTTTTTCACTGCATCAATATCTTTCTCTCCAAGCGCTGTATAATAGGCAACTGCCAAGGCCTTCGTATCTGTCATATTTTCCTCCTGTTTGACAATTTGCATTGATTATAGTAAACTATATCCAATATGTCAAAGATCAAAAAAAGACCTTACATCTCCTCCTTCAGAAGCACACAAGCCGCAGAAACAAAGGGCCGTGTCCTCGCCTCCGCGAAAAATCTTTTTGAATCAGAAGGGTTTGAATGCGTGACAATCGAAAAAATCGCTCAGACCGCCGACGTTTCCATCCCCACCGTCTATTCGCTATTTCAATCGAAACGCGGCGTGCTCCGCGCCCTAATGGATGAAGTTCTTCCCAAAGACCAGTTTGATGCCCTCGTCGAAAAGAGCATCCAGGCAAAATCACCCCAAGATCGCCTCCGTTTTTCCTCTAAAATCGCCCGCCAAATGTACGATGCCGAAAGAACCCAAATGGGTGTTTTCCGAGGGGCCGCCGTTTTAGCCCCCGAATTTAAAGACCTCGAAAAAGAAAGAGAGATGCGCCGCTACATTCGCCAAGAAGTCACCATCAAAGCGATGGCAAAGGACAAATCCCTCGCCAAAGGCCTCAGCATCCCTAAAGCCCGAGACATCTTATGGACATTCACCGGCCGCGACATTTACCGCATGCTTGTGGTGGAACAGGGGTGGTCCTCTGATGAATATGAGAAGTGGCTAGGGCAATTGCTTGTCAAGACTTTAGTTGGCGTGGAATAGCAAGCAGGTGTATTATTTGCGAAAAAAAGCACGAAACATGGCCAAAGCACAAAATTATAAAGAACACCTTTTGGGGGAGCTGCAAAAACCCAGGGTCTTGCCCCCTTTTTTGGTCCGGGCTAAATGCGAAAAATCGGGTTATTTTTTCTTGAGAAACTAGATGAGCATCTATAAAAAAACAAAATAAAGAAACCAAAAGGCATTTAATTAAATTCCTAGTATGCATCTAAAAATCCTTTCTATACGCGTTTTTCCATTTTGTAATTAGTAAGCCCTATTCCTTTTATGAAGACCGTTTGTTCAGAAAGAAGGCTAAAGCCCTGTTTCTCGAAGAAGGGTTTGGCAGTAATACTTACCTCAACAAAAATGCGATCAACATTTTGGCTTTGGGCTCTCGCAACAATCTCGTTCATTAAAGCCCCTCCCACTCCTTTTCCAATCCATTCATGATGCACATAAAAACAATCAATATGACCATCGGGTTCGAATTCAGCAAAACCAACAATCTTCTCTCCGACCACGGCAACAATTGGTTTAGTTTTTAAAAATTTTTTGGCCCAGCCTTCTGTTTCTAAGCTTGATTTTGGCGCCCAAACATCAATTTGTTCTTGTGAATAGTTTTCTATGTTAATGCGATGAATAGTGTTGAAATAGATACCTGCTAGAGCTTCAACATCTTCTGGAAGATAATTTCTTATACGAATTTCTTGCGGCATTTCAACCCTATGTGATGTATCTTAGATAGCACACGATTAAGGTATCATAACTTGAAGTTTTCAAAAAGCAAATAGGTTGGTCAGTCTCATTCTGCTCATCCCGAAAGAAAACTTTAAAGCTTTTCCCTCCCCCAAGGATTCTCAATGAACTTGAAAAGGATTATCACCTGATGGAGGCCATGTTTTTCAGAGAGGTACCAGATTGGGAATTGATTCTAAAATCGATCGAAAATTTTGAAAAAGAGTTTAATGATGTTAATAGATGACAATTTACCCACAAGCTGTGGGGAAATTGAAGCCGAGTTGAGCGCGTTCCAACTCAGAAGATAAAAAGAGTAAAACGGAAGAAGGACAGTTGAATAGGAATTAGGCGCAGTCTGACCCTATCCTATACTACCACACATGAACTTAGTTAAAATTCCTCGCATGCAAAATGCAAACATTGGTTCTCTTACCATTCAGTGGACCACTTAATTGAAACGCTGTCTTTTTCATCTTCTTCATCTTTCTTCGAACGAGGTGTCCTATATTTCTTGGGTATATTTTGCTCCCGGGCCTTCTCTCTTTGCGCCTTGAATTGCGATAATTCATCGGTATTTTCTGCTTCAACCGTTAACTTGCCACTTCCAAGCTTGGCCTCCCACACAGTTGACGATGCTTCTTCTTTTTTAAATGGGTCCGTTTGCTCCATAGGTTTGACGTGATCTGAATTAGAAGAAGACTCTTCGTTGTCAAAAAACAAAGGGTACGCGTAAGAAACCCCTTCCTCGATCTCGCCGGTAGGCGAAGATTCTGTTTCAGACAAAACTGTTCGCGTGAGCAGTACAAGCAGCGTTGTTATAGTCATTCTCATCATACATCCTCCATGTGGTTGTTTTGTTTTAAGCGCAGCAAATCGTTAAAAGTGGCAATCCCCTACATAAATACATCGGTTCGGGTAATCGATATAAACGATATGGTTCTCGAGAAAGTTCATGCCCAAAATGCCGTCTATTTCTTTGCAATCCAAAAATTCATCGAACACAAGAATTTTTAATTTTCCAAAATTTTTCCCAGCAAGTGAAAAATGAGAAGCTTGATAGAAATAGAAACCCCTTTGGTCTTTTTGCAGAGGCACTTCTTGATCCGATTTTGATTTGATCATCGAAAGAGTGGCGCCGGTATCAAGAACTAATTCAAGACTGCCAATGTCTGTTTGGGCTTGCACAATAATATGTTTATTCTCGACTCTAAAAGGTATCTTGACCATGTCATTTGGACATATTGCCATTTTTTGTAGAAGCTTCAAACTTTTACAGCAATAAATAGATCTATCATAAAAATCTAAACAGAGATTTGTTTTTTCTAAGATGGGGCACCCTATCTTGCCAATATAATCATCATCTTTGTTTTTCTTTGGGTCGTCGTTCCATAATAAACTCCCAGCCTTATCCTCTTGAATTTCCTCACTTGCAATTACATTTGACCACAGCAGACCACCAATATTTACATTTGGAATCACAAAAGACTTTGCTTCAAAAGGGGTTCCTTTCCAATTTTTCCATTCGACCGAATCACATTCTTCAGCGTTTATTTTTCTCAAAAATTCTCCGTCCAGAGTTAAATCAAATTTCGATCCTAAATCAAACATTAAAGGGCAAACTCGATTCTCGATGACTACCTCAACAATCGGCGTGTTGCAGAAAGACAAATTAACAGGCAATTTTACACAAGTCGCAGTCGCTTCGCGATTTTGCCAAGCCAAATAAAGAGCTGGTCCCAGCAAAGCTAGGACCAGACCAAAAAAAACAACTAATTTTGTTTTTTTTATTCGCATAATTTTTGTTACAATTCCTTCCTACCAATTAATTGTAACTTTACCACCGGCTTCCGTCTTTGACTCGCCGTCTTTGTTCGTAGAACTTTGAACATAGCCTCCTGCACTCCAAGTAGCCCCGCTATCAGTCTGTTGAGTGCTTTCGTACTCAAATCTAGTGCTGGAATTTCCTTCACTATCCTTGTTTGTACTTGCACTAGCCGAATTTCCTTCGGTAATAGCCTGCTTATTGCCCGGTGAAAGCCGATCTTTCATCAATGCATCCGCTTTCTGCGACTCTCGCGTTTGATAATGCAACGCGGACTTGTTGGAAAATTGGACGGGATAGAATGGGGGAGCGAATATTGATTTGTTGAAATGAGTGGCTTTGGATTCTTCTTTTTCCTCGAAGGATTCAAAACCTACGCCAGCTGCACTAGCAGCCTGAACATCAAGTTCTATTGATGACATATGCCCTCCTATGGTTTGGTTGGCGACGCCAATATTAAACTTTTAATTAAGGGCTAGTCAAGAAATTTTAAGTTTGACTCGCAAAGATTTCTTGATTGAGGCGGGCTTCGGCGAGGGCGAGGTGCTCGGGGAGATCGATGCCGAAGACTTCGTGCTGGGTTTCGTGGACGCGCACGCGGAGGCGGTGGTGGAGGAAGCGGAGTTGTTCGAGCTGCTCGGCGTCCTCGCTTTCACAGAGGGGCAATTGGGAAATTTTGCGAAGGGATGCGGGTGTGAAGGCGTAGAGACCGACGTGTTTGTAGAATGTTTTGGTGGGGGTGGCGTCGCGGTAATAAGGGATTTGGCTGCGGGAAAAATAAAGGGCATATCCTTCGTGGTCGCAGACGACTTTGGCGATTTGGGGATTGGTAGCATCGTCGGGATTGGTGATTTTCTTTTTGAGGGTCCAGAGGTCGCTGTTGTCGTTGGGGGATTGAAGGAGGTCGCGGATCATCTGCTCGTTGATGAAGGGTTCGTCGCCTTGCCAATTGACCCAAATGTCGGCATCGATGAGATTTTTTTCGAGAAGCTCGATGAGGCGTTCAGTGCCGTTGGCGCAGCTTTCGGAGGTCATGATGGATCTGCCGCCAAATGTTTGGATGAGTTGGGCGGTTTCGTGAGAGTCGATGGCGAATAGGACTTCGTCGAAGAGGGGAACTTTGCGCGCGGCGTTCCAGACCCATTCGAGCAGGGGTTTGTCTTTGAGCATGGAGAGCATCTTGCGGGGGAAGCGGGTTGATTTTAGTCGGGCGGGGATGATGCAGGCGATTTTCATGTGAGCCTTTCCGGGTTATCGAGGTACCAAGCGATGGTTTTGTGGAGCCCGGAGGAGAGGTTGTGGAGGGGCTGCCAACCGAGTTCTTGTTTGATTTTGCTGCAATCGATCGCGTAGCGGAAATCGTGGCCAGGGCGGTCATCGACATGGGTGATGAGGGAGAGGAGGGATTGGGTATCTTGTTTTTGGATGCGGGCGAATTCGTGGACGATGGAATGGAGGAGGTCGATATTTCTTTGCTCACAGCTGCCGCCGATGTCGTAGACTTGCCCGGGAGTGGGCGCGGAGAGAATCGACCAAACGGCTGCGGAATGGTCGTCGACAAAGATCCAATCGCGGACGTTGTTCCCCTTGCCATAGACAGGAAGTGGTTTTTTGTGGAGGCAGCCGTAGATCATGCGGGGAATAAATTTTTCCACGTTTTGGCAGGGGCCGTAATTGTTGGTGCAGTGGGAAATGGTGGTGGAAAGATTGTAGGTGTGGTGGTATGCGCGGACGAAATGGTCGGAGGCGGCCTTTGAGGCGGAATAAGGTGAATTGGGGCGGTAGGGAGAATTTTCTGTAAAGGCGCCGTCTTCGGCAAGGGTGCCGTAGACCTCGTCGGTCGAGATGTGATGGAAATGGATGTGGGGAAGGCGGCGGACGACCTCGAGAAGTGAAAGGGTGCCGCCGACGTTGGTCTCATAAAAAGCGCGCGGGCCTGCAATGCTGCGATCGACATGGCTTTCAGCGGCGAAATGGACGATCGCATCGATTTTGTGATCGATGCATAGTTTTTCCACGAGAGATTCGTCGCAGATATCTCCTTGGACAAACAGGTAACGGGGATCAGTTTCAACAGAAGCGAGGTTGCGCAAGTCGGCAGCATAGGTCAGAAGATCGAGGTTGACAATCTTTTCGCACTGTTTCAATCCGTAGCGGATGAATGCGGAACCGATAAAGCCTGCGCCACCGGTGACAAGGAAGCGTTTAAATGGTGGATGCATAGGCCTGTAAATAGTCATTGATCACTTCGCCCCAAAGGCGGGGTCTGATATTTGTAAAATGGTAAAATTTGTTGGTGTCGAGAACGCTGTAGGCGGGCCGCGGTGCGGGAGTTGGGAATTTGGCGCTGGGCACAGGGAGAATCCGCTGACATCGAAGCTGCATTCCATGCTCTTTTGCAGCATTTAATAGATCGAGGGCGATTTGATAGCGTGAACGCTCGCCTTCATTGGCAAAGTGAAAAATGCCTGAGGCATTCAATAAAGCAACGGTTGCAGAGGCGAGGTCATGACAATAAGTCGGCTTTCCGCACTGATCGAAAACGACTTGGATCTCTTCTTTTTGCTGGAACCAATTCATGAGCGAGGAGATTAAATTTTTTCCTTTGGAGCCGAAGAGCCATGAGGTGCGCAGAATGCAGGCCTCGGGAAAAGCGGTCAGTACTTTCTTCTCCCCTTCCCATTTGCTTTTTCCGTATTGGTTGGCAGGCGCGCAAAGATCATCTTCGCGGTAAGGGTGTGATCCAGTCCCGTTGAAGACATAATCGGTGGAGATGTGGATCAGGCGTGCACCGCAGGTCTTGGCAACAAGGGCGATATTTTCGGCGCCTTGCGCATTGACAGTGTGAGCGTAAGCAGATTCTTTTTCAGCGCCGTCAACGTCGGTGTAAGCGGCGCAATTGATGATATGAGTGGGTTTGATCCGGCTGGCTGCGGCGGACAACTGGTCTTGCGAGGCGATGTCGGCATCGCGGCGGGAAGTTCCGATTGCATCGAGATCTCGCCTCAAACAGTGTTGCATGAGGGCAGAACCGAGCATTCCTTCAGCGCCTGTCACCCAAATTTTCATGCGATCGCCTCCTGGAGTAATGGACTTTTTCGATCTCGGTCGGAAAGAAGGGGCGCTTCGATGGGCCAATGGATGCCCACAAAAGGATCGTCGAATCGGAAATTGCGCTCTTCCTTCGGGTCGTAAATATTGCTGACCTTGTAGCAGACGTGGGCGTGATCGCTGATCACGCAGAATCCGTGTGCATAACCGACGGGGATAAAGATTTGCTCGCCAAGAGAGGAATCCAGAAAAACGCCGTCCCACTTGCTGAATGTGGGGCTATTCGGCCGAATGTCGACGAAAACATCAAAAATTTTCCCCTCCATCACAGTGACAAGCTTGGCTTGGCCGGGTGTTCGTTGGAAGTGCATTCCGCGAATGGTCCCTTTTTTGGAAAAGGAGTGGTTGTCTTGAACAAAACCGCAGTCGATGCCAGCCTGCTCGTAAAGGGGCAGGCGGAATGTCTCGCGAAAAAAGCCGCGGTCATCATGAAAAATTTTCGGGCGAATAAATTTGACGCCAGGCAAGGAAAGATCTTTAATTTCCATGAGTGACCTACATTAGTTGAAAAAAATAATACCCTACAGAGAGCTTAGAGTCGATTAAAATAATTTATTTATTCTTGAACTTTTAATTTAAATCATTATACCCTTTCCGAGGTTAAAAAGGGGAAAGCCATGCATATTTTTCATTCTTTGGGGCATGTGTTCGGAGGGACTTTATTGATTGCGGGGACGATGGTCGGCGTAGGGATGCTGGCCCTGCCTGTCGCGACCGGAGAAGGAGGCTTTATCCCGGCCGCCGTGATCTATATCCTCTGCTGGCTTTTCATGCTTTGCACAGGACTTTTGCTGTTAGAGGTCTGCACGTGGATGCCGAAAGACTCCAACCTGATCACGATGTCGGAGCGATTGCTAGGGCCCATCGGCAGGAACATCTGCTGGGTCGTCTATCTTTTTCTGTTCTTGACGGTGATGATTGCCCACGTCGTCGGCGGAGGCCAGGTTTTAAGCGAAATCACCGGAGGAAAATTGCCGACGTGGTTGATGATGGTCATTTACGTGGTGGTCTTTTCACCTGTTGTCTATTTGGGGACAAAATGGGTCGACCGCTTGAATATCACCTTGATGCTCGGGGTAGCGACTTCCTATTTCCTGTTCATCGCGGTTTCCTATTCTCACGTGAACCTCAATCTGCTCGCGCGCTCGAATTGGTCTAAGGCTTGGCTCGCCCTTCCTGTTCTATTCACGGCGTTTACTTTTCAGGTGATCATCCCGACTTTGATGACCTACATGGACCGCAATGTCAAAAAGGTGCGCCTCGCGATCATTTTGGGGACGAGCATTCCTCTGGTCGTTTATTTAATCTGGGAGTTTTTGATTTTGGGAATCGTTCCCGCTGAAGGCCCAAATGGACTCGCCGAAGCGGCAAGGAGAGGGTGGAACGCCGTCATGCCATTGAAAGAACTGGTCAAAAGCCCCATCCTTTTTGCGGTTGGCAAATCTTTTGCTTTCTTTACGATGACAACTTCCTACATCGCCCTTTCTCTTGCGTACCTCGACTTTTTAGCCGACGGCCTAAAAGTGAAAAAGAAAGGGATCAGAAAGATTTTGCTCTGTTTGGCTGTCTTTGTTCCCCCGACAATTGTAGCGATGACCTATCCTCACATCTTCATCACAGCGCTCAGTTACGCTGGTGGATTTAGCTGCGCGATCCTGTTTGGACTTTTCCCCCCTGTGATGGTCTGGGTGGGGAGATACCTCAAAAGATTGCAGCCGCATCGTTTGGTTCCCGGCGGCAGAGCTTTTCTTGCGCTCTTGATTCTCTTTGTCCTCGTTGAACTCGGCATTGAGATTTCGCAAGAGCTGATCAAATAAGAGAAACGACTTTTAAGAAATCCGACGAAGGAGTAGAATTGTTCTCGCAATTCATGTTTCGTCGGAGTTTTTTATACACAGAGCGATTCAAAAATCGGTCAATGGCAATGCCGGCGCTTTAGATTTGCAGCAGACGAAAGTCGTTGGGGAAGCAGAGCTTGTGCAAGCACAAGCTCGATGCAGCCAGCTGCAAAGATGAAGATGCCGGCGAAGCCAGTGACCGGTTTTTGAATCACGAGGTGTATATACTGCTGACACTTGAAAGTTATAGGAAATTTCAATTTCAGCGCTTCAATTTTTTGTTTGTTGAAGCAGACCATGTGCAAGCACATGGTCGATGGAAACGAACAAAAAGGCCATGGTAAAACCACGGCCGTAAGTGAAGATGCTGAAGCAGAAATTTTCATAACTTTCAAGTGGAAGCAGTATATATGCGCGCGCCATTCAATATTTATTCACTATTCGTCTTTTGTGCCTTTTCCCTTTCAAATCTTTCACACGCTACTGAAATGTCCGCGAAAGAAATGAAGCTGAAGAAAGAAGAACCCCGCCCATGGCTGACAGGTCCCCTCCTCACCCCATCGGGCCACGTGATTCCAAAAGGGCACTGGAACATCGAACCTTACGAATTCGTCCAGACCAACTATGGAGTTTATGACAAAGACTGGCATACACACGATGTGCCCCATAATTTTTATAGTGTCCAAACACAGCTCCCGCTTCAGTATGGATTGGGAGGCAGGTCTGACTTTACTTTTACCCCTTCCTGGGCTTGGCAGCACACTCATAGCGCGTCGCATTGGGTTCTCAACGACATGAACTATGGCTTCGATTATCAGATTTTAAATGACAAACATGGAGCCTGGTGGCCGGCCATTAAACTTGCCCTGCGAGGAAATTTACCCTTCGGAAAATATCAGCATCTCAGCGCGAAAAAACTGGGAACGGACATCGGAGGCAGCGGCAGCTGGACGCCCGCCGTCGGCATTACGATGTCTCATCTCTATTGGTGGGGAGGACATTTTTTCTTTGCTGCACGTATGAACTGGCAGTACGCCTTTCCGACTCCTGTCCACGTAAGAGGGTTGAACGCTTACGGCGGCGGTCACGGATGCGCTGGAAAAGCTTTTCCTGGACAGTCGCTCGTCGGTCAATTTGGGTTTGAACTCACGTTGTCACAGCGCTGGGCACTCGCGGGAGATGTGCAATATTTGCACGTCAACAAAACCCGATTTAAAGGCACTCCAGGAGAGACGGCGGGAGTCGCCCATCCTGTTGGCGGACCTTCAACGGATCAATGGAGCATTGCACCGGCGATCGAATACGACTGGAACGCTTACGTGGGGATCATCGCAGGCGTATGGTTTTCTGTTGCCGCGAGGAACTCGCCGGAATTTGCTACGGCGGTTGTCGCAATCAACATCTATAAATAGATTTATTTTGCCCTGGAAAATCTTTTCAAGGCTTGAGGAATGCTATCGGGATTGAGCGAAATCGAGTCAATCCCGTTTTTTATTAAAAAGGCGGCAAATTCGGGGTAATCGCTGGGCGCCTGCCCGCAAATGCCGACTTTGCGCTTCTTTTGATGGGCGTCGTGAATGAGATCGACGATCATTTTTTTGACGGCATCATTGCGTTCATCAAAAAGTGAAGAGAGCTCTTCCGAATCGCGATCGATGCCGAGAACAAGCTGGGTGAGATCATTCGACCCAATGGAAAAACCGTCGAACCTTTCGGCAAATTCCTTGGCGAGAAGGATGTTCGATGGAATCTCAGCCATCACATAGACCTGCATCCCTTTTTTGCCACGCTGCAGCCCATTTTCCGCAAGAGCGGCGAGAGCTTGATCGGCTTCTTTGAGAGTGCGGCAAAAAGGGATCATGACGATCACATTGTCAAAGCCCATTTTTTCTCGGACGCGCTTGATCGCCGCACATTCTAAAGCAAATCCTTCTTTATAGCGGGGGCTGTAATAGCGGGACGCCCCTCGGAAACCGAGCATGGGATTTTCTTCTTTGGGCTCAAAAAATTGGCCGCCGATCAGATTCGCGTATTCGTTCGTTTTAAAATCACTCATGCGGACAATGACGGGGTAAGGATAGCGGGAGGCTGCGATTTTGCCGATGCCGCGCGATAAGTGGTCGATAAAATATTCACACTTATTGCGATAGCCTTTTGTCAATTCCAAGATCTTCTTTTTGACTTTTTGGTCTTTGAGTTTATCGAAATGAACGAGGGCCATGGGGTGGATCTGAATGATATCGTTGATGATGAATTCCATGCGGGCAAGGCCAATCCCTTCACAAGGGAGCCTCCACCAGAGAAAGGCGGCCTGAGGACTTGCGATGTTCATCATGATCTTAGTCTTAAACTTCGGCAATTTTTCCAAGCGGATCTTTTGCTCCTTAAAAGGGACATTTCCTCGATAGACAAACCCTTGCTCGCCCTCAGCGCACGAAAGCGTGATCCATTCCCTATTTTTGAATCAATTTAGTCCCGGTGTTCGTTCCGACAATGGCGGGAACCCCGAGCTCGCGGCTGACGATGGCCGCGTGAGAAGTTCTTCCGCCGTGATTGGTGATGATGCCAGCGGCGCGCTGCATGATTGGGACCCAGTCGGGCGAGGTCATTTCGGTCACAAGGATGCTTCCGGTTTCAAATTTGCCGATCTCGGAAAGATGTTTGATCACCTGAGCTTTGCCGGCGACGATCGCCTCGCCGATCGCTAAGCCTTTGCAAATCACAGTTCCTTTTTTGGAAAGGCTGTAGGTTTTGAACACGTCGTCCTTCTTCTGGGATTGCACAGTTTCAGGGCGGGCCTGCACGATAAAAAGATCGCCTGAGACGCCATCTTTAGCCCATTCGATGTCCATCGGCCGCCTGTAATGTTGTTCGATCAAAACACCCCAGGAAGCTAATTTAAAGATCTCTTTATCGGACAAAACAAACTGTGCCTTTTGCTTTTCAGGAGTCCGAATGTTTTTGACCGCACTCTTCCCATAGATCATTTTCTTTTCTTTGAGCCCTAAATTTTTCTCGATCAGAGGGGAGAATTTTTTTTTGCCAAGGAGCGGCTTGAAAACGACATATTCATCAGGCGTTACCGTCCCTTGGACGACGTTTTCCCCAAGCCCCCACGAGGCGTTGATGACGACCACATCCGGAAATCCGGTCTCCGTGTCTAGGGTGAACATCACTCCTGCCGAGGCCTTGTCAGAACGGACCATTTTTTGGATCCCGATCGAGAGAGCGACTTTCAAATGATCAAATCCTTTGGCTTCGCGGTAAGCGATCGCGCGGTCAGTGAAGAGCGAGGCAAAACAGCCTTTGCAAGCTTTGAGCAGTTCTTTTTCTCCGCGGATATTGAGAAAAGTCTCCTGCTGGCCCGCAAAACTCGCCGTCGGCAAATCTTCGGCCGTCGCGCTGCTCCTCACCGCAACATCGACCAAGGGTTGACGATATTTTTTGCCGAGTTGGTGATAGAAGGAAAGAATTTCTTCAGCTGCCTCAGAGGGAAAGCTTCCCAAAAGGATCATCCGTCTGATCTGAGCGCCCACTACTTCTAGGGAAATTTTCTTTTTTTTCAGACCTTCAATCAGTTCAGCGCATTTTTCATCCAATCGATTGTATTGAAGAAAATCCCGATAAAGCTGCGCTGTCGTCGCAAATCCATCGGGAATCTGGATCCCTCTCTTAGTCAAAGAGCGGATCATTTCTCCAAGCGATGCGTTTTTGCCTCCAACAAGGGGCACATCTTTGATCGTCAGCGTCTCAAACCAGCGAACGGAAAATAGTTTTGTAGGCATATACCGGTTCCACTGGAAAGTTATGAAAATTTCTGCTTCAGCATCTTCACTTACAGCCGTGGCAAGCCACGGTCTTTTCGTTCATTTCCATCGACCATGTGCTGGCACATGGCCTGCTTCAACGAACGAAAAATTGAAGCGCTGAAATTGAAATTCTCTATAACTTTCCAGTGTCGCCAGTATATCTTAGGATTTACCGAGAAAATCATTAAAAATCAAAACGCATGGCAAGCTCGGCACCTGAGACAAAAAGATCGCCTTGGTTAGAAAAAAAGGCGCCTTCTGATCCCGCGCTTGTGAATCGAAGCAGTTGATTTTGGGAAAAGCAGAGAAGCTCATCCCATGCGAGCGCTAGCCAAATCTGCTTGAGCCTGCCGTCAAAACAGCGCTTCCAGCTTAAACCGGCGGTAAAGTCGATGACAGGGCCGGTCGCTGAAAAAAAATCGCGAACTCCCAGGGGCCTTTCCTTGCCGCCTCTCGCGTAATTGTTTTGATGCAGGTAAAAATGGCCGAAGAGCAGGCTGAATAGACTTTTTCCAAATAGGCTAAATCCTTTTCCCAACCCCCACTCGGCAACAAGTCCCGCGTTGGGGCCGACCCCAAAGAATTTGTTCTTCATGTGGACAATTTCCTCACCGTCGATGAAGCTGCCCCCGAAATAATCGAGATAATATTTTTGACGGATAGAGCCCGCTCTAACCCCTGCTTGCGGAATGATTGCAAAATAGCTTGAAACCTGAAAGCGCTTGGCAAGTAGAAGATCGACAATGCCTAAGTGCAGGCGCCAGTGCGTGTGCACATGCTTGGCAAAATCCGGGCCGCCTTCCGTGGGCTTTTGCCAGGAGGGAAAAAGAACTTCGCCGTGATGGGCAAATAGATCATTGTTCGCATGCGTTTGTAAAGACGTGAATTGCGCCAAGAGATCATACTCATTTGAAAAGCGATATCCTAGGCCGATCCGAAATCCAAAATCCCAATCGAAGTCGGGATTTTCGATTTCACTGTTCGGCGCCAATTTGTGATTGGAAGAGCTTCGCAGAGCATACGCCAATCCATTTTCATGGGCCCGCCAATAAAGCCCCGAAGCATCAATATAAAATTCTGAATACCCCTGGCAAAAGAAAAAACATGTGGTAAGATAGAGAAAAACAATTTTTAGCATTTCGAATGATTCTATTGGCAGTGCATATTTTTTTCAGAGCTTTTCTTTCTTTTCCGGAAGAAGTTGAGGCGATTGGTCAGAAGATCTACAGAAATGAATGTTCGTGCCAAGCAGAAAAGCTCACTTGGTGGAATGAGGGCGAAGAGTTCGCCTCCCTTGGGATCGGCCATTTCATTTGGTACCCCAAAGATAAAAAAGGCCCTTTTGAAGAAACATTTCCCGCCCTTATTATTTTTCTCGAGGAGCAAAAAGCCGATTTGCCCCACTGGCTAAAAAATGCCGCGTGCCCCTGGAACTCGAAGCCAGAATTTAACGAGAAATTGCAAGACAGGAAAAAAGAGCTTCAAGAGTTGCTCTCAAACAACATCCCCTTGCAGGCAGCTTTCATTGTGCAACGCTTCGACGAACGTATTCGGAAATTATTTCCGGAAGGAGGTAAAATTGACTCGATCGCACGCACAAGGCAAGGCAGATTCGCATTGATCGATTATCTTCACTTCAAAGGCGATGGCAGCTCTGAGCAGGAGCGCTATAAGGGGTTCGGCTGGGGTTTGAGGCAAGTGATCGACGAGATGCCCGAGGACGCGGCGGATCCGCTCACGGCTTTTGCCCAAGCGGCGAAAGCTGTATTGAAACGAAGGGTTCAAAATGCCCCTCCAGAACGGCATGAGGAGCGCTGGCTTCCCGGCTGGCTTGCGCGAGTGGAAAATTACTTAAAATCTTGAGCGGAGGGTATTTCATTCATTTTCACCAGCTGCTTCTCCAGCTCGGAAATTTTCTCGAGGCCAGAAACTTTGCGGACGATGCTTCCCCGTTCATCGAAGATGATTAGAGTAGGGATCGAGCGGACCTGATATTTCTCAAAAAGTTCCCGCCCATTTTCAGGGTTCACCTTCAAGAATTTGATCTTATCGCCGTATTCTTTTGCCCATGTCTCATAGAGCGGACCGAACATTCTGCAAGGTCCGCAATACAGCGCGTAAAAGTCGACGAAGACAGGGCCCTTAGACTCTCTGAGTTCCTGATCAAAATGCTCTCTGGAAGAGATCTCGATCGCCTTTCTCGCTTCAGGTTTTTTTTCACTTTGGGCCAGCATTTGTTTCGTGGAGGAGGGATGGGAGGCCAGATACTTTTGCGCTTGCAGCGCGGCTTTCGCCGCATCGCCGGCGGCGGAGATCGCTTGTTTAAACTCCGAATCGCAGACGTCGCCAATGGCGTAGACGCCCTCGACTGAGGTCTGTTGATGTTTTCTCAACTGGATGTATCCTTGCGCATCGAGGTCGAGCTGACCTTGGAACAGTCCCGTATTCGGCCTGGCGCCAATAGCCAGGAAGAGAGCATCGACCGCGACTGAGGAATCTTCTCCATTTGAAACATCGTGGACGAGAAGATGCGTCGCTTTTTGGCCGTCCCCTTTGATCTCTTTGACAACTGTTTTGAAATGAACCTCGACATTGGGCCGCGCCAAAACCTCTTTCATTCTTTCTTTTTCCATGCCCCTAAACTCGTCGCGTCTAACGAAAATATGGACTTTCTCGGCAATGTTGGAAAGGTACTGCGCTTCGATCACGGCTGCATCGCCGCCGCCAACAATAGCTACTGATTTTCCCTTATAGAGCGCGCCGTCGCAAACCGCGCAGCTGTAGACCCCGCGCGACCAGTAACCGTTATTTCCCGTTTCGCCGGGAATGTTTAAAAGATTGGGAGTGGCGCCAAGCGCGATGATCACCGACTCTGTTTTGTAATGCTTGATCTGATCAGCGGGCCCAAGAAGCGGTTTTGTCACGACGGTAAATGGGCGTTTGGAGAGATCGACGGAAATGACGATTTCTTGGGCCAAGATTGCCCCATTTTCTTCTGCCTGTCTTTTGACGCGCTCCCCTAATTCGATCCCGGAAATCGACACCTCGCTCGGCCAATTTTGCACATTGTGCGACTGCGTGATCGTGCCTCCGATGTTAGGCCCAGTAATCACCACAGGTGGAATCCCCGCTCGAGCGAGATAGATGGCGGAAGTGAGAGCTCCCACCCCACTTCCCAGAATGACGACGGGTTGTTCTTGCTCGGCAATTTCTGCTCGAAGAGGGAAGATCAGTGAAAGGAGCAAAAAAGGGAAAAATAGGATAAATTTTTTCATAGCAAGAGAAAATTTGCATTTTTAGGTCTATTATACAATGAGGCAAAATTAAAACAACTTTTTAAAAATTGAAACTTCACCTATAATGTTTCTCTATGCTTAAAATTCATTCCGATGATTTAGACGAAATTCTCGCCCAAGCGGAAGATGCTGAAGGCCCGCCGCCCGAGCCGGATGGAGGCATTCCAAGGCAGTGGCTTCCCGAATGGGTGCGCTGGCCAGTCCGCGCCTTCCTTCTTCCCTTTACCCTTCTCGACTTAGGAGCGCAAAAAATTGCTCGGAAACTGATTCGGCCCCCCTTCAAAAAAACGGGGAAATGTTTAAAACGCGGCAATTGCTGCCACTACATTCTGATCCCCGAAGCGAAAGGATTTTTGGGCCGCCTTTTTTATTTATGGAACACGCAATTTCTAGGATTTTATCGCCGCTTTCCTGAGGTGCATGAGAGCGACGGCAAGCGCGTCTACGTCATGGGCTGCCGCTATTTAAAGAAGAATGGCCAGTGCGGGCATTATCATCTTCGGCCCGCTGTCTGCCGAAAATGGCCTGTCATCGAGTATTTCGGCTATCCTCGGATCATCAAAGGGTGCGGGTTCAAGGCGATTCCCCGAAAGTGATAAGGGAGCGTTCTCAAAAGTTTTTAGAGTAATTTCGGCGTCAAAGCTCCCTAGAGTTCAAAACCGTATTGCTCTTCTTCGACCTGCTCATCTCTAAGCACTTGTTGTAAAAGAGGTCTTGTGGCGATCAGCTCTTTGATGATCCCTGGAACACGCAAGTGGAATTGATTCGAGGGAACCTCGATAAACGACCTCTTCGTATTGAGAATGACTTGCGGATCATTCAAATAGGAAGCGAGAAAGTCTTCGATCTGTCTAAATTTCTTGATTTTTTGGCCCACGCCATACTTTAAGACAAAATCAACGTTGGCGCGCTCCCAGAACAGACTGTTGTCGGTGTTGTCGATTAGGATCGGCAATTTCATCGCAATCGCCTCATTGATCGTCCCCGGGCCAGGTTTTGTGATGATAAGGTCCGAGACCGCCATGATATCGGAAATTCTGTCGGTAAAACCAAAAACTGTCATCGAGTTGGAAGGGCTCAATTCTATTTTTTCCAGCTGTTTTTTCAGCTTCCCGTTGCGGCCGGCGATGACGACAAGATGCAGGCCGAGATCGAGTTCGCCGACTTTTTTGGCATATTCGTAAGCAGTGTCGCCTCCAGCGGCGCCCATCATGATTAAAACGATTTCCTTATCTAAAGGAAGATCCAACTCTTGCAGAATTTTTTTGGAATCTTTTGGATTCATAAAATCGGGCCTAAGAGGAAGCCCGATCGTCTCAATGGCATGTTCGGGCACATTTTTTTGTACCAAAACTTCTCGGGTCGTCGGAAGATCGGCGCCAATGGTGACTTTAAAATGGGGATGTTTGACTTTTTCAATATCAAAAGCCCAATTTCTCAAATCGTTGTCTGTCGTGATGATCAAAAAAGGAATTCCGGCCTTGCGCGCCGCCTCGGAGGCGGGAAAATTGACAAAAGGAATGACCGAAATCACAAGGTCCGGCTGATAAGTGGTGATGTAGGAATTGATGATCCGCTTTAATTTGCCCATATAGGAACGGAAAACGGACGGAACAATATTTCGGACGAGGAAATTCATCGTGCGGATCCATCCATTGCGAAGCATGGTGTTATAGACTTGTTCGCAGGAAGGAACACCCCAAATGCGCAATTGGTTGATTGGATAGGCGATTTTTAATTCATATTCATCTCCGACAAGGCTTTGCAAAGTATTGCATGCCGCAATATGCCCGCCGCCGCCTGTGCTCGAAAGAATCAATAGGGTCTTTTTCTGCGGGGTTTCCTGAGGGGGAGACTCAACTGCAAATGAGTATGAAGAGCAAAGAATAACGAATAAGCAAAATATCTTCGCCACACGCCACCTAATGTTAAAAGCATCCTCAACATAGCATATGGATCTACCTTTATCTGTACAAGGGGTTATTAACAGCGGCGGTAAAAAGGTGATAAACTTCTTGAAACGGCTTAGAGCCTGTCTGCGAATTTGGATTTCGCACTAGTTTTTGGATTATTTTGGCCGCTTTCGATTCTTTTTGCGGGGGTAGTATACGCAAGTTGATACAACCCCCGCAAAAAGAATTCAAAAATCGGCTCAAAAGAACCGAAAAATCGACAGAAACCAATTTCGCAGACAGGCTCTTAGCCTCGCTTGCGTATTTTTACCGCCCCTGTGAATTAATTCGCTCTTTTAAAAAAATTCTCAACGTGGTAGTTGAAAAGGAAGATATGCATATGTTCAGCCAGACATGAATAAAAAATATCTAAAGTGGCTTTTTTATCTCGCAACACCGTTAATTATCTTTCTTATTCCATTTAGCAATGGATTCAGTCTAAGCAGGTATTTCAGAACAATTGTCCTTCAGCCCCAAAAAACGGGGATTGCGACCTTTCATTATTTTGATCAAGCCAGGGGCAGACCGATCATTACAGAAGTGTGGTACCCTGTCGACCAAGATATCCCTGCGCAAGCCCCCTCTGGGTTTTGGCTTCGCTGCGACGAAGCACGCGACGCTCCTTTGAGCAGCAAAAAAGCGAAATATCCATTAATTATTCTATCTCACGGAAGCGGTGGGGACAGGTACACGATTTGTTGGCTCGCGGAAGTTCTCGCGGCAAACGGCTATATCGCTGCCGCCATGGACCATTATGGGAACACTTGGAACAATAAAATCCCCACCTCGTACGCTACCCCCTGGGAAAGACCAAAGGACATTACGTTTGTCCTCGATCACCTTCTCACCAGTTCCCAATTCAAAGACCGCATCGATCAGAACAGGATCGGTTTTGCAGGTTACTCATTGGGCGGGGCCACAGGACTTTGGATCGCTGGAGCGCTGGGCGATACCGGCGACATCGAGAATGTCCATGAACATTGCTTAAAAGATATCGGCGACGTCGTTTCGAAGAACGTTCTTGAGACAATAGATTTCAAGCCGGCAGAAGCTTCGTTTTTCGACAATCGCATCTCCGCAATGGTGCTCATGGCGCCAGCTTTGGGGTGGTTATTCAAACCCAGCAGCCTGGAAACAATCTCGATTCCAGTGTTTATTTTTGCGGCGGAGAAGGACCAGGTCGTTCCGTCGGAAAACAATGCGAAGATCTTTGCCAAGAAGCTTACCCGCGCTTCGCTGAAGATATTTCCAGGCGAGGTCGACCATTACGTCTTTTTAGGCCGCGCCACTGTCGTTGGGAGAAGATTTCTCGATCCCAAATATTGCATCGACCACGCTTCGATCGACCGCAAAAAAGTCCACGACGAGATCGCTAAGAGCTCTGTAGTCTTCTTCGACGAAAAGCTAAAGTGATTATCTCAAGATGACGAGGGTGCCATTGCGACCGTGGATTTTTTTCTGGCGCCGACAAGAAAAAAAATCATTCTCATTGGAATAAGTGCAAATGCCCGCGATTTCGATGTGATGCGGAAGAACCCCTGCCGCTTCGAGTTGACTGCGGGCGATGGCCCATAAGTCAAAATATTGCGGACGCACTTGAAAGGGCCAAAATTCTTCTGGGAGCTCAATTTTATAGTGGATGAATTCGGACCGGTCTGGCCCTAAACTTGGGGCGATCCCCACAAGCAGGTCTTCCGGTTTTGTGCCGAATACCCGTTTCATTTTTTGGATGGTGGCTTGATAAATGTTCTTCACATTCCCTCGCCAGCCCGAATGCACATTGGCCACAGCGTGGTGAACGGGATCGTAGAGAATGGCGGCTTGACAATCGGCATGCTTGATCAATAGACCGACGTTGGGCTTGTCTGTGATCAGAGCGTCGCACTCCCCCACTTCTCGATCGGCGTCTTCCACCCATGCGACCTCATCGCCATGGACTTGGTGACCTGAGATCCATTTTTCGACATTCAATGCTTCACGAACCCGCCTTCGATTCTCTTCAATAAGTTCATGGCGGTCCCCGCTCCCCCCGCCGAGATTCAGAGAATGGTAAGGCCCTTCGCTAACACCACCGTGTCGCAAAAAAATCCCGTGGGAAAGATTTTGGAACTGGGCGAGCAGCTCGAATTCAAGCCACTCAATTTCACCTTGTTTTTTTCGAATCATTGATTAAAATTACTAAGAGCCATTCCCTGCATTTGGACAACTTGCTTTTTTGCGCCTTTTTTCGCGGCTCTTAAAATCATCCCTTGTCCTAGTTGATTTAACTATGTACTGCGGAATGATTTTAAAAGCGGCAAAAAAATGCATCAAAAATCAAATTATCCAAATTCAGGGAACGTCTCTAACCATGGATGAAGGTTCTTTCTCCCACGCTATTTTTTGGTATAAGCCGCTAATGTCGCTCTGCTTTTTTGCTTTCGGCATGAGCTTTATTAGCCTTTGGGTTCGCAAGACAGCGTGGCTTTGGGGATCTTTTTTGCTGATCGCCTATATTCTCGCCTTCGTCACTCGCGTCGCGACGTGGATTTCGCTTATCCCAGTCTTGATTCTATTCTTCTCCCACTTTTTTTTGAAAAAGGATCTCACCAAAAGCTCCCGCTTTTTGTTTTTTTGCATCGCCACCGGCGTCTCTCTTGCCTTGGCCTTTCACTTCATGCCAGGCTTTCACAACTGGAAAATCGCCTCAGACCTTTGTTTGAGCCCTGGCGCTTACCCTTATAGTCTGTGGCTGAATTTCGATAAGCCGTTTATCGGGCTCTTTGCGCTGGCTCTTACCATCCCTTTAATCGCTCGCCCGTCGGAAATGTTCCGTGTCTTAAAAATGGCCATCCCTTTGAGCATCCTCGGCATTTTGATCCTGATGGGGATCTCTCTTCATTTCGATCTTGTGAAATGGGACCCGAAAATTCCCGTCATCACCTTTGTCTGGCTGCTCGACAACCTGATTCTCGTCGCCATTCCAGAAGAGGCTTTTTTCCGTGGATTCATTCAGCGCGAGATTTACAATTGGTTTGGGAAGACCCCCGTGGCCGGCTTGGGAGCCATCTTCGTCACTTCGATCTTATTTACACTGCTGCATTTGTTCTGGGTCGCCGACCTCCCCTTCCTTTG
This sequence comes from uncultured Verrucomicrobiae bacterium, assembly GCA_963833965.1. Lineage (GTDB taxonomy): Bacteria > Chlamydiota > Chlamydiia > Chlamydiales > Rhabdochlamydiaceae > CAJCIW01. Next base: position 664,764 of record CAWHZZ010000001.1, read on the forward strand.
CCTCGTCTTCATCGCCAGCATTATCTATGGCTTTATCTACCAACTGACGCGCTCTATTGAAGCAAGCATCTTGTGCCACTTTGGTCTCAATGTGGTCCACTTCTTTTTCTTTACTTATCCTGCTTTATCTTAACGGAATAGTTTGAAATTTTGATTTACTTGAAATAAAAAGATAGCCACGGCATAATGTTTAAACATTTTTAATTTATATTAATTTATGTTTTATGCCAGAAACTAGAGTTTTTAATGAATCCGTTTTTCGCTCTTATTCAAATTTAAAAGACTTCTTTAATCGCTCCAATGCGGTTCAAGAAGTATTGAGCAAAAAAAATGAGCCGTATTCTGGAGTCCCGGTCCCAGTCGGCGCCAATCTCGCTGGCAAATGGCAAGTTTGCCAAATCGCCACTGCGCCTTTTCGTTGGATTTTATCGATTTGTCTAGAAATTTTCGCTGCCATCTTTGAAGCCTGCGACCAGGTCTCGGTTGCAAAAAATATGGGGAATTGGGCCGTTCATTTAAATATCGGGTTCGATTCTTATTCCGAAGACACCACAAAGCTCTTTAAAATTGCGACGTCGAGAAATGAGCCCAATAGAGAGGGTAAGATCGTCAACGAACATCCTGCGATCCCAGAAAGCCGCCTCGAGGAGAAAGCGCGACAAAGGACATTTTGTTCTGTTCACCATGAGGTCAGATTTGGTCATCATGAAGGCATTTGTAAAGGAATGAGCTACTGGTTTTTAAATTTATACTTAAAAACGAAAGAGCAATTCACCGACCCCAGAGCCCTCATCGCAGCCATCGCGGAGCAATTTAAAAAAGGCGGCGGCATGGACCCCACTTTGTTGCAAAGCGTTTATGTAAGAGGGGGAAAAGTGTTAAATCTGAAAATCGGTAACAGAGACGCTGCAGGCCGAAGCTTTTACCCCAATCGACACATTCCTAATGAATGGAGGACAAATTCATCAGAAATGATCCGAAAGATGAAAGCGCTTCCTGCCGGCGCATATGGTGTAGCTCTTCCCGTACATATGACAGCATTTATCAAAGTCAACGACCTGCTTGGCTATTATTTTGACCCCAATCACGGAGTCATCGAAATTCAAGGCAGTGAACTTTCTGAAAAGCTTTACGAACAAGTGAGCCGTGTTTTAAGGGCTACCGGAGACGGGGATAAAAATACCCCTATTGATTTTAGACCGGTCGCATTACGCTCTTAAAAAGAAAAAGCCGCCCCATTTCTGAAGCGGCTAAAGAAGGAAAAAAACCTTACTTAACAGCTGGAGAGGAAGCGTTTGCTTTCTCTGCGTTAACAATAGCTGGGGCGTCTTTGAGTTCTTTAGAAGCGAGCAGTTTTTGAACTGCTTCATCTGCACTAGCGCCGTTTTTCACAGCAACCATGACAGATTTTCTTTGCTCAGCAGACAGCTTGTCGCTGAAAGTTTTGCGGTTTTGATCATTGAGTTTAGCAACGAAAGCTTGTTCTTCAACAGACAATTTTGTTGCAGCAGTTTCTTGTGCTTTTTGAGCTGTAGCAGCAACTTGTGTTTTTGCTTCTTCAGCGTTCAAAGCAGTCCCTGCAGCCATTGCCGCGAGAGCGAGCATCATCATTGATTTACTTTTCATATTTCTCCTGAGATTTATAAACCCATTCTGTTTGATTCATACTTGGCACAGGCCAAGCACAACATGGTTACTAATGTAAGAATTCAACCATTTTTTTGTCCAGGCTTATAATTGAAGTTAATAAGATTAAAACAAAAAACGAGCCTCTATGGAAGGGCTCGTTCGTTTGGAAAGAAACCAAGAAAATAATTTATTGCACAGGGCAGCCGCCAGTGGTCCTGTTTCTTTGTTGTTGGGTCGTCGGGCTCATTCCGCCCATCCGCATCACCTGTTGAACAGATTGATCGGCGTTCATCGTATTGCCCGAAGAGTCCTGCTGACCCATCATTTGCATCGCTTGCCTTCTCTGCTGCGGGGTAAACTGCGTGCAAAACATATTTCGATTGTTCATGTCCACCATCTGATTGGCAAAATTCTGCTCATCAGGCGTCAGTTGACTGCAGTCGGCCATCTGGTCCATATTATTTTGATTTTGTTGCCCTTGCATTTGGCCCAATTGAGTTTTTCCTTTTGGGGCTGCACATAACGAGGCGCCTGCGACGAGCATCAGGGCACCGAATAAAGCAGTGTTTTTCATTTTCCCTCTTCTAAAAATTGTTAAAACAATTTCTGTACTATATGAACCCCTTCTTTTTTTGTCTACCGGTCTAACGGAATTTTCTGTATGATGGAGATAAACTCTCCCCTCTAATTTTATGCCCCTTCAAATCCGCCCCACGATGGGAAGGAGCCTTTTCCTTCTCTGGTGCAGCCATCTTCTCCTCGATTTTTTCACGGGAATTTGGCCCATTTATAAGACCATTGCGGGAATCGACATCGCCAAAGCCGGCCTGATCGCCGGCGTGAGCGGCTTTCTGGGGGAAATTTTACAAATTTTCTTTGGCTATTTTTCTGATCGCGGCTTCCGGAAAAAAGTCATCATTTTGGGCTTAATTCTCGCCTCCTCTGTCCTTTGGATCACTTTCACAGATCAGATTCTCATCTCTTTTTTCATTCTTTTATTTCTCATGGTGGGCTCGGGATCTTATCATCCGGCCGCAGTGGGCTTTGCGGGACTCCTTTCCGAAAAAAAGGGACGGAACATTTTACTTTTCGCCTCGGGCGGCGCATTCGGCCTTGGCATCTCTCAACTGGCGTTCACAAAAGCTTTGGACTTTTGCGGCGGCCATGCGCTAATTTTTTTAATTCCAGTTGCGCTTGTCGTCCTAATGGTCGCCCTTTATCCAATGCAGGAACAAAAGGAGAACCAGTGGCTTCCCTTCAAAGATTTTATTAAACCTCTGTTCCGCGCCAAGCGCCCGCTCTTACTGCTTTACATCAGTCAAGTTTTCAACTTCACATTAATGACAGCCTTCATGTTCCTGCTTCCCGACCTGATGCGGGCCAAAGATTGCCATTCTTGGCTTTGCATGGGAGGAGGACATCTTTGTTTTATTGTTGGTAGCGCCCTTGTCCTCGTCCCTGCAGGCTATTTATGCGACCGCTACGGCCATAAGCCGGTCCTTCTCATCGCGATTTTCGCCGCTCTTCTTCTACTCTACGGCTTTCTCATCCAACGCACACACTCTCTTGAAAAGACCGTCCTTTTCCTCACCTGTTTAGGAGGATTTATGGGGACAATCAATCCGATCATTGTCTCTTGGGGCAACAAAATTGTCCCCGAAAGCCCAAGCACTGTCTCGGGCCTTCTGATGGGCTGCGCCTGGTGCCTTGCCAACTTAGGGTCGACTTGGGCTGGGTTGATTGCAAAAGTCATCATTGTCGATCCCATTGCCACCACACTTGCGCTTCTCGGCCTGCCTCTCGCTTTTGGTTTTATTCTGATCCTTTTTGTTCCCCAAATCAAAAATGCAAAGAAATTTATTGAAACATAAAGTTTTTCTTTTCTAGAATCCGGTTTACATCCCGGAGTCTCCCCTCTATGCCTGAGCGGCCTGTCGAGTGCAGCCATTGCAAAAGACCGATCAAAGTCATCTATAAGGAAATCGTCGACAAATCGATGATCTGCACGGAAATGTGCGCCGAATGCCCTATCTTACAGCAAAAACTCCATGGACAAATGAAGGAGATGCCCCCGCGCGAAGGGCTCACGGACACGGAAGCGGGTTTGAGCTGCGCCCACTGCCGAACAACGCTGGAAGCGATCAAAATGGGCAATCCGCTCGGATGCAGTGAATGCTACGCTGTCTTTTCCGATGTGCTGCTCTCCGAATTGATTTCGGCTGGCAAACTCCCATCCCGCCTCAAAAAAGAGTTCCTTGTGAAAAAAATTCAGCCCTTACACATCGGAAAATCGCCGAATAAGCCTCTGACCATTCCCGCTACGAGCCGTCTCACGACATTAAATGAAGCGCTGAATGAAGCCTTGAAAAAAGAGAATTATGAGCAAGCGGCCTGGATTCGAGACCAGATTAAAGCTTTGACAAAAGAAACCAAATAAATGACCGAAAAGATCAAACTTCCTAAATCTCTTCTTGAACACACACCATGGGAAAAAGAGACCAACCCCATCTGGCTGGCCACTTCGTTCTTGCTCCACCGCAACTTAGCGAAATTTAACTTCCCTCCAAAAATGGAGGACAGGCAATTTCCTCTGACGTTTTCCGCAATTAAAGACCAGCTACTGCAATCCCCTTTGCTCAAGCAGTCGATCGCATTGAATGCAGAAGACGTGAGCGCGATCGATAAGGAATATCTCTTTGAGCATTTTTTATGTATGGAGGGATTTCAGAACACCCTCGCAGGGCAAGGCTTCATCGTCGATGAGACGGGCAACTTTTTTGCCAAGCTTAACATCGAAGACCATCTTCAACTCAAACTGCTCGACACAGAGGGTGCTTGGGAAAAGGTTTGGAACCAGTTGAATGAAATCGAAACAGCTGTCGGCGCCGCTCTCGAGTTTTCCTTTTCTCCAAAATTCGGCTACCTCACCTCCGACCCTTCCTCTTGCGGGACGGGCCTCACCGTCCGAGCTTTTCTTCATTTGCCTGCACTCATCCACACCGGTCAGCTTAAAGAAACGCTCGCAAATCAAAAAGAGGAAGATGCCACTGTCACCGGCATCAGAGGCAATTTGGATGAAATCGCAGGCGACCTCGCCGTCGTCTCCAACACATTTACTTTAGGGACCAACGAGGAGTCCATCTTGAAATCGGTGCATTCGATGGCAATGAAGTTGATGGCCATTGAAAAGACATTGCGCTCCCATCTGAAAAATGAGAACAATGCCGAAATCAAAGATCTGGTCAGCCGCTCGTTTGGTTTGCTACTGCATTCGTACCAGCTGCAAACAAAAGAAGCGCTTGGCGCCTTAAGCCTAATGAAGCTCGGCCTCAATCTCGATTGGATCGAGGGCATTTCCGACACCAAGCTCAACACGCTCTTCTTCCAATGCCGGCGCGCCCATCTCTTGCATCTCTTGAATGAGCAGCAAACAGTGGACCCTCAGGAAATCGCCCGCAAACGCGCCGAATTTTTACACAAAAACATGCAAGGCGTAATTCTGAAAATTGAAGCGAAAAGCTAAGAACTTTTCGCTTTTAACGTCGCGGTAAAAAGTTTTTCAGCATCGCGCAAGCCGAATGCACGAAATGAGAATTTCGTCCAGATGCATTTTTGTAAGAACGCTTTTTTTTCATCGATTTCAGGCCAATGCATGACGAGCCCTTGTGCACAGTCGTTGGCAAGTTGCTCGATCTCTTTGTCAACAATAGGAACCGCTTCCGCCTCGCCGTCTACCTTGACTTTTAGCCCTTGCATCCTTTTTTCAAATCCCGCGGGGTTTTTCTCGAACTGACGATGCATTGTTTCCATTCGTCTTTGGATTTCTGCGTGGCAATGCGCATTCAAGGCAATCACCGTCATTGACGCATGCGTTGCTACACAAGCTGCCGAAATTCCCGTGTTGAATTCACTTTCACAGTTTGTTAAATAAGTGAGTCCATGGAAGTAACAGTCGGCCCACTTCAGAGCAGCCGATGCTTTGTCATTATGGTCGGAGATCGAGGCAATTGGATCAAAAGATTTGGCCATGTGCTCCGTCCATTTTTCAGCGATGACTTCCCCTACCCTCCTTCTAAATTTCGCATTGAGGCTTCCTCTATCGGAAGCAGTGAGGTCAGAAGCTTCCCTTAAAGCCGTTTCAAAGTCATTGAATTGCGAATCGATCATTTGCTGGCTTGCTTCTGAGAGGTCAAAGACAGAAGGCGGAAGCGCGTTTCGCGCGGCCTCAACACATTTGTCTATGCAATCTAGCTCAGTAATCTGCAAATTTGAAAACGAGTCAAAACTTTCTTTAAATGTAGAGACGTCCGTCCATGGACATAGACAAGATCTAACAGTGTTGTACAGACCCCAGATCATTGACATATTTACCTCCCGTGTAAATTCTTTTTATAACTATTTTGAGAAACGGCCCCTTTAGGGTATGATAATGATGCCTAAGGCCGGACTCGAACCGACGACCTCCGCATTACGAATGCGCTGCTCTACCAGCTGAGCTACTTAGGCAAAAAGTTTGGCTAGTCAATTTACTTCAGCAGGGTTATTTTGCTCAATCAGGAACACAAGGCTATTTTATTGATCGGAGGGACAGGCCTGCGTTTCGGCAGCGACACTCCCAAGCAATTTCATCGGCTCGCCGGAAAAAAAGTCTACATCCACACTCTGGAAACTTTTCTGAGAACAAAATTATTTAAAGAAATTGTCGTCGTCTGCCCTCAAAAATGGGTCCCTCAAGTCAAAGAAGAACTCGCCCCTTATCCTTCCCTACTCATCGTCGAGGGCGGCGCCACGCGTCAAGCATCTTCCTACCGAGGGCTGCTCGCCTGCGGCAAAAACACGGACATCGTCGTCATCCACGATGGCGTGCGGCCGTTCGTTTCGGAAGAAATTATCAAAGAGAATGTCGCAAAAGCGATCGAATATGGCGCCGTCGACACTTGTATTCCCTCCGCCGACACACTTGTTCACTCGATCGATTCTCAAAAAATCGACGTTATCCCCAAGCGCGCAGACTATCTGCGAGGGCAAACACCGCAAAGTTTTCGCTACCCGTTGATTCTCGATGCCCATCAACAAGCAAAAGAGACCAATAGTTCCGACGACTGCTCCCTCGTTTTGCGGTCCGGCCATCCAGTGCATGTCGTGATGGGCAGCGAGGAGAATATCAAAATCACATCGGAGCTCGACTTATTGCTCGCTGAACAGATCCTACGCCTAAGACATTTTCCTTTGAGCATGCTTAACGAACAGGGTATGTTGAAAGGAAAACGATATGCCGTCACAGGAGGCATGGGAGGGATTGGCAAAACGATCTGCGATCTTTTGAAGCACGAAGGGGCCCAAGCGATAGCACTTTCCCGCTCTGCGCCCGTTTATCCAGTAGACCTCACCTCGCATGAGCAGACCCAAGCCGTTTTCACGAGAATTCACGAAGAGCATGGAATGCTCGACGGCCTGATCAACAGCGTCGGCATTCTCAAAACAAATCAGCTCGAGCATTCTTCACCGGAAGAAATCGAATGCCTGATCGCGACGAATTTGACCGGGGTCATCTACAGCTGCAAATCCGCACGCCTCAAACCGGGGGCCCACATCATCAACATCGCTTCGTCGAGCTATGCGCGAGGAAGAAAAAATTTCGCAGTCTATTCGTGCGCCAAAGCCGCTGTCGTCAATTTTACTCAAGGCCTTGCCGAAGAGCGGCCGGATTTATGCATCAACGCGCTGATCCCTCAAAGGACCCATACCACCATGCGCCTCAACAACTTTCCCGATGAAGACCCCTCTTCACTCCTCGATCCCCACGATGTCGCTGTGGAGGCATTGCGCCTTCTCAAACAATCTTCCCTGACCGGCACTCTCATCGAAGTGAAGAAAAAATAATTCCTCATTCTGCTATACTGCGTCCTCTCAAGTTGTGTGAATTTTGACTCTGCGAGACGAAGCAAAATCGAAGCGAAGCGGCCGAACGAACGAGACCATTGCTGAATAGCAAGTCGAGCGAGAAGGATCGATTTGGCAAAGTCGCAGCCAGTCAAAATTCACACAACTTGAGTGGGCGCAGTATATCATTATCGTCTATCATATCAATCGAAACGAATGAACGAAATTTTGAGCAGCCCGATCGTTTTCGATCACAAAAATCGGAAGCTCTAAAAATTACCTCAGGAGGTTTATGTCTGGAGTGATGGTGGAACTCAGAAACCAACAAATCGTTACATATGACTGTTATGCCGCAACATATTATGTCATAGAAAATATGTTTAAAGAAGCAGGGCAAAATCCGCTCTTAGGCCTCTTAGAAAAATGCGAGGGAAAAACAGGCGATAAATTTTTTTTAACTCAAATCACTTTAAGAGAGTATCGTTTGATCGATGAGAACGACCACATCGACCCTAATGTTAAAGAAGTGGCAATGAACGCGATGATCATTCAAACCAAAGACCAATGGCGTTTCGTGACTTTGACCAATCCCGCTAAAAAATTCATTTCACCACCAAAAATTAATAATTTCTAGAAAGTATAGCCAAGATTGAGTTCGGCTCCCCAGAAATTGTAGATAATGCCTGGGAGGCCCAAAACAAGTTTGGTCGGAGATTTCGTTTTCGCTGTCGTCTTGCCATCTTGCCAATACTCGTAGAATGGCTTTACGATGAGCGAGAGTCGGCGGGTGCCCCCGAAGGTAAAGGTGACGGGGAGCTCAGCAAGAAAGTTGTTTAGAGAACATTTAGTGATCCAACGCGCGCCATTCAGCGGGACAATCTTTACTGTAGGATAGATTTGAGGCATCCAGATGAAATTCAACCCACCGGCAAACCAAGAGTTGAAGTTGTAATTCGTCACAATCCCGACTGGGATATAAAATTCGTTATATTCGAATTTGATATGCGTCCCGTGTTGATGGAGGTTGTGGCCCAAATGGCGATATCCAAATCCCGTGAAGACACTTGCCGTCCAATTCATACAGCTAGTTGCGTAGGAGTAGCCCACTCTCTCCTGAACATCGACATAGAGAAGTTTGCGATGGGCCGAACCGCCATCCGTCGTTCCCTGTTTCCAAGTAACGCCCAGAGCTCCGTAGAAGCTGGTCACGGGACGCAATTCGTACATGGCCTGAGCTCCGCCCAAATTCCCATTGAATGAAGGCTGCCCTTTGATTTTGATGTGCGCGCGCGTGTAGTTGCCTCCGATTTGCACACGAGAGATATCTTGCAATGTACTCCGCTTTCCGCTGCCTGGATTTATCCCACCCATTTTTTCACAGGATTGTTGTGTCGGTTGCTCCTCCGTTGCTTTAGCCCGATCTTTTGAGGGCGAGAACTCGAACCAACTCGCGTGAACTTGCAATGTTACTAAAGTAAGCCCCAATGCGCACAAACACTTTTTCATTTGACCGTTCACAAAAATCCTTTGGTTTAAATTTTTCTTTAGCTATAAAAGATTGTTATCAAAAAGTCCAGCATGAGGATGAGTCACATGAAATATCTCTTGGCCGTAGCCTGTTTTTGCCACCTCTCGCTCTTCTCCAGCAATTCAGATCCATTTTCTGAAAAACGCCTGGACACCTTCTACGAAACGTTCCTTTGCGAAGAGAAAAACACTCTATCCGAAGCGGGCCTCACCTCAGTTTGCACAGCAGTAACCACTCCTGTTCCCGGCGGCGGAGTCAAACCTCTTCCCGATCCTCCTGCTCCGGTTCCCGTGCCCACCCCTCCAGCTCCTCCCACTATGAGCAATTTTTTGCCAATCGTCCTAGTGAACAATAGCGGCCTTCCAGACAGCGAAGTATTCATCCTCCTTCAAGGTAGAGAATATCAGGTGGGAGGCGGGGGACCGCAGATATTTATGCAGTTCGACACTTCGACGGGCGTCGGAACGCAGGTTCCTGTTACAACTGGGGATAACGGAATGACCTATACGATTGCCCTATCCCAATTGACCGGGACTAATCCAGCACCGCATACCTATTACGTTTATGTCCCCCCAAATACGGACAGTTTCCTCGTGCTAATTTCATTGCAAAGCAAACTCAATATTCCCGTCCTTTCGACCGGGATTGCCGATCCCGCTTTCGACAACCCAAACGACCCCTATGGGAACTTCAACATCATTTGGGACCAATTCGAGGGCGCCTATGTCCCGACGACGCCAAATGTCAATGTCGATGCGACCGCCGTCAGCTTCTTTTCGATCCCTCTCTACATCTATCTCTCCACGCCCTCTGCTCCTAGTGGAAGTAATTGCGGCCTGACCCAATCGCGAAATTCTCTGATGGCGTACATGCAATCAGCCCTGTCGACCGTCCCCCCCGCTCCAGAAAATGCACAATGGAGCAAGCTTGTCTTAAAGAACGGATCGACATATCTGCGCGTACTCTCTACTGGCAAGGCAATGCCACAGGGATATTTTGATAACAACTATCTCGACAATGCGTCTGCCTACGGTTATAGCTACCTTTCCGATATTTGGTATGGCGCCATGGGATTCTATAAAACCAACACTCTATCGATCGAAATTCCCGGCGGCGCGGTCTATTCAGGAAACGCGGTCGGCAATAACACCATAGTGTTGCATTCCGGACCGAACCAAGTCACCCTAGGGCCTGTGTCGAAAGCCCCTCCTTATACTGCTTCGACATCCTTTGATATTTTTTCAGGGCTCAACATTGCAAGTTCTGCGACCATTCCCGCGGATGGTATCCAAGTGAGCAAGGCCTTTCAAGAAGCAATCATCGCAGGCATTGTCCCGACGACAAGCTTGATCAATGCGTCACTGTTGACTACCCTTTCGGTTTTTCGGCCTTACTACCAAATCAATCCCAATCTCTCCAGCGCAGGAAAAACCACGGGACCTTGGTATGATCTCTATTCCGCCGCGCTCCATAATTGCGGCTTGATCTACACGTTTGCCTATGATGAGCCATTATGGCCAGAGGTGCTGCTCGCATCGAACACTTTGCTACCAGGTACCTACATCGGCGTGACGATTGGCAATACGCAGTGATCGTGAGGTATGGACCCCCGAATTTGGATCGAAAATCGACAGAAGTTGAACTAGTGGTCCGTCTCTTACATGAAATATGAATATGAACTAAGAATCGGGAATAACATGAAAACAATTTTGATAATTATTTTATTCTGCATTAGTAGCACGCTTTCATTTGCTGAAAATAAAAAACGAGTTCTGATCATGGGAGGAGACGGCTTCTGCGGGTGGCCTACGACTCTCTACCTTTCTGAATTAGGACATGAGGTGGGGATTGTCGACAATCTTTCCAGAAGAGCGATTGCAAAAGAAATTGGGGCTGAATCCCTGACTCCCATTGCCTCGATTGAAAAAAGACTGGCTACGTGGCACGAACTCACGGGAAAATCTATTCCATTTTATCAACTAGATGTTGCAAAAAATTATGATGAACTCGTTTCAGTAATTAATACATTTCAACCAGAGGCGATCATTCACTTTGCCGAACAACGCGCCGCCCCTTATTCTATGAAATCCACCACAACGCGTCGCTATACGGTAGACAATAACCTCAACGCAACTAATAATATTCTATCTGCAATCATTGATTCTGGGCTAGATGTTCACTTGATTCATTTAGGATCAATGGGAGTATATGGATATGGAAAAGGTGATGAGATTATCCCTGAGGGATATCTAACAATTCCGACAAAATCAGGAGGAGAGCGCGACATTCTTTATCCTTCAGATCCAGGGAGTATCTATCATATGACAAAATGTCAAGATGCTCTTTTGTTTTACTATTACAACAAAAATGATGAAATACGAATCACTGATCTACATCAGGGGATTGTCTGGGGAACAAATACCCTCCAAACCTTGCGCCACGAGGCTCTGATTAACCGCTTTGACTACGACAGTGATTATGGCACTGTATTGAATCGGTTTTTGATTCAAGCAGCCATAGAACATCCTTTAACTGTTTATGGAACAGGAGATCAAACTAGAGCTTTTATCCATATCCGAGATATGATTCAATGCATTAGTCTTGCTCTTGATCATCCTCCTTTAAAAGGGGAACGAGTTAAGATATTTAATCAAATGACTGAAACACATCGATTGATCGATCTTGCAAAGAAAATCCAAGCAGTTTATGGCAGCGAGATTATTTATCTAACTAATCCACGCAAAGAGGCTTCTTCGAATAACTTGTCCGTTTCTAACCGTTCATTTCTCGATTTAAATCTTCGACCAATCACTTTGTCAGAGGGCCTTTTAACTGAAATTATAGATGTAGCCAAAGTATATTCAAATCGCATCGACTTATCAAAAATCCCCCCACTTTCTCTTTGGGAATCAAAGAAAGAGAAGGAAATCAAATAACAATATGAAAACATTTATTATCTCCATTGCGCTATTTGTAAATAGCCTTATTTGTTCTTCAGAATTGGTAAGTACTCAGACCTCAACCAACCAGGGAAAGGAAAACGCATATGGACTATCTGTATGTGCCATATTTCGGAATGACGGGAAATATTTACCCGAATGGATCGAATGTCATATAAAACAGGGTGTCAATCATTTTTATCTCTATGATAATAAAAGCGAAGATGGTTTTATGAAATTCATCAATAAATATATTGATCAAGAGATTGTGACTCTGACAGATTGGCCACATAAGTTTGAAAGAGGTGAAAATGGTGCGCAATGTATGGCTTATATGCATTGCGTTGAAAACTATGGCCATGAATCAGATTGGATTGCATTTTTAGATACTGATGAATTTCTGTTTTGTCCGGACGGGATGCAGCTTATAGAACGTTTAGATGATTACAAGGCTTATGGCGCCGTTTCGGCATGCTATGTGCTGTACGGCACTTCTAACACAACTGTCCCTCCTGGAGGGAAAATAGTCGATCATCTTCTTATGCGCACAGAAAAAAAAGCAAGCAAATGTGTTAAAACTATAGCTCAGCCTCAATATATACAACGTATAACAAGTGCTCACTACGTAATATTAAAAGACAAAGATCAAGTGACTGAATACGGAGAGCCGTTCCATGGACTCATCTCTCCTTCTCCTTCCGTAGATCTATTTCGAATAAATCATTATTGGAGCCGTGACCTAGATTTTTTCCATCATGTTAAATTGTCCAGAAAAAACGAAATGTGTGGTGTACAGGTCGAAGATCTCATAAAGAAGGAAAAGACAATGAATGCAGTCTATGATCCTATCCTGAGAGATTTGTTAGAAAGTTTACAATGAACGCATTGCTCGAACTGCTTGTATGGCTAATGGATTGAGGAATAATCCCTTTTCCACAATAGCTTGTCCAAAATGCAGTCCCAGACCGTCGTCGGAACGATGATTAGCCACCCAGAGTTGATATTTAAACTCATTTTGCAAATAAGCAGGAAGAGCATCGTAAAACTGTTTGGATGCATTGGACTGAAAATCTCCAGAAGAAATAATAGATTCAAAAGCCTCTATTTTTGCTAAAGGAGATTGAATTTGCCTAAACAAGTCCAAAGCTTGTGCCATACTTTCATGGGAAGAGATAAGTCCGCAAATTGCAGAGATTTTCTGCTGATCCGCATTAATCGATTGATGGATAGCATGCAGTAATGGGAATTTATTGGGTTTGATTTCCGAAATGAGCGAATCGTAATAGCTTGGAGCTTGAGCGAAGCTCTCCCGCTTGTTTTTAGCTAGAGTTTTATAAATGAAGTGATTCATTTCGATCCGAATAGCATCCAATTCAAATGCAAAATCTTTGAAAGTAAAGCCATTTTTCAGTTTCACCTCTTCGATCCTCTGACCAGGCTGCATGTTTTGTTTTGCATATTCATTCATCTCTTTCCAAATATCTAAGTGAGTGCGAGAGTTGTTAAAAGAGTCTTTGCTTTGCAGGGGAGAAGACAAAAGCAGCCTGCTGAATTCCGCACAATCTGCATTTTGTACACACTTAGCAATGATGGGCTTATTAGCAGACGGAGGATCGTCTTTATGAGCTATCGCCGCAAAAGCCTCTTTTTGGAATCGAACGCTAGCTCTTATCTTGTCCCTTAAAGGCTTCATTGTTTCTTCCGCGCTCCACTCGTCAAAGACGTCAACGGACTCAGTTTGGCGAGCGCAATCATGTCCACCCGCGGCAAATTGGGCAATCAGCGCCTCTTTTTTGGACACGGAATATTCAGGGTGGTACTTTGCATACAAATAAGCGAAGATCTCAGCCCATATCGCAGCACGAGCGGCATGATCGGAGCCGTGTGACGTTCTTGGATCCTGTTTCACTCCGCTAGAGCCATGCCACAAAAAAGCAAGATCGACAATAAATCCAAGTATCCTTTCAGGGATCACGTGTACCCATTTGGGGACTCTATTATGGGAGAGGGCATAATGATCAATGACCTCGATTTTTTGCTTAGTGGTTAAGTCCTTCCAAAAAGCTCTGCCAATTTTATCCCATTTCTTTTCACTCTTCCAATCCAGTGGAACAGGAACTTCAACTTTTTCTTTAGAGGGTTTGTTTTGGGAATAAAAAGGCTCGATTAAGTGCCTTTGAATCATTTGTCCAATATTTTTTTGAGTCAAGTTTCCGGTATTCGATTCCTGACAAATGCGGCACTGCTCTGTTTCACCATTATGGCCCCGTTCCCTGCAATCGTGAAAATAAGAATTAACTTTTCCTGCCGTGGCCCCAAGTTTAGAGAAATTATTCATCTTAAGTTCATGACAATCTTTTTTGATCTGCAACAAATGACGCCGAGAAAAGAAGGTACAAGGGTTTAAACTGCTTAATGTTGAGAAAGCTCTTGAAACAATGTCGATAAAAGATTTGAATCTATCAGTCAAATTTTGTTTAACAGAAAATTGGTCAATTGAAAAGTTTGAAAAAAAGCTACTGAAGTTAAGGTTTACTTTATTATTCACCATAGCAAGCCTGTTTTGTGATATTATTTTAACTGTTTAGAGGATGAAAATCAAAGTTAATTGTTTTTTTATTTCAATTTTACTATTACACGCCAATTTGAATGTTGTACTTACATTACATTTTGCGCGCTAAACTGGGCCCCCCGTTTTCGCGAACATATTAAACAATTACAAACAGTAGCAAGTAACTATTGGGAGATGAGTTGAGATGGGCTACTTACAAGGCTTGAGCGGAAAGATTAGAATAATTCCTCAGCAGCAGGTTATTGTATAAGTTAGTGCTTGTTTGAATGTTGAATTTTTGATGAAACTTCTTCAAATTCTCACTAAAATCAATCTCTTTATAATTTAATATTGCGTTAGACAATTCGATGTCATTCCCAATCGAAAACACTTTAAATGCATTTGTTGCATATTTTTCTAATTCAAGAAATGCTTTATTTTGAGAAAAGATGGCCTTAGAATTTGTTTCTAATGATAGAGCAGCTATCCCAGAGCCACCTTGATTGACTTCTAAATAAGGAAGCAGATTAAAGTCACAACAAGAGAGTGCAGCCAAAAATTCGTCATCGTTTATTATTCTACAAAATTGAACACGAGATTTAATCTTTAAAGCGTGTATTTGATCCAAGATTAACTTTATATAAGGATTTACTTGTTCACTAATTTGAATTGAATGAGGATGTTGGCTGCCAAAAATGATAAGATGATAATTTGAAGGCAAATGGCACAATGCTTTCAATGCTGTTTCATACCCCTTATGTCCAGAAATAAATCCGAAGATGCCTATGTAGATTTTATCTGAAGGGAAATTATATTTTTCACAAAATTCCCTTCTAGTCCATTTTTTCTGCATTTCCGTAATTTGACTTTGTTTGTAAAAACAAAGAGGATGGTCAAAAACGAGTTCATAATTATAATTATTCCGTATGTATTCTCGATGCCTCTGTGTGTGAATGATGATGGGCACTTTGTTTTTCTTACAAAATTTGATAACTTGATCATATAGAGACAAATCCGCATTTGACTTAATCGTATTAAACAGCGAGCCAAAACATTGTTTCAATTGCATCTTCAAAATCGACTTCACCAAAAAGCTAGTAGCAGGGTATTTTACTTTAGCGTCATAACGATGCATCGTTAGGACCAAATTCTTGCAAAACTTTGCAATCGCAAAAAAAGACTTTTTAGCATCTTTTGGCAAGGCGCCAAATAAGCCTGCTTCGAATTGTATATTTACGCAATCAAAAGTTTTTACTTTTTCGCAGACTTCTCTGACATGTAGTGAGGCCGCTCTGGACGAGCCGTGTCTTAATAATTCGACATTTAATGAAATCACAGTTACATCATAATACTCTGACAATGCTTTAGCTAACGCTTTCGTGTAGCTTGCATTCCCACAAAACTCATCATAACTGCTGATGATCGCAAGTTTTGCTTTAGCCATAGAAGCTAACACCTCACCAAGTTTTTTTCGGAATTCAATGCATACCATTCAACCGTTTCTTTCAATCCCTCTTGCATGGAATACATGGGATCAAATCCAAGGGCTTGTAGATGCGAAAGATCTATCTCGCAAAATGCTCTTCCTCGAGGCTTTGTTGTATCCCATTCAATTCCATCTTGCATTTGATACAAATCAGTTAAAATATCTGCGACTTCGCCAATAGTGGTTTTACGACCTGAAGCGACGTTGATAGCGCCGGAAAAGGAGGTCATGATTAGGACGAGCGCGCGAGCCAGATCTTTTGAGTACAGAAAATCTCTAGCAGCAGATCCATCGCCCCATACGACAACTTTACGACCATTTAATTTTGCCTCATGACATTTTCGGACTAGTGAAGGAATCACATGTCCAAATTGGGAGTCGAATTTATCATGCATTCCATATAGATTTGTAGAGATAACGTAAGCAAAATCCATTCCGTAATTGTCGTAATAGGCCAGTAGCTGTGCTAACATCGCCCGCTTTGCATGACCATAGCTGCTTTCAGAGGAGTGGGGAGGGCCATTCCAAATATACTCTTCTTTTATCGGAACAACATTCATTTCCGCATAGGCAGCAACAGTCCCCATAGCAATAATCTTCTTCACCTTGACTGCTCGAGCGGCTTCGATGACATGAGTATTCATTAGGATATTATCAAAAAAAATGGATCCTTTCTTGGCAGCGTTTCCCCCAATTCCGTACACTGCAGCGGCGGTATGGAACACAACATCCGGTTGCGCTTGGCGAAACAAGGTTTTTACATCTTCAAAATTTCTCAAATCGCAACGATCCCGAGTGCATAAAACTAGGTTGTTATATCCACAACTTTTTAATTCTTCTATTAGAGCCGAGGCAACAAGTCCAGATGCGCCCGTGATCAAGATCGTGTTTTGAGTCGTTATCATTGTGCATCACCTTGTGGACAGATCGCGCGATTGTAGTTAAAGAGCCCCCGCTAATCAAGAGAATTTTCTAATGAGCCAAATATACGCAAGTAGTACACTGATCTCCAAAATATTCGAGGGAAAATTCATGAAACTGAGAGCTGTCATCCCATTGATGATGCCGATTTTTTTACTAGTTTGCGTACATTGTAAGGCTTTTGAATTTCAAGTTCCTGAAAGAGTCCAATATTTAACGCATGGCCTCCCGTTATACGGAGCGGGTCTTGAGATCGCTCCTTTTTATCGACCAACATTAATGAAAAGCGATTACAACATCTATTATACAGACTACACAACCTCTGCTGAGTTAAACAGGAAACATGCGCAATTACCCGAAGCCCAAATTATAAGTGAAAATATAGTCGATATTGACTTTATTTGGTCGCCAGGCTCCGTTCTATCGAATTGTGTGAAGAAACGAAAGTTTGATTATGCGATCGCTTCTCATGTCATTGAACATGTACCAAACGTCGTTGGATGGGTATCTCAAATATTAGATGTATTAAATGTCGGAGGGGTTTTATCCCTCGCAGTTCCTGATAAACGATATACATTCGATGCATATCGTCAAAATACATCTTTAAGCGAATTCATCGACCACTGGGTACGAGGTGATTCCATCCCTAGTCCCGGCCAAATATTCGATATGTTGAGCCTATCAATCGATGATCCTTCAAATGTTATGCCGGCTGAAGAAGGAATACCTTTTGAAACTTTGCATCGGAATTATAGTGACCATGAGGCTCTTGAATTTGCTTTGCATTCCTTTAAGACTGGACATTATCTTGACATCCATTGTTCAGTGTTTACACCTCAATCATTTGAAAAACTTTTCCTACAACTCAAAGAAATGGGCATACTGAATATAGAAGTATCCAAACCAATCTGCTTAGGCCATGAATTTTTCATTAGGTTAATAAAATTGGGGGACCCGACGATTCGTCATTGAGTATGGTGAGTACTGATTCACCTTCAAAAGCCGGTTCGCAGCGCAAGGCTGCTTCACTTCGAGTCTCAGACGCAGAGCGGGGATTTTCTTTGGGGGTGGCTCCTCTTTCGCAAATCAAATGCCCTTCAGGGCATTCTGATTGTCTTCAAGAGCGTTCCGGTTCGCAGCGCAAGGCTGCTTCACTTCGAGTCTCAGACGCAGAGCGGGGATTTTCTTTGGGGTGGCTCCTCTTTCGCAAATCAAATGCCCTTCAGGGCATTCTGATTGTCTTCAAGAGCGTTCCGGTTCGCAGCGCAAGGCTGCTTCACTTCGAGTCTCAGACGCAGAGCGGGGATTTTCTTTGGGGGTGGCTCCTCTTTCGCAAATCAAATGCCCTTCAGGGCATTCTGATTGTCTTCAAGAGCGTTCCGGTTCGCAGCGCAAGGCTGCTTCACTTCGAGTCTCAGACGCAGAGCGGGGATTTTCTTTGGGGGTGGCTCCTCTTTCGCAAATCAAATGCCCTTCAGGGCATTCTGATTGTCTTCAAGAGCGTTCCGGTTCGCAGCGCAAGGCTGCTTCACTTCGAGTCCATACGTGAGCCACACCGTGGCTCACTCAAGTCTCAATCCAAAAAAAAAGCCCAGCCGGGAGGCTGGGCTATTTTTGATTGAGACTTGATGGACTCGAACCATCGACCCTCTCATTAAAAGTGAGATGCTCTACCGACTGAGCTAAAGTCTCGGAAAGTAAATGTTTTTACAAAAAACACTTACTGAATTTGACCCCAAGGGGATTCGAACCCCTGTTATCAGAATGAAAATCTGGTGTCCTAGGCCAGGCTAGACGATGGGGCCTTAATTCTTAAAAAAGACACATTATTCTATTCAGCCCTTTTGTTTTTATCAAGGGCTAAACCGTCATGATCTCCTTTTCTTTGGCCGTAAAAAGGTCATCGACTTCCTTGCAAA
Organism: uncultured Verrucomicrobiae bacterium; assembly: GCA_963833965.1. Taxonomy (GTDB): domain Bacteria; phylum Chlamydiota; class Chlamydiia; order Chlamydiales; family Rhabdochlamydiaceae; genus CAJCIW01. Next base: position 683,620 of record CAWHZZ010000001.1, read on the forward strand.
ACTTATCCGTAAGGTCTTGAATACCTTTTTCTTCTTTTTTCATCACGTCTTCTGTGATCAAGCCATCGGCTTTTTGTTTGCGGACAAGCTCGTTGTTCTTACGACGGATGTCGCGGAGGGCGATTTTTGAGTCTTCCGCTTTTTGTTTGCCTTGTTTGACGATCTGTTTGCGCATCGCTTCGTCCATCGGAGGGACGTTGATCCGGATGACTTGCCCTTCCACAACTGGCTGAAGATTTAAATTCGCTTTTTCGATGCCTTTTGCGATCGCTCCGGAGGTCTGGGGATCAAAGGGGCTGATGAGAATTTGCCGGGGCTCGGGAACTGTGACGTTGGCGAGCTCCTTGATGCGCATCTGCGTTCCGTATGCCTCGACGATGACTCCGTCGAGCATTGCCGGGTTGGCGCGATTGGAGCGCAAATTTTTCAGCTCTGTTTTAAAATGATCGAGCGCGGCTTGCATTTTCGCTTTTGTTTGTTCGGTTGCACTAGTCATTGCTATCCTCCCATGACAAGCGAGCCTTTTGGCTGTCCGCAGACAGCTTTCAGCATCGCTCCCTGTTCAAATAAATTAAACACACAAATTGGTATCTGGCTTTCGCGGCAGAGCGCGATTGCGGTGGCGTCCATCACATTCAATTTTTTCGCAAGGACATCGGAATAAGTGAGGCGGTCGAATTTTTGCGCCTTTGGGTTCTTTTTTGGATCGTCGCTGAAAATGCCGTCGACTTTTGTCGCTTTGAGCAGAATTTCCGCTTGGATTTCGCTGGCGCGCAGAGCAGCGGCGGAATCGGTCGTAAAGTAGGGATTGCCGGTTCCCCCGACAAAGATGACGATCGTCCCCTTTTGCAGCGAATGCAGCGCATGGCCCCAATGAAACGGCTCGACGATTGAGTCGGTGTTCAGTGCGCTCATCACGCGGCTTTCGATTCCGAGGCTGGCCAACGTCTGCTGCAGGACGAGGCCGTTGATCGTTGTCGCAAGCATTCCGATGTGATCGGCAGGCGTTCGGGCGAACCCGAAACTGGCGGCTTGGCTGCCCCGGAAAATATTTCCGCCGCCGACCACAATCCCCATTTGAACACCGAGCGCGTGGACCTCTTTGATCGCTTGAGCTATCTGTTGGCAGGCTTCACGGTCGACGCCAAATTTTTGCTCACCCATAAGCGCTTCCCCTGAAAGTTTCAACAGGACTCTCTTATAGGCGGCTTGAGAGGAGGGCACGTGGACTATCCTCCTACTTTCCAGCGGTGATAGGCCTTAATGCCGACCTGTTTGCCCAATCGTTTGCTTTCTTTTTCAAGAAGCTGTGCGATGGTCAGCGTACTGTCTTTCACATATTTTTGGCAGACGAGGCAAACCTCATCGCAAAAAGCCTTGACCTTTCCTTCGACGATCTTGTCAACGATGCTTTCCGGTTTTCCTTTCACTTGGCTGCGGGCAATTTCTTCCTCTTTGGCCCGCACTTCAGCTGGAACGTCTTCCGGGCGAAGATACTCTGGAGATTCCGCAGCGACGTGCATGGCAATATCGCGAGCAAGCGCTTCATCACCAGCACCTCCTGTCAATAAAACGGCGACGACGATTTTCCCGCCCATGTGGGAATAAAGTCCAACGGAGATGTCGGAGCTCTTCGGAAAGACGGCAAGGCGTTTCACTTGAATGTTCTCACCCAAACTTTGCACGACGAGGGAGCGGTATTGCTCAAGCGTGATCGATTTGTCTTTTGGATTTGGCCTTTTCATCAAGGCGTCAATAGAGGATGCCGCTGAATCAGCGGCTTCTTGGGCAAGATCTTTCAAGAAATGCTTGAACTTTTCATTCTGCGTCACGAAATCGGTCTCGCAATTCACTTCGACGAGAGCGACTGTTTCTTTTCCTTCTGCAGCGCCGATCAGCCCTTCATTAGTCTCGCGCCCTTCTTTCTTAACGGCGGAGGCCATGCCTGTTTTGCGGAGAATGTCAATGGCTTTGTTCATGTCGCCGCCAGCTTGCTCAAGCGCTTCTTTGCACTTTCCCATGCTCACTCCGCTGCGGTCGCGGAGCTCTTTGACCATTTCTGGTGTGACTTTTCCGCTCATAGCTTCTCTCCTTCGCGATCTTCTTTGTCTTTGATCTCAAATTCGAATTCCTCGGTCTCTTCTTGCTCTTCTCCCTCTCCTTGCTCTCGTTCATCGCCTTTGGCGACGCCGACGTTGAGCTCATTTTTGCGATCGATAATCGCTTGCATGAGAGCTTGAAGGATGAGTTTGATGCTTTTTAAGGCATCATCATTGCATGCGATGACGTAGTCGATCGGATCGGGGTTGCAATTGGTGTCGACAAGAGCCATGACCGGAATGCCAAGTTTTTTCGCTTCGGCGACAGCGATGTGCTCGCAGCTCGGATCGACGACAATTAACAGGCCTGGCGGTTTTCTCATCGCGCGAATGCCGGAAAGGTTGCGGTCGAGTTTTGTCTGCTCTTTGCCGAGCACGGAGAGCTCTTTCTTAGTGATCCCTTCTCCGCCGGACGCGATTTTCTTTTCGATGCGCTCTAGTGTTTTAACCGACTGACGAATCGTTTGCAGATTTGTCAAAGTTCCGCCGAGCCAGCGCTCGGAAATGTAAAATTCGCCGCACTCTTCGGCGCACTCTCTGACGACGGTCTTCGCTTGCTTCTTTGTCCCCACGAAGAGAATCGATTTGCGTTTGGAGACCATCTCTTTGACCACTTGGACCGCATTGCGGATCTGCTGCATGGTCTTCGCAAGATCGATGATATAAATTCCATTGCGTTCCTCGAAAATGAAACGCTTCATTTTCGGGTTCCAACGGTGTCTTTGGTGCCCAAAATGCGCACCGCTTTCCAATAAGTCCTTAATTGTTACTTCTGTCTGTGCCAAGCCTTGTCCCTTTATGTTTTGACGACGGCATCTCTCTTTAGTGGAGAAATTTCAGTCTTGGTTATAAATGTTTATATAGATCCCGCCCAAAATAGCGAGAAAGCGCCTGATCAGAATCGAACTGACACAAGTAGCTTGGAAGGCTACGGTTCTACCATTGAACTACAGGCGCATAAAAACTCAGTTCATTTTTAACAAACGCTGCATTTTTTTCCAAGGAGCGTTTAAATTAAAGAAATTATTTTATATATTCGACGTAAAAAACCGCCAAAACAGGTTTTTTGGCGGTTCGGTTATTAGGGTTGTTTAGCTTCCCAAAGGCACGTGTCTATGGCTTGCGCTACTTGAGGGTGCTTCGAGTACCAATGGATCATGTAATCGCCATACTTAAGGCCCATTCCTTGATCATTTTTGCAGTTGGCTTCCCAGATATGCCATTTGATGTGGTTTTGAGTATCGATCGGGAGCTGTCCAAAACAAGTCTCCACAGTTCGCTTCGTTGCTTGGGTGGAGTTTTGGACCAACTTGAACGCTTCAAGTCTGACAATGGGATTTTTAATATGGAATAATTTTTCCAAACACTCTTGTTTTGCGGTATTATTGATCTCATTCAAATGGTCTTGAATGAAGGAATAGCGCTCTTGATCAGCGCTCAATTTCTGTTCAGAACCAAAGAGAGAGTTAAAAAGCGCGCTCAAGGCATGAAATGGGTAAAAGAGAGCGGACAACACCTTCTCCATAAGCCCTTTGCTCTCTTCCCGGCTGCTTGTGATCGAGTCTCTAACCGAAGCGAGGCCGGCGGTTGATGTTGTGGTGATTGTCATATGGGTCCCATTTGGAACCTCTGAGGCATGCACTCTCGTCGTGCTTGTTGATGTAACAGACATAATACTTAACCTTTATTTTAAAAAAAGCAAAATGAATATAAACAAAATGATTCAAGCACATCAATGGTTAATAATATTTTAAACAAATAAATAATTCAAAATCTTTGGCGTTTACTATAAAGGAGATTTTTTTGATCATGTCGTCATGGACTACACAATTCCCCAGAAGGCCAATCGGGTCTTGAATATCATCATCTTAGGGCTGCTTCTGATTTTGGTGCGGGTCTGGTACCTGTCGATCATTCAGCATGAGGAGCATGCGGAAAAAGCCCGCCGACCAATGCGGCGCACCATCATCGAAAAAGTCGAGCGGGCAACCGTCCGCGATAGATTCAATATTCCCCTTGCTCTCAACAAAATCCAGTACAATGCCGCCATCTGCTATGCGGACATCCGCCAAATCCCCACCGCTAGGTGGAAAAAGAATGCGGAAGGCAGGCGCGTCCGCATCGCCGTCAGATCGGACTATATTAAAAATCTATCTGAACTTCTCGCGAGCGAGCTGCAGATGGACGCGCAGGGAATTGAAGACACCATTCACGGAAAGGCTTCCCTTTTCCCGCACACGCCGTTCATTTTAAAAGAAGATTTAACGGAAGAGGAATACTACCGCCTCAAAATGCTCGAAAAGGATTGGGCGGGGATCGTCACCGAGAAAGGCTCCAAACGCGACTATCCCCTCGGAAAAATCGGGTCCGACATCATCGGCTACATGGGGGCGATCAGCTCGAAAGAATATTACTCGATCGCAGAAGAGCTCAAAGCCCTCCAAGATTATCTCGCCAAGCGGGAATCTGGCGAGGTCGCCGTGCTGCCGAAAGGGTTTGACAATCCCCTCGAAGTGAGGGAAAGATGGAAGGCATTGCAAGAAAAAGCGTACCGGATCAATGACCTCGTCGGCAAGGCGGGGGTCGAGGGAGCATTTGACTCCGACTTGCGAGGCTATGCTGGGAAAAAAACGTATGAAGTGAATACCAAAGGCAATTTTTTACGCGAGCTGCCCGGTGGACGCAAAGGAGTATCCGGACAGCGACTGTTGCTGTCGGTCTCTTCCGAGCTTCAAGAATTTGCCGAACAGCTCCTCGCTCAAAATGAAACGGTCCGCGAGTCGCGCAATCCAGAAGGAACACCCAACTTGAGCACCCCATGGATCAAAGGAGGCGCCATCGTCGCCCTCGATCCAAAAACCGGAGAGGTATTGACTTTGGCCTCTTACCCTCGCATCGATCCCAATGATTTTATTCCATCGAGAATTCCGGAAATCAGAGAGCAAAAGCAAGCGCGCATCCGAAGGTGGCTTGAGAATGAGGCATACATCGGAGAAATCTGGGATGGCAAAAGGCCCCTCGAGCGCGAGCGGTATGACGAAAATACTCATTCTTTTTACGAAGAGAGTGTGGAACTTGCCTTGGACAAATACCTTGAGACCATTCTGCCTCAGAATAGCGATCTTTTCCATGCAATGCAAAAAATCACAACCGTTGGCCAAGCTCTTTTGTTTCAGGAAGCATTGGAAAATTTACTGTTGCTCTCAGGACAGTCCCAAATGAAAACATTGATCGAAGCTCTTTACCCCGCCGAGCCACATATCGCTTCAAGAAATCCGATTCCCGTTGAAGAGAGAAGGAGCGTTGAACTCGCGCTAAGACAAAACAGTTCAGAAAGAAGCACAATCGATCCCATTTTGCAGAGCGTCAAACACAATGATGACAAACTGCTCATCATCGACCTCTGCCGCCTCCTTGCGGACACAGAACAATTTTCTCCAGAGATTTTCGAGAGCGTAAGTGCCCTGTCCTTGGCTGCCTATAGAATTCTTAACCAATCTTTCTCTATTGTGCAAGGCCACCTGCAGTCGCATGCCAGAGCTCAATTTCACAAAGAGGATTTTCAAACCTGGCGAAATGAACATTTTAAGCAGTACTTGAAAGCAAAGAGAAAAGAGGAAAAAGAGCAAAAGAGATACGCCAAGCCCTACACCGACTATCTCGATCAAATAGAAAAACAGCTGTTTAAGAAGTTTTGGGAAGAAAACCGGTTGCGGCTCATCCACGACTTTTTGCTCGGCTCTTCAGAAATCAGAGAAAAAGTAAAAACGCATGCAGACAAATTGAAAGGCGCCATTGCTGCTCTTTCCACAGAGAAACAGTTGAAATTTCTTCAATCGATGCGCTCGTTTGAAGACCTTAATTTTCCTCTGTATGGCCGCTACCGAAGCTTGCGCAACACAAAAGGCGTCCAGATGGGCAAACACCTCGCTGCGGCCTTCTATCCCCTTTCCGGATATGGTTACGGCAGATCGCAAGCTTATCGCCAGTCCTCGCCGCAGGGTTCGGTCTTCAAACTCGTCGTCGCCTATCAAGGCCTCATGGAGCGATACCGCCATCTTCAAGAGATGCACAAAGACTTGCTCGACATCAATCCCTTAACGCTGATTGACAATATCAAATGGAACTCCAAGCCCGGCAGCAACGATCAAGTTCTCGGCTACACTCTCGACGGCCAGACGATCACCCGTTTATACAAGGGCGGCAAGCTTCCCCGAAGCCACCCCAACATCGGCAAAATCGACATCGTCGGCGCACTCGAACAATCGAGCAACATCTACTTTTCCATTTTGGCAGCCGAGTGCATGAAAGACCCATTGAATCTCGTCGCAACCTGTAGAGACTTCAGTTTCGGCGAGAAAACAGGCATTGAGCTTCCAGGTGAAATCGCCGGTGCTCTTCCTGACGACGTCACTCTGAACAAAACAGGACTCTATTCCTTCGCCATCGGGCAGCACTCGCTCGTCGTCACCCCTCTTCAGACAGCAATCATGATCAGCACCATCGCCAACGGAGGAAAAGTCCTCAAGCCCAAAGTGATCCAAGTCATCGCCGGCAAAGAACCGCTCCGCGAATACCGCAATCCGTTCGAGCAGGCGCTTTTCCCATTCAAGGACCAGCTCGCCTCCATTGGCATCCACTTCCCTTTATTCTCCGCCACTCAGAGCGACAGCACTAGTCCTTATATCTGGTACAGCGCACCCGAGATCAAGCGGGAATTGCCCATGCCCAATCTCATCCGCGACCCACTCATCGAAGGAATGAACAAAGTGGTGAGCGGCGCAAAAGGCACCGCGCGGCCACAGATCATCCGCGCCCTTTTCAACAATCCCGATTGGATGTCAGACTTTTACGATCTCAAAGATCAATTTATCGGCAAAACGGGTACCGCGGAGATTCTCTATAAGCAGGCCATCGATGCAGAATCGCTCGCAAAAATCCATAACCATATCTGGTTTGCCAGCGTCACCTTTCACGAAGAAGCGCATCAATCATGGCAAGACCCCGAGCTTGTCGTCGTCGTGTACCTGCGCTTCAGCGAGGCCGGCGGTAAAGAAGCCGCCCCGCTCGCTGCCGAAATGGTGAAGAAGTGGCGCGAGATTAAGGCGAAGCACGGAAAGAATGCTTACGTGGTGCCTTGAAAAAGTTCCTTAAGAAAATTTGGATGAATATGAAATACGGGCCTTCCGGAATTGACTTGGTTGTATTCTTGCTCAAATTCCCGAATCATCCTGGCTGGAAATGACAAATTCTTCTCTTCCTCAGATTTTTCAACTTTCCTAAATTCAACTGTGCCGTCCTCCAAGAATACGGGAACAGATGAGCCTTCGGTATCGTAAAAATCCTTTCTCCAAATTACAGTTCCAATTCGGCATCGATTAATGAGGACTTCCACTTCGGCAATAACAGCAATCACTCCTCTTTTTTCATCATCGATAGAAAAACTAAGAAGAGGAAAACACTCCGTGGCAGTGAAAAGATTTTCTTCAGAAAATTTCACAGTCCCAATTTTTTCAAATGATGAGACAATTTCTTTCATATGTTTGTCGCGATCAATTTCTGGAAAAATAGTCATAACGACATCAAATTCTGAAATTCCGGTTAAGGGCCGAATGTCGGCAAATATGGAGTTAATGAAGAGAAAAGCGAATGTAAAAATTGAAAAAAAATGCCACATAGACAATCCCTCGGACTTTGGAGAGTTTAAGTTTAACTCCCCATGCACAATATGTCCAACAATTTTAAATTTTAGAAACGAGACAGCTTTCAAAGTACTCGATCGTCGCTCGGAGGCCTTCTCTGAGCTGAACTTTGGGCTCCCAACTCAGCGCTGATTTCGCTAACGCAATATCTGGCTTGCGCTGCTTGGGATCATCGCTGGGAAGCGGATGAAACACAAGCTTGGGTTTTTTGCCGGTGAGCTCGAAGACAAACTCTGCCAGCTGGAGCATCGTGAACTCCACAGGGTTGCCGAGGTTGACCGGACCTGTGAGCTCCTTGGGAGAGTTCATTAATAAGATAAGTCCGTCGATGAGGTCGTCGACGAAGCAGAAGGAGCGGGTTTGAGTGCCGTCGCCGTAGATGGTGATCGGCTCATTCTTCAGGGCTTGCACGATGAAGTTGGAGACGACGCGCCCGTCGTTGGGATGCATGCGGGGGCCGTAGGTATTGAAAATGCGGGCGACTTTGATAGGCACGCCAAATTGGCGGTGGAAATCAAAGAAGAGCGTTTCGGCGCAGCGCTTTCCTTCGTCATAGCAAGAGCGAATGCCGATCGGGTTGACGTTGCCCCAATACGATTCTTTTTGCGGGTGCTGGTGTGGATCGCCATAAACCTCGCTGGTGGAGGCTTGCAGAATGCGCGCGCCTTTGGATTGAGCAAGCTCGAGCATGTTCACTGCACCGTGAACATTAGTCTTGATCGTCTTAACGGGATCATATTGGTAATGAATGGGAGAAGCGGGGCACGCAAGATTGTAAATGAGTTCGACATCGAGATCGATCGGGTTGCAGACATCGTGTTCGATCAGCTGGAAGGAAGGATGATTGAGAAAAGTCAGTATGTTTTCTTTGTTCCCCGTGAAAAAATTATCGAGGCAGAGAACGGAATGTCCCTGCTGCAATAATTTTTCGCAAAGATGGGAGCCTAAAAATCCCGCTCCGCCAGTGACGAGAGTTTTTTTGGGTAGAGTCATATATTTTTTTAAGAAATATTATCTCACAATTAACTAAACTCTTCCACATAAACAAAGGTCGTACATGGAGTCCCCTTCTTATTGGCCCAATCGACATAAACGAGAAGTTCATCTTTTCTCTCCTGTTGGGCAGTGACGATCGCCGCGTCGCAGAGGGCGAGGAAGGAATGGCCTTCCGCGCTGGCGGCATCGGCGCTGCTGAACAGAAGGATCAAATCATAATTTTGTTTCATGCGGGAAAGAAATCCTGAAAACTTTGGGCCGCCGATGAATTCTGCCGCATGCCGGGTGGTCCCACCGCTTGGGAGATGGTCGAACATCAATGTGCGCCTCAAAGGCAGGTCGAGTGCGGAATTGTTGAGATACTGCCAAAGCCCTGGCATATCATCAGCGTGAACGACTTGATCAAAGACGCAGTCGATTGCAAGAACTTTGATCCCGCGCATCGAGAGCAGCTCCGCCAAAGAGAGAGTATATTTTGGATATTTTCCGCCGATGCAGGCTGCCACAGAGGCCCCAATTTTTTTCGGCTGTGCGAGGAGAAACTCGACGATGCGCCTCATCGTCTCCAAATCGCCCGATGGGAGTCCCTGGAGATGGGCGTGGCACTGCTGGGAAAAGGACCCGCTGACGGGAAAACCGGTAACTTTTAAATTCTCAGGGGTCGCAGGGAACCCCTTCAGCAAGGTTCTGCAAAAGAGATAGCCGTAATAGCCGAGTCCCGCAGCAACCCCGATGATCAGAGAAAGAAGTGGAATTTTTGGCCATGGGACCTTGACGGGAGGGATGGCAACATCCAAGGGTTTGGAGTTGGCTTGAAAAATGTGCTGATTCAAATTTTTTGTCTCAGCGATCTGAGAAACTGCTTGGAGCATCATTGAGCCGAGCTCTTTTCTCATTTCGAGGAGTGCCTCGCGGCGCCATTTTTCGGGAAGCTCGCCCATGTTTTGGTTCAATTCTGTTAATTTCTCGGCGAGAAGTTCTTTTTCCGATTGCAAGAGGCCCGATGTTGTGCTGCGCAAAGAGCCGATCTTGTCGTCCAGCAATTTTGCTTTGAGCTTTTTAAGCTCGATGGTTTGAAGAAGGTATTGCGATAGGAAATTCTTTTGCGTTTGCAGCGCTTCTTGCAAGCGGCTTTGCTCCCGTTCGCTGCGGTTATCGCTGTCTTTTAACTGCAAGGCGATCGCGCCCGCCTTTTGAATCAAATCCGCCGTGACGCTGTCGTGGAAAACTCCCCCTAAGCTGCTGATTTCAAAATCGGGCTGGAAAATCTGATCGCGTAAAAACACCAACTCCCTTAAATGCGCCTGTAAATTGTCCCGTTCGCGTGCGTACCCGCTTAATAGTTCTTGGGCTGTCTCCAGTTTGATCCCTGAAAAGTCACTCACGTTTTGGAGATCGGCATTTTCTTCGAGAATTTTTTGCTTTTGAACGAGTTGGTTACGCAATTGCCTGATCCAAGGAATCGAGGCTAGAGAGATTTGTTTCATGAGCTGAGAAACGGCGCTCTTCGGGTCCTTGCAAAGCGAGGGCAAAGGGGGGATTTGCTCCTGTTTTTCCACACACTCGAGAAGAAGGTTTGCTTCGCGGATCTGATTTCCCACTTCCTCAACCTCCAAAGAATAGTAAATAGGTTCCTCTTGTTTTTTCTGTAGAGAACGAGAAGACAAACGGCGAAGCTCCAGGTCGACGTCGAACAGCCTGGACATGTAAATGTTTTTGGGTTGGGAGAGAATTTCGATCTCTTGCGCGACGCCAACGCACCCATTTTTATTCAGATTGTCTTTGAGATATCCCATATGGTCGACCAGTGCCTCGTCGTAATATTGAGTCAGCTCCTGCTGGCGTTGGCAGAGGTAGGTGAGCTGTGCTTGACAGGTCTCATCGTTCTCCCGCTTTAAATAGGTCTGATAACTTTTCATCAAATGGTTGATAAAATCGGCAGCCAAAAAGCGATTACGCGATGAGAATTCAAGTTTCAAGATGTTCTTGTCTTGCTTGATGGGAGCGATTTTCATTCTTTTGGCAATGGCAGTTGCGACATCGGGAAAAGGACGGAGGGTCAATAGGTACAATTTGCCCAATTTTGCCGCACTCGGCGCTTTTCGAACGGTCACCGCCCCCAAAGAAAAAGCTACGGGCTCTCCCAGTTTTTTTTCTCCGAGCGGGGTTTTATTCTCGTCCAAGATCTGATAGCGCCCCCCTTCGGTCAATTGAAGAAACAGCTTCAAGGGCTTTTCACCGGAATAGGACACATTGCGGAAAACAAAAAGGTCCAAATCTGATGGAGTGCGTCTAAATAGCTCAAGTAAAAGATTATCGCGAGCCCGTTTGATAGCCCTTACGATTCTAAAATCAAGAGGGCAATCCGCTTGCAGGCCAAGAGCTTCAATCGCTCCTTTGAGCACCTCTTTCGACTGCATGATCGCCACTGTCGCTCCCTCCGAGGGAGGGGCGAACAGCTGCTGATAAGTCTCTTTTAAGCTCAGGCCGATTTCATTGGACTTTGCGCCTTGCTTGAATGTCGCTTCGGCAACAAACGTCGGCTCGCGAAGCAACAGCAACCCGAAACTGGCGATAGCGGCAATGATCGCCACCTTTTTGATCTTGGAAAGATTTCTTCGAAAAAGGAACTTAATGTCGGAAAGAGTGATCACAGTCAATTCTTCTGCTATTTTCATGGGACGTTAATACCTACAGATTTGATTCCTTTCGTAATTAAATCAAGTGCGATGAAAGTCGGCAATAGATCGTTTACAAAACGGTTCCACTCGGAGAGTGGTCGCGCAGCCACGTAGACGATGTCCCCTGGAATAAGCAACATGCTATCGTTGGGCAAGCGGACGACGTGCTCCCAATGCAACGTGTAAATTTTCGGATGAAGGATATTGCCACGGATGACTTGAATGTAGGCGCGATCGCCGGAGGGCAAAATTCCGCCTGCCTCGCCGATCGCCTTTCGCAAAGTCATGAAGCCATCAGGTACATCGACGACGCGCTCCTTGCAGACCTCACCTAGGACCATCAGCGTTGAAGCGGCCGGATCAGCGATGTAAACCTTGTCACCGCCGCGCATGACGATATTTTGCTGCATGTCCCCCTCTTTGATTAATTTATAGAGATCGACAGGAAGAAGAGCATTCTCACGCACGACGTAACTTTTAAAAAGATTGGCGTTGGGAGGAACTTTGGCAATCGAAAGCGCTTCAAAAAGTCGCAGACGCCCATCGACAGGAATGTTAGGGACCTGCACATGCCCTGCCAATTCCACTTTTCGTAAAATGCGGTCTTTATAAGCGATATAAACGCTGACATCTTTGATCTGCTGGCGGTAAAGGGCGTCGATTTTTTCTTGCGCCTGGCGCAATGTCAGCCCTTCCACTTCCACCGGCTCTAAATCGGGAAGGTAAATTTTTCCATCGACCACGCGATAGCCGATGAATTGACCGATCCTTTGGACAGATTCAACAAGGTCGGACCTGCTGGGGTGATAAACAGCGATCTGCAGGACATCGCCATTGTTGATCACATCCTCATACTCCTCTAAAAGCTCCGGCGAAAGCTCCTCAAAATCTTTCCCCTCCATCGACAAGATCGAAAGCTTGCCTTCTCGAATCCGGTAAGAATCCATCACAAACTCATCGGCGCCGAGCACATCGCTGCCGCGATAAGGTGGATTCGTGCATGACGAGACAAGCAGCAAGAGTAAAGCGATTTTTAGTAGAGGCTTCAAAATCTGGGAAATGTTAATGTGCATGCGTGTATTTTTTAAGTCACTGCAATTGAAGTCAACGTGAAACGCATCTTTATTTCAGGAATCGCCGGCTTCATCGGGTTTCACGCGGCCCGCGCGCTGAAAGCACGCGGCGATGCCGTCTTCGGCTGTGACAATTTCAACGCCTATTATGATCCTTCACTCAAGCAAGCTCGCGCAAAACTTCTCGAAGAGATGCAAATTCCCGTTATCGAATCTGATGTGATCGATCAAGTTCGTCTCAAAGAGCAAATCCAAAACCACTCCATCACGCATTTTCTCCACCTCGCCGCGCAAGCAGGTGTCCGCCATTCGCTGAAATCCCCTGAAAGTTATGTCCACAGCAATTTGAATGGCTTTGTGCAGGTGTTAGAGGCCTTGCGCCAATTTCCAGAGGTCAAGCTCATTTACGCATCCTCCTCATCGGTCTACGGGATGAATGTCAAGGTTCCCTTCGCGGAAACCGACACCGTGGAAAAGCCCGCCAGTTTTTATGGTGCGACGAAGCGCTGCAACGAAGTGATCGCAAGCTCCTATCATCACGTGCATGGCATTCACTGCACCGGCCTTCGTTTTTTTACCGTTTACGGTCCCTGGGGACGGCCAGACATGGCGTATTTTTCTTTTTCAAAAGACATCCTCAACCAGAAAACCCTTTCTGTTTATGGCGAAGGCAAACTGATGCGCGATTTTACTTACATCGACGACATCATCCACGGCACCCTCGCTGCCATCGACCTTGGCTCCCAACATGAAATTTTCAATCTGGGAAATTGCTCTCCCGTCAGCGTCTTGGAATTGATTTCCCTTTTAGAAGAATGCCTCGGGAAGAAAGCTTCTCTCTCGATGCATCCGATGCCGCCAGGAGATGTCCCGATCACCTACGCGGACATTTCCAAAAGCCAAAAAATTCTCGGATACCAGCCGAAAACACCTTTGCGCGAAGGCCTCAAGAAATTTACCGAATGGTTTACTGATTATCACCAAATAGCGCTGTAGGCTCAATTGCGACATGCTTGATCCTGCGCTGGCCCGACGCGATCTCATAGGCATACACGACGTGGACAATCCCATCCTGCGAAACAATCGCCGCAGGAAACTCTCCCGTTTTCTCTTCCAAATCGCATTTTTTCTCCCAATTCTTTCCTCCATCGACAGAAATTGCGACAGAAAGAGGGAAACGGTCCACTGCAGAATGATTATAAAATAAGATCAGCCGCCCGTCTCCAAGATCAGCGACGTCGAAAGCGGAATCAGGATTGGGCAATGCCGTCCTTTCCAACGCGCTCCACGTCAAGCCTTGGTCCACTGAGCGGGAAGTCCAAATGCACCCCTCAGTTCCCCCTAGCCTCCGCGCCCGATCGCGGCAGAGAATTCGCAAATGGCCTTCTTCATCGAAAAATAAGGCAGGCTCGATCGCCCCAAACGGCTGGCCTGGAATTGTCAGCGGCCCTCGCTTCTGCCAAGTATGTCCTTTGTCTCGCGTCACATCGAACCAAACGGCAGCTGTCGGATATTTTCCTTCCGGATGGCCCGACTGCAAAGAAGAAGGACAGAGCAATGCTCCATCAGCAAGAAGGAGTGGTTTGTTTTTCGCTGGGCCGATAATTCCAGCTGGCAAAACCACCGCTTCGCTCCAACTTATTCCCCCATCGAAAGAGCGTTTGAGAAAGGCGGCCGCCGCCCAAGGCGCTTTGCCGACGCGATAAAAAAGGAGCAGTTCGTCGAGTTCCACCAAAACAGGATTCCAAACAACGCTCTCATTTTCATAGTGAATGCATTCAGGTTCACTCCAATTTATCTCAACACATTCCGCTTTCCAAATTCCCGTGTTGGCTTCAAAATCCAAGTTGGACTTCCCCTCGCCAAAACCTGCTTTCCATACTACTAGAATCCTCCCATCAGATGTTTGAACTAGCGAGGAACTGTGGCAATCGTATTTTTCCCAAGCAGGTGAAATCAATTGCTCGGAAAGGATAATCTCTTCGCGTAGACACTGCCCGGCGCATAAAAAAACAGTTGCAGAATTTAAAAAAATCCACGAGGTTGAGAGTATGTATTTCCGGAAAATCTTCATTTTTCTCCTATTTAGTCTAGCCAAAGGATGGGGTGGGCAAGAAGTTCCCGCCCCCTCTCACTTGATGGTAGGGCTTGGGATTTTCGATGTCGACAAAACTCATTTGCGCCCCCTCATCCAGCTGGAATACCGCTGGGATGTCTGGAGTTCTAAATATTTCCACGTCCGGCCACTCGTCGCCTATTTTGTCACAACCGACAAAAATATGTTTCTCTGTGGAGGGATTGCCTTCGACCTTTTCTTTGGGAAAAAAATTGTCTTCACGCCGAGCTTTGCGCCCGGTCTCTATTACCATGGTGATGGAAAAAACTTAGGATTTCCGATCAACTTCCGGTCAGCAGGAGAGTTGTCTTATGTTTTTCATAACTTAGGACGCATCGGCGCGCAATTCAACCACATTTCCAACGCGCGCATGTTTTGGAGAAACCCTGGAGCGGATTCGCTTGTGATTTTCTACGCAATTCCTTTTCCCCACAAGAAAAAGAGTTAATGGGTTGTAGGGAAATAAATTTTACAGTTCCCGAGGAGAGAAACGGTTGAGACATGATAGAAACTATCCAAATTTCAGGAAACAAAAAAGTCATCAGACTTGTATTAATTTTGAAAAGGCATCGGGCAAAAAGTCGATAATGTCCGAGGCTGTCATGCAATAAGAAGTTAGAACCGAGGCCGCATGTTTCCCCGCCAATCCATGTAGATACACCGCTAAAGCAGCTGCCTGGCGAGGATCGAGACCCTGCGCGAGCATCGCGGCAATGATTCCCGTCAGCACATCCCCAGACCCGGCTGTCGCCATTCCAGGATCTCCTCCACCGATGACAACCGGTGGCGTTCCCGGATGAAATAAAAATGTGGGAGCCCCTTTAAGAACGACAGTCGTTTTCTTCTCCTCTGCATAAGCTTGACAATGTTCGATCCCGCTTTTGCCTTTTAGAAGACGCTCCATCTCACCTCGATGCGGGGTAAGTATGCAATTTCCCCCCAACTTCCAGGAGGGGTTTTCAGAGAGAATAAAAAGCGCATCCGCATCGATCACCATCGGAAGATCGAATTTGGTCAGCACCGCCTTAAGCATCGTTTCTGCTTTTTTCGTCCTACCGATGCCAGGGCCAATCAGCAATGCTTTCGCTCTTTTCACTTCATTCTTGATCGGGGTCAAATTCTTGCCATCCCATCCTTGCCTAATGACTTCATACGGCGCGCCGCTCAATTCCGCTTCCATCCCATTCGGGTGAAACAGCCTGACAATGCCCGCGCCAGCCCGCAATACCGCATAACTTGCCAACAGCGCCGCTCCGGGCATTCCAGGAGAGCCAGATATCGCAATCACGTAACCGGCCTGATACTTGTGTCGACTTCGTTTAATTGGCGGCAGCAACCCAGGCATTCTTTGTTCGTTGAGAAGATAGGCAAACGCATTTGCTTTGGCGATGTATTTTTCAGCGAGACCGAAACTCGCGTAGCGCAATTTGCCGACATGGTCCCAGCCATTTTTGAGAAAAAAACCGCTTTTAGGCAGCCCAAGAAAGATCGTCTCTCGAGCGCAAATTGCTACACTCTCAACCTCCCCCGTCGTCCCATTCACTCCCGACGGAATATCGATCGCAAGAATCGGCAGCTTCGATCGGTTCGCGCACCCAATCGCAATGGCAAGCTCCCCTTCCGCCTTTCCATGAAAGCCCGTCCCAACAAGCCCATCGAGGATGATTCCCTTACCCCCAAATTGAAAAGACTGCTCACCCTGCGCATGGCGCACATTGCCCCCGCGCGAGCGGAATTTTTCATGCATCGCCTTGCATAGAGGAGTGCATTTCTCCAACGGGAAGATGTGCAAAGCGGAAACTTGATAGCCATCCTCGATCAGCTTTGCCCCCGCGGCAAAAGCATCCCCGCCATTATTTCCTTTCCCGACAAGCAGAGTCACTACCTTCGCCAGCCCATGCTCGTGAACAAATTGCTCCACAATCTTCGCAATAGCGCCGCCCGCATTCTCCATGAATTCCCGTTCCGTGGCGCCCTCGTCGTAAGCCATTTTCTCAATCCGCGCCATCTCCTGAGCAGCGACGATCTTTAAACCTTCCAAGGCCATAGCATGTTGCTCCCTTATTAAATGAATAGATATAGGGAAAGGGCCAAATACTCAATGCCAAAACAGGTTGAAATACTCTAAGGGGTAATAATGCCTCACAAACGCAACATGCCTTATGTGGCTGAAAACGAGAAAGTTACGAAATTTATTACTTCGGAATTACTTCCAAAATTTCTTTACCTGGGAACCATACGCCCTTTTCTAAAGATGCTCTTCTTTGATCGCGCGCTGAAGCAAGGACTTCACCGCATCGCGTGGATTGAGTCCCTCATACAAAATGGAGTAGATCGCCTGAGTGATGGGAACGTCGATATGATTTTTCTGAGCGAGCTGCAGAGCAGAGACACAAGTATACGCGCCTTCGACGACCATGCCGATCTTTTCCTGGGCGGATTGAGGTTCAAGCCCTTCGGCGATGAGGCGGCCGAACATGTAATTTCGGCTGAGTTTCGAAAGACAGGTGACGCACAAGTCCCCCATTCCAGAGAGCCCATTCAAAGTTTCCTGCTTGCTCCCCTTTGTAACCGACAGCTTGCGGATCTCATGCAGTCCCCGCGTCATCAATGCAGCCTTTGTGTTATCACCAAACCCGAGGCCATCGGAAATTCCACAGGCAATTGCGATGATATTCTTCATAGCGCCGCCGAAAGCGACGCCATTCATGTCGGCATTGGGATACACTCGAAAGAAAGGCGTTGTGAAGATATCGCCGATTTGCCGCATCAAATTCGGATCATAAGAGGCTGCGACAACAGACGTCGGCAATTTTTGAATGACCTCTTCTGCATGACTCGGGCCGCTCAAGCAGCAGATATTTTTGCGCATCCCTTCGCCCAAAACCTGCACGACGACCTCAGGTAAAAGCAGACCGCTGTTCTGCTCAATCCCTTTAGAAGTGATGACTATGGGACATTTGACGCCACCCAAAGCAAGCACTTGCTCAAACACCGGGCGGATTCCTTTGGAAGTCACCGACTCGACAACAAGCTCAGCGCCATCAATCGCATGTTTCAAATCGGAAGTGAATTCAACGCGCTCGTCAGCCTTCACTTTGGGAAGTTTAGGATGCTCCCTCTTCTTGCTTAAAGCTTTTGCAAACTCAGGATTCGCTGTCCAGAGAACAACATCATTTCCCTTCGAAGCTAGAAGAGAAGCCAGGCAAAATCCCCATGTGCCAGCACCCAAATAAGCAATCCGCATGCAAAACCTGTTGTTTTAAGGGCAGCTTAACAAAAATCTTTCCGGATTACAACTTTGGTTATTTTGCGCTACATTTTTTTCCATGGCCGGCACTGAAACCAATTCGAATTCTTGGATTCCTCATCGAGAAGTGCAAGGGTTTGGATATTCGTATGGGTCACATAATATGAAATTAAGTAATCTTGAAGCTCTGCGTGAACTTTCTCCAATTGGCTTCTTTTTTGCTTGAGCCCTTCAGGAACTTTGTTCAGAGTCATAGCAATGTTTTTCTCAACATTTTCATAGACATGTCTCAGAATTTCTGAAGTCAGAAATTTTTCTTTCAAGGCATTAATGATCAACGATTCAATCCGTTTCCATGGCATTAAAAGCTTATTTTTGCAGACGTTTTTTTTGGCATTACAGCACCCATAATATCCACCATTTTTGCCATTGACATGCACAATGGTCCCATCGCAAGATTTGCACCGGACCATGCCGGTAAGCAAATGAGTTGGATTCGCATGGATAGCTTCTTTCATGACAAACTTCCTCCAGATTGAAAAAATATCGGGATTTTCCTTGTCAATTTGGATATATTCATCTGCTAGACTGAAAACAATGACATCGAGCAACTCCTTGTCGTCAGGACTCACCCTAGTCGAGGCTCATTGGAGTCTCTTCTTCCGGTGCATCTTGATCTTTGCCAAAGGAGCCATGCTCATGTCTAAATTCAATTTTGAAGGACAGGTTTCCTCGACGAAAAATGCCCTCGAATGGTTGAAATATATCCTCGAAGGTCTATTTTCGAAAAGAAAAATTTTCATGGACGCAAAAAAATTAGGAAAAAAAATCAAGCTCGCCCGTGTTGAAAAAGACATGACTCAAGGCCAGCTCGCTGATGCTATCGACGCCTTGCAGAAGAGTATTTCAAGATATGAGACCGGAAAATCTATTCCAACGCTTGAAACGCTTGAAAAACTTGCCAAAGTCTTGAAAAAACCGTTCGGATATTTTTTAGATGAATAGAAAGAATATACCGGTTCCACTGGAAAGTTATGAAAATTTCTGCTTCAGCATCTTCACTTACAGCCGTGGCAAGCCACGGTCTTTTCGTTCATTTCCATCGACCATGTGCTGGCACATGGCCTGCTTCAACGAACGAAAAATTGAAGCGCTGAAATTGAAATTCTCTATAACTTTCCAGTGTCGCCAGTATAGATACAAAGTTGGGCAGCGAGGAGCTTCCATCGGCAATACTCCTGTCAGCGCGCTGTAGATCTCGCGGCTCTGGAGTAGTAACGGTTGTTTCACGGTCTCGGCAATTTTCTAAAAAAATGCGACGGCACTCTTCGCATTCCAAGACCCAAATCAATCAATGGCCGAGACCAATGTTCCAAGGACCAATGGCCAACTTAGAACTTCCACTGACCCCCAGCGCCGGAGCCAAAGTCGTCGTCGTCGATAGAGAGTTGGCCAGGGATGGAGCCCCCAACAGCCAAGATGATGGGAATTTCTAGAACATGATAGGACGTGGATGAATGTCCGTAAGTCGGGAGATTTTGCCCATTTTTCCCATATAGGCAGTTTTGCAAAATCTTCTGCGTAAATACACAGAGGGCCACATATGCTTGCCCCGTTGGAATTTGACATCCGTGTCCTTCTGCAAGACTTTCTTGTGATTTGTAGTCTTTGTCTCGGGTGCCTATAAAAACACTGTTAGTAATGAGAATGGTGTCGGTTTGCTTGACAGGAACATCCCCTAACTCTTCAATAATGTCATCATCTACTTTAATTTGCATTCCATCTTGTGTCGCTATTTCAATCAACATTTTCAGATTGTCGTCTTTGATCATGGTCAGTAGTGTCACGCCTGCATTGTCTTCGACGTGCGGAGCGATCTTTTTGACCGCTTTAAAAATCTGGAATTTATCGATCTTTGGCTCGTCGGCGCATTCTCTTTGTTGTGTTTTTGCATCCATGACCGTTAGCTCGGGACAAATGTGCTTAAGGTCGCATACTGCAAAAAAGTTTAGCGTGAATTGTTTCCAAAATTTGCTCATGCAAGGGAATGCTGTGATAGTTCTTAAATCGCACATGGATATACATGTGCTGAAGATGACTCCTATGATGTCTAGAGGCAGAGTTTGTAAGGATGTGGGGGTATCCGTGAAAGTGATAGAGTCTTCTTGTTCTAAAGGCAAAACTTGGATTGGTTGGGAGGAAAAGGACTGTTCGCCAGAAGCGGCTGGTTGAAAATCTTCTCCTTTGATCACTGCAATCATGCTTTGCTTCATCGCTTGAGTAGCTTCTAAAGTGTCGTCATGCGGCTGGGTTAGAATTGTTTTGATTTTGTTCTTTTGAACTTCGTTTAACCCCGACTTTTCTAATACACCGAGAGCTGAGTCGAGATACCCTCTGTATGCCAGAGAAGTCATTTGTTCTAACATGCTGTCTTGATTTGAACTTATATTAACTGCCATTTTAGATCCTTTTTTCAAAGTAATACAGTTATTATAAACTTTTATTTAAGATATTTCAATTTTTTTTTACTATTTCGCGGTCTCAGAAAACTTAAAACCTTAATAATCAATAAGTTAGACTGAAATAAATAATTACGTTTTTAAAAGAGACTATTTGAATGGTGCGCTCGAGCTTTGTGTTTTTCTCGGGCGCCGAAGAGGGCCCCGCCCTTAACCGTTGAGAATCTTCTCCTTTATAAGGAAGAGTTCTTCGAATAATGACATAAGATACTGAGAATCAAACTGAAGAAACGTAATCCTGATCGGACAAGCGAGAGCTTAGCAGCTGCTCTCTCATGCCCTCTTTGGGGTAATAGAATGCTGGGTCGAGCTCGAAAGGCGCTTCTGGAGGCAAAATCCCTGTGAGAGCGCGATAAACTTCGCGGTCGTGAAGCAGTAGCGCTTGCTTGACGGTCTCGGCGCTTTTGTCGCCGGAGGCATTTTTTAAGGGGGCGTAGATTTTTTCACGAGGGCAGACGAGAACGGCGCTTGTTTGCGCGTGATCGAGGAAATCGAAAATGAACCTTTCGCATTTCCAGACTTGAGCTTCCTCTTGGACAAAGCCTTTGGAGGTGCCGAGGAGAATGGGGGCTTTTTTGCGCGCGAGATGCAAAGGGAGCTCAACGTTGAGTTCTTGGAAAAGATGAGCGATGAATTGCATGGAAAAGCAAAACATGCCGGTGCTGGAGAGGGGGAATTGGCCGGATGCGGAAAGTTCTGTGTATTCGATGACTTTTAACTTGCCGTTACATTCGGCAAGCACGCCCATTTTTTCATCGGGAGAGAGGCGCTCGACAGCCTTCAGGGCAGCGTCGACGTAGGAGGCAAAGCCGGTAAATTCCGCATCAAAAGGATCGGCCAGGGCGTTATCGACGAAGATCACATTGAGGTGTTCGATGCCTGCCCTCTTCCATTTTTCCCAGAGGCCAGAAGTGAAAAAGAGGCGGAGGGCGTGGCCGTTGCCATCGGGGCCCTCGGCGATTTTTCCTGGGCTCTCGAGCATCCAATGTCCGCGATTATCGAGAAGGGGGAGCATCTCTTGGGTCAGGAAAAAAACTTGCGCTGGTGAAAGCCCAAAAAAGGCATTGTCTTGAAAATACTTCACCGTTTGGTCGTGGTTCAATGCGGAAGTGACGATGCATAGAGGTAGTGCATGCCCCGACCAAAGGCTGGCGGCTTTCGTGCGCTCGCAAAAAAGCTGAAAGAGACTTTTTCCCTTGATGGGGCTGACGGGAAAGCTGCCTTTGGGCCCATCGAAACCAAGGCGCGTTCCTTGACCTCCAGCCAAAATCATACAGCCGACTTTACCTTGACGCAGCAATGCCTCGCCGAGTTCGCGGTTGCCTTTGAAGGCAGCGCGAGGATAGGGCTTCGCCTCTTTGGAAAAAGGTTTCGCGGGATGGAGCGCCAATTTCTTTTGCAAAACGGAAAGTGCGGGAGTGTATTTTTGCAATTGAAGAGCAAAGCGCTCCAGTTCGGAGTAAGAAAGGCGTTCAAGGCCAATGGAAAGCTGTTCTTGCCCGAGTTTGAACAACAGCTCTTGAATTGTGCTGATTAACATAGCGTATCCATCACGGTTTGCACAGGGATCGTGCGCAAGTCTTTATTGGTGGCAATAAGGGGTCGGTGACTAAAAAGAGGATTGGGGGAGGCCACTTTTTGCCTAAGCACGCCTTGCCGAGGGTCTGCCCATAAAGAGATGACATCGATCTCAAATGGGACATCGATATAATAAGTGATTGATAGCACTCCGGAATCGGGGACAACTAAATAACGGCAGCGATTTTTAATGAGGGACAGCATTTCGAAAAGCGAAGTTTTTCCTCGCAAGTCGATAATGTTCTCCCCTGCAAAAATGGGATTTTGGGAAAAGCCGAATAGAAGAACATTCAGCCCTCTTTTGCCGGCCGCCTGAAAAAATTCTTCCCAGTGAGCGACAGGCCAATTTTTTTCGTAAGCGTAGCTGGTCTCCGTTTGCACATGGACACCGATGTATTTTTTGCTAGGGTCTATAGCAAAACGCTCATGGAGCGCATCCCATTTAAGGTCCCAAGAGAGCTTCGGGGTGAGTTTGCCGATCTGCCACATCAGCCAGCGCGTAGGATCGGGACTCTGTAGGACGACGTCGAAGTCCGAGGTGGAGAGACCCGATTTCGAAAGGGTTTTTTCCAGATCAAAATGGGTTCCTCGCTTCCACTCCGGATCGATCAATGTCGAGACCCCGTTCAACATTTTAAAACCGTCGGCAAGGTCGGGGCGAGTGGCAAACGTCACTTGAGCATCGGGAATAAAATGGCGAATGCGATGGGTCAGCGCGTAAAGCCCGAGAGGGATGTCCCCCAGGCCTCGATTCCAGCAAATGAGAAAACGGCGATGGCCGGCATTCTTCGCTTTTTTTAATTGTGAATCGAAGGGATTGAACCCGTATTTTCTCCAAAGATGCTTGATCATGAACCTATCTTCTCACTAATCTGAAAAAGTTGATTTTTTGATAAATTTTTTCGCAGATTTTTGCGTCGCTTCGAAGGACATACTTGAATAAGCTGCAACCATCCAGTGGATGGTTGCAGGTCCCTTGAGGGTCACAAGGCTCCTTGAGGGGCTGTCGGCACAAGAGGCGACTCAAAAAGCAATTTTCAGAATAGTGGGATAGGTTCATGCAATAATATGTAACTTGGAACGTTTGGCATGGAGGATTTTCACGATTGACTCATACACTTCATTGGCCTCGATCCTCTTCATGCAGCGAAAGTCGATCGGGCAAGTGCGTTGGTAGCAGGGAGAGCATTCGACGTGTTTATGAATGAGAGTTCCGGAGCGATAGGGGCCGGTCACCACCTCGCTTGTCGATCCAAACAGTGCGACAATCGGCGTGCCGAGTGCATCCGCGATGTGCATGGGTCCGCTGTCATTGGTGAGAATCACATCGCAATGGCTGATCAAACCGGAAAGTTCGCGCAGCGAGGTCATCCCCGCTAAGTTGACCACGCGATCAGGCAGCCCAGCGCAAATTTCTTTAACGAGCGAGGCCGTCGCCTGATCTCCAAAATAAACGATATAGATATCTTTGTCGCGCAGCAGCCGTTCGGTCACTTCTCGGAACCTCTCCGGCAGCCAGCATTTAGCAGAGCCATAAGTCGCTCCCGGATTGATGCCGACGATGAGAGATCCGTCCGGAATTTTGTGCTGGCGAAGAAGCACACGGGCATCGTTGATCTCTTTTGCGGAGAGATAAAGGCGCGGAGGAGTGTCCGAGATCGGGATGCCGAGGGGCTCGAGGAGCATTTTATAAGTGACGACGAGATGCTGGTTCTGAATGTTCTTAGGGAAGGGGAGACTGTGGGTTAAAAGAAATCTGCGGCCATTGCACTCATAGCCAAGGCGATTTTGGACTTTGCCCAGCCAAAACCACCAAGCGGAGGAAAATGAATGAGTCAGCAAAATCCCTAAGTCGTATTTGCCTTTGCGCAGCTTTTCGATAATATTTCTTTTTTCTTCCCGCCGGCTAAAACCGCTCGCCTTGCTGAAGCAAAAAAGCTCGTCGATCTCGGGATCTTCCTTCAAAAGTTCGCAGATGGGAGAGCGACACATCGCAGTGATATGCGCATCCGGATAACTCTTTCGTAAATCGGAAAGAATCGGCGTAGCCATCACCAGGTCGCCGATCCAATTCGGCATACGCACGATGATGTTACGCGGTTTTACACTGCGTAGAGATTCCAAGAGCAAATTTCCTAAAAAAATTTATTAACAGGTTCTCAACGAACCTATCACACCTTTAAAAATACCAAGCCGGCAGGAATTTTGTACATGCTTAGATGAAGGGTCGGATTAAAAAAAATAATTTAATTTAATGTTTATTAACCCTTATATATATAAGGTGACCATGGCCTCGCCCCACCAAAAACCTCAGATCATTTTAGGCATCGATCCCGGCACCCGCATCACCGGGTACGGCATCATTCAAGTGGGAAACAGGCCGCATTATGAGCCAATCGATTTCGGCTGCATCCGTCCGCCGACAGATGCCGCAATGCCCGAGCGCTACCTCGTTCTTTTCGAAAGCGTGGACAAATTGCTTTGCCAATATGCGCCAAATGCTGTTGCCGTAGAAACGCAATTCGTCTATAAAAATGTGGAAAGCGCGATGAAGCTTGGAATGGCGCGAGGTGTAGTGATGCTTGCTGCCGCGCGGCGATCCATTCCGATTTACGAATACGCGCCGAAGAAGGCCAAACACGCCGTTGCAGGCAACGGCTCCGCCAGCAAAGAGCAAGTGCAAAGAATGGTCCAACTTCTGTTACAGCTGCCTGAGCTACCCGAACCTGAAGACGCCGCCGATGCCCTCGCGCTGGCCGTCTGCCATGCAAATACTCTAAGCTTCAGAGATAACTTATGTATGAATATTTCAAAGGGACATTGATCGAGGCTTCCTTGTCGAAGGCGATTGTCGATGTGAATGGAGTCGGCTACTGCCTGCTAATTCCATTTAACAACTTTTCCAAATTGCCAACTGTTAACTCATCGATTGCCTTCTACATTTCGTTTGTCGTACGCGAGGATTCGCAAAAATTGTACGGTTTTTTAGCGCGGCAAGAGCGAGACCTTTTCGAGAGCTTGCTCGAAGTGTCCGGCATCGGCCCCAAGACCGCCCTTTGCCTAGTCGGCCACATGGAAATTCGCGATTTGCAGGCTGCCATCAGCCAAGGGAATATCCTGCAGATTTGCAAAATTCCCGGCATTGGCAAAAAAACGGCCGAGCGCCTGATCGTGGAAATGCGCGATAAAATTAAAAAAGGAATGGGCGCTGCTGGGACTCCATCTTCGGACATTCAAGAGCAAGGGGCTGCGGCCGATGCGATCTCCGCGCTCATCAATCTGGGTTATCACAGTTCGCAGGCACAAAAAGCGATCAAGGCCGCCATGAATCAGTTTAAAGGCGAGCCAGAACTCGCTAAGCTGATTACAGCTGCGCTGCGCTGCATATAAAATTTTTTAGTTTATAAGAATTCTTTCGAAATTCAGCACAAGTCGCAAAGACGCAAAAATTTTTATAAATCATTTCTTTGCGTCGTGGCGTCTTTGCGTTCAAAACCGTATTGCGGTATCATTTTTCCCTATGGATTTTGTACATCGACCCTATCAGCCCGGAGAAACGATTGCCGCGATTGCCACACCCCCAGGTGAGGGCGGCGTCGCGATCGTCCGCATTTCCGGAAACGATGCAATTGCGGTCGCGGAGAAAATTTTTTCAGGCCCCGTCCGTTCCTATAAAACTCACACCGCGCATTTTGGCAAGGTGATCGACGCAGAAGGCAACGTCGTCGACGAGGCTCTCGTATTGGCGATGCTCGCGCCCAAATCGTATACCGGCGAAGACACGATCGAGATCCACTGCCACGGTGGAAGTTTGATCACGCGAAAAGTTCTAGAAACGATCTTGGAAGCCGGCGCCAGGGCCGCCCAGCCGGGAGAATTCACTTTTAAAGCCTTCATCAATGGCAAGCTCGACCTCGCCCAAGCGGAAGCGGTGCAGCAGCTCATCGGTGCGAAAAACGAACTCGCCCTGCAGATGGCAGAAACTCAGCTGCAGGGAAAGCTCTCGCTATGCATCTGCTCTTTTCAAAAACAACTCGTCGACATCGCCGCCATTTTGGAAGCGTGGGTCGATTTTCCAGAGGAAGATCTCGAGTTCGCATCGATGGAAGAAGTGATTGAACAATTGAACCAAGTGCTGGAGTCGATGCAGCGTCTTGCAGAAACGTTTCATGATGGAAAGATCGCCAGCCACGGCATCTCGCTCTGCTTGGCGGGACCGCCAAATGTGGGCAAATCTTCCCTGATGAACGCTTTGCTTGGCAAAGAACGCGCCATCGTCACAAACATCCCGGGGACGACGCGCGACCTCATCGAAGAAGAGATGAGACTGGGTCTTCTGCATTTTCGATTGATCGACACGGCGGGCATTCGAGAAACGGATGAGATCGTCGAGCGCGAGGGAATCCGCCGCTCTAAGCAAGCGATGCAAAAAGCCGACCTCATTTTGCTTGTTCTCGACGCCTCGCGTGGGATTTGTAATGAATCGGAAGAGTTGATTGCGATTGCGCCTAAAGAGAAAACGCTGCTTATTTGGAATAAAGTTGATTTGGCCGAACCTCCCTTCAGAGAGGACTCCGTACGCGTTTCCGCGAAAGAGGGAACAGGCCTTAACGAGCTACGGCAACAGATCGACAAGTTGCTCTGGCGCAAAGGCCCTCCTTGCAAGGAAGAGGTTTTCATCACGAGCGCTAGGCACCATCAGGCTTTGATGGCTGCCATTGGAGCGCTGAACGCTCTCATCGAGGGCTTAAAAACAAAAATCTCTCCGGAATTTCTTGCTTCCGACATGCGCAAAACTTTAAGCGAACTCGGAACAATCATCGGCGCCAACATCACAGAGGACGTTCTTTCAGCAATTTTTTCAAAATTCTGCATAGGAAAATGAACAAAAAAAATAGAGCCAGGCTCGTCCAAAAAATCCTCGACGAACTCTTCCCCGATCCAGAAATCCCCCTTGCGCATGAAGATCCATACACGCTGCTAATCGCTGTTCTGCTTTCCGCACGGTGCACCGATGCGCGCGTGAACAAGGTGACGCCGATCCTTTTTGCCAAGGCCTCCACACCCAAAGAAATGGTCGAGCTTTCCATCGATGAGATCGCCGCAATCATTCGCCCTTGCGGTCTGACCAACACTAAATCCAAAGCGATCTGGAACCTTTCGAAAATTCTTCTCAAAAAATACCGCGGAAAAGTACCTTCTTCGTTTTCTGCACTGGAATCTTTGCCCGGCGTCGGTCATAAGACAGCTTCGGTGGTCATGATCCACGCTTTTCATAAGCCTGCCTTCCCCGTCGACACGCACATTCACCGCGTGGCCAAACGATGGGGCCTAAGTTCCGGAAAAAATGTGGTCCAAACGGAAAAAGACTTAAAGACCCTTTTTCCCAAAACATCTTGGAACAAATTGCACTTGCAAATCATTCACTTCGCACGGAAATTTTGCCCAGCGCGAGGCCACAGAAAAGAAAATTGCCCAGTTTGTCATAAATTGTCCGATTAGTGTAAAGAACTAAGATACACTTAATCTTGGCTCGCGATGAAACGTCTCGCTCTTTTATTCGCGCTTCTGCTTCCGAAGCTCGCCTTTGGCCACCCGATGATCGCCGATGCGGACCCAAGCGCCTCGTCTTCTGAAAAGATTTATCCGATTTCAAAGATCCATTTAGAATACGATAAAACTCACCCTGAACAGATTCCACTATCGAAGCTCGGGAGAGCGGACATCCCTCTGTTTGAAAAAAATGGGGTTTTCTACGGCAAAGAAATGCCAGAGTCCTCGCAGGTAACGATTACTGTCAATGGAATGAACGAGTCTGGGCAGACTAGGAAGATGTCAGACAGCGCTCTTTCCGTTCTCCTCTCCACACTTTTCCATCAGTTCCATAAGATGGCCCATGATTGGACCTATGTTTACATCCCCAGCACAGAAATCGCTGAGAATGGAAGCGATGTGCGCAGCATTGGCAATACTGAGCTGACCATCATCATTTCAACGCCGACTGTTGCACGCGTCGCCGCCGATTCGAAAAATGAGAAATTGAATAAAAAGATCTGCGATCATCTCCCCGTCTCTCTTCCCGATCCCTCGACAGGATATCCGGGAGGCTTCATCAATTCCAATCTATTGAACAATTATTTGCAGAAGCTGAACAGGTACCCGCGCGACAGAAGAATCGATCTGGAAATCGGCCCTGCGGATTATATCGGCGAGACTGAATTGAACTTCGTCGTCACCGAAGAGCGGCCTTGGCATGTATACTTCAATGCGAATAACAATGTTCCCAAAACGATCCACAGGTGGCAAGAGTCCGTTGGCTTTGTCCACACTCAAGTGTCGGGTAATGACGACATTCTTAAATTAGACGCTGCGACCGATAGTTTTGACCAATTATACACCTTCGATGCGTCTTATGAATCGCCGCTCGGCAGCTCGCTGGACACTAACTATAAAATCTTTGGCAGCTACTCTCGATTTACCTCGGCGGAATTTGCACTGCCTCAAAACTTATTCATCGGCACGCAGGCGATTGGGGAATTGGAATTCATCACCAACATCGGGCAGTGGAGCAAGCTTTTTTTAGATTTTGTCGGTTCCATTCAATATCGTCATATCCACAACCGAGGGCATTTTCTTTTTGGCGCAGCGACGAAGAACTTCCTTTTGCCGGAGGTCGGCCTCAAACTCATCAAGCTTACGCGGGAAAACAAGCTCATCGCCTCATTAACTGTGCAAAGCACGATCAGCGACCTTTTTTGGAATGTGAAAAAAAATCTCGGCAATTTAGGAAGGGCGCATCCTAGCCCCAATTGGGCCATTGTCCAAGCGGGATTCTATGGAAGCTCCTACCTTGAGCCGTGGTTTGAAGACAGCAAAAAAGTGCAGCGGCTCGCCAATGAAATCGTCCTTATGGCGCAACTGCAAAATGCCTTCAACTACAGACTCATTCCTGAACTGGAAGGAATCTTGGGAGGCCTTTACACCATTCGAGGCTATCCGCAGTCCACCATTGCAGGCGACAATCTGTATATGGGCTCCCTGGAATACCGGTTCCATCTGCCTCAAGCCTTCAAACCACGGCCCGACGCTTGCACCAAAATTTTTGGCAAGAAGTTCCGATGGGCTCCCGAAAAGGCAAAAGGCCAAGCAGACTGGGATTTTGTGATAAGGGCCTTTTATGATATGGGTGGAACAACCGCGAACCAAAAACGAAAGTTTGAAAGAAACCATTTTATCATGGGCACAGGATTAGGGGCCGAGCTTGTGATGTGGCACAACATCTTCATTCGCGCCGATTGGGGGCACGCTCTGCGTTCTGCCAATGGCATTCATGAAGGCCACAACCAATTTTACTTTTCATCGACGGTCATATTTTAGAGGGGATAAAGATGCTGTTGCCAACCAAAGTATGTCGGATAATCTTCTCCCTTTCAATGCTCAGCGCTTCTTCCCTTTTAATGGCGCTGCCTTCTGTAAAAGAAGTTTCCCACGGCACGGCTGAAGTGACCGCCGCCAACCATGAATTGCTTATCCAAGCTTCAGACCAAGCCATTCTCAACTATAAACATTTTGACGTGAAGGCCCATGAAACTGTCAGGTTTCAAATGGCAAAGACTTCGCATCGCGTCCTTAATCGCGTGCATGGAGATGCCGCCAGCCAAATCGACGGCAAGGTGCTCTCCAATGGTGTCGTTTATCTGATGAACCCTGCAGGCATTCTCTTTGGGCCCGATTCCGTGGTCAATGTTTCCACCCTCTATGCGGCGGCTGCGCATTTGAGCGATATCGATTTTCTTCAAGGCATCGACCGTTTTGTCGACGTGAAAGGGAATATTGAACTTCACGGCAGGCTCACTGCCAATGAGGTTGCATTGATCGGCAAATCGGTTTTGCAAAATGGACAAATCTTTGCAGGCGAAGGGCAGATTCTACTTGCCACTGCCGACAATGTGTATTTGGGCCGCGAGGACGGGCACCTGTTCGTCAAATGCGACAAAGAGCTGTTGCAAAGCTTTGAAAATGAGACCTGTTTTTTAGAGAGTGGGACCGCTGAATCTCACTTCCTCTATCACGCTGGTGTGTCAAAGGCGAAAAAGATCCAACTTTATGGAGAAAAGGAAAGCTTCGTCAGAGTCCGCGGCAATGTCGATGCAACGCAGACGGAAGAATTTTCCAAAGGGGGCGAAGTTCGGATTCAAGGCGAGGTCATTTCCCTTGAAGACGTTACCATTGAAGCTTCTGGTCCACTTGGCGGCGGAGAAGTATTGATTGGCGGAGGCGAACACGGAGAAGGGATCTATCCCACTGCTAAATACACTTTTTCTGGTGAGCAAACATCCATTTACGCAGATGCCATCACTCAAGGCGATGGCGGGAGGATCATCCTATGGGCGGACAAAGCGACCATTTTTGACGCCAAATTATTCTCCCGCGGTGGGGCAGTTCAGGGCGATGGAGGATATGTCGAAACGTCGAGCGGCGATCGCTTCGGGGCAATTACAGGAGTTGTCGACGCATCGGCGATTCATGGTAAAGGAGGCATGTGGGCCCTAGATCCATGCAGTGTGACCATCAGCGGGACCGCAGGAACAAATAACCCTCTGGCGCTGAACTGCACCACGCACAACACGATCCCTTCGCTCAATGACGGTTGTTCCTGCATGAATCCGCTCCCGGCGTGCGGTGGAGTTGTCAATTACATTGTCATGACAGACTGCTTAAATAACGTGCCCGCAGGGACAACAATTCTTATCGCTACTTCTGACATGGTGAATGACACCTTCGTCTCGCTAGGAGACACTTCAGCTGCAAATGTCGCGACTGTGAATTCCAACGTTTCGATAAATATTAGCTCCGCAAATTCCGCTGGCTTGGGACCGATTTATTTAAACGGCTCTATTTCCTGCACCGGTCCTTTAGTCCTTGCCGGTCCCATAAAATTAAAGGGCCCAACGACCCTTTCGACAACCGCGGGAGGGGTCAATTTTGGCATTGGGACCACAATCGATAGCGATCCATCGACTCCGAATCAAAATCTGACGATCAATTCCGTTGGAACTGTGACATTCAATGGCGCTGTCGGAGATTTGGGCCCTCTTGGAATTTTCGATGTCGAAGCCCCCGCCAATGACGTCGCTCTCTTTTCCGATGTTATGACTTCCGGCAATATCACTTTCGATTCCGCATCTGTCACCCTTCACGGCAACGCGTCAATAGAATCAACCGGAGGCGGCATCAGCTTCAATGGAGTCGTCAGTAGCGATATGCCCACGTCGAATCGCAATCTGAACTTGAGCGCCGCCGGCGATATCGTTTTTAATAATAGTGTGGGCATATATCCCCTCGGAGATGTTGTCGTTGAAACGGTGGCAAATTTCAAGTTCTTAAACTTTATCGGCCCTTCTGACCCATTGCACACGATGCGCGTCCGCTCTTTCACTCAGCTTACCGGAACAGGGGAAACACATTTCGAAGGGCCCTTGCTCACATTAGGCGCGCCAATCCCGTTAGCAGGGGAACATACCCCCTCACCACCTGTTAATGGCGGCAATGTCAGCATTGCGACCGGAGGGGCCATCAATTTCTATTATTTGGTGCAAACCGCGGCGCCGCAATTGGTCCCCGTATTATCTCCTTCTGCCGGTCAAAACATCGTCTATAAATCTGTCATCACAACGACAGGGGGAAGACAATCGAGCTCTGTGCCCACTGCAAGCAATCCCAATGCTCCCAATGGATTGAGCGGAGGAAGTGTCTCCTTAAATGGAAACTCCATCAATCTGCTCGCCATCTATGCAGGGGGAACGCCGGCCTTTCCCGGAACCAGTGGAACAGGAGGAGGAGGAGGCTTAGTTCAGCTCACATCGCAAACCGGGACAGTTCTACAGGGACCCATTTTCGCCACAGGAGGCCCAGGAGCAAATGGGGGGGCCCAAGATTATCCTTACCTTCTCTATTCAGGTCAAAATACCAACGCACCCGGCTCTGACTCTCCAGGCAACATCCTCATCAATGGGCCTTTCTCGATCGGATTTAACGGGGTGATTCTCAGAGGCTCCGATATCATTACAGAACCTGTGCAAAGTGTTAATGGCAACAAT
Source organism: uncultured Verrucomicrobiae bacterium (assembly GCA_963833965.1). Lineage (GTDB taxonomy): Bacteria > Chlamydiota > Chlamydiia > Chlamydiales > Rhabdochlamydiaceae > CAJCIW01. The sequence goes on from CAWHZZ010000001.1 coordinate 715,734, forward strand.
TTGTTAGGGATCGATTCCTCGACAGCGGGCTTGGCGATCTTAGGAGGTTTGAGTAATTTGAGTTATTTTGTCGTCGATTATGCGCAAACCGTCGACGTCATAGGCCCTGTGACAGGATCGGCACTCGCCCTTTTTAATGCTGGCTCGGGAAACATCACATTTGAACAACACGTCACATTGACCGATGCAAATACCGCTCTTTCGAATATTACGGCGATTGCGAACCAATTCTGCGTCTTCTTCGATGATGGATACACGGTATCGACCCCCCCGATCCTTTTAAATGAAACTTGCACCACTTGTCTACAGCCGCCACAACCTCCACCACCACCTCCTCCTCCGCCACCACCACCACCACCGCCAGGGCCTCCTCCGCCTCCACCTCCGCCGCCGGGGCCACCACCACCTCCTCCGCCTCCACCGCCGCCGCCAGGACCACCACCGCCTCCACCTCCGCCACCGGGGCCACCACCTCCACCTCCTGGGCCGCCGCCGCCACCTCCGCCACCGGGGCCACCACCTCCGCCACCTCCACCTCCTGGGCCGCCGCCGCCACCTCCTGCTCCGGCGCCAGTGGTGGTAGTAACGCCTCATGGGAAAGGATTCGCAGGCGTTTGGTCTCCAGCCGTGTTGGACATCTATTTTTATCAAGGGGATATTTTTTTTAACCAATATGACGTTGACTTCTTGTTCACGCCTATGAATCTGTTTTTTAATTACATGTTGTTCCCTGTTGAAATCACGTATGAGCTGAAATAATGAAATATCTTAATTACATATTGCCTCTTTCTTTGACCTTCGCTGCGATGGGCTATGCTGACACAAGTCAAGAGGAGATGCCCGAACAATGCTCGACGCAAAATCGCGTGATGCATGTCGGCGTCCGGCAAACGGAAGCGCGCGGCGTGGGATATAGTAGCGGCTATTCAACACTGGAGGCCTTTGGCATTTACAATCGCTGCACAAGCTTCATGCCATTCATCGATCTGCGAGGCCACCTCTTCAACAATGGAAAATACGGTGGAAATGTAGGCATCGGGGGACGCGGTTGGCTTGTCGATCTCCATCATGTCTTAGGCTATTATCTTTACTACGATGTGAGACAAGACAATCGCGGTCTGACGCCTCAACAGTTAGGACCAGGGCTTGAGTTGCTCGGCAAACGCATGGAATACCGGATCAATGGCTATTTTCCCATCGGGAATGATAAGAGCGAAAGGTACGACTACAAGTTCGATTCGTTCAAAGGAAACCAGATCTTTCTGAGACACCAACAGCGCCGTGTTTTCACAGGCGGAGATGCCGAGGTCGGAGCCCACCTCACCCAAAGCATGAACTACGATATTTATGCGGGGGTGGGTCCGTATTATTTTTCTGCGTCTCACACTTCCGCTTGGGGAGGAAAGGCTCGCTTGCTCGGCCGTTATAGACAATACGTTTCCTTAGAGGCGTCCTATTCTTACGACCATCTGTTCGGCAGCATCGTGCAAGGCTCCGTCGCATTGAATTTCCCATTTGGGATGAAACTCAAATTCAAAGATAAGCCATGCAAGCCCAGACACAACCTGGCGCTTTCTCGCGCTGCCTTTGCACCTTATCGCTTCGAAATCCCCGTCGTCAAACGGATCCATCAAAAGCAAAAGGCGATCGATCCCGCCACTGGCAGTCCCTGGAAAGTCTGGTTCGTCGACAATACGAGTAGCTCTAACGGCACTTTTGAAAGTCCATTCTCCACTCTCGCTGATGCGCAAAATGCATCTGCTCCAAATGACATGATCTACGTCTTCCCTGGAGACGGGACCACAACCGGCATGGACATGGGAATGAAGTTGCAAGATGCGCAAAAGTTCTTCGGCTCAGGCATTTCCCATCACATCCACACGACAAAAGGGAAAATGAAGATCCCTGCCTTCACCAACCGCTCTCCAACGATTACAAATACTGCAGGGAGCGTGGTGACTTTGGCCAATGGCGATCAAGTTTCAGGATTCAATGTATTGATGACACTCTCAGGGGGTATTGGAATCGACGGTACTTCTGGAATCACTAGTGCAAACATTAATAACAATTCATTTTTTGGGAACGTGGATTATTTTGGGATCAACATCCTTGGGCAAGGAGACGTTGATGTCGTATACAATCAATTGGTCAATTCTGTATCGATTTTGACTACAGCTCGCGGTATACAAATTAGTATCCCTAACGGACAATTTATGGATGCATACATATCCCACAATAAAGTCTCTGGTTTTCACCGCCAGGGGATATATTTTGGTCCTTTGAACAACCCAACGACCGCTTCTGCAGAAGCAGAGATTGAAAAAAATACGGTTTCGGGGTTTGGATTTGATGGAATTTTCTATCCGACAGGTATGTCCAATTCCACTGTGAAAATCAACAATAACTTGGTCATAGACGATGCCGGCGTGGTCATGGGCGGCATCGGAACATCAGCCATGGGCGCCATTGTGGCCAGCGTGAACAACGCGCCGGACAGCGGCACAGTGATTATCAGTGGTAATACCATTTTGACACCCACACCGACCGCAGAACAATATGGTATCATCGCTCAAATCAATCTCCCCACAGGAGCTAGCTTCCGCGCTATCGTCACCGACAACACCGTCTTCACCGGCAGCGGGTTGGATTCAGTGGGGATCAATATCTTTTCCAGAGGGAATTTATGCGCGACTGTGTCAGGCAATCAAATCACTTCCCAAGCGGCATCGGGAACAACCGACCTGAACCTCTCTACAATCGGAGGCTCTTCAGTGATCAATGTCAACGATCTTTCGAATAACGTTGCCCAGGATGTCAGGATCACCGGTAACGTCAATGTTGTCCAAGAAGGAACCTGCGGCAAATAATCTATCTTCCCGGGCCTCAGCGGCCCGGGCTTCATGTCTTAGAAGAAGGTCTGATTTTGGGCGGAGTTGTCATTGACCTGTCCGTTTGTCACTGTGGCTTGCGTGAATTGTCCAATGTACATCGCAGCACTCGTTGAAGTAGGATTGGTGATATACATGTTTGTACCCTTCCAGTACTGCGTATTCTTATACCATTGAATGCCGGCGCTCGCCGTCATCTTCAAGTTCATCAGACTAAAATCGCGCAGTGTCTGGTACATTGTTATCTCCGTCGGCGTCAATATTCCGTTTTGCAAGACGAGGTATGCATAGGTGTTGATTCCAAGCCAGCAATTAAAATCTTCGGAAATGCTCTCTTGATTTCTTCCCAAGGCGTTGGGCTGATACTGCAGGCCGTTGGCAACACTATGCCCTTCCCAAGGAAAACCAGACCTATTGTATGGAAGGTCAGGGTCATAGATCGTCTGCGTAGAATCGCTCGTAAAAGGGTTGTGGACGTCTCTCCATAGAAAATCGATCATGTTGCGGATAAAGTATGATTGGCCATCTCCTCCAACGACTTGAAGATTGATCCAGAATGGTTGTGAACCATAAAGCATTTCCCAATTGGTGACCATGGCTGCAGCGACAAGAAAATAGCCCGCAAAGAAGTGATGGTCATTGTAGACGTAATTTCCAAAATCGACGCCGCTATCTACATCTTGTTGTAAATTGGGCCCTTTTGCGTAGGTGCCGTCCCCGCCGGCCCCATTGACGCAAACTCCTCCTGCGGTGCGATCACCGATAAAAAAAGAGGAACCCGGCGTCCTGCCGAGAAGATAGGCAGTCAGGCAGCTTTTGGCATTGTCGATATAGGGCTTAGTGATGGTAACGATTTGAGAACTCATCCCGGCTTGAGTGAGATAATAAGCGATATAAAGCCCTGATTTTGCGAGCATGTAGCAAGTCTTGCCTGCGTTATATGCCGCATCGAGCTGGTTTTCAGGAAAATAGGGAAGCGGCACAATCTGATGTTCAATTTGCGTCAATGCAGTGCCAAGAGAGTTCAGCTGCGGCCCAGAGAACGTCAAACCAGTGGGGATAAACAGATTCGTTGAAGTCGGAACGTACCAGTCAGGAATATTCCCTTCTAAAAATGTCACAGCGCCGTTGTCGGCCTCCGCAGCGTACAATGTCCCCTTGATCGTGTCATTGTAAATGAAGTTCTGAGGCGCTCCCTGCAGATATTTCCACAACGGGAAACAGACCAGCGTTTTATTCATCCCATCGCCAGGGGACACATCGGTGGAGAGCGTATAGTTCCATTGGATCGAATTGGCGGTTGTCGTGATATCCGCCTGAACCGGAACATAGCGGCGGTGGTCATTGTAGACCATTATGTTGTTTGGAGCCGTCACAGTATAAGTAGGCAACAATCGGTTACCTGACTGAAAGTTGGCAATGTCAATGGCTAAATTCTGCGCCATGAACATATCGAATTGCAAAAGGAAAAAATTGGTTGCAACATCGGCGCTGTCTGTATAGGGGGCCATATCGCTAGGATTCTGAGTTAGGAACCAATTAGTGTACCAGTTATCCGCCGTCGTGGAATCAGACAGGGATATGATTGGTAGGATATCTGAAAGCCCTGGTACATCTGGTTTAAGCGCTCCTGGCGACCAGGTGTTACCGATCACTTTTTTCGCGAGCGAAGTAAAAGCACTTGTCCACGGAGTGGGAGAAAGCGCAGAGGGAAAAAGCATGTAGAAATTCATGCCGGTAGGGGCAATCGCGTCGACCTCGACCGTTTTCCACCAAGCGTCGGTACAGGGGGTTAAGCAACATGTGGGATCTTCAATGGCACAGTTAGAAATAAAATTACCTGTACATGTCATAGGGGGGTCTAACGAATTATCAGCCCCGTTTCCACTGTCTTCAGGCATAAAAAAAGAAGCTTGGGTCCACGGCATTCCCACTGTTGGATTGGGATCATTTGTCGAAAGGGCAGCTAATCGTAGGAACCCTGTATAGGGTGCAGATGGTCCAGATGCAGTGATGAAAAAATTATTCCCGGTGCTGGCCGTCAATGTTAAAGTGATGGAAGTGTCGGCGCTGTTGACCGCATAAAGAAGAAAAACCGCAGGGCCCAATGGGGCATATCTCTGCACAAAAAATAAAAAGCTCCGGCCGGTGATGGTCGATCCGGAAGGGACCAATGCTACTAGTCCAGGAGTAGGCCCGTCTCCAGGCAAGGCAGTGAGAAAGGGGTCAACGACCACGTACGCGGAAGTGCCCATGGTCAAGAGCGCATTGCCAATCGCAAGATTAGGGGTTAAATTGGCGTAATAGACATCGTGAAAAATGTTGCCGATCACATTGTAATCGACCAGTTGCCCTCCTCCCCCGCTCGTAGGCGTATAGGTGACAAGACAAGTTTGAGCATTGACTACATTCGTCGAAATATTAAAAAAACTCGTTGTGGCTTCGACTGCGCTGAAAAAGAAAGTGTAGCGTGCATCTGCTAACAGGTTTGGAAAACCAGCGGTGCTATTCGTTCCGCTTGTTCTACCACCATCTACGTTGAAATTGAATTGAGGGATCGTTGCCGTCGGTCCTACTCTTGACATCCCCACTAAAAAAGGCCCGCATCGATTTTTTAATACGCCACCCCCCGTATCCAAATTATGATTGGGATCCACCAACGGATCAAAAGTCCAAGTTGTCGGATCGATCGCGCATGGATTCTGGAAGATTTGAAAATTATTCGTCGTCGGCAACTGGGTGGGATTCAAACGATTAACTGAGGCCAGAGGGCCGTTTTGATTGATCGTCAAAGACCCGAAGGCATCAAGCGGCGGTAAGGGCTGCATCTCGCAATTTCCCGATGTCACTCCGAGGTTTCCCAAATAACCTTCTGTCACACTGGGATCGGGGCACGCTGCTTGGATCGATAGAAGGAAAGATCCGAGAAGTAAAATAAAAGCGCAGATACGCTGAATTGATTTTTGTGTTCCTGCATGAGCCATAACTTTTCCTTATTTAGTCGCCTTTCCGAGCGATTGTCCTAAAAGAGCGCGCACTTCCATTTTTTTCAAAGAGGAAGCGATCAAATCTTGATCAAAAATAATTCTATTACGCTCAAAAAGCAAGATCAAACATGACCCTCCAAAAGAAAAATACCCTTTCTCCTCTCCTTTTGCATAAGATTGTGCCGGAACATATGTTTGCATGATGCTCCCGACATGCGTGGCGCCGACTTCGATGTACTGCACTTCGCCAAAATTTTCCGTTTTCAATGCTGTGATCACCCGTTTATTTTCGCATAAGATCTCGATGTTGCGCTTCAACGCTAAAGGATTGACGGAAAATAACGGCCCATTGATCAAGCGCGGTTTGCCTGCAGCGCATTCGCATGGAAAATGAAAACGGTGGTAATCGACAGGACACAGGCGCGCAATCACCATCGCCCCATTTTCATAAGACTTTGCAAGACTCCCATCGCCGAGAAGCTCGCCCAAGGAAAACTTCTTTCCCTTCACCCAAAATCCATCGGCCTCTTCGATGTTTTGAAACACCAAGTAGCGGGCGTCAGCGGGCAATATAGCGGTATTGCGACCTGCGGCTATAGGCCTGCACTCAGGTTTTAACTTGCGAATGAAAAAATCGTTAAAAGAAGCGAAAGAGTCTACAGGATCTAAAAATTCCGAGGCGTCGATTTCATAAGTCTGAACAAAAGGCTTGATTTTGAAACGGCTTATCGCGCTTTTTTGAAATGCGCCATAGAACTTGGAAACGAAGTGAAGACGCGCGAAGAAAGGCAATAACAAAAAGGAAAAAAAACGGCGCACGGCTCCGCTGCCGTAAAACAACTTGATGAAAAATTCGCCGTAAACTTTCTCTTTTTCTTCTTTTTTTGTCTTGCGGTCAAAGAATATGATCATGAACCTATCCCAAAATCGAAAAATTTGATTTTTGAAGGATTTTTTTCACAGATTTTAATGCCGCTTCGTAGGACATACTTGAATAAGTAGGCCAAGAAGCGGCATTAGAAGATGTGGAAAAAGACTCAAAAAGCATTTTTTCCATTTTGGGATAGGTTCAAGGCCTGGTGAGTGCTGATTTACCTGCAATTGAAGAAAAAAATGTTAACTCATCAAGGTAATCTTTGGCAAAGAGATGTTCAAGGTGATGGGCCGTGATCATTTCGTAGATCTGGCGGGCGGTACGCAGCATTTTCGCCGCATGCGCTTTTGTTTGGTTGCCTTGAACAAATTCTTCGCGCTCCTTTTTGAACTGCAGGATCAGCTCTTTGATCTGCTTTTGCGCTTCCAGTTCACTCGAGGTCGCGGCGATCAGCCGCTCGACCACTTTGACTTCGTCATCATCGCGCATCGAATGAGAAGTTTCGACAAGAGGGGATTGCGGCATGAGAAGCGATGGATTTTCTGCATGGCAAATGGCAAAACTAAACAAAGATAAAAATATTTTTTTCATAGAGCAGTGGGTATTCTACAGAAGAGAGAACATACGACAAGGCGAGAATTGTGTCAAAACAGAGAGACTATTTTGCCGAAGCAACTTTCTCTTTTTTCCGCCGTTTTTCTGTAAGAGATTTTTTGATTAAAACAAGGATCAAACTAAGGGACATTTTGTCCTCCATTGTTCTTCGAGACTCTTAGAATTTATATTAACATATCGCAGGTTTTATAACTCTTTGGAATTTTATACCAACCCACCCAATAAATTTGAATTTTGCTGCGCCGGCATCCCAGATTTCGAATCAGCCTCCATCGCTCAACTTGTTCCAGTTGAGCTGCTTCGACGCCGCTTCGCTTGTTCGAACTCCGGGCGCCGGCATTGCCAAATTCCAATTTCTTAGGTGGGTTTGGTATAAGACTTCGATTTCGACTAAAAAAATTTATTTTCTATTCTGCACAATCCCTTGTTCTAAAAATTGCAAAGGTAATATAATCAAACTCTTACTAGCATCCTCTCCATAGGGAACTGACATGTTTGGATTCTTAAAAAAACTTTTTGGCACTGCCCAAGGGCGCTTACTGAAAAAATACGGAAGGATTGTCGCCGAAGTCAATCGCTTTGAAGAGAAATTCCAATCTCTTTCTGAAGAAGAACTGCGCAATAAAACGATCGAATTCCGCGAGCGTCTTGACAAAGGTGAGCCCTTAGACCAGCTTCTTCCAGAGGCCTACGCCGTCGTTAAAAATGCCTGCCGCCGTCTATGCGGAACAGACGTCCATGTTTCCGGCTACGACCAAAAGTGGGACATGGTGCCCTACGATGTGCAGATCCTCGGCGGGATTGCGATGCACTATGGAGCGATCGCCGAGATGCAGACCGGCGAGGGCAAGACACTCACGGCTGCGATGCCGCTCTACCTCAATGCGCTCACCAAAAAACCCGTCCATCTCGTCACAGTGAACGACTATCTCGTTCAGCGGGACTGCGAATGGGTCGGCGCGATTTTCCGCATGCTCGGGCTCACCGTCAATGCCTTGACGAACGGGACGCCGCACCATTTGCGCAAATCGGTGTATGAGGCCGACATCCTCTATGGAACAGCCTCTGAATTCGGCTTTGATTACTTGCGCGACAATTCGATGGCCCAAAGCAAAGAAGACCAGTGCCAGCGCGGCCACTATTTCGCCATCGTTGACGAGATCGATTCGACCCTCATCGACGAAGCGCGCACTCCTCTCATTATCTCAGGCCCCTCCGGCGCTTCGCGGCAAATGTACGATGAACTCAAAGACGACGTCGGCAACCTCGTCCGCCATCAGCGCGACCTCTGTAACAAACTCGCCACCGAGGGCCGCAAAGTTTTAGAAAAGTTGGGAAGCCTCGACGAAACTCCAGAGCAAAGAACGCTGAACAAAGAGCAAGAAGCGGAAGAAAAAGAAGCGCTGCGCAAACTCTGGCTCGTCGGCAAAGGAACTCCGTACAACAAGATCTTAAAGCGCGTCCGCGAAAATCCCATCTTAAGGGCCCAAATCGAAAAGTGGGACATCTATTTTTATGGCGATCCGAACAAAGAGGAACGGGCGAAAGTTCTTTCCGAATTGTTTATCATCGTCGACGAGCGCGCCAATGAATTCGAACTGACCGACAAAGGGATCCATCGCTGGGTGGAAGACCACAAGACAAAGGTCTCTTCCGACGACTTCGTCATGCTCGATTTAGGATATGAGTATGCGAAAATCGATCAAAACCCAGAGTTTTCCGAAGCGGAAAAGCTCCAACAGAAAGTCATCTTACGAGAAGAAGATTCTCGGCGCAAAGAACGCGCCCATAATTTAAGGCAACTCCTCCGCGCCCATCTGATGATGGAAAAAGATGTCGATTACATCATCGCGGAAGAAAAGATCGTCATCATCGATGAGAACACCGGCCGGCCGCAACCAGGGCGCCGCTTCTCCGACGGGCTCCATCAAGCGATCGAAGCGAAAGAGGGCGTGACGATCCAAGGCGAAACGCAGACTTATGCGACGATCACTTTGCAAAACTACTTCCGCATGTACACCAAGCTTGCCGGCATGACAGGCACAGCGATGACGGAGGCCAACGAGTTCAAGGAGATCTACAAGCTCGAAGTTATCGCCATCCCGACACATCGCAAAGGACAGCGCAAAGACGATGACGACGAGATTTACATGACCGAGCGCGAAAAGTACAACGCGATCATCAAAGACATCCAGCAAGTCCATGGAAAAGGCCGCCCGATCCTCATCGGGACCGAGTCTGTGGAGGTTTCCGAAAAACTCTCGCGCATTTTAAAACAGAATAAACTCGAGCACACCGTCCTCAACGCAAAAAATCACGCCCATGAGGCGGAGATCATCGCCGAAGCTGGAATTCTGGGCGCCATCACTGTCGCGACGAACATGGCAGGGCGCGGAACAGATATTAAATTAAAGCAAGGCATCGCCGACCTCGGCGGACTGCATGTCATTGGAACGACCCGCCATCAATCGCGCCGCATCGACAGACAGCTGCGCGGCCGCTGCGCCCGCCAAGGCGATCCAGGATCCTCCAAATTCTATGTCTCTTTTGAAGATTCCTTGATGCGGCTTTTCACCTCGCCGCGGATCACGACATTCCTCCAGCGTTTCCGGCCGCCAGAGGGCGAAGCGATCTCGGCCAAAGTATTGAACAAATCGATCGAGACCGCTCAAAAACGGGTCGAACAACGCAACTACACCATCCGCAAGCACACGCTCGAATACGACGATGTGATGAACAAACAGCGAGCAGAGGTTTACTCTTTCCGCAATGAAGTGCTACACATTGAGGACACCCTATCTCTTGCCCGCGAAATCTTAGAAGGACTTTGCATCCGCATGAGCCACCAATTTTTCACTTCCCGCAGCGTCGAAGGAGGATGGAATCCCGAAGGCTACCGCGAATGGCTACTCACCCATTTCCCCTTGTCATTCGACGCCAAGGAATTCGATGACGATTACCTTAAGCTCGAAGATATCGAACAGCTCGCCTCCAGCAAAGTCGTCACCGCATTCACTCAGAAGCTTTCCCACGAGGCAGAAAAAATTGCGCAAGTGCAAGCGCATCTCGCCAATCAGCCCCAGGCCAAGCTCAACCCTGAAGAAATTCTCCGCGAAGTCATCCGCAGTTTGCTCATTCGCAACATCGACCGCATCTGGCAAGAACATCTGCTGCATATCGATCATTTGCGCACCGAGGTCCACCTCCGCTCCGTCGGCCAAAAAGACCCTCTTCTCGAATTCAAACATGAGGCGTTCACCCTTTTCGAATCCCTCACCCTGCGCATTAAGCAGGAAATCGCCCATGCTCTCTTCAAATTCGAGATGGTCCTGCCGGAACCGCCTGAGCAAAAGCCGCGCATCCAGCCTCGCCGCCGCCACCCGCTGATCGACCTCTCGCTGATGCCAGAGCTGGAAAAGATTGAGAAGGAAGACGACTCCGAGGAGCCAATCATAACGTGAGGAAACGGATATGGCAACGACATCGACATCACTGCAAGCCGCATTCTCCAAAGTCTCCAACCAGGACAAAATGGACTACGACCATTTCTTCGAATACACGGACAATGCCAACATTTCGAGCTATTCTAGAGGGGGATCTTTAACCACCCTTACCGAGCTCGCCGAAAAGACCTGGTACGTTACCCAAATGGTCAATCCATTGAAAGAGGAAAGGTTTTTGATGGGTGGCACAGTTCCTATGATGCAATGGGATTTAGACCATCTATCTGAGATTAAAGGGCGCCTTGCCAAAGCAATCGAATGCAAACGCGAGTATTACGACAATCATCTCTTCGGGATCGCTACGAAATATGTCTTAAAACTTTTCCGCATGTGGCATGACGGCGATACTGCCGACATTCAATGCGCAGAAGACTTTTTGATCAGGTATGATTCCCGCATGGCGATGGAAAAAGATGCTCAAGGAAATTATCGCACGCGAAGCTATTTTTTTGGAGGCTGGACGCTCGTCAATCCTTTATCTCCCATCCGACTGCCTTCGCCTTCCGCAGAGTGGGTGCGCCAAAACCTAAATGTCAGCCGTTTTCATAACTACAATCCCAAGCGCGCAATCACAGCTGCAATAGACTTTCACTATAGCCGTCTAGACCCGCGCAACCCTAAGGTTGTCATTCGCTCAATTGCGCAAAGCGCTTGAGGATTTTTTCCCGCTCTTCAAGACTCTTGTATTTACTAATCCACTTGAGTCAGCTTATGAAGAGTGAGCGCCACGAAATCCTTATCTTCAAAGGCGTCTCTAATGGCCTCTCGCTCCCTTCGATATTTCTCGATCACTTCATCTTGGCCGTCCGAAAAAGAGGCGAAGATGGGCAATGACAACTTCTCAAGAGTGGCTTTACCGCTATGGGGCTTATCGCTGAAACTGAATGTTAACGCGTTGGTGATCCTTTCCTGCGCCTCGCTGGAGCAATATTTCCACTGAAAGCAGAAAGAGTTCTTCATTCCATAGCCTAAGACAAGGCCCAAAAGACCAGAATGGTCAAAGACTTTGCTCCAAAATTCCGACCCTTGCTCTAGCTTTAACGATTCATCCAAGGCGTCAAAATCAAGCCCGGTCTCTTTTTTGAAAATATTGTAATTTTCCTGAAGGACAAGGGCGACCTTTGTCAGATCGGCAAAATAGATAGTCTCAACATCTGCATCCGCCCTTTTAAAGAAAGCGAAACGTTGAAGAGGATATTTCGAATTGGCCTTTTCCCAATTTTCCCAGTTTTCGATCAGATGGTAATTTTCTGGAGTAATGCGATTTTTATCTGACCCTTTATCACTTGCTCCACTTTCAAGCGGGATCATCGTCATCGGCTTGCTGCCGCACAAGGTATAAATGCCTTGATGCTGAAGCATCACACCCCGGAAAAACGGGTCCATCCACGTTTTTTCTTGAGGGGATAATTTCATGTCGGCTTTTTTGGAAGAAGCCAAAGTGCAAAAGAAACCAAAAGCAGCAGCTAAAACCAGTAGGCATGATCCTATGCCTTTCCAAACTTTTTTCATCGGAGTCCCCTTAAAGTGTGTTGACCTTTTTAAAACCAAAATAAAAAAGCGGCAAAGCAGCTAGACAATAGATGTACCAATGACTGCTGTCCCATTCCAACCTTAAAAAACCTCCGTCGGAAAAAAAGAACTGCAGCAGACCCAACATGAGAAGATTTGCCGCAATGGAAAGAAAGAGAATCGGCCAGAAGCCATTTCTGCTTTCTTGAGCGTTTGCATCGGCGTTGGCATCTGCTGGGATGACTGGCGCCCCTAAGGAAGGGGAGGATGAATTGAAGCGTTTTTCTACCATTGGGTCCTTGGGAGTTTGAGTGCTTTGAAAGGAAAAAGTTTGTTGCTGTTGTATCGGTTGACGAGGAAGGCTGCTATTTTTAGCGTAAGGGGGCGTGTAAAGCGCCGTCAGGCTGTCTTGAATGGACTGATGGGACTCTTTGACGGCCGCTTCTTTTAAATTCACCGCGCAATAAGGACAAGTTTCCGCCTCTACAGGAATCCTGCCATCACAGTTTGAACACATTTTTTGGCGATCTTTAGATTGCATAGCGACACACATTGTTAAGGCCATCTTGGCACAGGGCTTTCTAAATTTCTATCTTTTTAAAATCCCGGGAATTTTTAGTATACTTTGATTTCTTTAGCCGTCCAACAAGGAACGCTGCCGCTGCCGTAACCATAACCGATTTGTCGAACAATATGGATGCCTTCATCCTGAGAATATCCTCCAATGGTTAGAGGATAATCCCCAAATTCGATGCGGGCCGTATCAGAGGTGGATGTTGTTGTGAATTCAGGTTGGTTGGAATCCGGGCATTTTCCTGTGTTTAAAATTTTCACCACATTAAATAGACTTCTCACACTTAAACGAGGCATCTCAAAGCGATGCTTTTGAAAAAGCTCTTGTTGTTCATGAAACCAGAGCATTCGACTTTGCTTGGGGACTTCACTTCTCATAAAAGAAATGTTGACCTTTGTCGCTTTGAAACTGCATTGCTGAAAAACTTCCTTGTAACCTCTTAAGACAGGGCCTTTCACGTTTTTTTTAAGGGTAAATTTACTTGAGGAAAGAATCTTGATATTTTTGAGTGAATAAGGGACCAATAAATCAACCTTGTCTTTACCGTTCATTTGAAAATCCCCATTTTTTAGTAGTTTTTCTTCGAGGCAATAACTATATTTTCTTTTAAAAAAACGGGGCTCGACGATGATCAGAAAAGTTTGATAGATTTTCTTATTCGATTCATAGGGATCATTCTCGAATAAGCGATTGAAATCTTCTTCAGAGATTTTTGGAACTTCCCCAACAAATTCGCCTAAACAGGAAATGTCCCGACCGCTGAGAGTGATAGGATAAAGAATTTTAAAGTCCTTTTTGTAATCCCGGTTTTGTCCATCGACTGCAGGGATTTTCTTATTTTCAAATTGGTTCTGCCAGATGCTAGAATGCTGCATGGCTAGGTGCCACGATTTGCTGACCTGTCCGGAGTAACCCACTTCACGCAAATTAAGAAATTGGCCAATTTTTACTAAGGGATTAACCATGGGCGGCTCCTACTATCAAAGCTATATAATTAATTTTTAAAGTCTTCAAAGACCATAGCACCATAGCACCTTTGCTCAAACGACGCCATCATTTTTACCTATTCACTCTTAATTACTTACAAAACAATCGCCGGCGTTGTTGCATAACGGAGGGATTTTGGGGTGAGGCTGCAACCAAAAAATTCTATTAATTAATTGACAAGCATCAATTACGCAACAACGCCCAATCGCCTTAAATTATTAGTAACGCATTGACTATCAACCGCTTACAGAAAAAAAATAATACTATTTATATTTAATTAATGTTTAATTTGATATAATTCATATTAATTAACATAAAAAGAGGCGTTATTATGAGTATTCAACTATGTCCAACTGAAGTGACAACACGAGTCATTGCAGAATCGGAGAACAAGGGCTTTCCTTTCGTCTGTAAAGCATGGAGCCTTATTAAAGGACCCATTCTAACGCGATGGTGGGAGTCTGCTTTTCAAGGCCAAGGATTAAGTCAGAACATTATTAAAATAATTAAGGAAAAAGGCCTTTATTTGATCACTGATGGTGTTAAAAATCACCACATAAAATCATTGACGCAAGTGATGTGGAGAAAAGTAGGACTTACGTATGGAATACGAGTTCCATTTCTTGTGACGCCGACTGATTTTTATCAATTACAAGATCAAATTTCTGAAACTGAAGAATTCAAGAGCGTATGGCAGAATCGCCTCAGAACCACGCTTGCGACTGCCGGGATTAAAAATTTGCCGTCCGAAGATGCTCCGGTAAAAACAATTAGGAAATTTTTGCGTAATCTTGATTCACAATCAATCAATAGAATTCGGGAGATTGATTTGTCTGGACTCTCTTTAAATTATTTCCCTGAAGAAATTTTAATTTTTAAAAACCTTCAGGTTCTTGATTTAAAGAACAACAATTTGCGAAGTATAGAAAATCTTCATCGCTTGCGTGATTTACAAACTCTAGACCTTGCTAATAATGAAATTGAATCTCTTCCAAAACTGCCTAAGTCATTGACTGCTCTATATTTAAAGAACAATGACCTTAAAACGATAAATATTGACATCCCTTCTTTAGAATACATCGATTTCGATGATAACCCATTAGAAAATGAGCCAATCATTGCTGATTGTAGGGCAAAAGAGCTCTTAAAGAATAGTAGTGACGAAGATCTGGTCCTTTTCTAATCCTTCTATAAAGTAACCCGGTCCTGTCCTTAAAGGGCCGGGGATTTTCATAGCCGTTCGACTCTAAAAAGACAATAGCTGCATTTGCAAAAATTGTGTATGCTTGATCATGTTTATTGAAAGGAGACTTTTCATGGAAAGGCAAAAGTTTGATCTGGCTGTGATTGGATCTGGGCCGGGTGGCTATGTGGCAGCAATTAAAGGCGCTCAAGAAGGGCTAAAGGTCTGCCTGATTGAAAAGGGGCTTCTCGGCGGCACCTGCTTGAATGTCGGCTGCATCCCCACAAAAACGCTGCTAGCCAATGCCCAGGTCTTCCACAAAATCAACCATGCTGCAGAATACGGAATCAACATAGCTGGGCCCATCTCTTTTGATTACGCCAAAATGAAAACCCGAAAGGATGCCGTCGTTGAGAGAATGCGGAAAGGGCTGGAAATGCTCATGGAGACGAATGGAATTACGGTTTTGCGCGGGCAAGCGGAATTCCTCTCGCCGCGGGAGCTTAAAGTCAAAGGCGAAAACAACGCGATTGTGTACGCTGAGAAAACGATCATCGCCTCTGGGTCTGAACCTCTCGACGTTCCTGCTTTCCCTTGCGACCACAAACGCATCTTTAATTCGACCTCGATTCTCGAATTGACCTCTCTTCCTAAAACACTGGCCATCATTGGAGGGGGTTATATCGGATGCGAGTTTGCCTCTTTGTTTTGCGACCTCGGCGTCAAGGTGATCGTATTAGAGGCCCTGCCATCCATTGTCATGCTGCAGGGGAAAAGCGTCGCTGAAACACTCACCCGCGCGTTTGCCAAAAAAGGGATCGATGTCCAGACCAATGTCATGGTCGAGGGAATCGATCAAACAGCGGTGGGCTTGAGCGTCCGACTCAAAGACAAGCCCCCCCTTGCTTGCGATATGGCGCTTGTTTCCGTAGGAAGAAAAATCGTTTCCTCTGGACTTAGCATCGAGAAAGCTGGCGTCTTTGTGAATGAAAAGGGGATGATCGCGGTCAACGAGAAAATGGAGACCAATGTCCCTGGCATCTATGCAATCGGCGATGTCACCGGCAAATACATGCTGGCCCACGTCGCTTCCCATCAAGGGATCATTGCCGCCGCCAACGCCTCTGGGCAATCGGTCACAATGCATTACAACTCTGTCCCTGCGGTAATTTTTACCAATCCGGAAATTGCAACCGTCGGAATGACCCTCGAGCAGGCCCAAGAGGCCGGCTACCAAGCGGCCCTTGGCAAGTTCCCCTTCCAGGCCCTTGGCAAATCGGTCGCCTCGATCGAGACAGACGGCTTTGCTCAAATCATCATCGACCGCAAGACAGGGCAAATCCTCGGAGCCCAGGTCGTCGGCCATGAAGCGTCGACCCTTATCGCTGAAATGGGCCTTGCGATCGCAAATGAATTGACAGTCGAATGCGTTGCGGATACGATCCACGCTCATCCGACCGTTGCAGAAGCGTGGCTCGAGGCCGCCTTGCTCGCGAACGACACTCCGATCCATCTGCCTCCGAAAGTAAAAAAATGAAGAACAAATTGCCGATCAACCCTGAGTCGTATGAAGATGAAGATGCGCCTCGGGGAAGATTCCCCTCTTGGCTGCACCGCAATCTTCCCAAGGGCTCGAATCTTTTCAAGACGAACGCGATTTTGTCCAAATATCGGTTAAACACCGTCTGCGAAGAGGCCAAATGCCCGAATCGCTTCGAGTGCTATTCCAATAGGACTGCGACGTTCCTAGCCCTCGGCAAAGCCTGCACGCGCAATTGCGGCTTTTGCGACATCGACTTCACTAAAACCCCTAAAAAGCCCGAGACTGACGAGCCTGCCCGCATCGCCGGCTCTGTGAAAGAACTTGGGCTGCAGCACGTCGTGATCACGATGGTCGCCCGCGACGATCTTCCCGATCAAGGGGCGGGGCACATCGCAGAGATCATCCGCACGGTCCGGGCGGAATGCCCAGGGGTCTCCATTGAAGTGTTGACCTCCGATTTTTCTGGCGTCCCATCTTCACTGGACACCGTCCTCAAGGAGATGCCCGACGTCTTCAATCATAACATTGAGACTGTGCGCGAACTGACGCCACGCGTCCGGCACAGGGCCACGTACGACCGCACGCTTTCTGTCTTAAGCTATGCCAAAGCATCGGGGCTTGCTGGCCACATCAAATCGGGGATGATGGTCGGCCTCGGCGAAACACTCTCACAAGTCGAACAGACGATCTCAGACCTCCACCAGGCGGGATGCGATATCATCACCATCGGGCAGTACCTTCAGCCCGGCCAAAAAAAACTTCTCGTTAAAAAATTTGTCACCCCTGCGCAATTTAAGCATTATGAGGAATACGGCCATTCGATCGGCGTCAAGCAGATGTACTGCGGGCCTTTCGTCAGGTCGAGCTATCATGCGCATGAAGTGAAAGATCTCGCTGCAAGAACTTAAAATCAATATCCTCGCTCTTCCTTGAAACAAACAACTGACTATTCCCTGTGCTATCAATTCTATTTCGACAAAAATCGAATTGATCTGTAATTAAATAATATGATATAAAAATTTATTGAGAGCGCTATGCGAGGTCTTCGTGTCCCCGGCCAAGCCCAAAAAGAAAGAGATCATGGACAAAGTCGCCACGATTATTTTAGCTGGCGGCCAAGGAACGCGCCTGTACCCGTTGACCCAAACCCGTTGCAAGCCAGCGGTTTGCTTTGGAGGTCGCTACCGGCTGATCGACATTCCTATCTCCAATTCGATCAACGCCCATATTCAGCGAATATTTGTCATTTCTCAATACTTTGCCTCCTCTTTGCAGCAGCATATCCTTGAAACCTATCGGTTGGATTACTTCCGCCAGTCACAAATTCAGATGCTCTGCCCTGAAGAGACCCTTCACCGGAAGGTATGGTTCAAAGGAACAGCCGATGCTGTCAGACAAAATTTGGAACATTTGGAAAAAACTAACGCTGAGTACTTTCTGATTCTTTCTGGAGATCAACTCTACAACATGAATTTTACTGAGATGCTCCAGTTCGCGATCAAAGAGGACGCCGACATGGTCATCGCTTCCATTCCCGTCGAAGAGAGAGAAGCGAAGAGAATGGGGCTTCTCAAAATCGATTCTTCCTGCCGGGCTCTTGATTTCTTCGAGAAACCTTCCGATCCCGCGATATTAAAAAAATTCGCCCTTGAGCCTTCTTTTCTAAAAGGACATCACATCACCCATCCCGACGCCCTCCATTATTTGGGTTCGATGGGAATCTATATCTTCAAGCGGAAAGCTTTATTCGAACTGGTGAAAGAAAAAGGCGACGATTTTGGGAAGGAATTGATCCCAATTCAATTCAAGAAAGGAAAAACGGCAGCCTATGTTTATAAGGGCTATTGGGAAGATATCGGCACCATCGCGTCCTATTATGAAGCAAACTTAGCCCTGACCCAAAGGGAGCATTGCTTGAACACTTACGACGAGCACAATCCCATCTTCACCCACCCACATAACTTGCCAAGCCCCTTAATCAGAGACACGGTCGTCAACCGTTCGATCATCAGCCAAGGCTCCATCATCGATGCTAAAGAGGTGAGCAACAGCATTATCGGCATCAGGATCAACGTTAAAAAAGGGTCCGTCATCCGGGACTCCATCATTTTAGGGACATTGTTCAATGAGCCTTTTCTGAATGAGGAAGATCTTATGCCGAGGAACTCCTCCGTAGGAGAGAACTGCTTGATCGAGAAGGCGATTCTCGATGAGCATACGACCATCGGCAACAATGTTCAGCTCGTCAATAAAAAAAATCAGCAAAAATATGACGGGGATGGCATTTTTATACGCGATGGCATTATCATCGTGACATCGGGGACGCATGTTCCTGATGGTTTCATTCTATGACAATCTGGGTTCTTTCCGATCTGCACCTCGCCTTGAGCGTTCCTGAAAAAACAATGGAAGATTTCGGGCCTGCCTGGCACAACTACACCGAGAAAATCGCCGACAACTGGAAAAAACTCGTTTCCCCAAACGACCTCGTCCTCATCCCCGGAGATATTTGTTGGGCCAAGCACTTGGAAGAGGCCATTATCGACTTGCAGTGGATCGATGCCTTGCCAGGCACAAAACTGCTGCTTCGCGGCAACCACGATTATTGGTGGGCCTCTTCGGCAAAGATGGCCAAAGTCATGCCCCCCTCGATTCACTTTATTCAAAATAGCGTCTTTCTCTGGAATGATGCCGCCATCGGCGGTAGTCGATTATGGGACACGAGCGAATACTCCTTTGAGCGCTACATCGAGTTCCAAGAAAACCCGCGCGCGCGCGTAAAAGCCCCAGAGGAGCTCTCTCATAAAAAAGAGGAAGAGGAAAAAATTTTCGCCCGCGAGCTCGAGCGACTGAAATTAAGCCTCTCCCAAATCCCCAAAAGCAGCAAAATTAAGATCGCGATGACTCACTACCCTCCCGTCAGCGCCGATCTCGACCCATCCAAAGCCTCGCGCCTCCTGGAAGAGTATCAGATGCAGTATTGCGTCTTTGGCCATTTGCACAATGTGCGCAAAGGGGCACTTCCCTTCGGCGAAGCGCGCGGGGTCAAGTACATCTTCGCTTCTTGCGACTACTTGGATTTTGTTCCGATGAAAATTTTATCCCCTGACACGAGAAAACTCGGCCCTTCAGGGCCGAGATGAATCGTGCACCCGGATCATGAAGGAGATTCCTGGCCTTCAATATACTGTCGAATAATTTCGATCGAAGCTCCGCCACAAGAGCCAGCAAAATAACTTGGCGACCAAAGATTTTTGCCCCATAGAGCTTGCTGAATAGAAGGGTATCCTTTGTTTCGCAAGAGCCTTGAGGAAACTCCCTTTAGAGAATTGACAAGCTTTGAAACAGATATTTTTGGTGGATAATTGACAAGCAAATGTACGTGGTCTAGTTCACCATCAAATTCTACCAGCATTGCTCCAAAATCCTTACACACGCTCGCAAAGATCAATTTCAATTCTCTCATCACTTCTTGAGTAAACACTCTTCTTCTGTATTTGGTAACAAAGACCAAATGCACATGCATGGCAAATACGCATGTTCTACCATGTCTTAATTCTGTTGACTTTTTCATAGGCCAAATTTTAGCATTGATGCATGCTTTTGAAGAAGGGATTTAAATACCGTCTAGATCCAACAGATAAACAAAGCCAATTGTTTGCGCAGTTTGCCGGAGCTTGCCGCTTTCTCTATAATAGAGGCTTGGAACAGAGAAAAACCGCCTACGAGAAAGAGGGAAAATCGGTCAAATATTTCGAACAAAACAATGAACTTGTGTCTCTCAAAAAACAAGAAGCCACCCTCTGGCTTAAAGACGTTCATTCTCAAGTCCTCCAGCAATCTCTCAAGAACCTCGACACCGCATTTCAAAACTTCTTTCAAAATGTAAAAACAGGCAAAAAACCGGGGTTTCCTCGCTTTAAATGCAAAGGAGTCCGAGACAGTTTTCGATATCCACAAGGGATCAAAGTTGAAGGAGAAAATGTCTATTTACCAAAAATTGGTTGGGTGCGATTCCGCAAATCCCGAGAAATTGAAGGAGAAATTAAACAGACCACTATTCTTCGAGAAGGAGAACACTGGTATGTTTCTTTTTCCACAGAGAGAGAAATTGTAGACCCCGCTCCTGTACCTTTGCAGGAGGAAAGAACTGTCGGCATCGATATGGGGCTTAAAACTTTTGCCACCATGGCAACGGGTACAGCAAACAAACCGATATATGTTTCCAATCCTCGTTTTCTAACTCAATACTTGCCAAGGCTGCGTGTCCTTGCAAGACGCCTGTCCAAAAAAGTGAAATTTAGCAAAAACTGGCTAAAAGCCAAAAAGCAGCTCTCAAAGCTGCATACCCGCATTAAACGTTGCAGAGAAGATTTTGCGCATAAACTTTCCACTTCTGTAGTCAAAAGCCACGACATCATTTGTGTAGAGGGTCTGCGTATTGCCAATCTGCTGGAAAAAGGGACCAAGAGCCTATCTCGGTCCATCGCTGACGCAAGTTGGCGTTTTTTCTTAAGGTGCTTAGAATACAAGGCTAAAGAACGAGGAAAGCATTTTGTCGAGACAGGGAAATTTTTTCCAAGCACCCAAACATGCAGTCAATGCGGCGCAAGAAAAAACATGAAATTAAGTGATCGAGAGTATCGGTGCGATACTTGTTCAATGGTCGTAGAACGCGACCTGAACAGTGCGATCGTAGAAAAGGCCGCCGGGATGTCGGTCTTAAAAGCTTGCGGAGCTATTCCTTGAGGAGAGCGATGAAGCAAGAATCTCTCGCCTTCAGGCGAGAGAGGTTCAAGACATTAGATGCGCGACCCTTGAGAGCGCTTCATCGGCAGGATGAAGCGGGGCTTCGGGCGCGCGCCCGGAGCGCGCTTGCAATAAATTCTTAACGACATTTTCTTCTTCCTCGCGGTCGAGGCATCGGTAATATTCCGCGATCATCGCCAATAGATTTTGGAATTCCTCTTCTGTTTTTAACAACGGAAGGGCCAGTTTGACAGCCTGCATGAAGAGGCGGACATCGCCATGGCGGATTAAGCTTTCGGCCACCAGCAAGTTGAGCTCGAGGTTGGGATCTTCGGCAAGTTCTTCCAAAATTCTACCGTAAAGAATATTGGACGCTTCCAAATCGTAAAGAGCCAGTAATCGCGCCCTCAACAAATTAAATTGCCTTTTATCGCTGATGTAATCGGCAAAAGCGTCGATGAGCTCCGAACTATGTGTTTCGTTCCTCGCGATAATTTGGTCCGAGATGTAATCGAAAATGAAGCGCTCCAAATCGTGGGCACAATAGGAGGCGACTTCATTGAAAACTTGATGAGCGTCCCCTTCCTGGTCAAAGGCATCATCTAAAATGTCTTCGAGGATTCCCATAGCATGCTGCAGAGGCTCTTCGTCCTCTAGTTCGCCCCTGTCATAGAGTTCTATCAGCTGATCGAGCTCATCGCAGAAGATGGAAAGGCCGAGTTTATCGGGGATCAGCCTTCGCCAAAGTTCAAAAATCAAAAGATATGTTTGATCGCGCCCCTCGATATCTTCCTCTTCAATCCAAACATAATCGACTAGCTCTTCGGGGCTGTTGCAGTTTTCAGCATAGAGGTAAAACGCCTGCTCGTCTAAAATAAGGCCGAGCTTTTTTAAACGTGCATATAATTCTTGAATGTCGACATCGCGTAAATCTTCCACCTGCCACGGCTTAACGTCGGCTTTACGGTCTTCCAGCCAATTAATCCTGAGAAGATTGAAAAGAGCTTTGCCTTTGAGTTGCATAGATTTCATTAGTAAACGAAGGGTAAAGATTAGCGTTCGACGCATATCCGGTCAACGCTCTTTCCTCATGCTCGAGCTGCTCATCGCGCTTTTTTTGGTCAGTATTTGCGTGCTTCCCCTCGCAGAGATCCCAATGAGAGCGCTTAAAGAAGAGACGAAAAGCGCTTATCGAATGCAGTTTCACCACTATGCGGATTTAGCCTTCGCCGAATTTAAAGAAAAAATTTACCGACAAGAAATTCCCTGGAAGCAAATTTGCAGTCCGAACGAGGCTAAAAGCGAATTTCGATTAGAAAAGCCCGCGTTCGATTCTATTGGGGGGCGCAAGTTTGAGCGCAAGGCGACTTTTTACTCCGTGGGGAAAAAAGGAAAAAAGGGGGAAGAGGTTCGCTTGGTGACGTTTAAGATTTCCTTTAAAATGCAGGAAGAAAGATTTTCGCTATTTCGTGGGAAAAAAAACGAAAAAAAAGATCGATACGCGCCCCGCTCTTTCACTTATAAAATGCTTGTCGTCAAATCCAGCCCAGGCGAGCAGCAGCCATTAGAAATTCCTCCAACGACGCCCCCTAAAGGGCAAGCCCTCGGTTAAAAGACCGTTTTGACAAAAATTGTCTTAAATTCATATCCTTCCTAAAACCCAACTCACAAGATGTTCAAACAAGCACTTGTTTTGCTGTATGCGATGCTGCTTGCCAACCTAGGCCATGGCAAAGGCTACCCCGATTATCAGGAATGCACACTTGAAAATGCAAAGCTGATCTGTTTTCCTCAGAGTTCTTCACCCGGTTCTTATTTGCACCCGTCCGTTTTGACGTACATTGACAAGAAACAGGTTTCTTCGATCTTTGAAATTGGAAGCCGTGATGCGCTCGACGCCATTCGTCTAAGCCTATTTTACAAGCGTCATGTCTATGCGTTCGAGTGCAACCCTGAATGCCTCGTCCTTTGCAAGCTCAATGCTGAACAAACTCCCAATGTGACCCTTGTTGATAAGGCTCTGTGGGATGGCGATGGGGAGATCGATTTTTATCCTATTCTCAATCGCGAAGGAAAGATCCACGACCCTGGTTCATCCTCATGCTTCCAATTACTTTCCAAACACCACGAGCATTACTCCCAAGCAAAAATTTCCGTTCCAGCCATTCGCCTGGATCAATGGATGAATGAGAACAATCTCAAGAGTGTAGATCTCATCTGCATGAGCGTCCAAGGAGCTTCGCTTAAAGTTCTCCAAGGCATGGGAAAACTCATCAAAAAAACCAAGTACATCATCACACGTTGCGAAGTCGAAAACTTATACGAGGGAGAATGCTTATTGCCAGAGCTCTCTGCCTTTCTGAAGGAAAATGGTTTTGAGAAAGTTCCAACCGATCTCCCATTTGATTACATGTTTGTGAACAAACACTGTCTCGCTCAAAAAGAGGAAAGTCGGAGTTTCTTTAGAACTTTATTCGGCTCTAGGTCGACGGATCTTACAACACAAGCCCGCCATGCCATTTCGTATGAATACTGCCCAGGGCGATTTGGCGATAAAATTTTGGGATATTCGCATGCGCGTTATTTGAGCTATGCGACAAAGCTCCCTTTCTTAAGCCGTCCTTTTCCCAATAGCGAATTTTTAACGATCGAGTATCAGTCTATTCCCTTTGCAGAGAATGCTAAACAGTACTGCCAGATCTTTCACATTAAATCCGCAGACACTCTTGCGGAATTCTTCCGAAAGATTCAGGATCCCAACACCCCGCCTACCCTGTTTGTGGTAGATTATTTCCCTGCCGACACTTCTGAATGGGACTGGCCCTACACATGGTGGACCTCCGCCTTGGTCATCCCTTGGAAAGAAAAGGCGTTTGCTAATTATTTGAGAAAGTCGCTGCAGCCAAAAATTCCCATTCCCGATTTTACTGTAACAGGACGCCTCAATGTCGCGGACCATATCCGTCATTTGAGCGGACCGGACACGGCTGAGGCCTCACCAAAATGTTTTCCATTAAAGATGCCCTCTTTAAATTATCACGAAAGGCAAATACGAAGGGTCTATGAATGGAACGGTAAAAGACCCATGCATGTCTTTATTTTCAGCGATACCAAGACGCCACTGGAATTTTTAGAGCAGATAAAAGGCCGCTTTACAAGCGAGGATATCCTCTTTAACATCCAAGCTTTGGAAAAGCCAGATGTCAATTATGTCGTCCAAGATTTTTTTGCCATGCAAAAATTCGATGTTTTGATCACGACACAATCCAATCTTTCCATGATGGCTTCAAGACTAGCTGATTTCGACATGGTCATCAGTCCCGTCCATGCCGTTGGGGAATATCCGAATTCAGAAGTTGACAGGATCCAACTGATCACGAAAAAATCCGATTGGTTTCCCTATGAGCTCAATACGGTCCTGAGAGAAAATCTTCCAAATAGAGGGCCAAAACGCTGAGAGCTATTTTTTACAGTTTATTGCTGCTTTGCACTCAAATCCTTTGCGCAGAAAAGCAGTGTTCGGGACCCGTACTTCTTATTGCAGGGACACGTCCCGAGATCATTAAAATGAGCCCTGTCTACGCTGAGCTCAAGAAAGAAAAAATCCCCGTCGTTTTTTGCTTGACGGGACAGCATGCAGATATAGGCAACGAGGTTTTTTCCCTTTTCGACATCCAGCCCGAATACGACCTGAAGATCATGAAGCCGGGACAAGATCTATTCCACATCACTGAAAGTGTCCTAAAACAAACAAAGAGCCTTTTCGAGTCGCTAAAACCTTCTATCGTTGTCGTCCAAGGGGATACGACCTCAGCGATGGCTGCTGCTCTTTCGGCCTTCTACCTGGATATCCCAGTGATGCATGTGGAAGCCGGCCTGCGTTCGGGAAATATCCGAGGGCCATTTCCCGAAGAGTTAAACCGGCGGATCATCACGCTGGTGAGCAGTTATCACTTTGCACCAACCTCCCATGCTTTTGCGCAGCTAAAAAAGGAAGGCTTCCCCGAAGCTCAGATTTTATGTACCGGTAATACGGTCGTCGATGCTATGCGCCTGATTAAGAACCGTATCGAGCAAGGCGATCTGACCGTTTCGGCAGACTTTAGAAGAACGATCAAGGAACAAAAAGAGCTCGGAAGAAAGGTCCTTCTATTGACAGCTCATCGGCGTGAATCATTCAATGGCGGTCTCGAATCGATTTTTTTAGCGATGAAACATGCCTTAGAAAAATATCCAGAACTGTTTATCGTTTATCCGACTCATCCAAACCCCCGTGTACAAGCCGCATTAGAGAAAAGCGAGTTGAAAAAAGCGGAAAGAATTCTTGTCTGGCCGCCGCTCCCTTACCATGAACTTCTCTATGCTCTCGATTCCGCCGATTTTGTTGCGACGGACTCCGGTGGAATCCAAGAAGAAGGGTCCAGCCTTGGAAAAAAGATCCTCGTTCTACGCAATGAAACGGACAGACCGGAATGCTTGGAAGAAGGGCTGGCCATTTTAGTGGGATGCGACGAGAAAAGAATTCTGGCCGAAATTGAGAAAGTCATGCGCTTCTCTGCAAAAACAGCTTTTGAGGGAGCGTCCTGTTATGGAGACGGAAAAGCAAGTGAACGAATCGCTAATTTGATTAAAGAAAGGTTAAAAGATGAAAAAGGCTATAACAACGTTATTGATTCTAATTCTGCCCGTGTTGCATCTGACCGCTGCAACCCCGGACAAAGATAGCGAGAAAAAACCGTTCCGTATATTAGTGGGTAGCCCGATCCGGCAAAAACCTGCCATTTTGAAGGAATTTTTACTTTCTCTTCTCGAACTGGAAAAATCATCATTTATTTGTGATTATTATTTCGTAGACGACAATGATGTGGAAGAATCTCGTCAACTTCTTCAAGATTTTGCAAAGGAGCAGGGTCAAAGCTGTTTTTTGGAACCTGTAGGCCAAATCAACGATGTCTTTGTATGTGATGCCATTACTCATCGCTGGAATGACGAGCTGATGTGCAAACTCGGCGAATTTAAAGACAGGATGATCCGCTATGCTGTCGAAAAAGGTTATGACTACCTCTTTCTAATCGATTCTGATCTTGTCCTGCACCCTAAAACAATTGAACAACTGATTTTAACAAATAAGCCTATCATTTCAGAAATCTTTTGGACAAGCTGGCAGCCGAACTATCCTCCACTCCCTCAAGTTTGGATCTCTGATCAGTACAATCTTTTTGAAAGGAAAGGAAATGAGAATCTAACAAAGGAAGAAATTGTTCAACGGCAACAAACATTTCTCGATCGATTGAAAAGGCCGGGAGTTTATGAAGTAGGAGGTCTTGGAGCCTGCACATTGATCTCTAAAGAGACTCTCAAAAAAGGGATGAGTTTCAGCAAGATCAAAAATGTGACTTTTTGGGGAGAAGACCGCCATTTCTGCATTCGCGCTGTCGCCCTCGGCGTCCCGTTATTTGTCGATACGCACTATCCCGCATATCATATTTATCGCGACGAATCCCTTCCCGGCGTCTCCAATTTTAAGAAATGCTGTCGCATTGGCTATAAATTAACGCTAGCAATGACAGTCCACAATGAGGCGGATCATTATCTCAGACAAGTACTTGAAGATGCAAAGGCCTACATCTCTGAAGCTGTGATCATTGACGATGCGAGTACCGACAATACGTCTGAAGTGTGTAAAGACGCGCTTAAAGGCATTCCCATCACGATTATCAGAAACGAAAAATCTCTCTTTGAAAATGAAGTCGTACTTCGTAAACAACTGTGGTCTGAAGCTTGCAAAACAAATCCGGATTGGATCATCGTCTTGGACGCCGATCAAATTTTTGAAGAGGATTTTAAAAATTATGTGGGGTATTTGATCTCCATCCCAGGGATTAACTCTTATGGATTCCGACTCTATGATTTTTGGGGAGACGGTGTATACAGGGAAGACGCGAATTGGAGAGCCCATCAATTTTACAAGCCTTTTCTTCTACGTCATCAACCTGGAATGAAAGAAGAATGGCGTGAAACTGCGCAGCATTGCGGCAGCTTTCCTCAATCCTACGGACAGCTTCCTATTACCGCATCGGAATGGAGGCTCAAACATTACGGCTGGGCCAAGCAAGAGGACCGCATTGCCAAATATAGACGCTATGAACGGCTGGACCCTGATGGCAAGTTCGGTTCCAAAGCGCAGTACGAATCGATTCTCGATCCCAATCCCCATCTAGTGTCTTGGAAGGAGTAGAGTTTTTTGAACTAGACTTTTTGGCCCGCTTTCTTTATGACGAAGAAATGTTTATTCATTTTTTCATCAGATGAAGAAAGCCTTTAAGATCGCCCTTTTAGTTTTACTCTTCCTCGCCTTAACGGCGTATACTGTCTATTACGTCAGCAACAATAGCATCCCGGTCTTGCAGCCGAAAGGGCTGATCGGTGAAAAAGAGCGCGATCTGATCGTCACCTCTTCGCTGCTCATGTTGATTGTCGTCATCCCAGTGTTCATTCTGACTTGGGCGTTTGCCTGGATTTATCGCGAGAGCAACGAAAAAGGAAAACATCATCCCGACTGGGAACATAACTACATCGCCGAGTATTGCTGGTGGGGCGTTCCCGTCGTCATCATCGCCGTCCTCGCCGTCCTCACTTACAGATCGAGCCATGAGCTGAATCCTTTCAGGCCAATCGACTCCGACAAAAAACCGCTCGTCATCCAAGCGGTCGCTTTGCAATGGAAATGGTTGTTCCTTTATCCAGAGCAGGGAATTGCCACGATCAATTATATCCAGTTTCCAGAGAACACCCCTTTAAATTTTGAAATTACTGCAGATGCGCCGATGAATTCGTTCTGGATTCCGCAACTCGGCGGACAAATTTACGCGATGCCGGCCATGCGCTCGAGATTAAATTTGATTGCGAATGAACCAGGCACTTTTCGAGGCTGCTCTGCCAACATCAGCGGGACCGGTTTTGCTGGAATGACATTTACGGCTGTCTCAAGTTCCGAGGAAGATTTTGACTTGTGGGTGCAGAAAGTGAAAGGATCGCCGAAGATGCTTGGGCCGACAGAATATCAAAGTTTAATGGTGCCTAGCGAATATGTTCCCATTTCCTATTATGGGTCGGCAGAGCCCAACCTTTTTGACCAAGTCCTAATGAAATACATGGTGCCGTGATGAGCCTATCCCGAAATTGGAAAAGCATGCTTTTCGAGTCTTTTTCCACATATCTTAACGCTGCTTCTTGGCCTAGTTTCTCAAGGATGTCCTTCGAAGCAGCATTAAAATCTGTGAAAAATTCCTTCAAAAATCAAACTTTTCGAATTTCGGGATAAGCTCAATGTTTGGTCGACTCACACTAGATGCATTCAAACACGACTGGATCGAGCTGGCTGCCGGCGGATCGATGTTCTTTGGCGCACTGATCGTTCTGATCTTGCTGACGTATTATAAACGGTGGGGGTGGCTCTGGAAAGAATGGATCACTTCCGTCGATCACAAAAAGATCGGCATCATGTACATCGTCGTCTCGTTTATCATGCTTGCAAAGGGGTTGATCGATGCGATCATGATCCGGGCACAGCAAGCTTTTGCGGTCGGCGATTCGATGGGATATTTGGGCGCAGACCACTTTCAACAGATCGTCACTGCCCATGGTGTGACGATGATTTTCTTTGTAGGCATGGGCCTCATGTTCGGGATCATCAACTTGGTGGTGCCTTTGCAAATCGGCGCGCGCGATGTGGCCTTTCCCTTTTTGAACAATTTGAGTTTTTGGCTATTCACTTCCGGAGCGATGTTTGTGCTCGTCTCGCTCGTCTGCGGCTTTTACGCCGGCACAGGCTGGTCGGCCTATCCTCCTCTTTCCGGCATCAAATACAACCCAGGGGTCGGCGTCGATTATTGGCTGTGGAGCGTGCAGATTTCGGGAGCGGGAAGTTTGCTTTCGGGCATTAATTTCTTAGTGACCATCCTAAAGATGCGCTGCCCCGGGATGACGCTGATGCGGATGCCCATTTTTGTCTGGGCCTCGCTCACGACGATGATTCTCGTCGTGTTCGCCTTTCCGATTTTAACAGCGACAGCTGCCATGCTCTCGACCGATCGCCTATTGGACACGCGGATCTTCACCGCGGAATTCGGCGGCAATCCGATGATGTACATCAACCTGTTTTGGGCGTGGGGGCATCCCGAAGTTTATATTCTCGTGCTTCCCGCTTTTGGCGTCTTTTCAGAAGTTGTCTCTGTTTTCTCGCAAAAAAAATTGTTCGGCTACACCTCGATGGTATGGGCGCTGGTCGCGATCACATTTCTCGCCTTCATCGTGTGGCTGCATCACTTCTTCACGATGGGCGCCGGTGCCAATGTCAATGCTTTTTTTGGCATCATGACGATGATCATCGCAATTCCGACGGGCGTTAAAATTTTCAACTGGCTTTTCACGATGTTCCGAGGGAAAATCCAGTTCAAGACGCCGATGTATTGGTTTTTAGGATTTATCGTGATTTTTACACTGGGCGGCCTCGCTGGCGTTTTGATGGCGATCCCTGCCGCTGATTTCCAAGTGCACAACAGCTTGTTTTTGATCGCGCACTTTCACTTTGTGATCATCGGCGGCGTTGTCTTTGGATTTTTTGCCGCGTACAGTTACTGGTTTCCCAAATTCTTCGGTTTTAAATTGAATGAAACAATAGGCAAATGGGCCTTTTGGTGCTGGCTCATCGGGTTCGTCATTGCCTTTTCTCCTTTGTATCTTCTTGGATTCATGGGAGCGACGAGGAGATTAAATTACTATGATGTGCCCGAGTGGCAGCCTTTGTTCTTGATTGCGGGCGCAGGCGCTTATCTCGTCCTTTGCGGCTTTGGCCTGCAACTATGGCAAGCGATTGTCAGCTACAGACAGCGCAATGAAAATCGGGATACGACTGGAGACCCCTGGAATGGGAGAAATTTGGAATGGTCGACAAAGTCGCCTCCCCCGTTTTACAATTTCGCCATCACTCCGGAAGTGCATTCCCGCGACCCCTTTTGGGTCATGAAGCACATGAAACAAGCCGAAAGGCCCAAATATGAAGAGATCCATATGCCAAACAATTCTTCGATGGGTTTTTACATCGGCGTTTTCAGTTTTCTCTTCGGATTTGGGCTGATTTGGTGGATGTTCTGGCTGGCTCTCATCAGCGCCATCGGCATGGTCGCTTGCGTCATCGCGCACCTCTATGTCAAACATCCCGGGTATCACATCACACCCGAAGAACTTGAGCAATACGAGAAAAAAGCATGATTCAAAATCCCCCACACGAGACATTTCCCGATCCGCATCGCGACCTTTACTCTCGGACAACGTTTGGCTTTTGGCTCTATTTGTTGACAGACTTCGTTTTGTTCGGAACGCTGTTTGCCACTTATGCGGTGCTCGCGCACAGCACCTTCGGGGGCCCCTGCATACGCGACATTTATGATCTTCCTTACACGCTCGCTCCAGCGCTCACTTTACTGACAAGCAGCTTGACAATAGGACTCGGTACGGCGATGGCGCATCGGAAAGATAAAAAATGGACATTTGTTCTGTTTGGAATCACTTTTTTGCTGGGTCTTCTCTTCACGGGCATGGAGTTTTACGATTTGTTCCGCCTGGTTAAGTCAGGACACAGCTGGGACAAGAGCGCCTTTCTTTCTGTCTACTTTACCTTGGTCGGAACACATGGGGTCCACATGATCTTCGCCCTGATTTGGGTGATCGTTTTGATTGTGCCGGTCATGCTTGAGGGGATCACGCATGTAAGCTTGCGCAGGCTGACCTGTTTAAAGATATTCTGGCAGTTCCTGAACATCATTTGGACCTTCATCTTCTCTTTTGTCTATCTTTTGGGGGTTGTATGATCGATCCGCATCACGGTTGGAACGTCAGTTTAAAACCGCAGTTCATCGGATATGTGCTCTCGTTTTTGCTCATCGCTGGAGCTTACCGAATTGTCACGCAACATCACCTATCGGATGGGCTACTCTCTTTAACAATTGTCTCATCGGCTGTCGCCTCAGCGCTGATCCAGCTCGTCTTTTTCATGCACTTAGGAATGGAGTCGAAGCCGCGCTGGAACATCATCACCTTTCTCTTCACAATGCTGGTCATCGTGTTGATCATTGGCGGCTCTTTATGGATCATGAACAATCTCAATTACAATTTAATGGTGCATTGATGAACACAGTACGCGCCTATTTTTTGATCACTAAGCCTGGCATTCTGATGGGCAATGCCATCACCGCATTTGGGGGGTTTGCCCTCGCCTCGAGACTGAACTTCCACTTTTCGATTTTTTTAGCGATGATCGCAGGCCTTTCTGGGATTATCGCTTCAGCCTGTATTTTTAATAATTACATCGACAGAAGCGCCGATGAAAAAATGGAAAGAACGAAAAATCGAGGCTTTGTGACCGGACAGGTGAAGCAAAAAAACGGCATTGTCCTTGCCATTATTCTCGGTTTATTAGGGACATTCACGCTCGCCTATTTTACCAATCTCCTGACCGCTTCTCTGGCCTTATCCGGCTTCTTTATTTACGTCGCCCTTTACACTTTTTATAAATACCGCACCATCCACGCAACGGTCATCGGCAGCTTCGCTGGCGCCGTGCCCCCTGTCGTCGGCTACTGCGCTGCAAGTGGGCGCTTTGACCTATGCGCCTTGCTCCTGTTCGCCGTGGTGATGCTATGGCAAATGCCCCATTTTTATGCGATCTCCATCTACAGGCTTGAGGAGTACAAAAATGCCTCGATACCTGTCCTTCCCCTAAAAAAGGGGATCCGCACTGCAAAAATTTCGATGGCTGTGTATATCGTTGCATTCACTGCGGTGTGCTGCCTGCTGACGTTGTTTCACTTTACAGGTTCCCTGTTTCTTGCCGCATCCGCGCTGCTGGGCGCCGTGTGGCTTGTTTTATGTTTAAAAGGGTTTGCCTCATCTAATGACCGGCTTTGGGCGCGAAAAATGTTTATTTTTTCACTTATCGTGGTCACAACCCTTTCTTTCACAATTCCATTTAGTTGAACTAAAAATAATTATCACGCATGGTGAGGTTATGACGTCGCACAAACCTTATATTGCCGCAAAAGACATTCAAACGCGAGAATTCACTTTCCGCTCCATCGTTTTAGGAGTTCTTCTCGGCCTCGTCTTTGGCGTCGGGAATGCGTATCTTGGATTAAAAGTGGGAACCACCGTTTCCGCTTCCATTCCAGCAGCGGTGATGTCGATGGCGATTTTGCGCTCTTTTTTCAAGAGAGTATCCATCCTAGAGAACAACATCGTTCAAACGATTGCTTCGGTGGGCGAAGGATTGGCAGCGGGGATCATTTTTACTGTGCCTGCCCTCTTTTTGCTTGGCGAGCCACCGTCCATATCGAGAATTTTTTTGCTCGCAGCGCTCGGTGGCATTTTGGGAGTGTTGTTCATGATCCCGATGCGACGCTATCTCATCGTCAAAGAACACGAAACTCTTCCATTTCCCGAAGGGACCGCATGCGCAGAAATTTTGAAGTCCGGTGAGTCTGCCGGATCGTATGCATTGATGGCGTTTCTCGGCATCATCGTCGGATCATTATACAAGCTCTGCTGCAACACATTTTATTTTTTTAAGGAAGCGCCATCTTGGACCATCGCTAAATTCCAAAAAACGGAATTCAGCATGGACTGTACACCGGCGCTGCTAGGCGTCGGTTTCATTATCGGGCCGGGCAAATCCGGCCTTTTATTTGCTGGCGGCGCGCTTGCGTGGTGGGTCTTGATCCCTTTGATCCAAATGTTCGGGAGTACAACCCTTGCAGTTTTCCCAGGCAGTGCGCCGATTGCCCAAATGAGTGCGGACGATATTTGGTCCGACTACATTCGCTACATAGGCGCTGGCGCGATTGCCGTCGGGGGACTGATGAGCTTGATCAAAATAGCGCCTCTCATTGGGAAAACACTGAAAGTTGGGTTCGATGAACTGTTTCAAGGGATGAAACTCAAACAACAA
Source organism: uncultured Verrucomicrobiae bacterium (assembly GCA_963833965.1). Lineage (GTDB taxonomy): Bacteria > Chlamydiota > Chlamydiia > Chlamydiales > Rhabdochlamydiaceae > CAJCIW01. The sequence continues at coordinate 749,153 of CAWHZZ010000001.1, forward strand.
CCTCTTCGCACAGACCGCGATATTTCATTGCGCTGGCTCCTTTTGGGAGCGGCAGCCATTATTTTAATACTATGGCTGTTCCCTGGTCTCCCCATGAACTTTTTGACAGTCGTGCTCCTCGTCCTCCTCGGTTTTTTCTTTGTCGCTGTCACTTCACTCACAGTAGGCATTATCGGCAGCAGCTGCAGTCCAGTCTCTGGAATGACCATCACTACATTACTGATCACTTGTCTTGTGTTTGTGATGCTCGGGTGGACGGAAAGGATTTATCTCATCGCCGCTTTGACGATGAGCGTGGTCGCCAACGTAGCGATTTGCCTCGGCGCCACCACCTCGCAGGACTTGAAAACAGGGTTCCTAGTTGGGGCCACACCCCGTTTGCAACAGATCGGAGAGATCATCGGAATCTTTCTTCCGGCGCTCGCCATTGGAGGCACACTCTATCTGCTCAATTCAGCTTATAGTTTCGGGTCGAAGCAATTGCCAGCGCCGCAAGGGACAATGATGGCGATGATTGCCAAAGGCGTCATTCAAGGCGATATTCCTACCACCCTTGTCATTGTCGGCGCCGTTCTAGGATTATTGCTCGAGGTCTTGCGGGTGCCGATTCTTCCCGTTGCAATCGGCCTTTATCTTCCTCTTTCGCTGAGTACAGGAATCATGGTCGGCGGCCTCGTCTCAGCCTTTGTCAAAAAGCGTGAAAAGACAGGGAGTGCTATGAATAGGGGCATTCTCGCTGCCTCCGGCCTTATTGCCGGCGACGCATGCACAGGCGTCATCATCGCTTTACTTGCTGTCGGCCATTTTATCCCAACCTCTGCAAAGGCATTTCTGCCCGATTGGACAAGCATGGCCATCTATGCCCTATTGGCAATTGTCCTCGGCTGGTTTGCTCTGAAGCCGCCAAAGCGGTTCCACAAGTAAATTTTTTGCACCCTTGGAAAAAAAGCGTGGTTTCTCCATGCTTTTTCCTCTATGAAACACAAACGCGCTCTCACTTTACTTGAGATCATCATTGCAATGGCCCTTTTGGGATTCTTGCTGACGGCACTTTTCAACTGCTTTTACCAAGGGGCAAAAAAAAATATCGCCGCCAAAGAACTCAAGCAAAAAATTCTTTACCTCGAGCTATTTCAACAAAGAGTAAAAAATCTTTTCGCCGCCCTCGATGGGGAAAATCCTCTGTGGTTAGAAAAACATCCAGATACGATCGGCCCCGCCCTTTGCGCCCTCTATAACCAAAAAGTCGATATGGAACCTGACATGCGCGGAGTCCTCGAAGGAATGCTGTTTCTAAATAAGAACAAGGAGCTTTGCTTGGCGAGTTGGGGAGAAAATGGACAAGGGCGGATCGAGGTCCTCCTGGATAACGTGAGCTCATTCCAGTGCGAGCTTTTCGACTCCAAAAAAGGAGAATGGAAGAGAGTTTGGACCAAAAAAGAAGAAAATAAACCGCTGATGGCCAAGTTCGATCTGAATTGGAATGGCAAAGCGGTTCCTTTCGCCTTTTTTCTCAATGATCCCGAAGAAAAGGCCACTTATCCGAGCTCACCATGAATATATTACCTTTGATTTTTGCTTTTTTGTTCGTGTTTTCTTTCTTCGCTTTTAATTTTTTAAAAGAGCAGAAGAGCTTTATTCTCACGGAAACCGTCTTCGACAGCTACAATCGCGTCGAAAGCAATCTACAGAATAAAACTATCAGAAAAGCCTATTCTAAATTCACCACAGAGCCGACTCCCGCTAAAACGACAAATCCCACAACGAAACAAACAACAAAAAACTTCGTCTCCTATAGAACTTTCTTTCCTCCCTTGGAAACATCGAAATTCAACCTGACTCCCTTGATCAAAGATGCAGCAGAATTCAAACTCCATTCCCTTTATGAACCACTGGCCAACTTGTTTCGCATTCTTTATGGCAAAAATCTCTATAAAACTGAAAACATCGAATACCGCATTTTGGATGCAATGCTGACGAAGGCCCGTAAAAACCCTGAGTTGGAAAATTTAGCCGACATCCATCTCGACGACCCAGAGATTAAAAAAATTTATTACAAAATGCTGAAGGGGACAAACCAATACGAAGTCGGTAAAGCAGGGATCCCTCCTCTTGGAGATTTCCTTGCTATCGGCAAAGAAAATATCGCCATTTCTTTCAGTTTTGCCAGCGCGGCTCTATTGGAGGCGGTGCTCGGTAAAGAAATAACTACGCACATTTTTCTCGAAGAGGAAAAGAAGCGAACAGAATTAAATAAACACTGCTACTTTTCTAAAGAACAGCTCCAAGCTCTCGTCACGAAAAATCCCGCCCAATTTTCAAATTTTTCTTCCATAGAACCCTATATCGATTACTCCAAACAGTTTAAATCGAGAAAAGAAAGAGGGGGAAAAGATGAAAAAACCGGACTCGCCATAAAAAAACAAAGTTCTGTTTAATCACATTTAATGCTAATATATATGCATTAAGTAATTAATTATTTGTTAATATGGAGTTTTAAAATGGCGCAATCTATCCAACCATCTGATTTTTTCAGAAACATATTTCTCTGCTCCCAAGATTTAGATGAGTATGAATGGAAACTAGACCTTTTTCCGCAAAAATCTCAAACAGAAAAGACAGCTGACCTTGCCGCCGCTGAAAAAACCTTGCAAAACGTCATTAACTACATTAGGACCCTCAATTTTGTAGATCCATCGGCTATCCAGCACATCGGAAAAAAAATCCAGCATCTCAACAACAGAATCCTCTCTCTACAGCCTCCTGCTCCCGTTATCACCCACCAACAATTCACAAATTCCACCAATATTCCTTATCCCCACATCAACATGAATGGGTATTCCCAAAATGCTCGCCAACCCCAATCCTTTTCCATCGGAGAAGCAGCGAGCAACGGCCAGCCCCCAAAACCGAAACTCACGACTCTTCAAACCATGGACCGCGCTGCGTTTTTGCTAAAAAGCGGACAAGAACAGCAAGCTCTGAATGAAATTTCCTCTCTTCCAACTCCCATCGAAAAGGCGATCTATGAAGCCCTGTGGTTCGTCCGCGGAAGACCAGAAGGGAGCAATCCTATTGCCCACGATAATTTCGGCGAAGTCTCCTTCAAAAATCTAGAACAGCGCTGCTTTTCGACCCCCCAACAAAAAGCATCCGCTGTGGAACTTGCCAAAGTGCACGCCGCCATGGTCCAAATCACCGAAGCTTTTGAGAAGAACGATAGCCAGGCCGCTTATCAGATTTTCGACAATCTTCCCACCCAAATCAAGAACGAACTTTATGGAAAGCATTGGGAAACAATGGGCAAGCCAACCGATAAAGGCGCTACTTTCGGTAAAGATTCGCTACTTGGACTGAATCACGATGCACCTGCCGATAATAAGGCGACGACTTTTAAAAACTATCTCGGAGACTATCGAAACAAAATCCATGCTCTGCAAACCGCGGTTGAAACCAAGCGGACAGAATGGGCATCGATCGACCAAGACGCTTCACTCGCAGGCAAAAAGAAAAATGAGGCCAAGATAGCATCCCTAGATGCGCTCGCCCAATACATTCTTTTGATACTCCAAAACATGCAATCGGTCCCTCGGCCGGCGGCAAAAGGAGAATCCTACTTCGCTCTTGCTGAAGCCTATGCCGAAGCGCATCCTTGTCTTCGTCCTTTCCTTTTCCAGCTGCTTCCAACTTTGAAAATCACAAGCGATAAATTGATAGAAGGTGCGCCGACTCATGACCTTCCCAAATCTTCACTTCCCTTGGCCATTGATCTTGTTGCGATGGACGACGCAGGTCGAAAAGCTTATCGAACAGGCATCATGAACGAGACTTTAGAAACTCTTCGCCAAGGCTATTACATCAATTCGAAAGGAAAAAAAGTCTCGCTGAATGTGAAGCCTTCCGTCGACTCTCTTTATCGCCTCACAGGTTCCAACGGCCCTTTCCAACGCCAAGGAAAATACGCAACGCAAATCTTTATGGAACGCAAGGATTGCTTAACCGCAACCAAAGATTGCATAGAACGCGGCTTAAATCCCATCGTCCTTGACGCTGCCAGCGACGACCACTTTGGCGGCGGATACAAAACAGGGGCAGGCGCACAAGAAGAAAACATCTCTCGAAGATCAGGCCTTAGCATCGCTGCCGACACTACTCAAAATGTCCAAACCCGAAATTTCTACCCGCTCAGCCACGGCGGACCGGGCGCCGGCCTGTACGTTTCCCATGTGCCCGTCTTCCGCGGAGAAGAGAAAGATGGCTATCCTTACCTCGATCAGCCCTTTGAAACTGCCGTTGCAGTCATGGCCGCGCACAACTTCAACGAAGAGCATCAGAAACATAATAGAGTCCCTGAAAACGAGATGAAGAAATTGATTCATATCAATGGGGAATCTCGCCTTCCCGAGAAGGAAGCTTTTGAAACAAAGGAAAAGATCCGCACAATTTTCCAAATGGCCGAAGACAATGGCCACGACGCTGTCGTGCTCATTCCTCTCGGATGCGGCGCTTTCCGCAATCCTCCCAAGCATTTCTGCGAAATGGCCATGGAGCTGATCACCCAGGAATTCCCCCATTCCTTCAAAGAGATCCGCTTCTCGGTGATCGACGACCACAACTCCAACGGCAACTACGCCATCGTCAGACAAACCATCGAAAATGGTTATATCAACGCTCTCAATAACATCGGCGCGAAATACATTGTGACTCAATAAAGAAAAAAAGTAATTAGGCGGCCTTAAACCAGGCCGCCTTTTTTTCATGTCGGGACACGACACTTCGTGTCCTTGTCCCCGCCCCCTGTTCGCAAAGCTCACCTGCTTTGGGCTGCGAAGATCCTCTGGATCATATTCTAGTCACCCCTGAAATATCTCCCTTTTCTGATCTGCCTAAAAAAATGCAGAAAAATCATTGACTTCGCAATTGAAAAATGAAAAAATTTCTTCCTGCTAAGGCAGGTATTATGACAACGAATCCAATTACAGACTCGGGGCTTCCCTCCTCCTTTATCTTCCCTAACGGATATACAGAATTTTTAGAAGAAATTAAGCGGAGGATTCGAGAGGCTCAGATTAGAGCCAGCCTCACCGTGAATAAAGAACTTATTCTTCTCTACTGGTCTATCGGTAAATCTATCCTTGAAAAACAGGCTTTGGAGGGATGGGGGTCAAAGATTATTGAACGAATGGCAAAAGATTTGGGCACGGATTTTCCAGGGGTATCTGGTTTTTCGGTGCGGAATTTAAAATATATGCGGAAATTCGCAGAAGTTTACCCCAATCCAGAATTTGTGCAGGCACTGCTTGCACAAATGCCTTGGTGGCATAACATACTCTTATTAGAGAAGTTACAACACGCCTCTAAGAGGGAATGGTATGCGCAAGAGGTCATAAAAAATGGATGGAGTGGCAGAGTTTTAGAGGAGGCGATTCGATCTAATCTTTATGAGAGAAAAGGAAAAGCAATCACTAATTTTCAAGTGAGGCTCCCAGCTCCCCACTCGGAGCTGGCAAAGGATATTCTAAAAAGCCCTTACAACTTCAGCTTTCTGACCCTGGAAGATAATTATGTAGAACAAGAACTGGAAAGGGGACTAGTAGATAATCTTGAAAAGCTCATTCTTGAGCTAGGCCAAGGATTTGCTTTCATCGGCAGACAATACCATATAGAAATTGCTGGAGATGACTATTACTTGGATATGCTATTTTATCATATCAAGCTGCGCTGCTTCTGTGTAGTGGAACTCAAAACAACTGATTTCAAACCAGAGTATGCCGGTAAGCTTAATTTCTATCTTGCAGCCGTAGATCGACAACTGAAACATCCATCCGACAATCCTTCCATTGGCATGATTATTTGTCGGACGAAAAATGATTTGAAAGTCGAATATTCTTTAGAAAGAAGCACGATGCCAATGGGAGTTTCAGAATACGCTGTGAACATCATGGATGCACTGCCAAAAGAACTTCGTGGCACCTTACCAACTGCCGCTGAAATTGAAGCAAAACTCACCCAGCATCGAGCTGAAGATGTCTTGGATAGAGATGAAGTATGTCCTTTTATTTAACTAGGACGTAGAATCGGAAGGCGGATGGTGAAGGTGGTGCCTTCGCCGACGGTTGAAGTTACGGAGATTGTTCCGTGGTGTTTTTCGATGATCGTCCAGACGATCGAGAGGCCAAGGCCGGCGCCGCCGAGCCTTCGCGAGCGGGCTTTGTCTACGGTGTAAAAACGCTCGAAGATGTGTTCGAGGTCGGCAGGGGGGATCCCGATGCCGCGGTCAGAGATGGCGATCGTCGCCTCTTCGCCTTTTTGGTCGAGCTTGACGGTGATTTTTGCCGGCGGGTTGGAATATTTCGCTGCGTTGTCGAGGATGTTGATGATGGCGAGCTCTAAAATATCGGGATCGGCTGCAACGACGATCGACTCGCTGCTCTTCTCAATCTGAATTTGGGCCGTCTCATAAACAGCGCGGACAACTTGCTTGCACGTTTCCGCAAGAGCGACAAGGTCGCACTCTTGAAAGCGCGACTCGGGCAAATTTTCTAGGTCCGCCAGCGTCAGCAGGTTTTTGACAAGGGTGTCCATCCGCTGGCAGTTGCGGACGATCTTTTCAGTGATGTCGACGACCATTTCGCGCGGAAGTTCGGGGAGGTCCTCTAACGTTTCGGCAAATCCTTTGATGATCGTGATGGGCGTACGCAATTCATGCGAGGCGTTGGCGACAAAATCTTTTCCCATTTCGAGAACCTTGTAATGGCTCGATTTGTCCTGTAGGACCAAAATTGCGCCATTGCGTTGCGCTTTGGGCGCGGCGATTAGATCGAGATAGATCTTTTTTCCATCGCCAACCGAGATCGAATCGGTCAGAACGTTGATCTTTTCCTGGCAAGCTTCGAGCAAATAACGGCATTTTTCCAAAAGCACGGAGAAGGGTTTGTTTTCCGTAAGCGGAAAGGGCCTTCCAAGGAGCTGTCTTTTCGGAACGCCAATCATTTTAGTCCCAGTAAAGTTGATGTAGCGAATGTTCATCTCCGCGTCGACGGCAATCACTCCTTCGCCAAGAGATTCGAGGATCGCCTCTTTTTCATTGCGCTCATCAGTGATGTTTTTAATCTGAAGGCGGAGCCTGTCCGACAACGAATTGAGAGTCTGGGCCAATTTATAAAAGTCATCTTCCTCATCGATCGACTTACTGAGCTCTAATCGGGGGATGATCTCTTCCTGCCCGCTCTGATAGGGCTTGATCGCTGTGACGATTTGGCGGATGGGATAGTTAATCCGATGGAAAATCAGCCAAGTGACCGAACCAAAAAATAGGAGGGCCAATGCGCAAAAAGCAAAAAACCACAGTTTGAATTGCGCAGTGAACTCTTCGACTTGAGAGAAGGGGATCGCGGTTCGTAAAATGTATTTGCTGCCGTTGACGTCAAAGGCTATCTCCACGTAGGCGAGCTTGGCCGCATAGACCGGAGATTCTCCGACGCGAAAAACAACTTTTTTTTGCAAAATTTCTTCGAGTTCGGAAGCGGGAAGGTTGATCGAGGGTGCCTCGGGGCTGAATTCTCCTTTCGAGGAATCATATAGGGCTGCGCCCTTCGCATCGAATAGTGAAACGCGGAAAAAGAAATATCCCTCCGACTCTTTGAGACGAGCGATCATCTCTGTTTCATCTTTTGCCGTTTGAATGCGGTGCAAAAGGTTGAAAGAGTTCATTTCTAAATTGTTAAAGACAATCCGACTGACGGTCTTCTCGATGAAAGGAAAAGAAAAAAGAGCAAACACCAAGAAAAGAAGGACGTGGCTTAAGATGATTTTTTGGCGAAAATTCAATCCCTTTTTCATTTTAAACCATTTATGCGAAAGACTTCGATCGGCTGATCGAAACCTTTGAAGGTGTTCATGGACATCTCCTCGTAAACAAATGTCTCTTTAACAAGCGGTTCATTCAGTGTATCTTTTGAGACCAAAATTTCCATCCTTTTTGCTGCTTTGCACAATCTAGCCGCTAAATTGACGTTCGATCCGATCACGGTATAGTTCAAACGGTTTTCCGCGCCCATGTTCCCTGCGAGCATCGCTCCGGTGTGAATGCCAATGCCGATTTCAATGGCAGTCTGCCCACGCGCCTCTCGCTGCCGATTCCACTCTTTTAAATCACCCTCCATTTCTAAAGCGCTGCGGATCGCTTTGATCGCAGCGTCTTTGCAAAAGATAGGCGCGCCAAACAGCGCCATCGCCTCATCGCCGACATACTTGTCGATCACGCCTCCATTGGCATCGATGATATGGGAAATCTTTGTCATGCAAGTGTTGAGAATTTCGATGACCTCTTTGGGTGGCATGTTCTGTGTGATTTTTGTAAAATCGCGGATGTCTGCGAAAAGCACCGTCACGACCTTTTCTTCTCCCCCTAAATGCACAGTTCCATTCAAAATTTCCTGAGCGATCTCTCTCGAGACGACTTTGTTGAGCACGCCTTTCACTTTTTCTTTCTCTTGCAGCCCTTTCACCATCTCTTCAAACGAATGGCATAAAACAGCGATTTCATCGTGATGCCTCAAAGGAGGCAGCGTGAGCTCAATCTGGTCCAAACGCCCTTCCGCCACATCTTCCGTTGCCTTGGCAAGCTGAATGATCGGCTTAGTTATTCTTCGCGAGAGTCCAAGGATCAAAACAATGGCTAGTCCCAATCCGATGAGGCCAGCGATGTGGATATTCAATAAAATCGATTTGGCCACCTGCTCGCTCCCCTCTTCGAGATCGCGCATGAAGGCAAACTCCTTTTCCTCAGGATTGAGAACAAAGACATGCAGGCCCATGTCGGGAAAAGGCTGCAAATTGAGATAAAAATAATTAACTCCGTGCCAAGAGACAATCCCAGATTTATTACCGACCATTTCCGAAAAGGGGAGCGTTTGAGAACGCGAATGGAGTTTTTCTCCGTTCATTCCATAAGCGCTCAAAGGCCCGTCCATGTACAAGATGGCCGCTTGGCGGATCGCAAGGACAAGGTGTTGAAGAAAGATATCGGCATCGCAGGCGATGGTTAAATATCCGATTTTTTCTCCAATGCCAAACCGCACAGTGTTTCCAAAGAAAACATGGTCGGAGACAGGGGATTCGATGAGCGCAATACTGGCAGCGAGTTTCGTGTTCGAGGTTTTGGGCGGATTCTCCGAAAAATAGCGAGCATCGTCAAAAAGCATATCAGGAAACAAGACATCTTTCGCATTGACTCCGAGGCCGACGTTGTGATTCAGAGCAAATACGGCTGATGCCGGAGGGGAAGGAAATGAGAACAAATCTTTGCCGAAAATGCCGCTATTGTAAATAGCGATCATTGCCCAAATCATGTCGATTTGTGTATAGCGCAGTGCGTATTCTTCGAGCTTTTGCTTCATCGCGACTTCGGTCGAAGCCGCAGCAAGAAGGGGTTCTTCGGGCACAGCATTCAAAACTCCCCCTTGCGAGTCCTCCCCTTGCTCGATTTTTGCCAAAACCTCTTCGGGAGAAAATTGGGGCTGTTTTAATTTTCCCTCTTTCAAGAGCTCTCTTGCCCTTCGGAAAGCATTGACAAACGGATCGATTTCAAGAACATACCCTTGGGCCCAATTGACATGGACTGGAGGCCAAGATTTGCCATCCATAGGCTGTAAAACGGGTGCATTGCCGTTTTGTGCCGCGGCCATCTGTTTTGCATCAAACAGTAAAAAAGCCGAAGGCACGCCTCCATAGCTTTGCGGGACGACTTCGCCATCATCGGCGATGTGCGAGGGCGATGCGGCATTTGTATAAGGAACCCTAACGCCGATATAAGGGTCGGGATGGGCATTGAGATCGCCAGAGTAGATCCAGCACAAATCGGGGTCGATATCGATGCGGTAGGCACAAGCGAGAATGGAAGGCTGGGGCACAATCGCCGCTGTTGTCTTCCCCTCATTGGTATTTTGAATGAAATCGATCCACTTGTATTCTAGAAGGAGATCGGCAGCACCCACCCATGTCCCATGCTTGATATTGCTCTCCGTCGGGCCAAAACGCAGCACCTGCTGTGTGAAAGTCGAGAGATTTGTCAAGATGGCATCGATCTTCACTTCGTTTTCGACAATCGTGGTGGTGAGGAAGCTCTGCAGGTCGATTCTCTTCTTTTCGCCTAACTCCAGAATTTTGCTGCGTACCCCTTCCTGCGCTTTGGCAAGCTCCCGCTTCATCACATAATTTTCCAAAAAAGCGGAGCAGACGGCGATGAAGACGAACAATCCGCTGATGATTAAAAATAGGCGGTAGCGCACGCTCATGGCGAAAGAATAGTACAGTCTTTTTTTACTACACTATTGTTTTTATAGTAAAATTAACAAGTCTTTCGAATCTTTTATTAATTTTTGAACGTTTTCCTTCGAACTCTCGCCTATGATTTGTTTTAAATTGGAAAGGAACGTTCCAATCAAGCCTCGATCTGCTTTTCCTGAAAGCTCACCAATAGCCGCTTTTGCTTCCTCAATGGCGACTCCTTGCGCTGTCAATTCCATCAACATCACAATCGCTTCTTCAATCACCGAGCTGTCGACACTTTCTTTATTTTTAACAATGATTTCAACCATCTCTATCGCTTCTTTTTGAATTTGAATCCGATTTTGGCGAAAAAGAGATTGTATCCCATTAAAGGCTTTCTTTATATAACGAGGATCTGCTTTTGCAATTTCGCAAAACAAAAAGCACTTATCAGTGTTGACATTGATGAGGAGGGAACATATATCCTGTACTTGTGTTACTGAAAGATTTTTGCCCAAGATCGCCGCGACCTGATTAGGTTGCGCCTTCAACAGTGAGTCCATCAACATAAATAGCTCCCCGTCTTCCTGTCTCGGCAAATAGCCCGCTTTCAAAAGAGTTCCCGCATCCCCTTGCTTCTTACCCACTAAATGCAGCATGAGTTCGATGGAGTTGACGGCAGGCAGGTCCGTTACAGTTGATAAGTCGGATAGAGCGTCTTTAGCTTCTTGATAAGCGAATCCTTGGCGGACAAGAAAACAGAGCCATTTGACCGCTGCGGTTATATTGTCAGGATATTCATCTTGAATAAAAATTTTAGCAACTTCGGCCATCTCTTTTTTAGCATTGTTTGCAAATTCTAGAGATTTTCCCGAGTTCCTATAAGCATATCGATATTGATTTGTAAGAAGATTCATAAAAATTTGAACGCCGATTCTAGTAACTATATCGTTTGTTTTCGCGAATAGAGGCAGCAAATAAGCTTTGCTTGCTGGCGCAAATCCCCGATTAACTAATTCGGTGTAGAGAGTAAATGAAGAGCTGCGAGCATTTGGCGTTGTTTCATCAAGCGCAAATCGCTCAATTAAATCAAATACCTGATTCCCTTGAGCGCTCACTTCTTCCAAGTGATTCGATAAAATTGCTAAAACAGCAGAAATCACATTATTATCAACATTGCCTTCATTAATTGTAACTGTTTTCGAAAAAAATGATAACACAAAATGAATCACTGGCAGAGTCGTTTGCTTGTTATTGCTCAAAGCAGTTAATAATCGCACGGTATTTTGATTGATTTTTACTTTTTGGACAGCCTCCAGCGACTCCGCGCTTCCAAAGCCATGGTTCGCAAGCGTCGAGAGGACAAAGACAGCATTGGCCTCATCGGCACTGTTTAAGTGCCCAAGAGAGATTTTCAAGCATTTCTTTCTGTCTTCTTCGGAACCTCGGATCGCGATTTTGCCGAGAAATTCGAAAAGGGAATACCGGAGATTCTGATTGTTCACAGTCAATAGCTCATCGACTGTTTTCCAAATTTCAGATTCAAGGGGAAATTGAGTCGTTGTGGATCCCATCAATTCGAGCAACCGACAACGCTTAAGATCATCACCGGAACGAAGCATTTTCAGAATTTGATCCCTCTTTTCAACCCAAATTTCTCCCTTGACACTGACTCGAGAAGTGATTGATCAATGCTTCGTTGCTAACAGAGAAGCTGCGATTGTACATGCTTTCCATCAAATTGCAGCCGTTTATCGCATCTTCAGGCTTCGAGAGGGCCCAAGTGACATCAACAAAATCTCTTCGATAAATCAGCTTTTCATAGGGTTGGATTCCTAATTCATGCAATATTCTCAAGTAGTTGTTGATTGCGGGCCAACGATTTCTGCCTTGACCGATCAATTGGGTAGAGAGGAGAAGTTTGCCGTCTTTGTATTTCAACTGGCAGGTGCTGCTGTGGTTATTCAGGGGAATGTTGAATTGAAAGACCAGCTCTTCCTCGTTCTGAGCCACTCCAATGTGCTGCACTCTTCGGGGCATTTGATTGAGCTCTTTTACAGCATCTCTTAGCAAGTCAGGCAACGTTAAATCATCCAGAGGAGGCAAATTCTCTTTATATAGAGCCGCAATCAGAGCTAAATGATTTTGATGCGCAATGGTGAATAACTCCTCTACGGTTTCAAAAGGATGCCTCTCAAGGGCGGCTTGGCTTCCCAAGGCAATGCCTGCGACAGTAAAATTCGCAGTGGTCTGAAAAAGGGCAGGCGTCTCGTCTTTGTTCATGATTTCAACGTATTTCGATTTCAATTCGTCGAGATAACCAATGATGTTCCAGTGCAAACTCCTATTTTCGACGACGATCTCTCTCGCAATGTGGTCCATGAGAAAATAATACGGTGCCAACGCCCCTTTAAACTCTTTCATTTTGTTCGGAAAAGGCAGTTTGAGATTCATCTTGATGCCCTTGAGGAGTTTATCGTAAAGGTCAACCGCAATAAATAGGCGGTCGAGCGCAATCGTCCTGGCGAGCGGCTTGCTGTTTTTAAAGCCCTGTTTAAATTCTTCCGATTTGAAAAAATCGAAAAGTCGAGTGGAGGGACGCGAAATCACCTGAGGTAGCTTATTGATAAATTCATGCGAGGGGCCATCGATATCTTGCAGAAGGCTTTGCATCAGCTCTTGCGAAGAGGAAGCTTTTTTAAAATGCGAATCAAAATAGAAAGTCAGCCAGAGTGATTTCTTGTCCCCTAACAGGCCAAGCAAATGCAACAACTGATGCTTTTCAGGAAACTGTTCCGCCTGGTTTAAGAACTCAATCCAACGCCCTCGGATCTGTTCATTGAGCGCCGGGATGACCGAGATGCACGCTAAATCAGCGTTTCCAGTCACGCTCGTTTCATACTCTTGCGCCCGTTTCAACAGCTCCGTCAATGACAACACAGAGAATTGGGGATCGATCAACAACACCTTTAAGGCCTTCGCATAAAAGAGCACTTCCAAACGCTGGCCTCGATCGAAGGAGGCTTTGAGCTCACCCTGCGTCCTGTCGACCAAAGCTTTCAACTCCTTCGCAGGCTCTGCGAACGCCTTTGCTTGAACGACTCTTGCTTCAAAATTCTTCAAATACGGCTGCAGGGATTCTAGAGCTTTTAACGCAACGGCATTCTCTTTGGCAGTTCTCACCTGTTTGATGATGTCGGCAACCTTTGCCATGTCAGCGGAAGACATTTTTTGTAGATCGCGCTTGCCAAAAGCAATCGGCGCTGGGTGGTCGGTGTACCCTTCCTTGAACTCAAAAGAGTTCAAAGGCCCGCGCCCCACCACACCCTGCTGAGGGCAAATCGCGAGAACTTCTCCATTGGAAGGGGGATCGATCTCTTCCGGGTTTAAGAAAACAGGGATTTCCCTTTCGCTGAAATTCACAATCGGATGGGAATTCGCCGGCTCATCTTGGTGGACGACGACAAGCTCATAATCTTCATTGGGGGCATCAATGAGATTGTCGACATTGAGAAGGTCTTTCGGTTCCTTAAGCGTAAAGGCATTGTAGTGCCCAGGCACGATGACTTTCATCTCTTTGGCATCAGGACGAGGATTTTCCATGTCTAAGTAAACAGCTTTGCTGATCGAGCGGTTCACGGGGCGCGATTGCAAGAGATAAACAATCCCATTTTTTATCACGAGCTCGCTGTCTCTTGCGCCTCCCCCAAAAAACTGCTCCATTTTTATCCCCAGATCAAAGAGCCGCTCAAGCGTCTTGGCATCGAGGACGGGCTCGTAGACGATCTCTTTCGGATTGGGAACGACGTCGAGTTTTCCATCTACCGGAGCGAGCCGCTCAGGCTTCGGAACATGGTCGTAAACAACGTAGATTTTTCCATCTTTGCCCTGCAAGATGTAAATCGTCTCCGTGGCAATTCCGCGGTTATCGGTGATCGCGCTGCAATGCCCATGGGTGGTGACGATTTTCATCACTCTCCACTGTTGCCCTTGAACGTACATCGGTTCATTGGTGAATACCACGGCGGACTTCGGGATCAGCGCAGTTTCCGTCTCGCCACCCATCTTCTCCCCGATCAGCTCTTGCACAAACAAAGAAAGATGATATTTTTCAAAAGGATTGAGCCCCCTCTGAATGCGGGCCTCTGCCCCTTCAGCGTTATAATACGAGCTAAGAACATCGGCGATCGACTGTCCCATTTGATCCGGCAGCCGGTAGTCTAAACTTAAATTGTAACCGGCGCAGGCGACAGCCCCATCCTCGGCCCCAGAGCTGCGCACCATCCAATACACATCGCTGGAGAGATTCCAATGCTGACCCCAGGGTTGGCCTTTAACTGCCCCATGGATTTCCAGTTGGAGCTGCTCAATCAGTTTCTTGGCCTCGGGATTCTCTAAAAACTTTTTTTTCTCCGAGCAGACATCGTACATCTCCTTCAGCTTCTTCCAATCATCGAAAAATGACGATTTTCTTTCTTTGAGCAAGAGTTCAACATCTTCCGTCGCAAGATCCACCCAGTAAGGAACTTCCACACCTTCTAACGTCTTGGCAAAGGTCTTCAACTCAATGATCGCCTCCAATTTTTTCCCCACAGTCCGTTGTTGGGGCTGGGATGGAGTTGCGGTGGTTGAAGTGGGATGGGTTGTGGTGGAACGGAGTGTTGTATCTAAATAAACGGCCATAAACAATTCGCTTGGTTATTTTTAAAGCGAAGATTATAGCTCACGGATTGAAATAATAAAACTTAAAAAGTCTTGTTTGATAGGGCAAAAAAAATCATTGCATGTTCTACCGTGTAGAATCATGCATGATTTTTGCCAGTGTTTTGATTGTTGGATTGCGATGCTTCAGCGCGGAATACATTGTGGACTTATGCAATCGCGTTTTCCGTCTTAATTGAGATTTATTTAAAGCATTTAAGTAAATAACGATCATTTCCATGGCCCCGTCAGGATCATTATTTTGCAAACATTCTAAAATTGCTAAAGCTGTTTGCTGAGGATCGGTTAATTCTTTTAGGGGGTTAACGCGCGTAAGCCCTTTAATTTTATCTAAATTGATCTTGCGTGATTTTTCTAAAGACCTTTGACGCTTTTTTGATGTCTTTATCTTGCCCATTTTTGTTTCCTCCTAATAAAAGAACGATATTAAATTTTCTTATAAACCCATAGTAAACACGTCTTCCATCATTAAATTTCAGTTCCCAAATATCATCTTCTAAATATTTATGATGCCCAAAATGGCTCTCGAGCTGAATTTTCGATATTCTATCTAAAATTTGTCTTTGAGATTTACGAGTCTCGGTTTTAAACCACTCCTTATATTCTTCGGTTTCATAAAAATTAAAATGTTCCATTTAACCGAGTCTCACATCAAGATGTACGACATATCGTACATTAATGCAAGATTTATTAATATAGAAAATTTAAGCTTGAGGATATAAATTCTTATACCCAGTGGGCGTGATGATGACGGTGTCTTCGTAGCGGACGCCGCCGATGCCTGGCACATAAAGGCCGGGCTCGACTGTAAAGACCATGCCGCTCTCGAGCTCGTCGTCTTTGTCTTCGCCGTCGAATTTGATTCGAGGGTACTCGTGGACCTCGAGGCCGATCCCATGGCCTAAGCTATGGACGAACAGCTCTTCAACATTCTCTTCGCACATCACTTTACGGGCGGCCATGTCGAGTTGTTTGATTTTTACGCCTGGGCGGCAAAGGGCAAGGGCGCTTTTCTGGGCCCGTTTGGCGATGTCGAGGAGCCGGTGAAGATAGGGGTCTTGTTTTTTGTAGAAAAGAACGCGGGTCATGTCTGAATGGTAATTATTGAGGCAAACGCCGATGTCGATGAGGACGATGTCGCCCTCCTTGAGGCGGGTGGATTGGGAGCGGTAGTGGGGCATCGCTGAATTCGGTCCAAAGGCGATGATCGGCTCAAAAGAAAGCCGATCAGCTCCTCGCTCCAGACAAAAAATCTCGAAGCGCTTGGCGAGTTCGCTTTCTTTGACTCCTTTTTTTAAGGAGGCGCGAATGAACTGAAAGCCTTTCCAGAGCAGAGCAGCGCTTTTTTGCATTTTGGCAAGCTCTTCTTTGTCTTTGATGGCGCGGGCATTTTTGAAAAGAGGAGTGGAGGCAACTAGTTCACATTTCGCCTTTTTTAGTGTGCGTTCCAAGGAAAGAAAGCGATCGTGGGACGTATGCCTGCCATCAAAACCCAGACGGCGGACGCGGTGGGACGCGCAGAAGGCGAGAAATTTATCGGGGCCGTCCAAAGAAATAGGATAAGGGGAGTTTTCTTCGGCGATCTGCAAATACCTTCCATCGACGAGGAGTAGGACCTCTTTGGAATGGACGAGGAGGCGCCCTGCAGAGAGCTTCAATCCTGTAAAATAGAATAATTCAAGGGGCTGTTCGATCAGACAACAATTGAGCTTTGCTTGCTTCATTGCGCTTTGCAAACGTTTCAACCGCGCCTGAAAATTGATTTTCAATTTCTTTCTCCTCAACAAAGACCATTGTTCGTTTCCCTTGAGGACAATGCAAGGGGTCGTCCGACTGTAAAAGTTGTTTTACCAGATAGACCGCTTCCGCTAAATGATAATTTTTCCTTCTCTTTCGCGCTCTTCGGCAAAGACACGAGGCGAGCCGCCGGTGGATATCCTCGTTTACCTGCATCTCTGCGATCAGCTCTTCGAGGGCCTCGCTGACTTCTCCTTCTTCTAAAAAAGGGGGAATCGATTCCACTAAGAACACCGTTTGTCCAATTTCGCGCACTTGAATCCCTAATTTATGAAGAGTCTCAAAATGTGTTCGCAATAGTTGTGCTTCGGCCCTAGAGCAGCTGAATGCCGCCGGGATCAAAAGCCCCTGACTCGCCGAACTTTCAGAAGAGCGCATCAGCGCATCGAATTGAAGGCGGGATTGGGCAGCGGACAGATCGACCCAGATAATGCCGGGGCCGAAAGAAAAGCGCTTAGGAAAACTCAGGGCCTCGACAAATAAGTAATCTCGATAAAGGCCGATGATCCTTAGCTCGGTTTCAAGAGCCATTTCTTGGGGTAAAGGGACCGGTTCTTCTTCTCTGAAAGTGAGGGGCTCTGAAAAATCATGGCCCTCGGAAAAAGAAAATGGAGCAAAGTCGGAAGAAAAGGAATAGCTCGATTCGACATCGCCCAAAGCCTGAGTGATCGCCGAATGGATGGCGTACTTGACGACGCTCTCTTCCCTCAAGCGAATTTCTCTTTTCTGTGGATGGACATTCACATCGACAAATTCGGGTGGGATCGAAATGTGCAGAAGATAAACTGGATGGCGATCGGCGCCGATTCTCGTCCCATAGCCGTCGCGGACGGCATAGGACAAAGCGGGGCAGATCACAGGGCGCCGATTGACGAAAAGATACTGGCCAGAGCGATTATGCCTTGTCAAAGCGGGGCTTGCTGTCAAACCCTTGATAGGATATTCCCCTTCCTTTGATACATTGTGCGAAGCATTTAAAAACTCAGTGCCCAGCAAAGCGGCAGCCCGCTTTTTGAGCAGGTCGAGAAAGGGCTCCCCATAGCCAATGGGCAACGAAAACTGGGAGCGGTTCTGCACAATGAGCTCGATCCCCACCTCCGGATGGGCTAACGCAAGCTGCGTGACGACTTTTGTGATCTCAGCGTTACTCGCAGCAGCGCTCTTCTGAAATTTTTTGCGTGCAGGGACATTATAAAACAAGGAGCGCACCTCAATTGTTGTCCCGCGCGACCTTGCGCCAGGGCCTGTGCGGACGACAATACCTCCTTCTGCTTCGATGAGATTGGCCGGCGCATTTTCGAGCGCGCTGAGTAAAGACAATTTAGACACGGCGGCAATCGAGGCCAAAGCTTCCCCGCGAAATCCCATCGTCACTAAATTGAATAAATCCTTGGCATCGCTGATCTTCGATGTGGCATGCCGTTTCAAGCAAAGCAAGGCGTCTTCGGCGGACATCCCTGAGCCGTCGTCGCTGACTTTGATTTTTTGGAAACCTCCCGAGAGGATTTCGATGGCGACATGCAAAGCCCCGGCGTCGATGGCATTTTCTACTAATTCTTTAACGACGGAACCGGGATTCTCGATCACCTCGCCTGCCGCGATCTGATTGATCGTGTGTTCAGAAAGAAGTTGGATTTTAGAAAGCATTGCGGGCGCCCCTTTTGTGAAACGGCTATTCATGTTACTCTAAAAACAAAAACTTTTTCAATGCCTTCCCTTCCTTTTGCCACTACTGTCGTCAAAAAGCTTGTCAACGCGGGCCATACGGCGTATTTTGCCGGAGGATGGGTGCGCGATTATTTGATGAAGCATCCATCGGACGACATTGACATCGCCACGTCCGCCTCTGTAGAGCAGATTCAATCGATTTTCACCAAGACCATCCCGGTCGGGGTTGCATTCGGGATCGTGATCGTCGTCGAGGAAGGCCAACATTTTGAAGTTGCCACCTTTCGCAAAGAAAGCGGTTATCTCGACGGGAGGCGGCCGACTAGCATCGAGCCAGCCTCACCCGAAGAAGACGCTCAAAGGCGCGACTTTACGATCAATGGGATGTTCTGGGATCCTTTAAAAAATGAACTTCATGATTTCGTCGGTGGCCGGAAAGATATCGAACTAAAGGTGATTCGCGCTATTGGAGACCCCCACGAGCGCTTTTTGGAGGACCGTTTGCGAATGATGCGCGCCGTTCGCTATTCGACAAGGTTCCATTTTCCGATCGAGCCGGAAACTTATCAGGCGATATTGAGTCATGCCGCCTCGCTGCTTCCCGCTGTCGCCATGGAACGGATTTGGCAAGAGTTTAAAAAAATGTCGCAATTTGCCCATTTCGATCGAGGGCTTATCGTGCTACATCGACTCAACCTTCTACCCACCATTTTTCCCCAATTAAAAGGCGTTTCGCCTGAAGAAATCCAAAAAAGACTAGAGCCACTCGCCCATTTCCCGAAGGATGCTCCGACCATCGCCCAGCTACTCGAACTTTTTCCCGGCCAAAGCCTGGACCAGCTGCTAGAGCTCTGCGATTATTTAAAACTATCGCGAAGCGAGCGGGAGATCGTCCGATTTTTATATCATGCGAAACAGATGCTAGGCATGCCCCAAGAATGGCTCAATAAGTTCGAAAAAATTGAATGGGCCTATTTTTATGCAAACTCCTATGCGAAGATCTGCATAGAAATCATTGCCGCTCATCTATACTGCACTCCGCCTGAAACTTTGAATTTTGACTCAGCGAGACAAAGTCAAATCGAAGTGGAGCGTTCCGACCGACGAAGCTCTGCCCCAAGCGGGCAGGGCGAGTGCAGTATATCTTCCGAAAAAAAGCAGAGTTTTTTGCGCGAACATGAGCAGCGAAAACAATCTTTGGAAAACGCTATTGGGCGTATCCGTTCAAATGCACCCATTGTCCGCGCCGACCATTTGATGAAAGAAGGCATTGCCCCGGGCAAAAAAATGGGAGCGCTTCTCAAAGAGGCCGAAAGGATCAGCGTCAATGAAGGGATCGAGGATAGTGCAGCGATAATTGGCCTCCTCAAAAAATCTCCCGTGTGGAATACTTGAACCTATCCTGAAATTCGAAAATTTTGATTTTTGAAGAATTTTTTCACAGGTTTTTGTGCCGCTTCGCAGTACATACTTAAAGACGTGGAAAAAGACTCAAAAAGCATACTTTTCCAATTTCGGGAATAGGTTTCTACTACATGGTAAAAAAAATTTACTTATCGTTAGCCTTTTTTCTTTTCTCCATTTTTCTATTTTTGGTCATCGATAGGCTCTCTCATCATGAACCTGCTCGCTTCACTCTCAGCAAAATCGTCTCCACGCAATGCTATTCTCCAGATTGGGAAATTCCTCCGCTTTCTGTGAAAGAGCAGCAAAATCTCGATCAAATCTTGAGCCAGAAATTTACCTATTACAGCAAAGGCTCACAATCCTACGTCTTTATCTCGGAAGACAAAAAATTCATTTTGAAATTTCTCAAACAAGAAAAATTACGGCCCAAAAGCTGGCTCGCGCACCTTCCCTTATCATTCAATCCCTATTACAAAGAATATCTTTCCAAACAAAAAAGGTGTCGCTCCACATTTTCAGCCTGTAAGACCGCTTACATGGAATTGAAAAACGAATCGGGCCTCATTTATGTACATCTCAACAACGCCCGGGATTTAAATAAAAAGGTCACAGTTTTTGATAAGAATGGACAACAGCATGTTGTTGACATCGACCGCACCTGTTTTTATGTGCAAAAACGGGCGCAGCTGATCTACTCCCGCATCTCAGAGCTGATGCACAATCAAGATATCGATGGCGCCAAGAAAATCATATCCTCCATCTTTTCGCTGATCGATTTTCTTGGGAAAAAAGGGGTTTTCGATAACGATCCGATCCTTCGCAAGAACCTCGGGCTGATCGACGACGTCGCGGTCCAAATCGATATCGGGAGGTTAGGGATCAATCCCTTGCGCAAACAAACTCTGGCCTACAAGAAAGAGGTGGGCAGCAATACCGCCGGTTTTCGAAGCTGGATCGAGAAAAACTACCCAGAGCTCTCCGAACACTTCGACCAGTGTCGCATAGAAATAGAGTCCCAGAGACCATCTCAGAAAGATTGATTGATGATCCTTTGGGCCTCCTCCTGAATGAGAATAGAGGCGTCAGGATGATGCTCCTGTGCCCAATCGTCAAGGCGTTCTGCGATGCGCAAAATTTCATTGCGGAAATTCAAGGGGTATTTCATGGAATCGTCACGCGTCAAACTGGCGCAATCGAACTGGATCGCGTTTCTTCCGACAAAGCCAAAATTGTTGCGGATGCTCAAATCCTGGTCGACAAATCCATTTTCGCATCGCGATGCGATTAATTTAAGAAAAGCGCGAATGCAGAATCTGAGCTCTTCATATTTCCCGCGTTTAATCAACTCTTCTAAATGATCATATATTTTTTCGGCCCGCTGCTGAATGACAAATTCGAGAGTATTGAGATTGAGATGATATTTTTTCCCCAAGGTGTCGATCAGAGTCACGCTTGAGTTGAACTCGTTGTTTTTATTTAAATGCAAATACAATATGCCTGTTTCTTCCTGCAATGTTTCGTAAGCTTCTTTGTAGTTGGCAAAGATCCTCTCGGAAAAAAGCTGATTGCTTTTTTCTAGTTTGAAACCCATGTGCTGAAGAAGGGAGAGTGGAAAATGACCCCATCCATCTTTGGGAAACAAATGCTGCATTTTGAAAAATTTGAGAATATACTCCCTGTCCTCGCTAATGAATGCATAACAGTGATTTCCTGAAGAGAGATAATAGTAATTTTGCGAAAGAACTTTTTGATTAATGAACTCCCGCTGTTTCTCCGATAGTGGCTCGACCTCCCAGCCATGGTTGTAACTCAAGCGGGACGTGATCTTGTCGACACTAAATCCAGGGTTTCTACAGCAATAGAACAACCCTCCTCCCATCATAAGCAATGGGAAAAGGGTCAAAACGATTAAAGAAATGAGAGACCGTTGTCGATTTACGCTTCTGGCGATTTTCATGTTCTTTTGGACCGACTTTCAAATTCTTTTTGTGGGGCAGTATACGCAAGTTGATACAACCCCCCCCCCCCGCAAAACGAAGTCGAAAAGCGGCTCAAAAGAACCGAAAAATCGACGAAGCCTTAATTCGACAGCGGTCTCTGAGATTCTTTTTCTTTTTTTGCATGATGGATTAGATCAAAAAGATATACTGCTTAAAAGACACAAAATGGTATCCGAAGCCCCTTGTGGCGTCAATATTTTTTTGACGCAAAAATAAAGAAATGCTTTACGAAATAACCAGCTTAAAACACCCCCTCATCAAACATCTCGTGAAACTCCGAGATAATCGCAGCTACCGTTACGATTCTCGCTCCGTCTTGATCAGCGGATTGAACCTGATCCGGGAACTGGCCCCGCGTTTTACCTTTCGAACGCTTCTTTTGGCGGCAAAGTTCGAACCGGAATTCCCTTTCTCAGCCGAAAATGTCTATAAAGTCTCTTCGGAAATGATCAAAAAAGTAACCGGCCTGGAAAACCCCGAGCCCATCGCGGCTGAAATAGAGATGCCAGGCCAAACGGACCTGACCTCACTAAACTTCCTTCTCGTCCTTGACGGCATATCCGATCCAGGCAACTTGGGAACCCTTCTGCGCAGCGCTTGCGGCCTGGGGTGGGATGGGGCCTTTTTAACCCCACGCAGCGCCGATCCCTTCAACGACAAAGCCCTTCGCGCCGCAAAAGGCGCCACCTTCAAGCTGCCCTGGAAAATGGGCTCCATCGAGGAGTTGTCCGATTTGTTAAAAAAAAATAAGATGCTCTTGTTTGCAGCCGACGCAAAAGGGAAGGATTTTTTTAAACAAGAGTTTCGGTCCCCTTTGGCACTCGCCTTGGGCAACGAAGCGAAAGGCCTCGTCGCTCCGCTCAAACAAAACGCGGAATTGATCGCCATTCCTATGCAGGCGAATATCGAATCGTTGAATGTCGCCTCGGCAGGGGCCATTCTAATGCATGCTTTAAAGAGAATTCATGAATAAAAAAGACGATTTTTGGCAGATTGAAGAGGAATTTTACTCAAAAGACAAAAAAGCTTCCCGGAAAGAGCGCAAACTCGCTTCGAGCAAAGACCGCTCCAAATACAAGAAGAGCGATCAAGACCAGCTCAAAAAAAAGACAGAGATTACCCAACATGAAGAATTCGACCACATCAAAAAGGGGCGCGTTCTCGCCATCATGCCGGAGGGCATTCTCGTCTCAAGCGGCAAAGACGAATACCTCTGCAGCTTGAAAGGTTCGCTCAAACAAGACAAAAGCCGCATTAAAAATCTCCTCGCCGTTGGAGATTTCGTCCGTTTCGAAGAAAAAGGAATTCTAGAAGGCGTGATTTTCAATGTGGAGCCGCGCCAATCAGTCTTATCGCGTGCTGATAATCTCTCGCGCAACAAACAGCAGCTCATCGCTGTCAACATCGATCAAGTGCTGATCACCACCTCCGTCGTTCTCCCTCCATTAAAATCCTACTTAGTCGACCGCTACATCATCGCTGCCCAAAAAGGAAATATGCAGCCCGTCATCGTCATCAACAAAGTTGATCTCCTCGACAACCCACCTGAGGGGATATCGGTCGACGTCGATGAAGAGAAAGCTCTCTTAGAAGAATTCGTGCAAGTTTACCGCGCCTTGAATTTCCTAGTCATTCCCGTCAGCAGCAGAAACGAAAGAAGGCGTTGAAGCGCTAAAAAATGCGATGCACGACAAGACATCCGTTTTTTCCGGTCAATCAGGCGTCGGAAAATCTTCCCTCATCAACCTCATCACCGGCTCAGAGCTGGACACAGGTTCTATGGTGCAAAAGACCAAAAAAGGATCGCATACGACCACGACGACACATCTGATTCCTCTCGAGGGCCATGGCTTTTGCATCGATACGCCGGGAATCAAGAGTTTCGGCCTATGGGACTTGAAAAAAGAGGAGATCGCCGCTTATTTTCCAGAAATTATGGCCTTGAGCCCTAAGTGTAAATTTCTTGACTGTGCCCACTTGAACGAGCCCGACTGCGCCGTTCAGCGCGCCGCAGAAAAAAACAAAATTTCCCGCTTGCGGTTTGGCTCTTATTGCGCTTTAATGTCTTCTCTTTCCGAAGAACACCGTCATCGATGAAAAACATGCCAAAAATACAATCGATCCATGCTCTTGAAATTTTAGATTCGCGAGGAAACCCTACGATCGAAGTCGTCGTTCGCACCGATGATGGTTACATCGGCAAATCTGCGGTGCCCTCCGGAGCGTCGACTGGCGAGCATGAGGCCGTTGAACTTCGAGACAATGACCCCAAACGCTATTTTGGAAAAGGGGTGCAAAAGGCAGCCGCCAATGTGAATGGCCCGCTGGCAAAACTACTGGTTGGCAAAGATCCCTTTGACCAAGCCAAAATAGACGAGCTCATGATCCAAGCCGACGGCACGCCGAACAAATCTCATTTTGGCGCCAATGCGATTCTCGGGATTTCCCTCTCAAGCGCAAAAGCCGCCGCCGCTGCCAAAAAACTCCCCTTTTATCAATTTCTCGGCGGCCCGGAAGCCTGCCTCCTGCCATGCCCGATGATGAACATTCTCAACGGCGGAGCCCATGCCGACAATCTGCTCGATTTCCAAGAATTCATGATCCGGCCTATCGGCGCTCCGAATTTTCGTGAAGCTGTGCGCTGGGGAGCCGAAATTTTCCACACCTTAAAAAAAGTTCTCAAAGCTGCCGGCCTTTCCACGGCTGTCGGGGATGAAGGCGGTTTTGCCCCTCTTGTTTCTTCGAACGAAGAGGCGCTAGAGCTGATCCTCCAATCCATTGAAAAAGCAGGCTTTAAGCCCGGCCGCGATGTGACGATCGCCCTCGATCTGGCAGCCTCCGAATTTTACGATCCCACGACACAAACCTATATCGAGAAGAAAAAAAAGGGAGCTTCCCGTAATAGCGAAGAGCTCATCGATTATTTGCAAGACCTCTGCTCCAAATATCCGATCGATTCTATCGAGGACGGCCTCGACCAAAACGATTGGAAGGGATGGAAATCGCTCACTGCCCGCATGAAACAATTGCAGCTCGTCGGCGACGATATCTTTGTCACCAACCCCAAATTCTTGCAGAAAGGTATCAATGAAAAAGTAGCCAACGCGATTTTGATCAAAGTCAACCAAATCGGAACGCTGACAGAAACTCTGCAGACGATCGCTCTAGCCAAAAAAAACCGCTACGCCACGATCATCTCCCACCGCTCCGGCGAAACCGAAGACACGACCATCGCCGACCTTTGCGTCGCCACCTCCGCCGGCCAAATCAAAACCGGCTCGCTTTGCCGGTCCGATCGCGTGGCCAAGTACAACCGCCTCCTCGAAATCGAACAAGAACTCGGCCCCAAAGCCAAATACTTTAAAAACTAGTGAAGTACAACGGAGGTCAACGCGGGGTCGTCGCAGAGACGCGGAGAAAATTGAAAACCTATTATAAAATCTTGGCGTCGTGGCGCCTTTGCGTTGAAATCCGCTTATCGACTTTCGTTTTCTTTGATGACGTCGACTTCGGCTTTGGTAACTTCGGGGAAACCGCTCATTATCGCCGTGTGGGCTGTGAGCGGTTTAAAGTTCTTGGTTGTGAAGAGGGCGTAGACGGTGCCGAATAGATTCCCCACTTTGGAAACAATATCGCCTTGAGTGACATAGCTGACAAATCCGAGCTGCCTCTCTTCTGGCAATAGAGCCCATTCATCGATGACTTTCTGGCGAACTCCTGGGGCACAAAAAGAAATGGAGCCATCGTCCGCCAGCCATTGATTTTCATAGATATAAGTATAAGCAGCAAGCGCACCGCCGAGGCTAAACCCCATAACTCTCGCGGGTTTGCCCTGGGAGTGCGCTGCTTTTAGCCATTTGCTAATCTCCTTTTGAGAGCGCTGAAAGGCCGTAAGCCCGGGCCCTCCAATGTCCAAATCGCTCATCAGAGAGGCCCAGCCCCTTTGGGAATCCAATGAAAAGTCCGTTCCACGAAATATCAAAATCGAGGCCACTCCACTTCTTTCAGGAATACACCCGAAAGCCGGCATGCCATACCAAAGATTAAAAATGTGGTCGACAGTGAATTTTTCGAGGTAGATTTCGTCGTCAATGATGACAGGGATCGTGAGCCGCTGGCCGATTTTTAAGTCGCGGTAGGCGAGAACTTTTGTCATCGCTTCACCGATCGCAATTTGCATGAAATCGGAGGGGCCGCCCTTCTCGTACAAAGTCTTTAAAAGGCAACAAATGATCGTGAGATCGATCTGTTCTATCGTCACTTTCCCGACGAGAGGATGCAAAGAAAAATAACCATAATGCTGCACAAAAGTTTTTATCTCGGGTATTGAACTCTTGATTTTTTCTTCCTCAGTATCTTCGTCAAGTTCATATTTTTTATACTTGTCTCCGAAACTCCAATTTAGAAACTGATTGAGATTTTTCAGAGTTTTGAGGCGAACGCGATCTCTCCAAGTGCTTGGACGCTCTGAAAAAGTGGGGGGAGGACATTTCTCGTCGCAATCTGGAAAGGCGAAGTGAGGTAAACTGAGAAAGAGCAGAATAGATAATTTAATTTTCATCGATGGACTATCTTTTCGCAGAAAAAATCCGTTCGAGAGCCGGGGCGAATTCTTCATGGACCGCGCTCGGTTCTTTTAGGATAATTTCATCATGACAATTTCGTAAAGAGTGGATTTTGAGTGCTTTTGAATTGAAAATATTTTTTCGATCGATGAAAGACGCGATGACTTTCCTCGCCCCATTATGGATGCAAAATTCATAAGGGCTTCCGACGGCATTAAAACGGGAAACAACGGCAAAAGGCCATCGTTCCGCCTTGAAAATAGACTCTCCTTGCAGAACGTCTCCGACGAGATCCTCCCCGATCAAATAGTGAAAGAGAGTGGGAAAAATATCCATGTGGGAAGTCATTTTACACTGCGTTTGCATTGAAGACTCTTGCCCAAATCGATAATAAAGAGGAATGTGCATTTGAGGCTCCGTCAAGCCCGATGCGTGAAATAAGTTCCCCTGCTCGTAAAATTCTTCCCCATGGTCGCCTGTCACCACGACGACAGCCTCACTGCCTCCAGGGGAAGCGTCCAAAGCTTTGAAAAATTTTCCAAATTGACCGTCCATAAAATACAGCGCATTTCGATAGCGGTTTTTGATTTTTTCCAGTCCACTATTGCTAATTGCCGCACTAATGTAATTGACCTTTTCGTCAAAGGGGAAAAATTTGGTCATTTCGCTAGGCCAGCTGTAATCGTGATGAGTGGCATCCAAAAAGACGATGAAAAGACGGCCCGAAGCACCCTTTTGCATTTCGAGAAGCAGATTGTCGATGGCCTTTTGGTCTCTCGCATACGGCTCAGCGATATCTTCATCGTCAGAGATGAACAAAAAATCCGCTAGGCGCTCCCCTTCTCCAAAAATGACACGGTCCATTTGAAAATAACCTAGCCGGGCAGATGAAGATACGTAGATTTTGTATCCCATTTTTTTCAGGAGCCGGAGTGGAATACTCCCCTCCTTAATATCCTCGGGGTTCGTTTTTCCCCAAAAAAATGGAAATCGCGAATGAAATAAGGAAAACCAAGAAATATGAGTGGCGTTGGCATTGGCCAGAGCCAGATCGAAGGAGATATTGTCTTCTCTAAAGCGGGATAAAATCGGAGTGTTGGTAGAGGTCAGGTAATCTTCTCTAAGCGATTCGACAATGAACAAATAAATATCGGGCCGGCGTGCGAGCGAAAAAAATCGGGAGTCCAAGCTCTGGATTAATTCTTCCTCTCCACGGGATTCCTCGAGGGCCGCCTTCAAGGACAAATAATTGTTTTTTGGCGGAAAAAAAGTGTATTTCCACGGGAGAGTTTTTTCGAAACGGTCGAAATTTGTATGCGAGATGCGATTTCTCATACTGAAATCCCAGCTCGTCAAAAACAAACTGATCGAACAGATCGTCATCGCAAACTTTGAAAAAGGAAGCGCCCATCGCCTCTTCAAGGCCCATTTTTCAGTGATCCGAAATAAAAAAATCCCCGACAAAAGCATGGAGATTCCCGCCAAGCCTGCAATAATCCAGACCAGTATCGAAACATTGCTTGCAATCAATAACTCGATGAAATCGGAATAGCTCATTTGAACGACGAAATTCAGGGCAAACCAAAATGACATATCCATCAGCCGGACAAGGGGGAAATCGATGAGGTGGCTGACGAATAGAAAGAAAACGAGGAAAATAAATAAGTTCTTAGCCCTCGGAAGATAATGATGAATCAACCCCGCAAAAATGACCAAGATAAGGGTCTCGATGATGCATTGTCCGAGTGCATACGCTAGAAAGAAATAGGTCGAAAAAGAAATTGATCGCTCAATCAAAAAAACATGGTAAGCATGAATAACGGAGACAATAAGAAAATAAAAACCAAAGAAGAGATAATTAATTGGATTCGACAAGACTTCAGAGGTTTTTGTCTCTCTACACATCTGCAATTTACCACCCGCAATAAAAATTGTTTTATGGGGAATAGAGGAAATCTTTTCAACATGAACCTATCCCAGTAAAATTTTTCGTCGATTCAAAAGAACCCGAAAATCGACGAAAAATTTTACTGGGATAGGTTCTTAATCACATACACGATTTTACCAGTCCCTCCCAATCTTTCTTTTGGATGAAATGCGTCACTTTTTCCGGATCTGCGCCAACTTGATGGCAAAAGCCCGGGATATGGACGTAAAGGTTATTGTTCGAAAATTCTTCCTTCATTCTTCTGGAAAATCCGTCGATAAACGCATCCCATTTAAACGAGCTTTTTTTAATGCTCCTCAGGCTGCTTCTTAATTCTGCATTGGAAAGGATGTAGCCGATGAACCGCATTGGATGCACATGCTCGATCTTTTTTCCCTTTTTTTCCATCGTGCGCTTGATAAAGGCGAGCTGGAGGATGTTTTTTTCCGCCATCGTATTGACAATGATTTTGATCAGCCTCTTTTCCTTATCCGTGATGGACAGCTGATAGAAAGACTCCGTACCTGCAGGCATGTTATCGATGAGAAGAATAGGCGCGGCGCCATCTTCGTCGCGGGAAAACAACAGCTCTTCTTCTGCGTCTTCATCGTCTATAGGAAGCGAGGCCAAAGTGGCCGCATGCTGTGCCATCTGCTCGATATCCGCTTTCGTCAGCATGTTTGCATGCTGAAGAGGATAGGCGACCTGGATAGATCGGTTTTTTTCAAGAAAAAATGACTCTAAATCGGCGAGGATTTCCTGCCAGTGGATCCCCGAAACGATTTCCGCCGACGCATCCATAAAGGCATTCGCAGCAGGACAGGAATCCCCGAGCAAAAATTGATCGGCAAAATAGGAGGCATAGAAAGAATTTTCGGCGAAGGCCGCCCGGGAAGCTAAATATTGCAATTGGCCGAGAACTCTCTGCTTTACGCGCTGGAATTCTTCTTCATAAAATCCTTCCCTGCGCATTGTTTCTGCCTGAAAAAGAAAATAGGAGAGCATGTTTTCAGAAAAATCCTCGGGGACAAAGCAGTAACCGCTGATGGGATAAAAAAAGCGCGGAGAGGGATGCACCCACATTTGATCGAGGCTCCTCGAGCAGAGTTCAAGCCGCTGCTGAAAAAGGTCCTTTAACAAGAGTGCCTTCCAAACTTCTTTTAAGTCTCGATACTTCTTCTCGGCGCCATAGCTTAGGCTCACGGCCACATTCGCCTTGGCAGGATCGATGCCGATGTGGATCGAAGGATCTTCAGAAGGAAGGGGCGGATTCAACTCGGCAAAATGCTTTTCGATGATGCTTTGCATTTGTCCGGCGGGAAAATCGCCTACCGCCACCACGGCAATCCCATTGAGGTCGGGCTTCGTGAAATTCCAATCTTCCGACGCTACAGGAAGGTTTGAGGCTTTTTGTCTGCAATAATCGAAGAACGGCTCGATCGATTCGACAGCGCCGTCGTAGCGATAAAGCTCTTCTTCGGCGTGATTTTTCAATACCACGCGAAACGATCCCTGGCCAGGGGTATAGCCATGTTCCTGGACATAGGTTTTCACGCCGTTGGGAAGAAGCTTGATCTGAACTCGCTCTTCGATGGGAAGTATGGACAAACTGATTGCAAATAACATGGGGATGATCATTGTCGGTCTCCTGAAATCCTCGGATTCGTATAAAAAAGTTGATTCTATGCAACCAGATTCTTTTTTTTCACTAAGAACCTATTCCAGTAAAATTTTTCATCGATTTTTGGGATTATTTTGGCCGATTTTCTATCCAAACTCGGCTCAAAAGAACACAAAAATCAAAGAAGGTTTTAAAAAAATTTCTTTATGTTATAGTGAAGAAAATATGGAGACCATGGCCCGACGCACGATCTTTCTCTTCGGAGAGGCCGAGAAAGGGGAGTTTTGCACTCCGCTGCTTTGCAAATCTCTTCCGCAGCTTGCCGAGACATTTGGGAATCCCCCGGAAGAGAGCCTGGGGATTTTATACGCCGTCCAAGCTCTCATGTATGAGCGCGAGCTCATTTTTTTCCGAGTGAAGGAGGAGGGTTTTAGCGTTTCCGACTACATGCGAGGTATCCATCTTTTGAAAAACAAAGAGGCGTTTTTCGGCCTTTCCGCCATCTGCATGCCGGGGGTCGGCGACGCGGAAATCATCGATGCGACGAGTCCGATCTGCACACTCTATCGCAGCCTATTGATCACGACGGAAAAAGACCTTTACGACTACCTGACGCACATTAAGAAAAGTACTTAACGAGACCTTCAGCGGTGGGCTTCATCGCTTTTGCCCCTACTTTCCAATTTGCCGGGCAGACTTCCCCGTGATTTTCAAAATAGATCAATGCGTCGATCATCCGCAAGGCCTCATCGACAGAGCGCCCCAGGGGAAGATCGTTGACGAGTTGATGTCGGACGTTCCCTTGTTTGTCAATCAGGAACAGCCCTCGATACGCAATGCCATCATCCTCTTTAAGGACATGGTACATGCGGGCAATCTGTTTGTTGATGTCGGAAACAAGAGGGTATTCTACCCCTTCGATGCCCCCTTTGCTTCTGGGGGTATTCAGCCACGCCAAATGGGAAAACCAACTGTCGATCGAACAGCCGATGATTTGTGTATTGCGCTTTTCAAATTCATCAGACTTCTCTTGAAAAGCGTGGAGCTCCGTCGGGCAAACGAAGGTAAAATCGAGAGGATAAAAGAAAAAAAGAACGTACCTGCCTAAAAATTCACGCAAAGAAAATTCGTCGACGATTTGTCCTTTGACAACGGCTTTTGCCGTAAAATCCGGGGCCTTTCTTCCAACCAAATTATTCATGCTATCTCCAATATAAGTTATCCATGAGCCTGCGCGATCCATTTTTCAGCGCCGATTGTCGTCGGACCGCTATGGCCCGGGTATACCTTTGTAAGGGGTGGGAGGGCGGCGAGTTTTTTTAACGATTTCCACATCGCCTCGGGACGCGCTGTCGGCAAGCTTAAATTCCCAATGCCCCCTCGGAAAAGAGTGTCCCCTGAGATCAACACATTTTCCGCAGGCAGGTAAAAACAAACGCAACCTGGGGAATGCCCTGGCGTATGCAACACTGTGATCTCGAGCTTTCCCACAACGATCTGCTGCCCGTCGGAGAGATATCCATCGGATTTGATGCCTTTGAGAGGAAAGAAAAGGGGCAATTTGTCGGCGCCGGGATTTTCTAAATTAGCAGCGTCATCTCGATGGATGTAAACGGGAACCTGTAGCGCTTCTTTCAAATCGGCGACCTGGGCAATATGGTCCCAGTGGGAATGAGTCAGCAGGATCATGTCGACGGCAAGGGAGAGTTCCTTAACGCGATTTAGCAAAAGATCAGAGCTTTCTGGAGGAGCATCGATGATGGCAGCATGCCTTGTGGCCTCGCAGGCGAGTAGATAGGCATTTGTCTCTAAGGGGCCCGATGGAAAGACTTCCAAAATCATTGACAATTTTTTTTTCCGGGGCGTAATAATTCGCACCGGAGAGGATTCGAACCTCTGACCTCTCGGTTCGTAGCCGAGTGCTCTATCCAGCTGAGCTACCAGTGCGCAGAATAGCCCATTATCATCCAAGTTTACCACATTTACATCAAGCAAAAGGGAGAGGAGAGCAGGGACAAATGAAAAATTTAAATTTTAAACTGTAATGCGTGGCCTTTTATATTTATACTGAGAACCAAAAGGTTCTTTCTCATGAATATCGTGATCTTAGGGGCAGGAGAAATCGGGGCATACCTTGCGCAAATCCTATCGAAGGAAGAGCACAACGTCATTGTGATCGATAAAGATCCAAAACCCCTGGAGCGACTTTCGAGAAGCGCCGATGTGGCGACAAAGACCGGTTCGGGGACAAATGAACAGCTGCTCGAAGAACTGCTCGAACAATCGCCCCATCTTTTTTTGGCATTGACCGGCAATGATGAAACAAATCTCGTCGCCTGCACCATCGCAAAAAATTTAGGCTACTCCAAGACCGTCGCACGAGTGCATCAAAATTCTTTTCTCTATCGCTCGAGATTGGATTTTGCCCGTTTATTTTTTGTCGATCATTTCATCGGGACGGAAATGATCTTAGCGCATGACATTTTCAAGTGCATTGCCAACCCAGGCAATGTCGCCGTGCAGAACTTTGCGCATGGCGCCGTCCAAATGCGCTCGATCATCATTTCAGAAAATAGTCCTTTAAGCAAGTCGAGCATCTCTGAATTAAAATTGCCGGAAAATCTGCTCATCGGCCTGATCCGCAGAAAGCCTGCTTATGGGGAAGAAATGGCGTCGGAACGGATCATTTTCCCTCGCGGGCATGATCATCTTTTGCCCGGCGATGAAGCGACGCTGATCGGCGAAACGAAAATGATGTACGGACTCAACGCACCGTTTGAGATTCCGAGGAAACAGATCCGCTCTGTGGTCATCGTCGGAGGATCCGCTGTCGCTTGCCAGGTGTGCCAAATTTTAGATGAAGAAGGGATTCACGCACGGGTGATTGAGCAGGATGAGGAGAGATGCCGCTATCTCGCCGAACACCTGCCCCGCGCGACAATTCTCAATCAAGATCCGACCGACCTCAATTTTCTTTTGACGGAAAAGGTGCACCTAACTGACGCTTTTGTCGCTTGCACGGCATCCAATGAGAAGAACATCCTCTCCGCCGCCTTGGCCAAACAGTCGGGCTGCAGCGAAGTGATTGCCCTTGTTTCAGATGAAAGCTATGTTCCCCTCTTGCGCCGATTGGGGATTTTTTTCACCGTCTCGGAAAAAATCAGTGTGGCCAACCGGGTCCATGCGATCATACAAGGGGAGTCGGTGATTTCCGTCGCCTCTCTCTACCACAACCAAGCAAAGATCATCGAAGTTAAGGTCTCTTCCGATTCCGAAATCGTGGGGATTCCGATTGCTGACTTAGGAAAGTATCTGCCTGAGGACTTTTTGATCGCCTTGATAGAAAACCGCGGGAGGATCATGATTGCCAAAGGATTCAATATCTTGGCGCCTGGCGACACGGTGATTGTGATTTGCCATCCCAAGCACATCGCCCAGCTTCAAAAGATTTTTTAGAAATTCATATGCTCTTTCGTGAGATCAGCCGTTTTTTTGGGCGCTACTTCACCTACTTCCTGCTGATACTGCTGATCCCATTTGCGATCGCGGTATTCGATGAATTCCTGTGGGAGCCGACCCTGAAACCTCGAGCTACGCTCGCCTTTGCGGGAACAATAGGTGTCGGCCTTCTTCTCGCCTCTTTTTTTTTATACTTCGGCAAGCATGCGACAGGCAATTTTCACCGCCGCGAAAGCATTTTGATCGTGGCGCTCGTCTGGCTGCTGACGCCGGCAATATCGGCTTTGCCCTTTATTTTTTCTAGCACCCTTGAAAATCCGGTCGACGCTTATTTTGAGGCAATGTCGGGACTGACTACGACAGGCGCAACTGTCATGCACGCCAAATCGTTCGATCCGATGACAGGGCAAGAGACTCTGCTTCAGGTGCGAAGTCCTTCTGAGCCTGAAACGATTTATCATTTCTACGGCACGGTTGCTCCTTTGCGAGATCAAGCTGGAAGAATTTTGAAGACCGGTGTGGAAGCGGTCGGTAAGTCTTTATTGTTTTGGCGCGGCTTTTTGCAGTGGATCGGCGGGATGGGGATCGTCGTTTTGTTCATCACTATCCTTCCCGCTCTATCGATGGGAGGGCGTTTATTGTTCGAGGCAGAAGTGCCTGGGCCCACAAAGGAAGGGATGACCCCGCGCATTAAAGAAACTGCAAGCCTTCTGTGGAGGATCTATCTTGGCCTGACCGCCTGCCAAATCGTCCTTCTGATGGTGACAAATTCGTCGATGCCTTTTTTCGATGCTTTAAGCGTGTCGTTCTCCACGATTTCAACAGGGGGATTTACAATCCGCAATGAGGGACTTGCCGCTTATCATTCCCTGAGTACGGAAATGATCGTCCTCCTCTTCATGATCCTGGGCAGCGTTAATTTTACTCTATATTTTCACTGCATCCGCGGAAAAATTTACCGAATTTACGAACCGGAGTTCTTCAGCTTTCTTTTTACCCTGTTCTTCGGCTCAGTCTTAATGACATTATTTCTCTATCATACCCCTAAAATCCTCTTCGCAGGAAAAAATGGGGTCTTTTCTCTTGTCGAAGCGATCCGCTACGGGGCTTTTCAGGCGATCTCCGCTCAAACCTCTACGGGATTTGCCATTGCCGATTACGACCTGTGGCCGATGTCGACAACAGTGCTGCTTTTAATGCTGATGTTCTTCGGCGGGATGTCCGGATCGACGGCGGGCGGGATAAAAATGATCCGCCATCTCATCTTATTTCGGGTGATTAAACACAAAATCGAGTCGATTTTTCGACCCGACGCCGTCCGTTGTTTAAAGATCGGCAAACGAGAGATCTCCGACAAGACCGCGATCACCGTCCTCGTTTTCTTTGCGATTTTGATCTCCAGCTCTGTCCTGGGGACGTTTCTCATGGTCATCGATGGAGTGGACATGCAGACCGCGGTCGGACTCGTCGCTTCCATGGTCAACAACGGCGGCCTCACATTTTTTGCAGCGGGACCCAGTGAAAGCTGCGCCTTCCTCTCCGATTTCTCAAAGGTCCTCTCCATCATTTGGATGGCCCTGGGGCGTTTGGAGTTTTTTATTTTGTTAGTGCTGCTCGTGCCGGCCTTCTGGAAGGGGAAATAAAGATTTAAGGGTTGGCCTCCCCTCGGCATGCCGGAGGTGGTGGGAGCACAGATGGACTGATCGCGACCCCAAACGGAGTGATTCCGACGGAAATCGTTGCGATCACGGTATTGGTGGCTACATCGATCACAGAAACATTATTACTGATACCGTTGGCGACATAGGCAAAAGAGCCGCTCGGCGTAATTGCGACTCCTATTGGAGAGATTCCGACGGTAATCGTTGCGATCACGGTATTGGTGGCCGTATCGATCACGGAGACATTATTACTGCTCGTGTTGGCGACATAGGCAAAAGAGCCGCTCGGCGTAATTGCGATCCCATCCGGAGTGATTCCGACGGCAACCGTTGCGATCACGGTATTGGTGGCCGTATCGATCACAGAGACATTATCGCTGCTCACGTTGGCAACATAGGCAAAATAGCCATTGGGTGTAATCGCGACCACTTCTGGGTTGCTTCCGACGGCAACCGTTGCGATCACGGTATTGGTGGCCATATCGATCACGGAGACACTATCACTGCTAGTGTTGGCGACATAGGCAAAATAGCCGTTGGGTGTAAACGCGACCCCTTCTGGGTTGCTTCCGACGGCAATCGTTGCGATCACGGTATTAGTGGCCGTATTGATCACAGAGACATTATTGCTGTTAGAGTTGGCGACAAAGGCAAAATAGCCGCTCGGTGCAATCGCGACTGCAAACGGGTTGCTTCCGACAGCAACCGTTGCAATCACGGTATTGGTGGCCGTTTTGATCACAGAGACATTATTGCTGGTACCGTTGGGGACATAGACAAAAGAGCCTTTGGGTGTAATCGCGACTGCAAACGGGTTGCGTCCGACGGCAACCGTTGCGCTCACGGTATTGGTCGCCGTATCGATCACGGAGACATTATTGGTGCCCTCGTTGGTGACATAGACCTTAGATGCAAAAGCGGGTATTCCCGAAAAATGTAGAACTGCAAAAAGGGCGCAAAAAAGAATTCCTCTGAATGTGCCATTTGATTTGCAAAAGTCAATGAATTTCAGCATACGTCTCACCGTGATAAAAATTGCGAAATTACTGAAAAGAAAAACATATGGCAATGGTGTAGTCAAGCATTTTTTTCGAGTGCTGATTCAGTAGATTAAGTTCGGCTCGGGTTCACTCGGATTATTCCACCTCGACAGTTGCTATAGGGCTTTGGTCCCCAAAGCTGTCAAATGATGCAACACCATAGATAGTAGTGGCATTTTTCTTTATGTTGTGGTCTTCATATTTAAATGTATGAGCGCTTAAAGTTGCAATTTTGACTCCATTGCGATACACGATGTAGCCTACAATTGTGGGCCCAGGGGAAGGATTGGCCTGCCATTCCAATCGATTGAATAGCTCATAGATCACGCCAAAATCATTTTTTTCCTGACGGGCCCGAACATTGATCGGTATTGCCGGTGTCGGCGGTGGTGGTGTCGGCGGTGGTGAAGGTGTAATGGCGATTCCTTGTGGGTCAGAGCCGACGGATACCGTTGCGATCACGGTATAGGTGGCCGTATCGATCACGGAGACATTGGTTTGGGCGTTGTTGGCTACATAGACAAAAGAGCCGTTGGCTGTAATTGCGGCTCCTGTTGGAAAAACTCCGACGGGAACCGTTGCGATCACGGTATAGGTGGCCGTATCGATCACGGAGACACTATCACTGCTCGTGTTGGTTACATAGGCAAAAGAGCCATTGGGTGTAATTGCGTCTCCAAAGGGATCGTTTCCGACGGGAACCGTTGCGATCACGGTATGGCTGGCCGTATCGATCACAGAGACATTATCGGTAACGCTGTTGACTACATACGCAAAAGAGCCGTTGGGTGTAATTGCATCTCCAAAGGGATTGGTGCCGACGGGAACCGTTGCGATCACGGTATTGCTGGCCGTATCGATCACAGAGACATTATCGGTAACGCTGTTGACTACATAGGCAAAAGAGCCGTTGGATGTAATTGCGACTCCAAAGGGATTGCTTCCGACGGGAACTGTTGCGATCACGGTATTGGTGGCCGTGTTGATCACAGAGACAGTGGTGGTGCCGCTGTTTGTTACATAGGCAAAAGAGCTGTTGGGTGTAATTGCGACTCCAAAGGGACTGGTCCCGACGGGAACCGTTGCCATCACGGTATTGCTGGCCGTATCGATCACAGAGACATTATCGACATCGCCATTGGCCACATAGGCAAAAAAGCCGTTGGGTGTAATGGCGATTCCTTGTGGGAAGGTTCCAAGGGGTACTGTTGCGATCACGGTATTGGTGGCCGTATCGATCACTGAGACATTACCGCTATTTTCGTTGGTTACATAGGCAAAATCTGCGAAGGCTGGCCTGGCGGGAAAATAGAGAAGTAATGAAAGAGCGCAAAAAAGAATTCCTCTGAATGTGCCATTTGATTTGCAAAAGTCAATGAATTTCAGCATATGCCTCCGATGCCTCATCACAAAATGAATAACTGAAAATAAAAGCATATGACAATGATGCCGTCAAGCAAAATTTTTGATTCAGTGAAGTAAGTTCGGCTAGAGGAACAAGGGCTTAAGGCCTGGGTTCACACAAAAAAAAAGCCCTCTTGATTCAAGAGGGCCTTTTGAGAGAAGGGATTGGCTTTCTCTTACATCATGTCCATTCCACCCATGCCGCCCATGCCCATGCCTCCCATTCCACCCATACCGCCCATGCCTTCCATCGGCATCGCCGCTTTGGACTTCGGTTGGGGCTTATCGGTGATCATGGCTGCGATGGTGATCAATAGGCCTGCGACGGAAGCAGCGTTAATGAGCGCACTTTTCGTCACAAGCACGGGATCGATGACACCCTCTTTGATGAGATCACCGAAAGTATCGGTCAGGCCGTTGTATCCCCAAGCGCCTTCCTTTTCAAAGATCTTTTCAGCGATCAGGTTGCCTGGCTTGCCGCAGTTGTTTGCAATCGCGGTTGCAGGCGCATAAGCCGCTTCGCGAATAATTTCGACGCCGATTTGGGCATCGCCTTGCAGTTTGAGCTTGTCCAGTGATTTGACAGCGCGCAAGAGCGCCACTCCGCCCCCAGGGACGATCCCTTCGGCAACGGCAGCCCGGGTCGCATGCAGCGCATCTTCAACACGCGCTTTCTTCTCTTTGAGCTCTGCTTCTGTCGCTGCGCCGACATTGATAACGGCCACGCCGCCGACGAGTTTTGCGAGGCGCTCTTCGAGCTTCTCTCGGTCGTAATCCGATGTGCAATTGACGATCTCGGCGCGAATTTGAGCGATGCGCTCCTGGATTTTTTTGGGGTCGCCTGCGCCATCGACAATGGTCGTTTCTTCTTTGGAAATTTTGATTCTCTTCGCTTTCCCGAGAACTTCAATCCCAACATCTTCTAAGAGAAGACCGACTTCTTCCGAGACCACTTTTCCGCCAGTGAGGATGGCGATATCTTCGAGCAACGCTTTGCGGCGGTCGCCAAAAGCCGGAGCTTTGACGGCGCAAAGAGGAAGACCCCCCTTCAGTTTATTGACGACAAGCGTTGCCAAGGCTTCTCCTTCGATGTCTTCTGCAATGACGAGAAGTGGGCGCTGCGTTTTCTCCATTGCCTTTTCTAAGATAGGAACGAGGTCGCGCGCATTGGAAAGTTTCTTGTCGGTGATCAAGATCAACGCGTTGTCGTATTCGACAGTCATTTTTTCCGCATTGGTGACAAAATAAGGGGAAAGGTAGCCCTTGTCGAATTGCGTCCCTTCGACGACGTCCAGGACGGTGTCAATTCCTTTAGCTTCTGCGATGGTGATAGTGCCGTCCTTGCCGACTTTCTCCATTGCCTCAGCGATGATTTTGCCGATCTCAGGATCGTTATTCGCAGAAATCGTCGCGATTTGGTTCACTTCTTCAGGCTTGCTGATTTTTGTGGCTAATTTGTCCAAGGCCTCGATCATTTTTTCCACAGCCTTGTCGATGCCCTGCTTGACGCTCATCGGATTGGCGCCAGCAATCACGTTTTTGACTCCGAAGCTATAGATTGCCTCTGCGAGGACAATCGCCGTCGTCGTCCCGTCGCCCGCCACATCCGATGTTTTGGAAGAGGCTTCTTTGACGAGCTGAGCCCCCATGTTCTCAAATTTATCTTTCAAAGCGATCTCTTTAGCGACCGTAACGCCGTCTTTCGTAGATAGAGGCGCGCCGTAGCCTTTATTGATGACGACGTTGCGCCCTTTGGGGCCTAAGGTGACGATGACCGCTTTTGCAAGCATCTTGACGCCCTTGAGAATCGACTTAAGGGCCTCTTCGTGGAACTGCAGCATTTTTGCCATATTTTTTGATCTCCAATTTTATTTTATTTTTTTTAAACCAGGACTCCAAGGATGTCGTCTTCCGACATGATCAAGAAATCGGCATTTTCTTCTTCCGTTTTCACTTCTGTCACTGCGTAAGAGGAGAAGAGAACATGGTCTCCTACACTGAGGTTCACTTTTTTCAAATTACCCTTTTCATCTAACTTTCCCGGGCCGACGGCGATAACCTCGCCTTGGCGGGGTTTTTCTTGAGCAGTTTCGGGAAGCAATATTGCCCCTTTGCTCAATTTCGTTTCTGACCGTTTAACTAAGACACGGTTTCCGAGCGGCTGGATGTGTTGTGTTACAGACATGGGGAAAACTCCTTTTCTTGAATTTGTGAGAAAATCGTATGCAGAATTGTTTTTTATGTCAAGGAAGGAGGAGGGTTTTTTTAGCAAAAGAATTTGATGAGTGCTAGTTTATGGATATAGTAGAAATTTTTTTCTCTCTTGAAGGAACTGTTCCCTCTCCTCTTTTTCGTAGAGAATCAACTTCCAAGCCACATATTTTTCCTCCCGGAGCAAGTTGAGTATCTCCTCATTTCCATTGGCCTTGCAAAACAAATCTTTTTTTGCCGCTTCCAAAGAGTTCAATTTCGCCTGCACTTGTTTGGGGTAGAGATTTTTTAAAATTCCCAAGATCATGTATTGGGTGCTGACCGGGCGATAAGATTTAGGGTCGGTCACGACGATCATGGTGCCCTGACAATCTTTTTCTTTGTAGGCCCCATAAAAAGGGCGGTAGTGAAAAGGGAGAAAATGGACTCCCGGCAGCTGTTGGGCATTGAGCTTCTCGGCCAGCTCTTTCGCTTTGATCCACGGAGCGCCGACGACTTTGAAGGGAAGGGTGTAGCCGATCCCGATGTTGACAAACGACAATTCCCCAAGCAGTCCCGTCGAAGCATAAAATTGCGGTGTGTCCGATTCAGGGATGTAGGGGCTTGTCGGGATCCAAGTCAATCCGGTCTCCGCATAGCTCATCGAGCGCTTCCACCCTTTCATCGGGATAATTCTGAGCTTGCAGCCGATCTGGTATTTTTCATTGAAATACCGCGCCAGCTCTCCGATCGTCATTCCGTGGCAATACGGCACGTTGAGATATCCGATATAAGAGCGCCATCTTTTTTGTAGCATCGGGCCATCGACGATCAGCCCGTTGATCGGGTTGGGACGGTCGAGCACAATGACGGAAATCCCTCGGCTGGCTGCTTCCTCGATGACGTAGCAAAGGGTTGTCGTGTAGGTGTAAGAGCGGCACCCGATATCTTGGATATCGTAGACAATCACGTCGATCCCTTGAAGCATCCGGTCGGTCGGCCTCCGCGTCGTGCCGTGCAAACTATAGACAGGGATGCCGGACGGCCCTCTCATCTCCTCGACCTCTTCAAAAGCATAAGCCTGCCCATTCAGGCCGTGCTCCGGGGCAAAGAGCGCGACGAGTTTCACTTCGGGAGCGCGCTCCAAAAAAAGATCGATGGTCGAGCGCATCGCGCTGTCGACGCCGGTATGATTGGTGACAAGCCCGATCCGTTTTCCGTGCAGCTCGTCAACAAGCCCTTCCTGAAAAAAAAGGTCCACACCGAGCTGCACAGGGGCAGAATATGCGTAGAGATGGATACAAATGAGGAAAAATAGATACCGCCAGAACATCACAAAACCTCTTTCCCTATCATTATCATCTATCTGCAAATATTCAAAAATTAAAGAAATAAATTGTCACTTCATAATTAATTATGGTACTAGTGAAAAGTACAAGGGGTTCTTCCATGACCATCACTGAGTCCGATTCCCGCTTCCTCAAAGAAGCGATGCAAATCCTTACTTCCAACCGTGGAAAATCCTTAAATCTCGACCAGCGGGAAAAATTGGCGGTCGAGCTCGCGGCGCACATGCTGAACGAGGCGAATCGCACGATGACTTGGTCCGAAAAGCAGATCCAAGCCGAATTGTCGAGGATGATGCGCGATCCGGCCGGCAAAGTATTTACCACGAGCATGACAGACCAATGCTTTCGCAGCCATCGCCACTCACGCGTAGCCGATCAGCTCGTCTACCTTCTCAATCAATTCGGAATTCCCAAATATCTCGGATTGTCCAAAAGGTTTTCGCTGGGAGTTTTCCAACTCTTCGGCCGCGCCTTCTCTTGGCTGCTCGTCCCCATGGCGACTTTCACTTTGCGCAAAGCGACAGCCCGCGTGATCCTTCCCGGAGAGAAGGAAGCGTTAAAAAAACACATGGCTAAACGGCGAATGCAGGGGGTTAGGTTGAACATCAACCACCTGGGCGAGGCGATCCTTGGAGAAGAGGAAGCGAAAAAGCGCCTTAGCGTCTATTTGCAAGATTTGAGCAGCGAAGAGATCGAGTACGTCTCGGTCAAAATCTCGACCATTTACAGCCAGATCCATCTGTTGGGATGGGAAAAAACGCTCGAACAGCTATGCATCCGCCTTCGCGAACTCTATCGCACCGCGATGAAGCACACATTCACACGCATAGACGGCTCGAAAGTGCCGAAATTCGTTAACCTCGATATGGAAGAATATCGCGATTTGGAGCTGACAAAGCAACTCTTCATGAAAGTGCTCAGCGAACCTGAGTTCCTCCAGCATTCGGCGGGAATCGTCTTGCAAGCCTATCTCCCCGATTCCCACGGCATTCAAAAAGAGCTGACCGAATGGGCAATGCAGCGCCTCAAAAAAGGGGGGGCGCCCATCAAGATCCGCATCGTCAAGGGAGCAAACCTCGCCATGGAGCAATTCGAGGCCAGCCTCCGCGACTGGCCACAGTCCCCTTACAGAAAAAAATCAGACGTCGACGCCAATTACAAAAAAATGGTCACCTACGGCTGCGAAAAACCCCACGCCCAGGCGGTACACCTCGGCATCGCCAGCCACAACCTGTTCGACATCGCTTACGCAATGATCGTCCGCGAGGAAAATGAAGTGGAACACGAGGTCACATTCGAGATGTTGGAGGGCATGGCCGATCACATTCGCCGCGTCGTTCAAAAACTGACCAAGGAGATTTTGCTCTATTGCCCTGTAGCGACAAAGGAAGACTTTCAGAGCGCCATCGCTTACTTAATCCGAAGGCTCGATGAGAACACTGGGCCCGACAACTTCTTACGCGTGACATTCGGCCTCAAGCCGGGGACTGCGGAATGGGAAGAGCAAGTTCTTCTGTTTATCAATGCCTGCCGAGACATGAACACTATCTACACGGACCCTAGGCGTAAGCAGGACAGGAACAAGCCATCTGACCACCTGTCTCTGACGGCCCCCTTTGAAAATGAAGCTGATACCGACTTTTCTCTCGAACAGAATCGCAAATGGGCGGATAAAATCATCCAGAAATGGGCGAAGGTTAAACTCGATAAAATTCCACTGGTCATCGCAGGCGAAGAAATCCAATCACCAATGGAAGCGTCTGGCGCAGATCCTGCAAATCCCTCCCAGGTCCTCTACCGCTATTCTTTGGCGGACTGGAGCCAAATCGACAAAGCCATAGCATGTGCAAAGGGACAAGAAGCCACATGGAGCCGAACGAGTGTTGAGGAGCGCTGCAAGATTCTGTCGATGGCCGCGCAAAAAATGCGGGAAAGGCGCGATGATTTGATCGGGGTCATGATGGTCGACGGCGGCAAGACGATCCTCGAGGCTGATCCTGAAGTTTCGGAAGCGATTGATTTCGCAGAATATTATTTACGTAGCATCCGAAAGAT
Organism: uncultured Verrucomicrobiae bacterium; assembly: GCA_963833965.1. GTDB lineage: Bacteria > Chlamydiota > Chlamydiia > Chlamydiales > Rhabdochlamydiaceae > CAJCIW01. The sequence goes on from CAWHZZ010000001.1 coordinate 792,290, forward strand.
GCACGCCTGTAAGGATATCGAATGGTCGCCCAAAGGCACCATCTTGGTCACACCTCCTTGGAATTTCCCGGTCTCCATCCCCGCTGGCGGGATTCTTGCTGCCTTGGCGGCGGGCAACTGCGTGCTGTTCAAACCTGCCCCTGAGGCCGTTTTGAGCGGCTGGGTGCTTGTGAAAACGCTTTGGGAAGCGGGAATTTCAAAAGAAGTGCTGCAATTCATTAATTGCGAAGATGACCCCGTCGGTTCAAAACTCATTGCCGATACGCGTGTCAATAGCATCGTTTTAACGGGTGCCACTTCCACCGCGAAATTATTCATGCGGCTTCGCCCAGGCCTCGACCTCTGCGCGGAAACCGGAGGAAAAAATGCGATGATCGTGACGGCGCTTGCCGACCGCGATCTCGCCATCAAAGACGCCGTTTCCTCCGCGTTCGGCCATAGCGGCCAGAAGTGCAGCGCTTGCAGCCTGCTCATTCTCGAGGCAGAAGTTTATGATGATCCCCATTTCTTGTCGCAGCTCAAAGACGCGGTCGAAAGCGTGAAGGTCGGCGTTTGCTGGGATTGCTCTTCAAAAGTGACACCCTTGATCCGCGAACCGCATGATGCTCTGCTCCGCGGCTTGCTCAACCTAGAAAGCGGTGAATCATGGCTGGTCGAGCCGAGGCGCGATCCAAGAAATCCCAACCAATGGTCCCCCGGCGTCAAAATCGGCGTTAAAGAAGGAAGCTTCATGCATACGACGGAATTGTTTGGGCCTGTCCTCGCCGTCATGCGCGCCAAAAATCTCCACCATGCGATTGAGCTTGCCAATGGCACCCCATATGGACTTACCTCTGGGCTGCAGAGCTTGGACGATCGGGAAAAGAAAATCTGGATGGAGAAGATCGAGGCTGGCAACTGCTATATCAATCGCGGCACCACAGGGGCTATTGTGCGCCGCCAACCCTTTGGAGGGACTAAAGCGAGCAGCTTTGGCAATGGAGCAAAGGCTGGCGGCCCCAATTACGTCATGCAATTTGCGAAAGCCCGAGAAGTCGCTCCTCCGCAAGAAAAAGCTCCACTCAGCGACGAGGTCAACAGACTGGCGTCAATCATTCAAAAATACCCACTATCGACAGAGGATCTTGGGATCTGGTTTGCGAGCGCGGCCAATTATGCGCATTGGGCAAGGCGTTTTGCAGAAGATCATGATCCTTCAAAAATTATCGGCCAGGACAACATTCTTCGCTATCGCCCTCATAAAAAAATCTGCTTCAGAATCCAGGACAAAGATTCCCCACTCGACGTGATGCGCGTGCTCGCCGCCGCATTAAGCTGCGGAGCTCATTTGCATGTCAGCTGGAGCAACGAGCACACTCTGGTAAAGGTTCGCGATCATTTACACCCCCTCTCGTCGTTTTTCCATATTGTGGAAGAGAGCGAGAATCAATTTGTCGATCGAGTCAAAAAGGGGGAATTCCGCCGCGTGCGTCTCATCAACGAGCCGTCGCAAGCAATGGTGCTCGCTGCGAGCGAATCCACCTGCTTTCTCAATCATGCTCCTGTTTTATCCAATGGACGCTTCGAGCTGTTCCATTACTTGCGGGAGATCAGTTTCAGCATCGATTACCACAGATATGGCAACCTCGGCATGCGCGAGAGCGAACATAGAAAACCCCTGGTATAAAGTATGAATAAGTCGTATTGGCTTTCCATTTTCCTGCTGAGTTCAAGTCTTGCCTCTGCACAGACCGCTTCAGAGGCAGGAGCAGACTTGGCCAAAAATCCCCGCTTGTTGGATCAATCGGCAAACCTTTCTAATCCAGCGAAACAAAAAAAACTCTCCGAAAAAGCGGCGATTGTCCATAAAAAAAGAACCCAGGAGATTGTTCGCACAGAAGAAACGGCCAAAACAACACCTTCCTTTCCTATCGAAGAAAGCTCAGAAGTGGTCGAAGAGCAAAAGCGGAACTCGGAGCCCAAAACGGAAACCGAAAAAAAACGTCCTCGCCTTAAGCGGCCAGCGGCGCAGTTAGAATTGTACCGAAAAGAAAAGGAGCGGCTTAGAAAACCCGATCTCGCCGAGGTGAAAAAACCGGAAGCCAAGAACCTGTCTGCGCATATCGAGGCGGTGGAGGAATTGGCGAACATTGATGATGAATTCTTCGAGGAGAATCTAGACTAATTTATGCTCGCCACTTCTGTCATAAAAATTATTCTTCTTTGCATTAACCGAAAAAAGTCTCGAACCAACAACAGAAAATCCTAGGGAGCATTCGGGAGCACCTTGTTGGTTGCTTTTTGGGCAGCAGCGCTTCTTCCTACGCTGTGTCCATCTCCATCGTGTCGTCGGCCTGATGCCTTACACGAGGGTCACCGCGCTCTTCGCGCCTAACCGAACGCTCCTGTGAAGCCTCTGCCATCATCTTCGCAGCAGCGCCGTAGTCCGGACTTGCGTTATTCGCGGCGCCAAAGACAGATAATCCAGTACGCCCAATCTTTTTGTCATTGTTATAGCCGCCGATGACGACAGGAAAAAGAACAGAAGCGGGAAAACCCTGTTTTTGAACAGCATCGGAAGTACGAGCATACGTCCATTTCAAGTCGCCCTCTTTTTGATGGGCGCAACTGCCCGTTCTCAGAATATCGATGACATCGACATAGAGCAGGGTCTGTAAAGGAACCATGTCGTTGTTCTTGGTTTTCAATACGCTTATCTGAGCTTCGCGGTCCTTTTGACGAGTTTGATCAGGCACTCGTTTTTTCATGATCGACACTCTGACGCCTGTCGCCTTTGAATTACATTGTTCGAGTATATCGCGGTCGAACTGAAGGAAAACAGAGCCTTCGCCTATTTTGCTGGGGGATGGTCCGCAAGAATTTTCAAGTTTTTTGTCGTATAGGGAATTGTCAGCCCTTTGAGTTCCGGGTTAGCGTTTTCCGGAGCTTTTGGATCAAAGTCGCCATTTTTGACGAGATCGTCGAATAGCTCTTTCTCATAAGACCGGAAGATAAACTCAGGCTCAACGGGGATGATCATCGTTTCATCCATTTTTTTTGCTTCGTAAGAGTCATTCGCATTTTTTAAACTATTGAAATCATTGATGCTCAATGCAGGAATTTTGTTTCCGACAAACTCTCCTAGGCAGCCATTTATTTTTACCGCTCCATACACCCTTTGCGCCATAAATAAAAAGTCTTCCATGATCGTCTCTGGGCCCCGGCCAATGATCTGGGGGATTTTTTCAGCGTCGTACAAAAGCATCCAAATAGGCTGTTGTTTCACAAAGCTGTTCCATGCCTGGCTGACTTGCGCGCAATTTGCCATATCGGCAATCGGCAGGCCCTTTGAAGCGTACATGAAGACATCCGACACAGGGAAAGGTCCTGCATGAAAAGGAACGAGAGCATTATTTGTTGTAGTTGCCATAGTTATTATATCCTTAATTAATACTTATAAATATGCGCATAATTATATCAATAAATATATTTATCAACAACAGATAATAAAGCGCTTATAATCAGTGTCTTACATAAAAATTTCATCCACCTCTTGGTTTAAAGGCTCATAAGGCTTATATTTCTTCAAAGAACCTATCCCAGTAAAATTTTTCGTCGATTTTCGGGATTATTTTGGCCGATTTTCGATCCAAATTTGGGGGTAGTACCCCCCCCCAAAAAAAAAATTTGGATCGAAAGAACCCGAAAATCGACTGAAACTTTTTACTAGGCTCAAATGGAAACTCTTAACCCTCAACAACAAATCGCCGTCGATCACGTCGAAGGACCCCTTCTCGTCCTCGCCGGCGCAGGCTCCGGCAAGACGCGCATCGTCACCTACCGCGTCGCGCATTTGCTGCGACTTGGGGTTCCTTCCACGGAAATTTTAGCGGTGACTTTCACCAATAAGGCCGCTGAGGAGATGCGGCACCGGATCTTGCAACTGACGCACCGGTCGGTCCTGACATGCACTTTTCACAGCTTGTGCGCGCGGATTTTACGAGAGTCGATCCCCGCTCTGGGATATTCACGCGATTTTGTCATTTACGACGAAGAAGACAGTGAGAAACTGCTCAAGGAGTGCTTTGCCGTTTTGCAGTTAAAAGAAGAAAAAGGCGAGCTCAGGAATTTTCGCTCCTCAATTTCCCAAGCGAAAAATGCACTCATTGAACCGCACCAGCTCGGTAAGGAAGAAAAAGCTCTGCAAAAAGTCTACGAGCTTTACCAAAAAAAATTGAAGGAGTATCACGCGCTTGACTTCGACGATCTGCTTTTTCTAACGGTAAAGTTATTTCAGCAACATCCTGAAATCCTTGAGCAATACCAAAGGCGCTGGTCTTTCATTCTCATCGACGAATACCAAGACACCAATGCGGCTCAATACACGATCACAAAGCTACTGGCCGAGCGGCACAAGAATGTTTTCGCGGTCGGCGACCCCGATCAATCGATCTATTCATGGAGAGGCGCAAACATCCAGAATATTCTGAACTTCGAACGAGATTTCCCTGGGGCGAAGGTGATCCCCCTGGAACAAAACTACCGCAGCCGAAGCAACATCTTAGAAGCGGCGAATGCCTTGATCAAGAATAACGCCAGCCGCTACGAAAAAAACTTGTGGAGCGACCGCGGAGAAGGGCAGAAAATCGGGATGTTTATCGCCGAAAACGATCATGCCGAGGCAGACTTTGTTGTCCAGCAGCTTTACAGGCTTCATCGAGACAACCAAGTTTCTTTCAATGACTCCGCGATCTTTTACCGGACCAACTTTCAGTCGCGCATTTTTGAAGATCATCTTCTCAAAGAACGGATCCCCTATGTCATCGTCGGAGGGCTTTCCTTTTATCAAAGGCGGGAAATCAAGGATCTGCTCGCTTGGCTGCGTATCGTCCAATCCGGCACCGACTTCCTCGCCTTTGTCCGCACCGTCAACCTTCCTAAACGAGGACTAGGAGAAGCAACGCTGGAAAAATTGCGCGATTTCGCAGCCGAGCAGCAGGTGAATATTTTTGAAGGAAGCCGGCAAATCGCCGAAGGGCGCGCGCAATTCAAACTTTCTCAAAGGCAATTCGAAGGTCTTAAAGAATATGTCGAGATTGTCATGAGCTTGCGGGAAATGATCAAACAAGGACGCCCCTTGCACGAGATCATCACAGAGGCGCTCGAGAGGTCGCGCTATGTCGAATATTTGCGCGATGATCCCGAGAGCTATGAGGAAAGGCGCGGAAACATCGAAGAACTTGTCTCCAAAGCCGCAGAATGGGAAGAGGAAGTCGAACATCCATCGCTCGCCGCTTTTCTTGAAGAATTGACTTTGAAGTCGAGCGCGGATGAGAAAGACCCTTCCGGCGAGCACGTCCGCATGATGACTTTGCACAATAGCAAAGGCCTCGAATTCGACGCCGTCTTTCTCGTCGGCATGGAAGAAGAGCTTTTCCCCCATGTCAATGCGATGGAAAATCAAGAATCCCTGGAAGAAGAGCGCCGTCTTTGCTATGTCGGGATGACGCGCGCCAAAGAGTTCCTGTATCTCACCGCTTCCCGATTTCGCTATTTGTGGGGAATGCCTCGGATGATGCGCCCCAGCCGTTTTCTCAAAGAAATCCCTGAGCACTACTTTCAATCCCAATCCCCGCAGCGGCAAGCCGACAATATCGTCTACGATGAGGAGGAGAGAACTTTCGAGCCTGGAGACACGGTGCACCATCGCGATTTCGGCACGGGCATTATTCAAAAAAGCTATCGCACATCTTTGGGATTGACGTATGATGTTTTCTTTCCTAAGGCGAATACGACACGATCTCTCGTGGCCAAGTTCGCCAGATTAAATGGAGTAAAGGAGTGATGTTATGAAAAATGAGCCAGTTACAAAACTTCACGCCAGCGGAAAATCGAAAATTTTGGCGGCCTCTTGCCAGAACCTGCAAACAGGTTCGGCCGGCGGCTGCGAAGACACGAGAAGGTCCGATGGACCTTCGCAGTGCAAAGCAGGTGAGCTAAAGCGAACCGGGGGCGAAGACATACTTGAGAAAGTAGAAAAGCCGCCGACGGGGCAAGGGACGCCAAAAGGGCGATTTTCCGCGGCGATGAGTTTTGCAACTGGCTCATATATCATAATTCTTACTTTGCTAGGGATTTCTTCCCTTTCCGCCTCTTTGACCGTTACCTCTGTGAGCCCTTCTACAGGCGCAATGGACCAAGGAGAAGCTGTTTCCATCAAAGGCACGGGGTTTACTTCTGTGCAGGATGTGTATTTTGGAAGCGTAAAATCTCCTAACTATCAAATTCTTTCCGACACCGAGATGACAGCCATCGCCCCGATTCCCTCGGGACCGGCCGGACTCGTCCATGTGATCGTCAGCGATGGAACAGAAACCTCTTTCATCTCTTATCTAAACAGGTATGTTTTCACTCGAGGAAAATGGCTCGCTTATTTGACCCACGGTGCATGCAATCTCGTCGGCTCTATTATCCCATTCAGTCTTGCTGAAGGAATTTCCCCTCCTTCCGCCGTTCCCATCGATGGATCGACGACCTGTTTAGCCATCACTCCAAACAACGCGACGCTCTACGCCTCCGTCTCCAATTCTCCTTCGGACCATCGGATCGTCGTTTTCGATATCCCAAGAAATTTAGTGAGTGATGAGATCCCATTTTCGCAAATGCCCGTCGACATCGTGATCTCCCCGTCAGGACTCGTAGGCTATGTCATCTCCGGCCAGCAGCTATCCCAAATCGACCTCACCACTAACCAGATCGTTTCCCAGCTTCCCTTGTCATTTGACGCCTCTCAGCTCGCGATCACCCCCGATGGCCTAAAAGCCTTCATTTCCCATCACGCCGACAATCGCATCTCCGTGGTGGATTTGGCCAGCAACCTTAAGATCCAAACAATCTCGATCAAAAAACCCTTTGCGATGGGAATCGAGCCAACCGGCAAGCACATTTATGTGACAACAGGGATGGAAAACTGCTATGCGCTGGATATAAAAACCGGGGCCGTTGTGAAGAAATTCCGCGTGGGCAATTATCCCTGCTCTGTCGCAGTGAACCCCAATGGGAATGAAGTGTATGTTTGCAATTTTTCAGACAACACTGTCAGTGTGATCCAAATCCAAAAAGGCAAGCGGAATACCACTCGTGAAATCCCCGTCGGGGCGGGACCGGTCTCGATCGCTATCTCTCCAGATGGAAACACAGGCTATGTCAACAATGGGCTCGATGGAACAATGACATCCATCGACCTGAACACGCACACTGTCTTAAGCAACGATTCAATAGACCCTGCTCTTTTTGGAATCGCCATCACTCCGGACCAATGCCCGATCGCAATTTTTCATGCCGTCAACCTGGATGGATTTTTAACCTTCGCCTTCGACGGCTCTTCCTCGATCACTCCGGTCGGGGAAATCACAACCTACATTTGGAATTTTGAAGGTTATCCAATAACGACAACAAGCCCCTTCATTTCCTATGAGTTTGGAACACCGGGAGTCTTCCCTGTCACCCTGACGGTCATCAATTCTGCAGGGACCTCGACGAAACCAGTGTTTACCGGCAAAACGATGAACCGCAATGGAGGATACCTCGCTCAAGCCGCAGGAATGGTCATCATCCCCTGGCCAACTCCACCTGGCTCACAAGAACTCTCTGATCACCTTGGAGACTGAGATCCACTTTTTCCAATAGAGGTCTCGAAGCCTGAGTCCTTTGATATTGGGAATCCATGGCGAAGGGACGATGACTTTACCAGGCGCCCATGAAGGGCGCCAAAATTTTGCGTTCTGCGCGCTCCGGCAAATCGTCACAGTCGGCAAGCCTAAACAGGAGGCGAGATGTCCGATTCCTGAGTCATTGCCGATCATATATCCCGATTCGCAGACAAAACTCGCCAACTCTCCGAGGTTGGAAAATAGGGGAGCCTCGACATGTTCGAGGTCCCAGCCTTGCCGCTCTTCCCTCGTCAAGAGAAAGCAAGGGCGAAAATCGCGCCGCTTTAACTCTGAAGCGAGCTCGATATATTTTTCTCTCGGCCAATTCTTTCCTTCTCTAGAGCTGACCGGATGAATGACGACCCTTTTTTTCACGCTTCTAGGGTTCAATCCTTCCGGAACAATGATCCCATTGGACTTCGTCGCGACGGTAAATTGAAGGATTTCTTGGCAAAAAGTATAGAGATTTTCGACAAACGAACGCGTTCCATCGAATTTTCCCTCCTCCCAATAAAGATAATCGCGGTTTGCGGTCGCAATTGGGTTCAACACCGTCGTTTTTTTTGGAAAATGCCGCTCGCAATAGGCCAAAACAGCTTGCATCCACAGCGAGTTTTCCAAAACGATAAAGAAATGGTCGTATTGGGAAAGAATAGAGGACAATTCGCTTTCTTGAGGGAAACGCTTTAGGGGAAGATGGGGAAACCAGCCCTGCAGCTGATGTAAAAAAGGATGAAAGGTCGTGACGCGCCTCCCGTTCAGGTGCAGATTGTTCGACAGCACGAGAGCGATCAACCCATCTCCAAGTCCTAAACAGCTGAAAACCGCACAATTTTCCATGTTGAAAATTATAATCTCGATGAAGATTTCTGTAAAACAGCTTTACACGAATAGACAAAATAACAAATTAATTGTATTAATTAAAATTATGCAATCAGTTTCATTAATACAAGAAAATCAAGCTTCATTAAAACAACAACAACAGTTGCTTGTCAATTTAGCTATGAAACAGGCTTTTCACGTCCTCCAACTCCCTTTGGTGGAATTGTCGGAGTGGCTGAAATTGGAAATCGAAGCCAATCCCGTTTTGGAAATCGATCCTGCGCCAGAGGAAATAAAAGACCGCCTCGAAGATCTGCGGTTTCGAGAAAAACAGCCGCGTCGGCAGACCGGCCATCACCCAGAAAGTCTTCTCGCCGCTCACGTTTCCCTCTATGAACATCTCACAAGGCAAATCCCTCTCATCATCAAAGATCCGCAGCAGGCCCGCCTCGCAGAGTTGATCATCGGCCATCTCAACGATAAAGGGTTTTTAGACACGCCCCTTTCTGAAATCGAGCCTTCGCTCCCTTTAGAAACCAAAGAGATTGTCTTAAGCGCCGTTCAATCCTTCGATCCTCCCGGCATAGCCGCCCGCGGCCTCCAAGAGTGCTTATTGCTCCAGTTAAAAATGAAAGGAAAGGGCCACTCCCTTACAGCAAACATCATCGAAAACGGATTTCAAGACTTGCTGCATAACCGACTGCCACGCATTGCACAAAAGCTTCAGATCGCGATCCCAGAATTAGTTAGAATCATCGAAAAAGAGATCGCACCGCTTGATTTGTATCCAGGCTACCGATTTTACAAACCCGAGACCGCCCCCATTGTCCCCGATTTAACTTTCGCTTGTTTCGAGGACAAATGGCAAATCGATATCAACGCCTCTTTGCTCCCGCGTTTTCAAATCGCCCCCGTTTATCTGCAAGCGCTTAAAGACGCCTCATTCGAAGAGGCCGCCTTCTTAAGACGCCATTTGGTCAGCGGGCGCTGGCTCGCCAAAGTGGTCCAGCGGCGCAATGGCACTCTGTGGCGCATTGGACAGGCCATCCTCAAAAGACAAATCGACTTTTTTAATGGGGAAAAAACGGGGCTTGCGCCATTAACTGTGCGTGAAACCGCCGAAGAACTCGGCCTTCACGAATCGACAATTGCCCGTGCCATTTCGAATAAATACGCCGCCTGCCCCCAAGGCTTACTTCCCCTAAAATCGTTCTTCAGCCAGGCCGTTTCAGTCAAAAACGGAAGGACAATCTCCAAGCACAACCTTAGAAAAATGCTCGCGCGGGCAATTGAAAGAGAAGACAAGCAGCATCCTCTGTCCGATGAGGAGATCGCCCGCCAATTTCAAAATTTAGGCATCGCTTCCGCAAGGCGGACCATCGCTAAATACCGCACAGCGTTAAACATCGCCCCCGCCGCGAGGCGAAAAAAGTATTAGACGGACTTGAAGGATTGCGCTCGGGTGTACCGTTCAACGCAAAGACGCACTGTGCTCCATCTCAAAAGTTTTTAGAGTAATTTTGGCGTCAAAGCCCATATTATCGACGATCGCAAGTTCCTTCGTATTGATTTAATACGGAGGAACTTGCGAAGCCTGCGGTCGATCGATTCTACGGAGCTTTCACGCTCGAAATTCCATCAAAAACTTTTGAGATGGATCACAAGTCGCGAAGACGCGGAGAAAATTGAAAATGATTTATAAAAATCTTTGCGTTAAATCGTCTAAAAATAGGCTGCGGAGATCAGACGCCAGCGCAAATCGTTTTTTCGCTGCTCTGCAGCGAAGGAAGCAATTTCATCCGGTGTGCACTTGGCAAAGCGTTCGATTTCCCGATCTGTAAGGCGCAGGGCAACAGCCAAAGCCTGACCCGGTTTTTTCACCGCTTTTTCTAAACGTTCCAGGGCTTTCGAAAATACACTCTGAGACCGAGCCAGCCGCCCTGTCGCCACTGCCAAAAAGCCCAACGGCGCCCATAACCAATAGTTTCCACCCATAGAGAAATCGAAAATGGTTTCTGCCATACAACAAGCCCAAGAAACGGCGAGAAGTAAAACAAATCCTAATGCTTCGCGCGGCTGGGAAAAAAGAGGCCCAAAGTAGCGGCGAAAACTGTTTTTAGAGGTGCGAAAGGCCAAAATTTCTTCGAAACGCCTTTCATCAAACGTGAGGCGCATGGCGTGGACCATTTCATGGGCAATCGTCTCTTCCAAGGGGTAGAAACGGCTGAGAAAAAAATTTTTTATCTGAATCGACACCCTTCGCCCAGTCTGAGGGTCTTCTTCAATCCAAGCAGCGGCCGCTTCCCAAGGACGCAGGCCTTTGCTGCTCTCGTGAATTTCCATCCAATCAGGGGAAGCGTGAAAAAGTTTTTTCGTAATACTGCACGCGGATGCGACTTTGCCAAATCGATCAGCCCGGTTCACTACGCTCACCTGCTTTGCACTGCGAAGGTTCACCGGACCTTCTCGTGTCTTCGCAGCCCTCAGGAAAAAAAGCTCTTCAGTTTCCTCGGGGCCAGGAAATAATCCCTGTTCATTTAGACTTACTAAATCCATAAATCCTTTTAATGTTAACAAAAAGGATTATTAAGCCCAATAAATTAAGAATGGATACTATTCCGAAAAACAAAAGAATTTTATTGCTCTTTTTCGTGAGTTGCATCAGCCGCTGCCGCACCATTTTTTCAAAGGCCGTCTCCTTCTCATGCCAAACACCGGCGTATTGATGGCGCGCATAGATCGAAAGATCATCTTTCGGCGCGTCAAAATAGTAGGCCGGAAAGACGATATCGCGATTGCCGTTTTGATTGCCTTTTTCCTTGATGGCTTCGCCAAATAGCCAAAAGGTGCGATGAAGAACGCGGTTGAGCATCGAATCCCGATCGGCACCAGGGTATTCCTTGTCGATCTGGTCCCACTTTTCCGCGAGAGTTTCCATGCAGCGGGCGAGGATGGGATGTCCCGGCTTGACGCCAATCAGATTATTCGTCGGATGAATGCAACTCGGAAGACTACTCGTATAGGGCATGTCGATGCCGCAAAAAAAGTCGTAAGCTTCATTCAACGGATCGAAGGGTTTGAAGCATTTGACATCGTGATCGACGTAAATGCCACCCTCGCGATAGAGAATTTCATAGCGCAAGAGGTCCGATTTTTCCCCATAGCTTTCCGATTTGGAAAAGCAGCTTTTCAGTTTTAAAAATTCAACCTCTTGAATCATGCGCATGCGCATTCCGGGGCATGGCACCGGTCTTTGCCTGTCTGTCCAAAAATTAAAGGTCCAGTCGGGGTGTTTGGCCATCCAAGTCCTGACATTTTCCACAGACTCGCGAGGAAATTGCTTCGGGCCAATCCAAATGAAATGGACAATCTTTGGCACTTGAGATCCAGCTTCGGCCGCGCCAATTAAACCTTTTCGTAAATCATACATTCTTTCGAAGAAATGCAGCTGCTCGAAATCTTCCTTTGTCTGGACGAAACCCCACGCAGGGAGATTTTTGCCAGACAGGCTTTCAAAGTCGTCAGCGGAAGGGAACGAGGTCTCTTTCTTTTTCTGGCAAGCGGCTACCAAGAAACTGAAAACGACAAGCAAGAGTAAAATCTTTTTCACGTTCTTTTCCTCACAAAAATCTTCAGAGAAATAATCAATCCGTTCAAAACAGCGAGCCCAGCCAGCAGGAGAAAAACATTTCGATTTTTTTTCCGAATTTTTCCGAGCGACCGCTCTTTTCCGCGCTCCTCCTCTGTCTTTTTGACCTTAGACTCATCCCAAGAACCTGCGAATAGGTGGTTTGCATAAATCGAGGGGATTCCCGATTTAGCGAAGAAGTAAGCGGCGGGGAAAATGACATCGACATTGCCTTCACGGTCGATCGCTTTTTCGACGGCCTCGGTCATCGTAATATAAGTCCGCTGCATCACAACCTCGGTACGGGAGTAAGCATCCTTTCCTCGAAATTTTTCACCTAACGGGTTCCAGCGCTCGAGGATCAAATCGATCATTTTGCCCATGACGGGATGATGGGAGCGCGAGCCGAAGATGCCGTTTCCGCAGGTCACTCCTCTACCGACAAATGGCTCATGGGGAGTTTCGAGAGCGCAGAAAAAATCATAGACGCGGTGCATGCTGTCGAAAGAACGGAGGCATTCCACATCGTGGTCAACGTATATTCCTCCCTGCTGAAACAGAATTTCATAGCGCAAGAGGTCCGACTTTTCCCCCCAATTTTGAGACTCCTCAAAACATCTTCCTAGTTTTAAAAAATGAAAATCTTTGACCAAATTTTTTTCCATCCCGTCGCAAGGAGGGTCGCGCTCGCGGTCTGTCCAAAATTTTACAGTCCAAGCAGGATGAGCGGCAATCCAAGAGCGGACGTTTTCCACCGATTCGGGAGGAAAAGGGCGGGGCCCTAGCCAAACGAAATGCACGAGACAGGGAATTTTATAGCCACCTTTTTCTGTATATTGCGCCATTTTGTGCTTATGAAAAAGCGCCTTGGACCGCTCGAGCAATTCGAAGTCTTTGTCGCCAGCGACATGTTTCCAGTGGGAAGTCGAGGAGCCCATCATCGCATCAAAATCACTTTGATTTCCGAAAACGTGAGCAGAAAGAAATAAGAAAATGAAGAGCCAGTTGCCAAACTCCACGCCAGCGAAAAATCGAAGATTTTGGCGTTCTCTTCCCAGAACCTGCGAGCAGGTTCGGCCGACTGCGAAGACACGAAAAGGTCCGGTGGACCTTCGCAGTGCAAAGCAGGTGAGCTGAAGCGAACCGGGAAGGGCGAAGACATACTTGAGAAAGTAGAAAAGCCGCCGCCGGGGCAAGAGACGCCAAAAGAGCGATTTTGCGCGGCGAAGAGTTTGGCAACTGGCTCTTGAATAAACGATTTTCACTTTTGTTTCCTCAACAAATAAACTCCCAGCCCTACATTGACAGCAGCCAAGAAAAATCCGAACAACAAAGTCCAGGAAAATTCTCGCTTAACATCCTTTAACAAGCGCAGTTCTTTGCTCTCGCGAGAAAGTTTATTCTTATACCACGTTCCTTGGTGCCTGTGAGTGGTGTAAATGGCATTGTTTCGGTTGGAAAGGCTGAAATAATCCGGCGGGAAAATTGCATCTCTGCGGCCAGAGCGGTTATGGGCCTCTTTAATCCCGACAGCTAGAGATTTGAATCCTCTGTGCATCACGCGATTGTGTATAGCGGAAGGTTCAGTGCCGGGATATTGGGATTCCAAAGAATCCCACTGCACCATCAGCCATTTTTTTGCGGCTTTTAAAATGGGATGCTGCGCCGTCGAAGCGAGAAGATGGGGCGAGGGATTTAAGGAGGAACTCATGATCGTCCGCCCTAAAAGTTCCATGCCGCAAAAGAAATCGTAATTTTTTCGCAATGGTGCGATCGTTTTTAAACATTGGACATCGTGGTCGACATAGACACCGCCTTCTTCGAGCAAGACGGCGTAGCGCAAAATTTTGGAACGCTCTCCAAAATTATCGCTCTTGTAGTAGCACTCTTCGAGCTCTTGCAGAGGAAACCGGTTAAAGGGGTGCACCTCCATTCGATCATCCGGCGCCGCTTTTCCAAGATCAGTCCAAAATTTCACCTTCCAACCTGGATGAAGATCGATCCAATTTTTTACATATGCCACTGATTTTGCAGGAAACGAACTCGGCCCCAGCCAAATAAAATGCAATGTGGACGGGATCTCTCCCGCTGGACCCGTCCTCTTTTCCGCCATATTGAAAAGGGCCGAATAAAATCCCATCAATTTTCGATCTTCTGCGGTGCGGATGTGTTTTAAGTCGCCCAAATGATCGTCAAAGCTGCCCGCGAAAAGCGACCAGGGAATCAATAAGAGCAATAGGAGAAATTTTTTCATGATCGGAGTATACCATCGAAAATCTTTAAATACGCTTCCGCCGTTTTTTCCCATGTAAAATGGCGAATGTTTCGCTGTGATTCAAGGGCTTTGCTTCTCGTCTCAGGTACGTTCGATAAGACCCGATCGAGTTTTTCGGCGATATCTTGCGGAGACCTGGGGTCGAACACCTCAGCATGGACGTTGTGCACTTGCATATGCTCCAGAAATGGAGGAATATTCGACATCGCGACCGGCACCCCTTTTTCCCAAGCGTCAAAACCGGGAATATTGCCACCTTCGTAAAGAGAAGGGTTCACCACAACTTCCGCGCATTGGATCAGGCTGTCCATTTCTTCATTCGAGACGTAGCCGAGCCCAAGAACATCGGCCGTCCCGGCGCCGATTTCCAATCCGATGTCACAAGCTCTGCCGTTCATGATCTCTGTTCCCGAGCCGGTAAAAATCAGCAGCAAATCGTGCCCTTTTCTTTTCAAAATAGCAAAAGCGGAAAGAAGCACGCCGGTATTTTTATGGCTGCTGATGTTAGTGGGACAAAGGATATACTTCTTTTCGATTTGGAAACGGCTCTTAAAGAGCGGCACCCCCCCAACAGTCGGCGCAACTGGCACCACATGGGTCCTATCTCCGCTTAAGGGATAAAATTTTTTCAATTCTCCTCTCATGAATTCCGTCGAAACGATGGGCGTCGCGCGGGAAAGCCAGATCGGCATTTCGCGATTGATGAAATCTAACACCCACGGCGCCATCGTCTGCCCTGAAAAAAAATACTTAAAGTTGAAATCGTGAAAGATCCCGGCCATCGGGCATTTTAGCGCAGGGCATTTCAGATGAAATGGCCAAATAAAAAAAGCGAGATCGTAATTTTTGACGACTTCTTGAAGTTCTTTGTCGACAGCTCCTGACAAATAGAAAGAGAGCGGCGACAAAAGGCGCGATAATTTTCTTTGAAATAGCTGAATCACATGCCGGCTTCCGCGAATGTTTAAGATGTCCTTGCCGGCGAGTTTTGCCGAAGAGAGCTCATAAATGCGAATGCCCGATTGATTGGCGATTTCCCTGAGTTTTTCGCGTCGAATGCTATGGGGATTTCCAAAAAAAGTGATCTCGATTTCCGGCCTCACCTTTTTCAATGCGGGAAGAAGAGCGCGCGCCACCCGCGATCCCCCGCCAGGATTGCCAATATGATCGATGACAGCGAGTTTCATGCCGCTTCAGCTCTGCTCCATTTATTCTTTATCCAATGCCGCACATGCGAAGACGTCGAAAAAGCGGCGAGCAGAGACAGTAAAAAAATTAAAAGAAGCTGGACAATCGACATCACAAAATTATCCCCGAAAACAACAAACACTCTCCCTACACCCAGCACAAAGAGCGAAGCCATGAGCGGCATTCCCACATCTTGGATATACCACCTCGACTTCTGGTTGTGAACGATGCGGCGATGCATGAGATGCATCGTGCCAAACAGAAGCATTGCATTGATTGCGGCCCAAGACCAGCCCGCTCCTTCAGCTCCAAAACGGCTGGCCGTCAAGGAAACGAATGGGACCATGAGAATAAAACTGAGCAGATTCATATAAAAAGCCAGTTTCGTCCATCCGAAGGCATATTGCAATGCGGTTGGCAAATACAATAAAGCATTGAGCATCGTGCCTGTCACTAATAATTTCACCAAAACATTTGTATTATCCACGGTGCATGGGCTTTGCGTCCATAAAAAGAGAAATTCCCTAGAAAAAAGAACGAGAAAAAGCGATGAGGGAATAATCAAGGTCGACATCAATTGACAACCAAAATGATAAATATGCTCTAATCCTTTCACATCATTCAATGCAATTAATTGACTAAAACGAGGAAAACAAACGTAATAAATAGGACCCGTAATATGAAACAAGGCGCCCGCAATCGTCGTTGCCAAGGCATAATAGCCGAAAGCATCCAAGGGCAGAACCCTACTCAGAATGACTTTGTCGACATGTGAAAACAGGACGCTAATCACCGTCGCGCCGGCAATGCCCGCCGCGTATTTTTTTAACCTGCGGAGAATCCGCTTATCAAATCTAGGAAGGATTGAGCTCCATGGCATATTTTTCCATAACAGCATTGCGGTGAGAGTTGTTTGGAGAGCATTGATAAAAATTTGCCAAAGAAAGAATGCCTGGATGGTGGGCGATATAAAAGCTAAGATCAAAAGCAGTCCAACGCTCCTCAATGTCGCGACAGCAACGATTAGCCCGTTTAACAAAACTTGCCTTTGCAAGCCGATCAGCCCCCCTGCATAAAGTGAGGAGGGCCACAAAAACATCAGGGCCAAACCAGCCAAATAGAGCGACTGTTTTATCGTTTCACTGGATAGAGCCTTGGCTTGGATCCAATGATTGGCGATGTAGGGAGCGGCACACACGACAGCAGTCCCAATTAAAATCGCCACTGTCCAGTAGATCATCTCAAGACTACGGGTTAGATTGCGGAACTCCTCCGGTGGATTGCCAGGGCTGATCCTCGCCATTTCCCTCGTGATGGAGGAGCCCAATCCCAAGTCTAAGACGCTGAACAGCGCAAGCAATGTCGAATAGACCCCGACAAGTCCATATGCTTCAAATCCAATCCAATGAATATAGTAGGGCAAAAAAATCAAGGACATAGACGCTGTCCAGATTTTGCCTAGGAAGCTAGCCGCAAAACTTTTTGCCAAGGAAGACATTTTGTAGACGTATTTTTTTTAGTTGTCTTAGAGCCTATCTGCGAAATTGGTTTCTGTCGATTTTTCGGTTCTTTTGAGCCGATTTTCGAATTCTTTTTGCGGAGGTTGTGTACTACTCCCGCAAAAAGAATCGAAAAGCGGCCAAAATAATCCAAAAACTAGGGCGAAATCTAAGTTTGCAGAATCGCCTTAATTTCAAGAGGGCCAGCACCAAGACCGACGAAAAAGGGATTAACTTATAACCGATGAACAATATTGAACAAAATTTTTTGATCCAGTCGTTTCTTGCTTGCTGATGCAGCACAGTCAAAATCGACTCCGCCTCTTTGATTTTTTTTGCTGACAGCGAACGCATAAAGTTCATGAGGAGCAAATGTTCCAAGTCTTTTTTAATTCTTTTCTCAATTTCTTTGCGCACAGGCAAAGGGAGTCCCAAATCCGCTTGAAACTTCTCGTTTATCCTTTGCCACCCCGGCCAAACCAATTTCAGCCCAATGCAGCCAGAATAGGACTGCGGATGCTGGACAAACACCGCGACGATTTTTTTTGTAACGGCAAATGGCAGTTCGGCCGCAGCACGAAAAAGAAAATCGACGTCAATCGCCTCAAGCTTCATGTCCAAAAGGCCAATTTTTTCGATCACCTCTTTTCGAAATAAGATCCCCGTCCAATTGGAGTACTTGCCGATCATCTCTAACAGGCCCTCCGGTGGAGAGTAGTACTCTTTCTCCGGCCATTTCGATAATACGACATCGATGAACTTTCCCCGACCATCGACATCGAGGACGCCGCCCATCGAGAAACCCGCATGAGGATATTTTTCAAAACCCTTCAATGCCGTCTCGTAAAACTGAGGGAGCAAATAATCATCGTCGGCAAGAAATGAAAAAAAAGGGGTGTTCACCCTCGACAATGCAAACTGAAAATTCTCTGCAGAGCCAATATTCTTTGGATGACAATAATACTTCACCCTCTTGTCAGCGACAAATTCCTCAGCAACATCCTTCGTCTCATCGCCTGAGGCATCGTCATAAATGCAGACCTGAAAATCAGAAAAAGTTTGATTTAAAACACTTTTAATCGCTTTTTTTAGCCGCTCGGGTCGTCGATAGGTCGGTATAATTGTCGTAATTTTGACGTTCATTTTTTTAAAAACCATCATGTTGGCAAATGAGGCCTAATAAGACAAGATTTGTTTTCCTTTTTTGTTGACGGCATGGTCTTCCAAGAGTATGCTCACTACAAATATGCTTTTTCCAAACTCGATCACACTCAAAAAAAAATGCCTCGCCATCATTCCCAGCATCGAAGGATGGCATCTCTTAAGCCGCCTGCTTCCGACCATCGATCTTCCCAAGGAGCAGATCTTTGTGATCGACCAAGGCAGCCGCGACGGCACGGAACAAAAATGCCGCGAATTGGGATATGGCTGCATCCAAATGCATTCCCGCGCAACCTTTGTCGCCGCCGTGAATCGTGGCGTCAAAGAAGCGCTTGACCGCGAAGCCGAATATATTCTTATTCTCAACAACGACATTGAGTTTGTCACTTCTGTCGCCTCGCAGCTTCTCACGCGGGCGGAACAGGAAACTCGTCTCGGCGCCCTCGCCCCTCGGCAGATCATTATGGCCGAGGATCAAACACTTTACGATATTAATCGATGCCATTGGAATTTGACAGAGCTCGGTTTTTCTCATGATTATCAACCGAATCAAAACAATCCGGTATGCCATAAAATCACGAACACCGCGCCCTACTCCTCATTAGAGCCTGGGGAAGAGAAAGCCCAGCCTGAATTATTAGAAGCAGATTTTTGCGAGTTCACCTGCGTTCTCATCAAAAGCGATGTTTTTCGAGAAGTGGGATTATTGAATGAGAAATATGAGTTTTATCATGAAGATGTGGAATTCTGTTTCCGATGCCAAGTCGCCGGTTACCGCTGCGTTTACGATCAATCCGCTGTGATTAAACATTTTCCCGGTTCGACCTTCGAAAAACAGAAGATCTACAACAAGATTAAACTCATAGAACGAAACAAAAAATATTTTTCATCTGACTTTCTGCGTCATCATGTCCGCTTTCCTTACACTCCCTCTCCCATTGCCAGCTCCTGGACCACCACCAACCAATTTCTATGTGTCTATTTAAACAAATATGGCTTGATCTCTTCTTCCCCTAATGTCCCCACGTTGTCCACCATTGCTCATCCCGAGGACGTCAACACGGACTACCTATTGTCGGTTTGGGAAACTTCACAAATTCCCCCTTCTTGGGCAAGAGGATGTAAAAAATTTAAACACATTTTTGTTCCCTCTTCTTGGAACAAAGGGGCCTTTGAACAATCCGGTTATAAAAACACATCAATCTTGCCCTTCGGAATCGAACCGGATCTATTCAATCCCTGGGGAACAAAACTGACCTTCCCATGGGCCAAATCGATCCTTTGCGTATTTCAGAACCAATACCGCAAAGGCCTCGACGTCACACTCGCCATGTGGAATCAAATCCGTCACGAGCATCCTAATGCCTTTTTGGTTTTGTATGGAAAAGGGATAAAACATACGGGGCTGGGTTTCGAGAAGCAATGCGCTTTGAGAATGGGCAATTTTATCGTCTCCATCGATTGGGAGCGGCAAATGGCCCTTCTGCAACCTTCATTTCTAGAATATGTCAGCCATGCCGACATGGCCATCTTGTATCGATCTTGCGACCTCTTTCTTTTGAATTCCCGCAGCGAAGGGTTCGGCTATCCTGTCATCGAAGCGATGGCCTGCGGCAAAGTGTGCGTCGTCCCCAATTACGGGGCGACAAAAGAATTCATCCAAGGTGAAAACTGCCTGTACTTTGAAGGAATACCTATTAAAGCCGATTATAAAGACAAAGGGTTTACCGACATTGGGGAATGGTGGGAGCCCAATTTAACTGATCTTTCTCTAAAAGTACGGCAAGCCCTCGCTTTGGATGCCCATGCCATCGCAGCCATGGGCAAAGCGGCCAGACAAAGCGTTCTCACGCGCTATACCTGGCGCCATAGCATGATGGCGCTGCGCAGAGAACTGGAAAAATTACAAAACACCGCCTCCCCTCATGCTATATCCAAAGGATTCCGCTCTCAACAACTCCAAAAACAAATGGCCTCTCTCATGCATTCGACCGGAAAAAACTTTATCAAAGCCGGCATCATCATGGAGCAATACGGCTTTACAGGCGTTGCCTCAAAGACAAAGGCGAAACTCTTGAAGCGCTTGCGGGATAAATTCAGCAAAGCTGATCAATGATACAACCTTAAGGCTTCTTCCACATCGCCCAGGTATTTCACAGTGCCCTTTTCTAGCCATAGGGCTTTATTGCAAAATTCTCGGATCACGTGAACATCATGCGACGAAAGGACCATGAATTCCGACTGATGGACCAAGCTCTTCATTTGCACTTTGGCCTTTTCAATGAATTTCGCATCGCCGACGTTGACAACCTCATCGATCAATAAAATTTCGGAATGCACATTTGTGATGATGCCAAATGCAAGTCGCACTTTCATCCCTGAAGAATAAGACTTAATCGGCATTTTCATGAAATCCCCGAGCTCCGAGAAATCTTCCACCTTGGGAACGATCTTGCTAATCTCCGCATTTGACAGACCGAGAATAAGGCCCCGCATGTAGATATTTTCATAGGCGGTGAGCTCATGGTCCATCCCCATCATGATGTCAAACAGACAGTTCGCCCTTCCCTCAACATGGATTTTCCCCGTTGTCGGCTCATAAATTTTAGCGAGGACCTTCAATAGAGTAGATTTGCCAGCGCCATTGTGCCCGATGATCGCTAGACGATCGCCTTTTTTCAGCTTGAAACTGACCCCTTTAAGCGCTTCAACAACCACATTCCCGCAGCTTGTCCCCAACCGCCCACCCGTCGCCTTGTTGATCAATGTCGTCTTGAAAGAGCGCGCATTCTGTCCGTAGACGGGATAAATTAAAGAAACATCTTCGACTTCAATACATGCCATGAACTTATCCCGAAATTCGAAAAATTTGATTTTTGAAGGATTTTTTCGCAGATTTTAATGCCGCTTCGAAGGACATACTTAAATAAGTAGGCCGAGAAGCGGCATTCAAAGATGTGGAAAAAGACTCAAAAAGCATGTTTTTTCCAATTTCGGGATAAGTTCATAGATTAATCCACCCAAAAAACGATCCGAGATCGCACTCTCGAAAATACCAGAAAGCTCAGAAAACAGCCACAAACGGCCATCACCAAATTGAAGATCCAAGCGTTCGCGGAAGGAAAACTCCCCAGAAGAGGAGTGCGCACGATGTCCAAGAGATAGACCAAGGGGTTATACTTCATAATCGCAGGATTCTGGTCCAACAATCTAGGCATCCAAGAGATCGGCGTCACAAAAAAGGCGACCTGGACGCAACTTGTGATGATCGGCACCATGTCTCGAAACCTGGCGCAAATCATCGCCACCAAAAAACAGATCCAAAACACATTGAGGGCCAAAAGAATAAAGCCGGGGATTGCGAGTAATGCGGCAAAGCCTGGATTCACCTTAAAAAAGAAACAAACGAGCACATAAATCACAAAATTATGCAAAAGGCAAATCGATTGCCGAACGAGATGTTTAAAAATGTATAACGAATAGGGAAGATTGATTTGTTTAATATAGCCTTCATTCGACTTAAAGGTATCCGCTGATTCGACAACGCTGCTGGAAATAAATATCCAAAACAAAAAACCTGCGGTGAAAAAGGGGATATACTCTTCCAGCGGCTGCCGGAAAAGGCGGCTAAAAACCACTCCCATCATGAAGATGAAGATGAGCATGCTCAGGCTGATCCACCAAGGTCCTATCACAGAGCGCCGATAGCGCTGCTTGACTTCGACCCATCCCAAGTGCAGCCACACGCGGTACTGCGTCGCGGCTTTTTTCAGATCTTGAAGAGCTTTATACGTAGAGGTCATTTTTTTGAGTATTTTAAGAAACAAAAGTAAAAGAGTCTACTTATATCAAACTCTCCCAATAAATTGGAATTTTGCTGGGCCGGCATCCCAGATTTCGAACCCGCCTGCATCGCTCAACTTTCAGCAATGACTTGAGCCCGGTCTTCGAAGATGGCGAAAAACATCGTCGATTTTTGGCAGATCGGCATTGCTGACCGCCATCACAAATTTAAAAATAGGGGCCTCTACAGTTTTGTCAAGTTTGTTTTTTAAAAAAATTCTCTTGATTTTTCCACGCCTTTCGCACTAATCTCACCTGTTTGCTACTTTTGTGGCTTGTAATTTATCAATTCATTCAGGTACTTCCTGAATGTAAAAGGAATATCGATGGGTAAATCCCTAATCATCGTTGAGTCCCCAGCGAAAATTAAAACTCTAAAAAAGTTCTTGGGGGCCGGCTATCTCTTCGAATCTTCTCTCGGCCATGTCCGCGACCTTCCCCAGAAAGGATTTGGGATCGACGTTGAACACGATTTTGAGCCGGCGTACGCAATCCTGCCCGACAAAAAAGAGGTGATCGACCGCTTAAAAAAATCGGCCAAGCAGGTCGATGTCGTTTATCTCGCTCCCGACCCCGACCGGGAAGGCGAGGCGATCGCTTGGCATATCTCCTCCATTCTGCCGAAAGGCACAAAGTTTAAGCGCGTCACTTTCAATGCCATTACGAAAGAAGCAGTGATGGAAGCGCTAAAACAGCCGCGGAACATCGATCAGGCCTTAGTCGACGCCCAACAGGCAAGACGCCTGCTCGACCGGATCGTCGGTTATAAAATTTCTCCCATTCTCACCCGAAGAGTGCAAGGTGCACGCGACGGAGGCCTTTCGGCGGGCCGCGTGCAATCGGTTGCCCTCAAGCTCGTGGTCGATCGCGAAAAAGAGATCGACGCTTTTATACCTGTCGAATATTGGAACATCCAATCGATCTTGCAAACAAAAAAAAATGAGAATTCGTTCACCGCGTTTCTCTATTCCGTCGAAGGAAAACGCGTAGAAAAAGAGCCCGTTCCCGGTAAGGAAACGTTCACCATCCCGGATGAAGCGACCGCCCGCTCCATTGTCGAAAAGCTCCAAAACGCCACCTACAATGTGCAATCCGTCGAAAAAAGAGAAAAAAAACGCAATCCCGTCGCGCCTTTCATCACGTCGACGCTCCAGCAAGAGGCTAGCAGGCATTATGGTTTTTCCGCATCGCGCACGATGAACATCGCTCAAGGGCTCTACGAAGGGATCGATCTTGATAGCGAAGGAACCGAAGGCTTGATCACTTACATGCGTACCGATTCGGTCCGAATAGCCCCGGAAGCGATCGACGCCGCGCGCAAATACATCGAAAAGACCTATGGAAAAGAGTACCTCCCCGCAGAGGCAAAACAATACTCGACCAAAAAAAGCGCCCAGGACGCCCACGAGGCGATTCGGCCGACCAACCTTCAACACCATCCCGATAAAATCAAATCGCGTTTGAGTGTCGATCAACATAAGCTCTATCTCCTCATTTGGCGCCGCTTCCTCGCCTGCCAAATGAATCCGGCCATTTACGATACCGTCTCTTGCGACATCGAGACCGATAAAAATATTATGATGAGGGCAACGGGCTCCGTGATAAAATTCTCCGGCTTCCTCGCTGTCTACGAAGAAAGACAAGACAAAAGCCAAACCGAAGAAAAAGAGAAAGAGGACCAGGACAAAATCTTGCCCCCTCTGCAAGAAGGACAACCCCTCCTTCTCTTTGAAGTGCAGTCCCAGCAAGCCTTTACCCGTCCGCCTCCTCGTTTTACCGAAGCGTCTTTGGTCAAAGAGCTCGAAAAGTCCGGGATCGGCCGCCCGTCGACATATGCCTCGATCATGAACAAGATCCAAAGCCGCGATTATACGACCAAAGAAAAAGGGACGCTCAAGCCCACCGAACTCGGCATCGTCATCGCCAAAATGCTCGAAGAAAATTTCGGCATGATCATGGATGTCGGCTTCACAGCCGCCATGGAAGACGAGCTCGAGCATATCGCGGAAAACCAGCTCGAATGGAAAACGCTCGTCCGTGATTTTTGGGCAAAATTTATTCCCTTCGTAGAAACCGCGGAAAAAGAGGCATTTGTTCCCCGCGTCGAAACAGACATCAAATGCCCCGATTGCGGCAAGAACCTGCAAAAAATCTGGTCGCGGAAAAAATATTTTTACGGCTGCTCCGATTATCCCAATTGCAAATTCACCGCTCCTCTCGAAGCGCTTTCCTTCAAGAGAGAAGACTACGACCCAACATTTGATTGGGACCAAAACTGCCCCAAATGCAACAGCGCGATGAAAATGCGCTTCGGCCGATTCGGACCGTTCCTCGGCTGCACCCGCTACCCCGAATGCCGCGGCATTGTCAACATTCCAAAAAAAGACGACATTCCCGCCAAAGACATGCCCACATGCCCCGCCCTCGGCTGCGACGGCAAGATGGTGCAAAGGCGCTCCCGCTTTGGAAAACCCTTCTTTTCCTGCTCCAATTTCCCCGACTGCGATGTGATCGTCAACAACCTCGACGACCTGAACGAAAAGTATCCCGACCACCCAAAAACAGCCTACGTCAAGAAAGAAAAAAAAGGGAAGTTCGGCGCTAAAAAAGGAGCTGGGGAGAAAAAGTCCACCGCAAAAGAAAAAAAGAAGGCCGCTCCAAGAAAGATGCCCGCGCTGAAACTCTCCAAAGAACTCCAAGAGATCGTCGGAGAAAAAGAGCTCGCCCGAACCGAAGTGACAAAAAAAATCTGGGAATACATTAAAAAACACGAACTCCAAGATCCAAAAAATAAACGCCTCATCGTCCCAGATGAAAAGCTCGCCAAAATCTTAGGCAAGAAACCCATCGACATGATGAAACTCTCAGGATTCCTCAGCAAACACATGGGGTAAATCTTGAATTTGTCCTGGAAAAAAAATCGCCTGTGAATAAAATTCTCATCATCGGCGCCACCTCCGCTATCGCTGCTACTTGCGCCCGGGAGTGGGCAAATCAAAACGCCGAATTTTTTCTTGTCGCCAGAAATGCGGATAAGCTCAAACAAATTGCCGACGATCTGTCCG
Source organism: uncultured Verrucomicrobiae bacterium (assembly GCA_963833965.1). GTDB lineage: Bacteria > Chlamydiota > Chlamydiia > Chlamydiales > Rhabdochlamydiaceae > CAJCIW01. Next base: position 817,462 of record CAWHZZ010000001.1, read on the forward strand.
CTCGAACCTCCGGCCAAGTAAAAACATATCTTCTCGACCTTAATCAGCTCTCCGAACATCACAAAATGCTCGATGCCTGCTACGAATTCCTAAAACAGATCGATATAGTCCTCATTGCCCATGGTTCTTTGCCAGACCAGAAAAAATGTGAGGAAAATGTCAACTTGGCCCTAACGAAATTTTCAAGCAACGGCTTAAGCGTCATTTCCCTACTTATTCTCCTCGCCAACCGCATGGAAAAACAGAAGTCTGGCACAATCGCCGTGATCTCTTCTGTCGCCGGTGAGCGCGGCCGCTATTCCAATTATCTTTACGGAGCAGCAAAAGCAGCCGTCTCCACCTTCTGCGAGGGCCTGCGGGCAAGGCTATTTCATTCCGGGGTTCACGTCCTGACTATCAAACCCGGTTATGTCAATACGCCGATGACACAAGGATTGCCCTTGCCAAAATTACTCGTCGCAACTCCGGAAAAAGTCGCCAAAGACATCGTGCAGGCCGTGAAACGGAAAAAGAACACGCTTTACACCCCCCATTTCTGGGCTGTCTTGATGTTTGGCGTGAAGAGCATTCCAAACTCTATATTTAAAAAACTAAAAGCATGAACACCTTTTTCCTTCAAAAAACTCAACAGAAACCAATTTCGCAGACAGGCTCTGAGGTAAGTTTCATCTGCGCTGGGGGCATTATGTGCGAGTAGATTTGACATACCTCTGCGTAAATTTATGAAGAGTATTTACTAATTGTTTATGGTTTTTGCCATTCAAATCTAAAGAAACCAGCTCGGCTATCAGATCAACTGAAAAAGCGCTTGGATGAATCCACCAGTCTTCAAACGTGCATTCTTTCCCCATAATAGATATAGATACATCCGGACAGAGCAAATAATAACCTAATGATGAAAGAAACATTCTTTCTTCAGCCCTAAATTTATCTCCATACCTATAAAAATCGTGCTCAATCGTAATCACATTGAAAATATATTTGTCAAATGGTATTTTCTTTAAGACCATATTATAATTATCATCGATGTCTAAAGATAGATAGTCGATGGATTGTGGAAATGCTTTCAAAGCAGGCCCGTACTCAAATTGAGTAGCATCTTCGATAATCAAGGGATTTTCTCTAGAGGAATACCACGTCTCTTGAGTAGCAAGATCAATGCTAGCGCCCTTCCATTTAAATTTTTTTTCAAAAATATAGGTGTTATTTCCTTCACTTGGATGACCAGCGCCAATTTCGAGATAATAGCCTTCATTTTGTTTATTCAGGAGTTCATAAAGAAGGATATAAACAAATTGGTCTTGAGAGGCTTGTGAATGCGAATCTAGATTTTGCACCTGGGGAGAGGATGGGGCAGATGGTGCGTTCGATGATGAACAGCTCGAGAACACAAACACAATGCACAGTAACAAATACCACATATTTTATCTCCTTGTGCGGTGAAAATTTTTACATCGTTGGCCCAGCAGCAAAAAGATAATGTGCATCCGTGATGCTTCTGGTTATTAAAGATCGAGGACCGCAATCCCTCACCGCTATAGACAATTCTTGCTCTAACATGAAGAGAGCCTACAAAAATTTTCTCTCGATATCATATTGCATTCTGCATTTGAAAATCCATCTCGCTAATGATTTTTATAAAAGGGTCGAAAGTGGGCCCACCGATCTGCGCTTGGAGCATTACCACTGTTTCCGCATCCTTAAAGTGTTCTTTCAAAGCTCCCTGGACGGCAAGGTCCGCATATTCCGCAACAATATTGGATGCAGTTGCTTTAAAATTTCTAAGTTAGAGCGGTGTTTATCCAATACAACAAGGTTTTTAGCTCCGCCCCGTTTCAAATGCGCAATGAGATTTTGTCCGACGAGGCCGACGCCGCCGCGGAGAATAATCTTAATGATTCATCGAACGTTAACCCAACTTGTCCCCTTACTTGCATGGCGAGGCTGTCTGCGTATTTTGATTTCGTCGAATTTTTAAATTATTTGGGCCGCCTTTCGATTCTTTTTGCGAGGGGGTATACGCGAGTTGATACAACTCCTCGCAAAAAGAATCGAAAAGTTACAGAAACTTAATTCAGAGATCGTCTCTTAGGCATTTTTCACCCTTGCTCAAATTTATAAAATACCTTATCAGGTTCTCCTAAGCCTTGAAAGGAGTCGACAATGAAGTTTCTTACACTATTTATTCTGCTAAGCGCTTTTCTAAATCTGCATGGTGCAGAACCGTATGACTCGATCGAAGATTTACCTTTTGATTCGCATGGTTGGTTCGGGAATGGAGACAACTTAGAAAAAATCATCAACGAAAAACAGCCTCAGGTCGTGATTGAAGTCGGGTCTTGGTTAGGCCTTTCCACAAGATTTATCGCAGGAAATATTCCAGAAGGAGCAAAGGTCTATGCTGTCGATACATGGAGGGGATCTCCTCAAGAATCTGTTCATTTGCAGGATCCAAGATTGCCCTACTTATATCAATTGTTCTTATCCAATGTGAAACATGCAGGACTCGCGGATAAAATCATACCCATTAGGATGGACTCATTGGAGGCAGCGAAGGCTTTAAAAGTTAAAGCGGATTTAATCTATATCGACGCTTCTCACGACACAGCCAGTGTGCTCGCCGATATCCTGCACTGGTACCCCCATTTAAAACCGGATGGAGTAATGTGCGGCGATGATTGGTTTTGGGACACCGTTCGCCTCGCGGTGCAAATTTGCGCTCGTAAGTTTGACAAAAACATTTATTCCAATGGCAATTTCTGGTGCTTCATCGACTAGGGAGTGTACCGTAAAGATTCTTCTGTCGATTTTTGGGTTCTTTTGTTCCGATTTTCGATCCAAAATTGAGGGGCTGTATCGACAAATGTATACAGCCCCTCAATTTTGGATCGAAAATAGGCCAAAATAATCCCGAAAAGCGACGAAGCAAGCTTTACGGTACGCTCCCTAATGGTCCGTGACAAAAGTTTTTGATGGAGCACTAGTTTTTTTTCGCTTTCAGCTTTAAGACATAGCCGAGGCTGATGCCGAGGTGGACCCAGATGTAGCTGCGGAAGAGGCCTTGGTTGATTTGAAGGCAGATGAGCGAGACAATGATGGAAATCAGCAGGGCGAGGACATTGGCTTTTTCTTCTTGAAGGAGTCTTTCGTCGCGAAGAAGGCTGCGGAAGTGGCCCCAGACGACAAGGGCAAAGATGCAAAACCCCAGGAGTCCGTAGATGCCAAGAGAACCGAGAATCTCGCTGAACACATTGGTAGGTTCGTAGCTGAAAAGATGGGCCACGCCTCTATTTTCCAGGGCTCGCTGATCGAATAGGCCTATGGTGGGGATGTTCAGGCCGAACTGGTCGGTGATGTAGGGGCCGATGCCTCCGATGCCGACGCCAAAGAGGAGATTTTCAGAAAATGCTTTCATGGCGGAAAAAATCCCGCTGAAGCGCGTGAAGAAAGATTCATGGACGATGCCCACGTAAAAAAACTTTAAAAAGGTTTTTTTGTAGAGCTCAGAAAAAACGGTGGCGCTGGGTAAAAACAGGCAAGTGCATAGAGCGGTAATTTTCAACATTTTCCGCCTAGATTCAAAGAGGCAGGTCTTGAGAAAGCGATACCTCGGGAAAAAAAATAAGACAAAAAAGAAGACAAAATAGGAAATGAAGGCCGTTGTGGTCGTCGAGACCAAAAGAAATAGGTTGGCGAGAAGGATCGGCCATTTCTTCACGGGCAGGGAAAGAAATAGTTTTGCATTTAAGTAGGTCACAAATGGAATGGCGTAAAGGGCGTAAAAGGAAGGTTCCAAGGCAAAAGCGGAACCTCGTGTGAAGATGAGCTTTTGCGTTGAGAAGGGAAGCGTGATCCCAAAAATAGAAAAGAAGAATTGCAGGAATGCATAAGAGCCAATAATGTAGAAGGACAGAATATAATATCTAATCAATTTATTTTCATTTCCGAAATAAACCAAATTAAATGGAACGAGAAAATAGACACAGAAAGAAAAAAGATAAATCAAGCTATAAATTAATGATCGACCGAAGGCCAAACTTTTAAGCGAAGAGATGAGCATGGAAGAAAAAATGAGAAGAAAGCAGAAAAACAGCTTTTTTTCCACGACGATCTTTCTGCAGCATAGAAAGATGCAGAATAGAAGCAGACCGACAACATGCGGGAGCTTCAGCTGAAAGGGCCCGATTTCCAGACCAATCAAGTCAGCTGAGGTCGTTAAGAAATAGAGAAAGGAAAAAAACAGGAAGATGTTCAACTATATACTGGTTCCGCTGGAAAGTTATGAAAATTTCTGCTTCAGCATCTTCACTTACAGCCGGGCAAGCCACGGCCTTTTCGTTCGTTTCCATCGACCATGTGTGGCACATGGTCTGCTTCAACGAACGAAAAATTGAAGCGCTGAAATTGAAATTCTCTATAACTTTCCAGTGTCGCCAGTATAGACCGTTTCGCGATGCCTTCCGTAAATGTCTTCAAAGCGGACAATGTCCTCTTCCCCGACGTATTCTCCCACTTGCACTTCGATCAATTCTAGTGCAATTTTTCCGGGGTTTTCCAATCGGTGGACCTCCGACTTGGGCACAAAGACGCTTTCATTTTCATGGACGAGCAGCTCTTTTTCGCCGATTGTCACTTTGGCTGTTCCCTTGACGACGACCCAGTGCTCGCTGCGATGGTAATGCATTTGAAGGCTCAATCGTTGTCCGGGATCGACGACGATACGTTTGATCTTGTAGCGGTTTCCTTCCTCTAAGACGGTAAATTTTCCCCAGGGACGATGGGAAGTTAAATTCTCAAATGGCTCCTTGGCGTTTCTCTTTTTGAGTTCTTCGACGAGATTTTTTACGCGCTGCGATTCTCCCTTTTTTCCAATGAAGAGCGCGTCTTCGGTCTCGATCACGAGAAGATCGGAAAGGCCAATTGTCGAAATCAAACGTTTGCCTCCCATGATGAGGCAATTTTGGGTGTCGATGTCGAGGATGTTGCCGATTTTCACATTCTGATTCTCATCTTTATCGAGAAGCTCGTAAACGCTGTCCCAGGAGCCGACATCGGACCAAGTCGCTTCCAATGTGAGAATGATTGTTTTTTTTGATTTTTCCATGAGGGCGTAATCGATGGAGATGTCGGGCAATTCAGCAAAATGGGCAAGGCATTGCTCATAGTTTTGCATTTTTTCGAAAATGACCGGGGAACATTGCTGCATGTCGTCGAGGAATGTCGCCACATGGAAAAGAAAAATCCCAGAATTCCAAAGATAACGACCGTCGAGGAGATATTTTTGGGCCAATTCGAGATTCGGTTTTTCTACAAACTCCTCGACTAAATAGGTCCCTTCAGAGAGGTTACCACCGGTTTTGACATATCCGTAGCCGGTTTCCGGTTTATGTGGACGGACCCCGAAAATCACATGGGAGCCTTTTTGCGCTAAGCGATCGCCTCTCGCGACCACTTCTAAAAATTTTTCCGGAGGAGAAATGAGGTGATCGGAGGAGCAGACGAGGACAGATTCGTCGGATGAAAGTCCCTTCTCTTTTTGGAGATAGGCGATCGCTAGAGCGATCGCGGGGGCGGTATTTCTTCGCTCCGGTTCGACTAAGATCTGCTTTTCCAATTCGGGAGCAATTTCGCGGGCTTGCGCTTGCACGAGGTGAAAATAGGCTTGGTTGGTGACGATCAGCAAATCGGAAAGCGAGTAGTGGCCTCTGAATCGTTCGATGGTCTTCTGTAAAAGAGAGCGTTCGTCGCCAAAATGCAAAAATTGTTTGGGGAAGCAATTTCTCGAATAGGGCCAAAGACGTGTGCCGCTACCGCCGGCGAGAATGATGATTTTCATGAAACTCCCTTAATTTACGTGTGACAAAATCTTTAATTTCGGTTTGGAAGCGCTGTTTATTGAATTTTTGCGCATGCTGGCGAATGCGATGGGGATCGAATTCGCATTGCTCGAAGCGATGTAGGGTTTTTAATAAGCTTGGCACCGTTTGCGCGTCGAAGAAAAGGCCTGTTTCTCCTTCGAGGACGGTTTCTAAAGCGGCGCCCTGGCCATAAGCAATGACTGGGGTGCCTGCCGCCTCGGCTTCCACGACGGCGATCCCGAAATCTTCCTCCGCGGCAAAGAGGAATCCTTTGGCTTTTTTTAGATAATCGCGGACAACGACATCGCTTTGATGGCCTAAGATCTCGATATTTTTCCCTGCCTTCTGTTTGATTTTTTTCATCTCGGGACCATCGCCGAGAACTACGAGGTTTTTATCGGGGATTTGCGCAAAAGCTTCGACGAGGAGGTCTATTTTTTTATACGGGACGAGGCGTGAGACGGTGAGATAAAATTCTTCTTTGGTTTCCTGAAACGGAATGTTGTCGGTGTCGACTGGAGGATAAATCACTTCGGACTCTCTTCCGTAGATTTTCTTGATGCGCCTAGCGATGTAATGGGAAATCGCAGCGAAATGATCGACGCGGTTCAATGAAGCGATGTCCCAGTTTCTCAGCCGGTGCAGTGCGATGCGAGCAAGGGCTTTTTGCACAGGCCCTAAATCTTGCAAGTAGCGATGCGTCAGGTCCCAAGCATAACGCATCGGGGTGAGACAATAGCAAAGGTGCAGCTGCCCTGCATGAGTTAAAACGCCTTTGGCGACGGCGTGGGAAGTTGAGAGGATGAGTTCGTACTCCTTTAGATCGAATTGCTCGATTGCAGAGGGGAACAAGGGGAGCAAATAGCGATAGCAAGAGGTCGCGAAGGGGATTTTTTGCAAAAAGGAAGAATGGACTTCTGCTTCCGCCATTACGGTATTGGCCATCGCCTTGCGGTCATGGACGAGCGTATGGATCGGCGCGGGAAAACACTCGTAGATCGCATCGAGGGTCTTTTCTCCGCCGCCGACCGTGACGAGCCAATCGTAAACTAATGCAGTCTTAACAGACTGATCCATGCGCATACTCTCGAACGGGGCCGCGGAGCTTTGCCAAATCATGATGCATCATCACCCGGACGAGCTCTTTGAGCGATGTTTTGGAGGACCAGCCGAGCATTTTTTTTGCCTTGCTGGGATCGCCGATCAGAAGATCGACCTCGGAAGGTCGAAAAAACTCTGGAGAAACCTCGACGATCAGGCGGCCGGAACCTTTGGCGTAACCTTTTTCGTCAACGCCATTGCCTGACCACTCAATTTCCATGCCAACTTCTTGAAAGGCCAGTTCGACAAATTCGCGCACCTTCGTCGTTTCTCCGGTGGCGAGTACAAAGTCATCCGGCTTCTCTTGTTGCAGCATGAGCCACATGCCTTCGACGAAGTCTTTCGCGTAGCCCCAATCGCGCTTTGCGTCGAGGTTGCCGAGAACAAGTTTTTCCTGTTGTCCGGCCGCAATCTTTGCAGCGGCGAGAGTGATTTTCTTGGAAACAAAGGTTTCTCCTCGCCTAGGGCTTTCATGGTTAAACAAGATGCCGTTACAGGCGTAAAGATTGTAAGCTTCGCGGTAGTTGACGACAGCCCAATAGGCGTAGAGTTTGGCGACTGCATAGGGCGAGCGGGGATAAAATGGCGTTGTCTCCGATTGGGGAATTTGCTGGACCTTGCCGTAAAGTTCCGAGGTCGATGCCTGGTAAAAACGGGAGTGGGGGCAATTTTTTCGCATCGCCTCTAAGAGCCTGAGCACGCCGATCCCATCGACGTTGCCCGTGTATTCGGGAATCTCGAAAGAAACCCTCACGTGGCTCATGGCAGCTAAATTGTAAATCTCATCGGGTTGAGTCTCGTCGACAAACCGTTCCAAAGAGGAAGAATCGGAGAGATCGCCTTCATGCAAAGAAATATTCTCGGAAGAATCGACCAGATGCTGGATGCGATGAAAGTTCAACGTGGAAGAGCGCCTCACAAGCCCGTGGACGCGATACCCTTTTTCTAAGAGAAGTTCTGCCAAATAAGATCCATCTTGGCCGGTGATTCCTGTGATTAAAGCTTTTTTCACGATTTCCTCTGGTTAGATAGCCGATTGTATATAATTGGGTCTTTGCATGGAATAGCATAAAGCCGCGAAACCGAAAAATAGGATCCTGCCGTGTGGCGTGCTGAGAAGATAAAAGTCGCAAGCGCCGATGAATATGAGCCCGCAAAAAACGGAGAGAAGGAAAATTTTTTCCTGTAGAAAGGCGTTTTGCGAAAGGCCCCTCCACGCTTTTTTTAGGATTGCCAAAATAAATAGCAGGAAAAGCGCGCCTCCGATCAAGCCTGTCTCGGCGCCTATGAGAAGATAGATATTGTGCACTTTTGAGAAAAAGTAGTGGCCAGGATATCCCGGTTGAATGGGGTTTTCATAGAGTTGAAAATTATTGAAGCCGATCCCAAACCATGGGTGGTCTTTGATCATGTCGATGGCCATTTTGAGGTATTGGACCCGTTCAGAGTCTGCGTAGTTTGCCACGGCATTGTAGTTGAGGATGCCTCCTCGGGCGGTGAGCTGAGAGTAGAAGAGGAAGAGGCACAAAAGGCCGCTGAGGAGAAGAGAGGAGGCGAGGATGGAAAACTTAAGAAATGCCGGGGAACGGAGACCGCTGTGCTTCACTTGTAAAAACCCCCAAAAGAAAATGACAAAAATAAAGGCTAAAATCGCGGAACGTGAGTAAGAAATGTACAGGGTGAACATTTGGAAAAACACGATGCAGGCAAGAAGAATTTTTTTAGATTCAGCTTTCATGAACAAATACAGCGTCGCAAAGAGAGAGCAGAAGATAAACCCTCCCAAAATATTGGGATGGGTGAAAGTGCCGCTTGCGCGGTATAAAAGTTCTTGCCCTGCGATTTGATCGAACAGCCAGCGTTGCTTGCCGGGATTTTGAAAGGGGAAATGGCGGACGTCGATCTCTCCTAAATGAGAAAGCCCTAAAGATTGTTGAGTGAAGTATTGATAGATCGCGATGGCGCATTGGATGCAGGAAACGACGACAAAGGTCCAAGCGATGGAATGGATGAGATGTGGATAATTGATTTTTTTTCGAGCTTGGCAGAGGGCATTAAAAAAAAGAAAGACGAAAGAGAATTCTAGGAGCAGCAGGTATTGGAGAGCATATCGATTTGAGATGGAAATGTAGAGCGAGGCTACCGCGGTGAAAAAGAGAAGAGTCAGGTACTTGGAAGGCCCTTCCCAAAAAAAGGCGCGGAGGGGGACTTTGACGCGAAGGATGAGGATAAGGCTGAGAATAATAAAGATCGGATCGGTGATGAAGAGGTGAATTTTTTTAGAAAAAAAATGGGGAAGCGGAAAATCAGGCAGCGTTAGTTTTCGCGACCAGGAGTCGACGCAGCCGTGAAATCTTCTTTGAAACGGGAGGAGGACAAAGACGAGGGAAATCAGAAAGGTGAGGACTTTGCTTTCTGTGAGTTTTTTCGCGACGATTGTTGTCATGAGCTTATCCCGAAATTGGAAAACTTTGATTTTTGAAGAATTTTTTCACAGATTTTAATACCGCTTCGTAGGACATAGCTGCAATCATCCGGTGGATGATTGCAGGTCCCCTCAAAGCTACAAAGCTTTTGAGGGGACCGTAATCCGCAAAAGCGGTATTAAAAGATGCGGAAAAAGATTCAAAAAGCATGTTTTTCCAATTTCGGGATAAGCTCACAGATTATCTTCTAGAATGCGCAATTTCTCATAATGTTTCAACTGGTCGCGGAAATGCGCAGCGTCTTCGAAGCGCAGCTCCTTGGCGGCCCTGCGCATCTCAATTTCATACTCTTTAATTTTTTCCTCGACCTCGTCGCTAGAAAGGAGGGAAGGAGTCTCTCCTTCTTCCTCCTGCAACGTGTGGGCAACTTCGCCGAAGGTTTCGGCGAGGTCTTGGATCAATTCGCGGCGGACGGTATGGGGGGTGATGTTGTGCAGAGTGTTGTACTGCTGCTGCAAGGCGCGGCGCTCGCGGGTAATGTCTAGAGTGTTTTGAATTGATTTGGTGATCTTGTCGGCGTACATGATCACGCGGCCTTTGATGTTGCGCGCGGCCCTTCCGCAGGTTTGTATGAGAGAGGTTTCGCTGCGCAAAAAACCCTCTTTGTCGGCGTCGAGGATGCAGACGAGAGAAACTTCGGGGAGGTCTAGGCCCTCCCGCAGGAGATTGATGCCAACGAGGACATCGAAAATCCCCCGTCGCAAATCGTTGATGATTTGCACGCGCTCTAGCGTTTCGATGTCGGAGTGGAGATACTTTGCTTTGACGCCGATCTCCGTTAGGTATTTGCTTAAATCCTCGGAGAGTTTCTTTGTCAGCGTGGTCACGAGGACGCGGCCGCCTCTTTCGGTTTCGAGGCGGATCTGCTCGAGGCAATCGTCGACTTGCGCCGTTGCAGGCTTGATTTCAATCTCGGGATCGAGAAGGCCGGTGGGTCGAATGATCTGCTGGACGACGTCGCCATGGGCTTCTTGCACTTCCCAAGCGCCCGGCGTCGCCGAGACGTACACAACCTGGTGCATGCGCCGGTAGATCTCTTCGAATTTCAACGGGCGGTTGTCGAAAGCGGAAGGGAGGCGGAATCCAAACTCGACAAGTGACTCTTTGCGCGCGCGGTCGCCATTGTACATCGCATGCATCTGCGGCAGCGTTTGGTGCGATTCATCGATGAAAAGCAGAAAGTCTTGAGGAAAATAATCAAGAAGGCAGGGAGGCGGCTGCCCGGGATAGCGGCGGCTGAAATGGCGCGAATAGTTTTCAATGCCCTTGCAAAAACCGATCTCCTTCATCATTTCGACGTCGTAGACCGTCCGCTGATGAATCCGCTGCATTTCGACATAGCGTTTTTCTTTTTCATAAAAGGCCACGCGCTCTTTTAATTCTTCTTTGATCGTCTCAACAGCTGTGAGGCGCACCGATTCGGGCGTCACGTGGTGGGAACCGGGATAAATGGTTACTTGCTCCAAACGCTGTCGCACTTTTCCTGTCAGGGGGTCGATCTCGCTAATGCGCTCGATCTCATCGCCAAAGAATTCGATGCGGTAGGCGATGTCTTCTTCATAGGCGGGCATGATCTCCAGGATATCGCCGCGTGCGCGGAATGTCGAACGCATTAGATCAAAATCATTGCGTTTGTAATGCATTTCAACCAAGTGGAGTAGAGCATCGTCGCGGCGCCGCTTTTCTCCGACTTTGAAGGTGAGCAGCATTTGCGCGTAGTATTCGGGGAGGCCCAATCCGTAAATGCAGGAAACAGAAGAGACAATGATCACATCGCTTCTTTCGATGAGCGAGCGGGTTGCGCTGAGCCGCATCCTGTCGATCTGATCGTTGATCGCGAGATCCTTTTCGATATAAGTGTCTGTACGCGCTATATAGGCTTCGGGCTGATAGTAGTCGTAGTAGGAGACAAAGTACTCGACGGCATTCTCAGGAAAGAAAGATTTGAATTCCTGATAGAGCTGCGCGGCCAAAGTCTTGTTGTGGGCGATGATCAAAGTGGGGCGGTTGATCTGATTAATGACATTCGCCATTGTGAACGTTTTGCCAGATCCCGTCACACCGAGCAAGACTTGCGATTTTTTCCCCGATTGCAGGCCACCGACAAGGCGTTCAATGGCTTGTGGCTGGTCTCCACGTGGAGAAAATTCTGTTTTTAGATGAAACATATTACATAGGGGCTTTCGGAATATAATTCGCACCCAGCATCGTCGAGATCTGCAGGAAGAGGATAAAAATAGCAAAACCTAAAATCAGCACAAGAGCTGGCTTGCCGCCGGCAACGCGGTAGGTGGAGGGCGACGTTTTGCGGTAGCGGCCAATCCAGACCATCGCGACCGGGAGAATTCCAAAGAGGGTCACAGCGCAAATGCCGCCGGCAAAATTAAGCGCTTTGAAAAAAAGTTGCGGGTAGATCACCGAAAGCAGAAGCGGTGGCAAAAGCGCAAGGGCGCATAACCAAATGCTCTCTTGCTTTTTGTAGTTGATCTTGAGGCCGTCGGCGAGAAAATGAACGAGGCTCAATGCTTGGGCCAAGAACGAGGTTAAAATCGCAAAAAAGGCCAGCCCTTGAGAAAAAATGCGCACACCCGGTGATTGAATAATCATGGCAAGTGACTGCGAAGCCTCGCGGTCATTTTTCAAACTGGCGACAAGCCCATTCGGGCCGCCAAACGGAACAATCCCGAGAACAAGGATCTCCCAAATTAAATAGATCACGAACGCCATCAAGCTTCCGCCGATGATGGTCAGCCGCACCTTTTTTAAATCGCCATTCAGATAAGCCGTGAGGCTGGGGATCATATTGTGGAAACCGAAAGCGATCACCAAGAGAGGCAGTGCCGAAGTGGCGTAAATCGGAGCTGTCCGCGAAAGCAGCCAGGGCTGAACATAAGAGATGCCAATGAAGACGAGAAGAATGAAGCAGGCGATTTTGGCGACCATCAGTCCGCGGTTGAGAAGATCGACTTTCCTCGTTCCGAGATAGACCACCCAGCCAAAGAGGATGACAAAGATCAAGCTGCCTAGCCAGACAGGAAAGGAGGCGCGGAAACTCACTTGAAAAAAAGTGTGGCAAAGGCCACCGATCCCCGAAATGTAGGCGACGAGCAGAGCGTAGAATAAAAACAGATAGGTGACCCAGCAAATGCCTTTTCCCCATTTACCGAGCGCATGCTCGGACATCGTCAACAGATTGACCTTCCTTGAGAACCAACCGTTGACCTCCACGAGGAGAAGAGCAGTCGACGTCATGAAAAGCCATGCGCAGAAAAACATGGTTAAAGAGGGGAAAAATCCCGACATGCCCGTCACAATCGGGAGGCCGAGCATCCCTGCGCCGATGCAGCTTCCCGCAATGAGAAGCATCCCCCCGATCATACTTCCATGCTTTTCGTTCATGAGGGGGCTCTAGCTAATTTTTTTTCAATGATGCGGATCTCTTGGCCAAGCCTGCCGAGTTCATAGCCTTCATAGTCGACAAATTTGAAAAAGCGCTCAAAAGAGGGGCAAACTTTGGAGGCCTGCTTGGCCATTTCCTGTGCAATAAACCGATAGTTCGGGTGTCCAGCCGGAGCGGAGCGCAGCTCGCAGAGCCATTGCAGAGAGCGGAGGTTCACATGAAAATACCAGTGCAAATTGTAGGCCATGGGCACGACGTATTGCGCCTCTTCGGGCAGCTCCTCAGCTATGGTCTCGTAGATTTTTTTCGCCTCGTCCATCGCCTCGCGGTACTGTTTTTCCATCTCAGTGCCCACAATCTCATGCGGGATGAAGTAGCCAAAATCGCAAGTGAGCAGCTGCCGATCTTGCGTGAGCATCCGATGGCGGTGAAGATCGCGGTAAGCTCCGAAGTCGGCGACGATCTCGAAGGAAAAGACGGCGTGCTCCAGGGCACGAGGAGATTTATGCCGCCGGTTTTCTCTAAAATTGGAGGCGGAATCGAGGATCCGGTTGAGTTCTTCTTCTGACAAGGTGCGACAGTATTCTTGCAACTCATGCAGTCCCGCATCGCAGTACTCAAAAAGTAAAGCAGCGGCGACTTTAGAAGGGCTTTCAGGATCGTAATTGATCAATCTCACGCCAGCATGGCCCATTTTCGCGATCGAGGAAGTGTGGCGGTCGGCGAGCACTTTCAGATCATTGCTCATCTGCTCGCGGAATTGGGTGTATCCGCGCTGATGCTTGTGGGCTGGATCCCCGCGCCGAATGAAGGAAGGGAGAACCTTTGACAGTTCTTGAAAAGATTTTCTGCCGATGTCTTGCATTTCAGCGAGATTGTGGCCATTGAGTTTCTGGATCAACCCTTCGAAGAAGCGGCCGTTTCCGTACATTCCCATATTGGTCAGCGCGCTGGCAGGAAGCAGCCCTCTTAAGCAATCGAGAACTTTAGCTCGCAGAGCCGCCGTGTAGGCGACCTTCGATACATCGTGTTCTTTCGGAAATTTCTTCTCCATGAGCTCTGTCAGTGGAGGGATAAGCGAAGAGTAAGTCTCGAAGAGAAAATTACATGTTTTGAGATAGGGCTCTCGGAATGCGGAGGCCATTAAAATCGGCTCGCGATAATAAAGGAATTCGCCGCCGACCTTTTGATCGAAGTAAATGTAGCGCGTCGATTTCTCGAGTGGGGATCCGCCGATGCGGCAGTCCTCGACGACCTTTGCCGCGATCATCGACACATTTTCAAGGGCCAAATGGGCGCCACCGAGCTCTCCGATCGAATCGTCGCCATAACCGTCTAAGATGCGGTCGTAAAAATTTTGCGCCTTCTTGATCGCCATGATCTGGTCTTCCAGCTCATGCTCCGCCTGTTCTCCATTGTGAGCGCCGCCGGCAATCGCGTTAAAAGCAGTCTCTTCGTTGAGAATAAAATCTTTGAGAAGCAGGGACCTCAAGCCGAGGCTCGATCGCGAGTAGCGGGAAAAAAGAGCGCCTTTGATCACCTCCGGAAGATTGCGGAGGACGAACACGTTGCTTGAAGTGTTCGTGACATACCGCTGCAAAATTTTTATTTGGCTTTCCGTAAATTCTTCATAGCCTTCAATCATTGTGGACGACCTCGAGGATGAAACCATTTCGACTAAGCGTGACATATTCCTTAGGATCAATCAAGGGAAAAATGTTTATTAATAATTATATCTTTCCTCTTCCAACGTCCAATACAGTTTTTTGCCAGTTTCAGCACGCGCACCGACGTCTCTGAGCCAGGCCGCCATCGCGTAGCCGAGATAGTTGCGGCTGCTCTGCTTCAAGAAAATGTCGAGAGGGATCATGAAGGAAAACCCTTTGTCAAAGTAGGTGTGGCCGTTGACACGGTCGTGACCATTGGTATAGGTGCACCACAGAGAAAACCGGAGCCCGCTCTTGAAATAACGCCCCACTGCGATGCGCACGCCCTTGTCTTTGGCGAGAAACTGGCCGGCGCTCACGAGCAGGTCCATGTTCAACGGTTTGTAGTCGTAATAGAAATCCAAAAAATACTGAATGCCGACAAAGGGGACTTTTATATAACGATCGCCTCGCAATTGATATGTCGATTTTCGAAAGTTCAGGCCACTGTAGTGCCGCTTTGGCACAGCCGCAAACTCCGCGCCGACCGCCCAGCGAGAATTCACTGGATAGTAGAGAAACTCCGTCGCAGCTCCCCCATACGCCGGCTCAAAATATCCTAACGCGAATCGGTAGAACCAGCCTTTGCCGAGATTCCAGCTGTTCTGCAGATACGCCTGCTCGACGTGGAAGGTATTTGTCTGATAATATTTTAACGAATCAGTGCGGACGATCAGCAGCCGCGATGGGTTCGCACGGTCGGGGCCTCCGGTTCCTTGCATGCTCGATTTGACGTCGTAGCTCATCTGCAATTTATAATAGAGATGATCGTGGATGTACCCCTCTGGATAGGCGATAGCGCTGACGACATATTTGAATTTTCCCGTCGTGCTGCCAAAAAATGTTAGAAGGCGGGGGCGAATGGTGAACGACCATATCGGTTTGTGACGCTTAAAGATTTGCGCTGCGTCAAAATCGCTTGGCGTTCCCGGCGCCTCTTGCATGGGAGCTAAAGTCTCCAGTTCAAAATCGCTGATCTGCCCCAGCCTCCACCGCTTGAGATCTTCGTTGCGATAGCGATAAGCTTGGCAAGCGACGGCATCCGCCTCGACAACCACAAGGATTGTTTTCACGTCGGAAGGTGTGAGCGAGGCCAGCACGTGTTGAATCCGGCTGCGGACGATCCGCTCTTCGCGGTAGCGATTGTTGACAACCTTTAGCCACAGCGATTTTTCCCCTTTTTCATCGTAAATGAGAAAGGCAGTGTACAAATCTAAACCTTGATCGCTCAAAGCGTAAGCGAGCTCTTGAGAAAAATCCTGTTCGTTGCGCACGACGCCAAGAGGCTCTGTGTCAACAGGCGATTGATAAGGGATGGGATCGGCCGACTTCGGAAAAAAGCCTTTTGTCGTCCCGATCGGATAGCGCAGAGATCCTGAGGCGGCGATCGCCGTTCCACGGACGGAGCTCACCGCCAATTGGAGAGTATCCCAGCCCAGGTAAGAAATCCCTCCATTGACCCGCGATTTGACCTTGGTTCCCCCCGGATGTTCATGGGGATGTTTTTTGTAATTGATCGCGTCGTACTCCGCCATCAAGGAGATGTCTTTTAATACGGGCAGATCCCAATTGCGAAACGGCGTCCAGGCCGCCCCTCCAAAAAACCCTTTTATCCTTCCTTTCCCATAGCCGAGAGTGCATTCCAAATGCCAATCGAGAAACTGTTTTGTCGCGACAACGTATTTGGAATTAAACCGCTTCGTCCCGATGAAGTCCTCCACTCCGATCGAAATTTCCGGCAAACTCGGAAAGCCATCTCGGGGTGTCAGCAGCCCCAATTTGACGTTGCCGATTCGCTCAGCATCGTCTCCAAATCCTTCGCCTCCGAAATTCTTCTCCAGCATCCCCCGATACACGCGGTAATTTAAAGAAAATTCTAACCGATCGAACGGCTGGAAATTCGCCGCATAGATATTGTAAGGCCTCACCGCCGCTCCTCCCAAGGCCAGAACTCCCGTTTTTGGCATGCGCGCCGAGGGCATGTTGAAATACCCGGCCGTCATGGAATAGTTGTAGTAAAGAGGGAGCTCGTCTTCGAGCTGAGTGTTGATTTTTTTGATGATCTCTAGATCGCGAAAAAGGGAAGTCTCCTCCTCCTTAGGAGCAAAGATGTCATTCGCGGAGCAGACAGCAATGCTGGGCCATGCAAAAGCGAAAATCAATAAAAATTTTACCACGGCTTTTTGGCCCCGTTACAAAATGCAACCGACAAACTGAGCCAAGGTAAAGAGAAACTTTATTTTTGTCATCTCCAACTTTTATTGAAGATAATTAAAGGGTTACCCTATACTCAGCAAAAGCGAAAAAGCTCCGATCTATTTTTTCGAAAAAGAGTTATACCACGCCCGCTTAGGTTGTGTGAATGTTGACTCAGCGAGACATAGCCAAATTGAAGCCAAGCGGTCCGAACGAGCGAGACCATCGCTGAACAGCAAGGCTGCGGAGACACGAGAAGGTCCGGTGGCTGCGGAGACACGAGAAGGTCCGGTGGACCTTCGCAGTGCAAAGCAGGTGAACGCAGTGAACCGGGCTGATCGATTTGGCAAAGTCGCAGCCAGTCAAAATTCGCACACCCTAAGCGGGCGCGGTATAGAATTGTCGGAACAGGCTATGGCCGCATTTCACATTCAAACACAGCAAGGGAAATCAATGAGTTATCTTAAGGACTTTCAGACTCATATCGCTAATCACGACTACCCATCCTTCCTAAAACTTTGGGAAGAATATTGCGCCGGGGACGAAGTCGATGCAGAAGAGCTCTGCGATATCCTGCGCGCCGTCAAATCTTCCGACATCGTCGAACCCGTGGGACGCCATGTGGACAGGATCCTCCCATTATGGCAAAAACTCCCGGAAGACGCATTGTCCCACGAGGCCGTCAAACTGATTTTCGATATCGAGACAAGCAATAGCGAGCACCTCGGCGAGTTTGTTTTCGCCTATTTGACAAAACGTTACGGCGATCAGAAATACTTCAATGACAAAATCCGATTGATCGGCTTGCGCGGCAAAGATAAGTATCAGGGCGCCATCAGCAATTACGAACTCCTCTCGCATATGGAAAAAGGGAAGTTCGTTTTCCATACGAGCGGCTGGGGAGTCGGCGAGATCGTCGACGTGTCGGTCGTGCGCGAACAGCTGAGTTTGGAGTTCGATTACGTCCCAGGAAAGAAAGAGCTCTCTTTCGCCACGGCGTTCAAGACTTTGATCCCCATCCCTGACGATCATTTCCTCGCACTGCGCTTTGGCAATCCCGATCTTCTTGAAAATAAAGCCAAGGACAACCCGGTCGATGTGATCCGCATGCTGCTCCGCGACCTCGGGGCAAAAACAGCCGCGGAAATTAAAGACGAACTTTGCGACCTCGTGATCCCCGCGAGCGAATGGACGCGCTGGTGGCAAACAGCCCGTGCCAAAGTCAAAAAAGACACGATGATCCAAACACCGGAAGACATTCGCGAGAAGTTCCGCCTTCGTAAAAGCGAAGTCACCCACGAAGAGCGCCTACAGAAGGTCCTCGAGAACAAGCCGGACGCCAATACGCTGATCCAGATGGTCTATACATTCTTGCGGGATTTCCCAGAAACGCTCAAAAACACCGAGTTCAAGGCCACACTGGTCGCTAAATTGAATGAAATGCTTTCCTTCAAAGAAATCAGTGGCCAGCAAGAGCTTCAAATCCACTTTTTCTTGCAGGATTTGAACAGTATCAAAGAGTATCCCATCATCGGCGAGATCATCAATCGCTTCGAGACTGTAGGGCAAATTTTGAACAGCATTGAAGTGTTAAGCTTTAAAAAGCGCGTGCTCGTCGAAGCGAGAAAACATCGCTCCGATTGGAAAGAAAATTTTCTCAATCTTCTGTTCAAAGTCGACCAATCGCCGCTCAGGGATTACATCCTTTCCGAGCTGATCTCAACTAAAATGGACGTAGAGCTTAAGCAAAAATTTCAAGATCTCTATACCAACCCTGGACGCCATCCCGAAGCGTTCATGTGGTATTTCCAAAAAGTCCAAACCCAGAATGCGATTCCCTTCAGCGACAAGCAGGGTAAGACCCGATTCTTCGAGGGCCTCCTCATCCTGTTGAGCAAAATTGAAAATGATCCGGACCAGCGCGAATTAGTGAAAAAAATCCACGCTTTATTGTCCGCCGGCAGATTCGCCATCGTCCGCCAAATGATGCAAGAATCAAGCGCTGAAGATGTAAAAGAGTTTCTGCTCCTCGCCTCAAAATGTCATTCTTTGAGCGACCATGATCAGAAAATCTTCCACTCCCTTGCGGAAGTCGCCCATCCTTCTCTAGCCAAAACCCGCAAAAAATCTGAGCCCAGCGCAGCGCAGGAAACTCAGATCATTTGGACCACCGCTGAAGGCTACCAAAAGCTGCAATTGCGCATCCAGCAGATCGCCACCGCAGAGACCGTTCAGAATGCGAAGGAAATTGAAATCGCCCGCGCCCACGGAGACTTAAGAGAAAACGCCGAGTTTAAAGCCGCCCTCGAAAAGCGCGACCGGCTTCAATCAGAACTGAAAGTTCTCTCTGACCA
Organism: uncultured Verrucomicrobiae bacterium; assembly: GCA_963833965.1. Taxonomy (GTDB): domain Bacteria; phylum Chlamydiota; class Chlamydiia; order Chlamydiales; family Rhabdochlamydiaceae; genus CAJCIW01. The sequence goes on from CAWHZZ010000001.1 coordinate 836,563, forward strand.
GCTCAATCAGGCCCGAGTCATCACTAAAGACGACATTTCCACAGATCAAGTCGGCATCGGCGTCATCGTGGAGTGCACCAACAAAAAAGGACAGAAACTTTCCTACACGCTGCTCGGCCCTTGGGATGCAGATCCAGATAAAAACATCCTCTCCTTCCAATCCAAACTCGCCCAGACGATGACCGGAAAAGGCGTCGGAGATAAATTTGCCATGCAAGGCGATGAACTGACGATCAGCGCAATCCGAAGTTATTTGTAAAAAATAACCACAATATTTGTTGTTTCAGGTATTTTCAGTACTGAAACAACAAATGTATTTTCCATGGAACTCATCATCGCCAGCCGCAATGTTCACAAGATCCGGGAATTCCGCTCGATTTTAAAAAAAATGAGCGCTTCTTTCGATCTCTTTAGTCTGCTCGATTTTCCTCAATACGTTCCCGCTCCCGAAACAGGCAGCAGTTTCGAAGACAATGCCATGGCAAAGGCCGCTCACGCCGCAAAGCAACTAAAACGCTGGGTCATCGCCGATGACTCAGGGCTTGTGGTCCCCGCATTGAACGGCGCCCCAGGAGTGCATTCGCGGCGCTATGCCGGAGAACACGCCACAGACAAAGAAAACCGCCAAAAGTTACTCACCGCCATGCGCGGCCTTCAGGACTCTTCCCGCCAAGGGTATTATGAATGCTGGATCGCCCTTGCTTCCCCCCAAGGCCTAAAAAAAACGGCCAAAGGCATCTCAGAGGGGATGATCATCGACCATGAGCGCGGAAGCTTAGGGTTTGGCTACGACGCCATTTTCATCAAACATGAATATGGAAAAACCTTCGCAGAGCTCGAAGAAGAAATAAAAAACCGCATCTCCCACCGCCGCAAAGCCCTCGACAAAATTCTTCCCGTGCTCGAAGCCGCTGTGCAGCAAGAGACTGATGCAATATCTGATTGACGCCTACAACCTCCTTTTTCGAACGCAGAAAAAAAAAGGCCCTTTAGAGAAGTATCGGCAATCCCTCATTGAAGAACTCAATGAACTCACCTCCAGAGTGAATCTACAGGCCACGCTAGTCTTCGACGGAGCCGAAGAGCACTTGAGATTGCCCTCGCGCGGCCATTTTGATGCCCTCGAAATCATCTACACGACCAAAGGTCAGTCCGCTGATGAATACATTTTCGAGGAAGTGTGCGCGGCAAAATCCCCATCCCAGATGACCGTCGTCTCCAACGACCGCGAGCTGACTGGGCGCTGCCGCCAGCGCCGCGCCAAAACGTTGACAATCGATGAATTCCTCCACATTCTTGTAAAAAAGAAAGCCAAGAAAAAGCGCCTCAGCGCTCCCTCGCCAAAGACCTTTCGCGAGTCCGATCCCGAAATCGCCAGGCTTCTCGCCATCTTCGAAAAACGGATGCTCGATGAGCCGTAGGGAGCGTTTTCAAAAGTTTTTGGAGTAATTTCTGGCGTGAAAGCTCCCTAATTTCTTTTTGATTTAAGTAAAAAATGGTATCTTCACGAGCTTTCGAGGTTGAATAATCAGGTTTTCTAATTTTAAAGCGAGTGGAGTGAAGATGTGTTCTTGAGACACTTTATGCGATTTGTTTGCATTACCGTTTTGATGCTCGTCCCTGCGTTTGCATCTGCTCATAGACAATGGGATCATCCATCCAGCAATACCCATGTTGCCAAGAAAAAACAGCCATCGCGCCAAGATTTCAAAGTGCGGCATCAATTCCCAAATATCCCCGAACGCACTCGGCCTAGCATTTTTTACGACCCCATGGTGGATTATTATTTAAACAATAAAATCATCTTGTGCGTTGGCCCTGCTCTCGGCAGATATAAAATGTTAAAAAAAACCACTGAGAAAGATTTAAAACTGATCCCGTTTAAAAAAATATTCATCACAACGAATGAGCCGAAAATTGTAGGAATTACATTTAATAAGGGAAAGTTCATTCCGAGCCAATGCTATTTGATTCCCAATCGAGGAAAACAGGTGGACTGCACGAACTGCATTATTTCGACTTTGAGACATGCAGTCAACGACCCCGATGTTTTGGATGATGATATTATTCTATTCAAACATGAGAGTCTGTATATCAATGATATGGAATTGATTAACCAAGCAGTTAATAAGATCGTAAATGAAGGCTTTAACATGGTCACTAGAGATCGGTTGTCGATACCTGAAGTGCGGTCGCCGACATCTCCTGGAGCCACTTGCACAGACGCTTTTTTCATCAAAGTATCAGCAATTCGAAAGATTATAGAAAATTATCCTGACATCACAGAGCTTCCCCCTAACTGGTGGTGCGAACTCTACATTTCCGAGAATATCATTAAATATGTGCCCGGGATCTATAGGCTTTTCTATTACCACAATAATGGCGGCCCAACGGAGTTAGGACTTTATCACTATCCAACTACTTGGGATCCATTTTGGGATAGAAAAAATTACCGTGATCTTTATAAGTAGCATATGGTCCCGAAAAAAAAATATCATTTTAAATGGTGGGCTCTGCTCGGCGTTTCCGTGCTGGCGTTCACAGCTTTTTTAGATGCTACAATCGTAAACACCGCCCTGCCGTTTATTCAAAGAGCTTTCAATGTAGATATTCTTCAGCTTCAGTGGGTCTCCAATATCTTCACGATCATTCTGAGCATGACGATGATCGCGATTGGCAAACTCGCCGATGTGTTGGGAAGGAAAAAGGTCTTCTATTTTGGCGTGGTGATTTTTGCCGTTGCTGCCCTTGGTGCAGGATTAAGCCAGACAATCGAGCTGTTAATCTTCTTTCGCGGATTGCAGGCTCTTGGCGCTTCTATCTTGTTTATCGCTTCTGCGGCCTTATTGTCTGATGTTTTCCCCGAGCACCAGAGAGTAAAAGCGATCAGCATATACGGCGGGGTGACAGGATTTGGGCTCATGATCGGCCCTTTTCTCGGGGGTATCCTCATTGGCCTTCTGGGATGGAGATGGGTCTTCTGGGTTAATCTCCCCCTCATCGCACTCGGCCTATCGGCATGCTCTTTCAGCCTTCGCGGGATTTCACACGCGACGCATTCGATTAAAATGGATTGGCTGGGGTTATTTCTTCTGATTGCCGGGCTTGGCACTTTAATGTATGGGATCATCGCCGGAGCTCAAAGCCAGTGGGCCTCTGTCGCCGGCTGGGTATTTCTCAGCATCGGAGCTGCAGCACTCATCGCCTTGATTATTCTGGACGAGTTTCGAAAAAATCCGCTCCTCGATCTTCATATCTTCAATGAAAAACTCATCATCCTGGCCGCTTTGAGCTGCGCTCTTGCAGGCGTAGTTTCCACAGTGTTCATGTTCTTCGACCCCCTGTATTTGCGCATTCTTCGCCAATTATCTGCTTTTCACATCGGTCTTCTGATCGCCGTCATCCCCGCCGCGCAAGCTCTGATGTCTTTTATCTTTGAGCGTACCGTCAAACGATTTGGCTGCGCCAATCTCCTCTTTTTCTCCGTTCTGGCCGCATTTGTCGCTGTGGGATTGCATCGCCTGATTCAAATCGACACATCTCTCTATTTTTTAATTCTCCCCTTTTTCCTTCTCGGCATCAATTGGGGCCTGAGCAATTCCGCAATGATCACCGCCATCAATCAAACGATTTCGCCTCGCCATATTGGGGCCGCGATCGGAACCATTGCAACCATTTGGAATATTGTGGGATCTCTGCTGCTAGCTGCCAGCACGGCGGTCTTTCATTCTGTAGAAATACGGTCTTCGTTTTTGCCCGCTTTTCACAGCGCCGTCACCTTTAACCTCATTTTTGCGGCCATTCTGCTTCTCACTGCAGTTTGGACCCGTCTGCGACTGCAGCGCTAAGTCCCTGGAAATCAGTAAAATAAGGACAAATCTCTTGGCAAGGGCGAGGGCGCCTTGCGCTTAAAAAATGATTTACATTATCAATAATTTATTATATAATTATTGATCAAACAAAGGAGATATTATGTCGTTTTTAAAATCTTTATTCCTAGGCTCTGAAGGCTCTTATAAAGTCTTTGGAATTCCAGTTGCATTCAAAGATCGCGCTCCAGATTCCAGCTCAAATTCCGAAGGAATCCTTGCGGTGACGAAGAAATACTTAAGCAACAGTGTTTTCCGTTGCGCAACTCTATCTTATGCCCATGTCTTTTGCCACGAAATGGGACATGTATCCATGAGCAAATTATTCCCTCGCAAAAATCTTTTCTCCAGTCAACCCAATGCTCAAGTGGCCGAAGAAGTGACGATTTATACAAAAACTTGCGAAGGGGTCACTAAAAATGGAACCATGGGATTGACTGGTTGGAAGAAGACCCTCGTATGCGTTTCAGGACCGATGGCAAACATCGCTTTTTCCACCGTCAAACTGGTCGCTGCCCAAGCGTTAAAAGGCAGCATTATCACCTTGCCCATCGCGCTCGCTTTGGAGTGCGGAGCGGTTTGTGAGATCGCCGGAGAGCTTTATTATGCCTATGACTCAGCTACAAAAGAAGATGATGGCGATTTTGGCATGATCGCACGCCAAGGTAACGCATTCTTGGGAGTGGCGGGAACCGCGCTTATTGCCGAAACCGCTTTAGCCGCATCTGTAGTGCTTTAAAGCATATCTTCATGTTTATCGGCCACTTATAACATCCTCATAAGTGGCCAGTTAAACACAAGAGTCATACTGCTTGGCTCGCGTCTGATCACGAGGTGAAGCGCGATGTAGCGCGCGAACTGGTTGAGTGAAGACAAGAAATGTGCTGCATAGCCAACGCAGCAAAAAACCAATTTTTGAATCATTTTCGGTATATACCGGTTCCACTGGAAAGTTATGAAAATTTCTGCTTCAGCATCTTCACTTACAGCCGTGGCAAGCCACGGTCTTTTCGTTCATTTCCATCGACCATGTGCTGGCACATGGCCTGCTTCAACGAACGAAAAATTGAAGCGCTGAAATTGAAATTCTCTATAACTTTCAAGTGTCGCCAGTATATCTCGTCAAGGATTTCAGCCAAGAACAATGGTTGCCTAAGGATGAAGCTATTGCAATGGCGGAAGAAGGACGCCTATATGCCATTGTTGTTCATGCCAAAAGAGGGCCTTATTTAAGACCTAAACATGGTTCTAAGCCTTTTAAAGACCTGCTTTGTTTGTACTCTTTCCCAATTCAAGACTTAGAGGAAATTGAGCTTTTGTTGACATAACAGTCTCCTCTTTATTTTTATCGAGTGATCTTGAAATCGGGGTAGGATTTTGCTGCGGGATGGAATTGGGAAGAGATTTCGTCGGGGTGGAATTCCCGCTTGAGGTCGGCGAGGAGTTTTTCGAGCTGCGATTTCTCGCCTTGGGCGCAGAGCTCGACGCTGCCGTCGGGAAGATTGCGGACGAAGCCGGTCAATTTGAGGCGGTCAGCGCATAGTTTGGCTGTGGCGCGGAATCCGACGCCTTGGACGTCGCCTTTGATGATGGCCGTTAGTTCTAACATGTTTCGCAGGTTGCTTCTTCTAGTTTAGGCTCTTCGGCAAATTCGGCTTCATGCCAGGGATAATTGCAGATCATGTCGCGGATTTCTATAGTCGATTTCGAGCGGTTGAGCGTTTCTCTGAGATGGCGCATCCCTTTGCCGCCGCGCAAAAACCAGCAGCCAATTCTGCGCAGGTCGAGAAGCGCTATCTTTTCGTTTTTGTAGGAGAGAATGTGGTCGACGTGCTCGAGAAGAATGTCGCGGTATTCAAACGCGGTGCGCTGGATGGGTGTTTCGCCGGAAAGATGGCGGTAAATGTCTTCGATGAGCCACGGTTTGCCCATAGTGCCGCGAGCGAGGAGGATTGCATCGCAATTTGTGTAGGCGAAGATGTTCTCGGCGCTTTGGGCGTCGAAAACATCGCCGTTTCCGATGACGGGGATATGTTTTGCGGCGGCTTTACAATCGCGGATGAAGTCCCAATTTGCGGGTCCTTTATACCCTTGCGCGCGAGTGCGGCCGTGGATACAGATCGCTGCGGCGCCGGCTTCTTCAGCGATGCGCACGACCTCGGGACCGACAATGTGGCTAGAGTCCCAGCCAGCGCGGATTTTGATGGTCACGGGAATTTTCACGGCGGCCACCATGTTGGAGAGCACTTCTCCGATGAGGTCGAGGGTTTTGAGCATGCCTGAGCCGCTTCCATCTTTGGTCACTTTGTCAACAGGGCATCCGCAATTCAGGTCGACGATATCGAATCCGAGATCTTCGATGATTTTTGCGCAGGGGCCGGCAAGTTCGGGCTTGCTTCCGCACAGTTGAGCGCCGATCGGATGCATCGAAGGTTCGTAATCCAAAAAGCGAAATGTATTGGCGTCATTGCGGATCAACGGGTCCATCTTGACCATTTCGCAATAGACCAGACCCGGGCGATACTTCACAGTCATCCGGCGGAATGGAAGGTCGGAACATCCGGCCAATGGAGCGCAGAAGACGTTCGAGGGGAGCTGCAATGAGCCGAGCTTAAAGGGGCGTTTGAGCATGTTATGAGATGATAAATAAGATAAAGTATTCCATGATCTGTAGGGCAAAAAAGCCGAGCAAGGGGCTTAGGTCGAGCATGCCGCCGATGGGTGGGATGAATCGCCGGAATAAGTTTAGGTAAGGGTCTGTGTAGAAGCCCACGAACCGCATCAGCTTATGCTGCGCAAATGCGGGGAACCACGAGCCGATGATCCGCACCATCAAAAATATAGTATAGAGCATGAATGCCCAATGGATGACATTTCCTAAAAACAACATGGTTGACCTTAGTTTTACTGGAGATTTTACTCTCTTGGGGGGTGTCGATGCAAATGTAAAAAAGTTTTTACGTATCCTAGAATTGCCATAGTGGGTAACATTTTCTAACTATGTACATTATTGGCCTTACACTTGAAAAAGATGCATTTAGGATCGCCGTTTTAAAAAAGGAAAAAAAATTACTCGCGGTCGATTCGTTGGAAGCTTTTTCTTATGGCAAGGACAATGTAAAACAATTTTACAACCTCCCTCCATTCCATACTGGCAAAGAAGTCCAGGTCGTTTCGGGGCTCGCCGGCTCGGAGACATTTATTCGAAAACTTCATTTGCCTTTAAAAGAAAAAAGAAAAATTCTCTCCGCGCTGCCGTTCCAGCTCGAATCATTGATTCCTTTTGCCTCAGAAAATCCGATTGTTTGTCCGCTGCTGAAAAGAATTAGCCATCAGATGACGGCAGTCACAGTGATCGCAACAGCCGAGTCTCATCTCGCCGCCCATATCGCTGGCTTGAAAGAGATGGATATCGAGCCGGATGCCGTCTCATGCAGCGCCGTTGGACTCACGCGATTTGCCAGGTGGCAATTTCCCAACGAAGAGCGAATTTTATGTTTTGATGTTCAAGACCAGAAAATCTCCAGCGCGCTCATCGAAGAAGGGGGGCTAGTCCTCTCACAGACGATCCATCTAGGTGGAAAACAGGAAATTTCGATCGAGCTCGAAAAATTTTCTGTCTATTTGAAACAAAAAGGAGCTATTGAAGACTCAACGCCATGGCTACTCACGGGAAAATCGGTAGAGGTTAAAGAAATTATTAAAAAAATTTTCCCAGGGCCTTGTTTGGAGCTGGCAGAGTCCAGGCTTGGACAGTTTGCCCTGCCTATTGGGCTGGCGTTAGATCGAGCGGCAGATGATCATGGCAGCGTGCAATTCCTCCAGAAGAAATTTACTCCAGTGCACACCCGTGCGCAACGGAAGAAAAAGCTCATCCATTTTCTAGGGCTCTGCTTCATCGCGGCCTTGCTGATGTCGATCGGAGGCGCCATCGGCCTCCACATGAAACAGCGCCATCTGGTGAAAAAATTAGCCAGTTATTTTCCCGCTTCTGTCGACAAAAACTCCATTTCTTCCGTCGATCAAATCGAAAAAAAATTGAGGGAATGGGAAAATTCCACGCGGGGGCAAAAAAGCTCTTTTGCCTTTTTGCCCACAGTGCCCAAAGTGAGCGATTTCTTGGCATGGATCAGCGCCCATCCTGGTTTTGCAACGGAAGACGGCGGGCAAAAAGAGGGAACGGAGATCAAATCGATCCATTACAGTTTGACAAAGTATCCCAAAATCGGCGAGCCCTCTTCTCCTTATTCCGCGCAAGTCGAAATGGAATTCACCTCCCTCGTGCCGAGGAGCGCCAGAGATTTTCACGAATCTCTCCTGAAAGGCGATCAAATGGTCAACGCGAAGAAAGAGATCAAATGGCAGACGCAGAACCAAACCTACTTTACGTCGTTTGAACTCAATAAGGCGGGGGGATCATGAAAAAACTCTCAGTGCTTTCGATTGGACTTTTGCTCCTCGCGGCCCCTTTGCCTTTTTTCATCTTTCTCTTCCATTTTATTTTTGGGATGCAAAAGTTAGAGCAGCTTGAGGGGGAAATGCATCGAATTCATCAGAAGACGGTCTTCTTGCAAGAAGCGCAGAGAAAGGAGAGTTTTGTTTTGGCCTCGCTGAAAAACCCCGATCCTCATTACCTCGATAAGCACGTGGAGACATTGACTTTTTTGCTTCCCGAAATCAAGAAACTGGAGGCGATCCAAAGTGAAGATTCAGAAGATGAGCAGGTGGCTAAAAGGCTTCAATGGCTCAAAGAGGGGGGAAACCGACTCCGCTTTTCAGAAGAGCAGATACGGGCCAATGAGCTTTTTCGAGAGACAGAAGAAAAGCAGCAAACTGTGATTGAACTCAATGAAGAAGACCTCAAAAAGCTGCTTTGCCTGATCGAGGGAACGACTATTTGGCCCTACGGCCCCAAAGAAGGCCGCCCTCAGCTAATTATCAAAGATTTTAAACTCGCAAAAAAAGAGCTGCCTTCGCACGAGAAACTCTACACCGTTTCGATGGAGCTCATCAAAAGAGAAAATTTGGAGCCGCTTAAATGAGATTCCTCTCTATTTTTATCATACTAATCGTTCTTTGCGGCTGCGCTTCGCGCAAAAGCTCTGATCAGAGCGAAAAGCTCGTCAGCATGCAAATCATCGACCGGAACGGATTTACCGAAACCATCAGCAATAAAGACCGACTTTCCGATTACCGCACCGTCGATTTTTCAACGCCACAGCCTTATCAAAAAGTCCTCCGCGTCTTCGGGCGCAATGCACATGGGCAAGCTTCTTCGAAAATCACCAGCTATCACGACAACAGCCATCTTTGGCAGTATTTGGAAGTGACGGATGGCAGAGCGCATGGACTTTATCAAGAATGGTTCGCGAACGGCCGCATCCACATTGAAGCTTATTTGATCGAGGGCGTCGCCGACCTGCACGATTTAGCTCAAGCGACATGGATTTTCGAGGGCCCATGCAAAGCGTGGAATGAGCAAGGAGACCTCGACGCCGAGTTCTATTACGAAAAAGGCCTTTTGCATAATTCCGCAAAATACTTTTATCCTAGCGGCAAACTGAAAAGGATCATCCCTTATCATCAAGGAGAGGTACACGGCATTGTGCAAGCGTTTGACGAAGAGGGAAATCTTTTGGAAAACACACCTTTTTGCAATGGAGACAAAGAAGGCTCGGCTGTCGCTTATTGGAGTCCCGGCCAACTGTTATCTGAAGAAACTTATGAAAAAGGCCGCCTCATCAGCGCTGCCTATTACGACCCTCAAGGCACTCGTGTTGCAGAAGTTAAAAACGGGTTCGGCAAACAGGCGGAGTTCGATGATGGGCAGCTCCACTCTCTGGTCGAATATTCTAAAGGACTACCCGAAGGGCAGGTGCAAATCTTCTCTCCTAACGGCGCCCTCAAATGCACCTACATTGTAAAAGAGACAAAAAAGAACGGCGAGGAATGGGAATATTATCCGCAGGAAGAAGACAATCCTCTTGTGCCAAAACTTTGCGTCCATTGGAATGAAGATCAGATTCAGGGGCAAGTCAAAACTTGGTATCCCAATGGGCAAATCGAAAGCCAGAGGGAATTCAACGGCAATAAAAAACAGGGAGCTGCATTCGCTTGGTATAAAAATGGGGACCTCATGCTCGTCGAAGAGTATGAAAACGATCTTTTGATCAAAGGCTCCTACTATAAAAAAGGAGACAAAAAGATCGTCTCGAGGATCGACTCCGGCAAAGGAACTGCGTCGCTCTACTCCAGCGACGGCTTTTTTCTCAAAAAGGTGCTCTATGAAAAAGGAAAGCCCCAGCTCGACAAAGATCCGGGTTAACTAACCCAATGGTCACAAAAGAGACAATATGCGCCCGCGAGGCGCAGACAAATCGAAGGGGCGAAGCCTCCGGTCTGACCGAGGAGTACCATTGCCAAAAGGCAAGAACGACGAGGAAGATTGATTTGGCAAAGCCGCAGCCAGCAGATTCTCTCTTTTGTGAACAGCGGGTTAGTAATAAATGCGAACTGCGTTCTCTTTTAAAAGAAAGGCGAAATGCGCTGTCTTTGCAAAGAAGAGCAGAAGCGAGCCTTGCTTTGAGTGCAGAACTTTTGCCACTGCTCAAGTCCTACAAGGCGATTCTTTCTTTCTGTAGCCTTCCACTTGAAATCGACCTGGGTTGTCTGAATCAAGCGCTTGCCCCGGAAGGCAAGCTCCTCCTTCCAAGAGTTCAGAATGAACTCTTAGAAGTTTATCAAGTCGACGATCTTGAAACTCTCGTCCGGTCCAAATGGAATATTTTTGAACCTGATCCCACTATCTGCTCACTGGCCGATCTGGAAGCCATCGACTGCATCCTGGTCCCTGGTTTAGGATTTAATGCTGACAATCGAAGAATTGGCTATGGAAAAGGGCATTATGATCGGTTGCTGCCCAGGATGAACGTTGTGAAGTCAATTGGGCTCGGTTTTAAAGAGCAGTATTGGGAAGAGGGGATTCCCTTTGAGGAGCATGATATTGGGTTGCATGAAGTGAGGCTTTACTGATTCAAAGGGGGACTTTTGGGGACTTTATACAAATATTGGCCCTCGGGATCCTGAGGATAGACATCCCGTTTGTTGGGCTTGCACATCCGCGCCCCATTGCAGCTTTGAGCGGTCACGAGCGCTCCCGTCGAGACGGTGTCGCACACGGCGTAATCCGAGCCGTCCAAACAGTACCAGAGAACTGTGTAGGGTGTTTTCGAAAGGTAGTTCTGGTTCATGTTGGGATTGGCGCCGCCATAGAGCCCAAACTGCCCATAAGTGTCTGTCCACACGGTTTCTTGCTGCGATTTGACGACGAGTTCTCCTAGGAAGGAGCCGTCAGCGCCGCGGATGACAGTCCTAAGATCGTAAGGGCTATTGTTGATCAAGCGTACCGTGCCGGCATTGAGGAGAAGAGGGAAAAAAATGAGAAACAGAAATTTTTTCATCACTTGCCCTCTAATATGGACTTTCCATTTCTTGTTGCTGCTGCTGGGGGCACTCTTGGTCGCCTCCGCAGCTTTGCGCTGTGACGACAGCTCCTGCAGCCACGTTTTGGCAAGAACCATAAGAACCTCCATTCGCGCAGGCCCAATTGACCGTGTAAGGGATTTGCGAGGCATCGTCACTTTCTGTCCCGAAATTCTCGTAATCATCGCTCCATAGCGTTGCATCGCGGGGATTGAGAACGAATTGGCCAAGCAGTTCCCCATTCGCATCGTAGATTGTCGCCGTCAAGATATAAGGAGAGTCATTGACGAGGCTCACCGAATTGGCAAAGCATAGGCTTGGGCCAAAAAGGAACAAGAGGGCTACAATCGCTTTTTTCATCTTTTCTCCTGACTAGGACCCTCCTCTTTATAAGCCCATTTGAAATCGATCTGGCCCATCGAAGAGAGGACGACGTCTTTTACATACGGTTGATTCACATATAGCATGGTATAATAAAAAACGGGAATAATTGGCATCTCATCGATTAAAATTTTTTCCGCTTTTGCAAATAGTTCTGCGCGTTGAGCAGCGTCGGGCGCCACCATGGATTGGTCCAAAAGCTCAGCGTAATGGAGGTTTTCCCATAAGGTATTGTTCGATCCGCTGTTTTTATATTTGAAGACCTCCAGAAAATTGATTGGATCCGCGAAATCGGCGATCCAGGAGCCTGCAGACAGCTGATAGTCTTGTTTGGAAATGCGGTCAAAATGCACCTTGCCTTCCACCGACTCTAACTTAACACGGAATCCAAAGGCATCGAACCATTGCTGTTGGACCGCTTGGGCGATGATGTGGTTGCGCTCGGCCGTTCGATAGAGCAAAGAAATCTCTGGAAAGTTATCCTTCGTCAATTGCAGCTGAGAAAGCGCTTCTTCGAAAAGGCGTTTGGCCTCAGTCAGATCCGCATCCTGAAAATAGGGCTGTTTTTGCAAGTTGAACGATAGAGGAATGAGTCCCGTCGCGGGAATCTGATTGCCTCGCGTGACGTGGTCGACGATCGCTTGCCTGTTCACCGCGAGAGCCAAAGCTTTTCGCAGTGAAGGATGGCTAAGCGGCCCCGCCTGGGTATTTACGCGAAAGAAATAAGTGCCCATAAAATCTTTGACATTGAGCCTGTTCTGTTCTTTCAAAAATTTCAGAGCATCGACTGGCAAGGTTGAAATAGGCGAGCCAGCCCAGTCCAGCTCTTGTTTTTCAAAACACTTGAGTTCGGTCTCTTCTTGGAGCATTTGTAGTTCCAGGAAGCCAAGCTTAACACTTTTTGCGTCCCAATACTGCTCATTTTTGACGAGAGTCAAATGGTCTTGATGCTTCCATTCGATAAGGCGAAAGGGTCCATTGCCGATGTGGGTGACGGCATTTTGCGGCCAGGAGGGCATATTTTCATCTACTCTCTGGTTGACGGGGAAAAATGCAGGCATGGCGAGTAGATTGAGAAAGTAAGGCAAAGGATTTTCCAATTCAACTTGCAAAGTTCGTGCATCAAGGGCTTTGACGCCGATCTCATCGAGAGGCACCTTCCCTTCTTTCGCGACTTTTGCATTTTTAATCACGTAGAGATGAGAGGCGAGATCGGAAGGAAAATCGGGCGAAAGCAGCTTTTTCCACGCATAAACAAAATCAGCGGCGAGCACAGGATTACCATTTGACCAGAAGGTCTCTTTTAGGGAGAAGGTATAAGTCTTTAGGTCGGAAGAGACATTCATCTCTTTAGCAAGGGCAAGTTCGGCCTTATCCTCTTTGTTGACACGTGTGAGCCCCTCGAATAACATTCTCGCAAGAGTCTGATCGCTCAAACCTCGCGCTTTGCGTGGATCGAGTGTCTGCGGTTCTCCATGAATGTTGATTCGGAGACATTGAGATGCGCTCGCGGCTTCAGTTTTTTTGGAGGAAGATTGACAGCTAAATCCAGCAGCGAGCAAAATTAAGGAAAGAGTCAATGTTCGGAACATGTCGATTCTCCGTTTTTCACCAAGCTTATAATGTTTTTGATTCAATGTCTATAACTTAGAGTGTGTTAACGGATTTTGTTCTTTTGATTTTTGATGATTTTTCCTCTAGGCTGTAATTCGACGCCGCAGTACATAGTTAAACAACTAGGACAAGGCGCCGAATTACAGCCTAGAGGAAAAGGCGCAAAAAGCAATGAACAAAAATTCGTTAACACACTCTTACGCAATGACACTTTCCGCGACGCCTGTGTTCAACACGTCTAACCTCGCGGAGTGTTTTGATTGCCATGATCTCGCTCTTGACGATCAAGGACTTTTCCGCCGCCTCGAAACCGTCTTATTGCCCCACTCGCGCGTGGAGCTTTTGGAGAAAATCCCCAACTCTTCTCTCTGGAAAATAAAAACTGAAGAATACCCTTATGAGGGGAATCACTTTGTCGACGGCAGCTTCCTGCGCAAACTCGATGTAGAGCCGCGATTCATAAGAGTTCCATCGATGCAGCAAATGCTCGAGGAATTAACAAAGCTTGAAGGCTCGGATTATGGTTGGGGAGGTAATTGGCCTCATGGGATCGACTTCCTCCCCAAATTTTATCGCGGTAAAACACCTTTTCATCAATTAAAGCTTGAAGTTCAAAATACTTGGCGGCTCAAAGGGGTCGACTGCTCGGGGTTGATTTATTACGCATCAGATGGATATACCCCGCGCAACACTTCCCGCTTGGTCACTTTTGGAAGGCCAGTTGAAACTGAAGGACTGACTGCTGCTCAAATCACAGAAAAAGTTCAACCCCTTGACCTCATCGTCTGGCAGGGACATGTTGTCTGTGTCTTTAACCGCAGCGAGACAATCGAGAGCAGGGAGAAACACGGCGTCGTTAGGGCAAATTTATCAGACCGCCTTTCTGAAATTTTGAAAGAGCGGAAGTCAGTCAACAACTGGAATACTACTACTGGCGACCGCTTTGTTATTCGCCGCTGGCATCCAGACATGTTTAAGAAAAACACAATAAATTGGGCTTGATGTTAAAAATGTTGAGCATGATGAGTGCAGTGACGGATTTTAACGAAAAGGCGCCATGATGCGAAGCCGCAAAAATGTCGAAAATGGTTTATAAAAATCTTTGCGTCTTCGCGACTTGTGCGCCTTTGCGTTTTATTGCCTAAATTCAGAGATCAAGTTAGCGACAAGGGCACTCCATCCCGTTTGATGGGATGCGCCCAGACCTTTGCCCGTTTCAGGGTTGTAATATTCGTAGAAAAGGATGTAGTTATTCCAATGGGGGTCGTCCTTAAAGCGGAAGCCGCCGCCCCAGAAAGGCCTCTGATCCTCTTTATTTTTAGTGAAGATCGAAATGATCCCATCGGCGAAGAATTGTGCGATCTGGTTAAGGTCGGCGCTTTTCTCTTCACCGATCTTAATTTCGATCTCATCGAGTGCGACTTTGGCCATTTTTTTGAAAGCGTCGATCAAAATGAAATTCGTTTGGATCCAAACGGGCCCGCGCCAATTGGAGTTTCCCCCTTTAATTCGCTCGACCGACTCGCCGGGCTCATAGCTGATTTTTTTATCTTCGAAGACGAAAGGATGGTCTTGATGGAACTTAGAAAGACTCCGAAGTCCAAATGGGGAGCGGAATTCCGCAGGGTTCCAGATGTATTGCAACACGCTTTTGAGATGGGTTTCATTCATCAGCGTGAGTAGAAAAACTTTTTTTCCTTTTTTCTCGAGGGGAATAATGCATTGCTCGACCAAGTCTTTGCGGTTGTCGATGAACCAATTGTAATTCAGTTTGAACTCGGGAAATTGATTGAGTTCTTCTTCTTCCAGCACTTCGGTCGCGTAAAGAGGGATGATCCCCACAAGCGAGCGGACGCGGAATTTGGCGAATTTTCCATTCGGATAGGTGAGCACATCATAGTAAAAACCATCGCGCTCGCTCCACATCTCATAATCTTGATTGCCTCTTTTCTTCATCGCATGTGCAATGTAGACATAGTGTTCAAAAAACTTTGTCGCCAAAGATTCATAGACGCTATTTTGTTTCGCGAGCTCCAAGGCGATCCTCATCAGGTTTAAGCAAAACAGCGCCATCCATCCCGTCCCGTCCGACTGCTGGAGCTTGATCCCTCCAGAGAGCCTCTGTGAACGGTCGAGGATGCTGATGTTGTCCATTCCCAAAAAGCCACCTTCAAAAACGTTATTCCCTTGGCTATCCACTTTGTTCACCCACCAAGAGAAGTTCATTAGAAGTTTATGAAAGCATCGCTCCAAAAAGTCGCGGTCGCCTTTCCCTTCTTTTTCTTTTTGCTGATGGTAAAGTTGAAGCGCTGCCCAGCCTTGAATGGGAGGATTGAGTTCGGAAAATTCCCATTCATAGGAAGGAATCTGTCCATTGGGATGTTGGAACTGATCGAACATGAGAAGCCAGAGCTGTTCTTTGGCAAATTCGATATCGACTAACCCTAAAACAAGACAATGGAAAGCCTGATCCCACGAAGCAAACCAGGGGTATTCCCACTTGTCAGGCATTGAGAGGATCCGCATCGAATTTAAATGGCGCCAGTGAACATTGCGAATATTTTCTCGAGAAACGGGTGGAGGATAAAGGGGATTATCGCCGTTTAGCCACAGGTTGACATCGAACAAATAGATCTGTTTACTCCAAAGGACGCCGGCCAAAGCCTGGCGCTGAACCCTTTTTTCTTCGAGGCTCGCTTTTTTGGGATGAATATTTTCATAAAAATTGTCCGCCTCCTTTTTTCGAAGAGCGATGATTTTTTCCACATCTTCTAAGGGGTCTTTCATTTCTTTGTCCGTCAGGCGGAAATGCAAGACGACAGATCCTTTGGCAGGCACAGTGTCAAAAGAATAATGCAAGCATGCCTTGGTGCCTTGTCTCGAAGGATTCACAGTTTTTTCTTTGAGGATCAAATAACGATGAAACCCATCTTTGTAGTAATGGCTTGGCGTTTCACGGCCGAATTCGTGCGTTTCATTGTCGACAAACAAGAGTTCAGCATCCCTTGGACCATAGAGATATCTTTTGCCCAGCCGGTACGTGAACCCTAAATTGGCTGGCGGCGGCATATTCTCTTCATCGGCAACCAAAAAAGCATCGGTGTCTTTTTTTGCGCCCGCAGTAATGCGTGGCGGTGTTGTTCGCGTTTCCC
This sequence comes from uncultured Verrucomicrobiae bacterium, assembly GCA_963833965.1. Lineage (GTDB taxonomy): Bacteria > Chlamydiota > Chlamydiia > Chlamydiales > Rhabdochlamydiaceae > CAJCIW01. The sequence goes on from CAWHZZ010000001.1 coordinate 853,061, forward strand.
CCCAACCCCATTTATTGCGGAACCAAAGCTGGGCTAAAATGTGCAAGGGAGCTGGGTGGTCTGCGCGATTGAATGCCTCGATTTTTATGCAAGTGTCTTCGGGAGACGCCTTGGCGTATTCGATGAAAATGTCGAAATAGCGGTTTTGATCGAAAATCCCCGTGTCGATAAGTTCATACTCGGGATCATATGGCGTTCTGCGCCGATTCTCTTCTCTCAATTTTTGGTAGGGAAACTCGTCTTGTGGATATTTGTAGAGGAACTTCATGTAAGAATGCGATGGTGTGCCGTCGAGATGAAAATAGGCCTCCTTCACATCCTCGCCGTGATTTCCTTCCCAAGCGTTCAATCCAAAAAGACGCTCTTTCAAGATCGGATCGCGCCGATTCCAAAAAGCGGGCGCGAAAACTAAAATTTGGTAGCGGTCGCACCACCCTGCGATGCCGTCTTCTCCCCAGCGGTAGGCTTTTTGATGAGCGATATCAAAGGGAAAATAATTCCACGCGTCCCCGTTGAAGCTGTAATCTTCTCTCACCGTCGCCCAGGCCCGCTCGGAGACATAAGGGCCCCATTTTTGCCACTGAGGGACAGGTCCCTTGCGCGTCTCTTTTAACCTCGCCTCTTCTTCATTTTTCTTGTGCATAGCGCGCAGCTCCGATTAGGGCGGTTTTTTCATTCAGCAAGATTTTGATCGGGATTTTCATGAGCATTGCGGAAAATCTACCTTTATCGCTAAAGGACTGAATAAATTTTCCCTCTTTGAAAAACTCGATGAGATGAGGGGCGATCCCTCCTCCGATAAAAACGCCTCCGACGGCTAAAAATTTCAGAGCGAGATTCCCTGCTTCCGCGCCGTAGATCGAGGTGAAAAGCCTGCAAGCCCGCACGCAGGCAGGACATTGTCCATTGACGGCATTCTCGGTAATGACTCGCTGCGGTTCTTTTTGTCCAAACAGCGACGTCACGCAAAAAATTTCACTTTCCCGTTTGGTGTCTACCAAAAAACGGTAGAGGAGATAAAGGCCGGATCCGGACAAGACCCTCTCGTAGGAGATGTGCTTATATTGCAGCTTCAGATAGCGTAGAAGTTCGATCTGCTCTTCGTCCGTCGGCGCAAAATCGGAGTGACCTCCCTCGCAAGCAAAAGGATGATGAGTCTTTCCATCCCAATAGAGCCCCGCCTCTCCAAGTCCAGTTCCCGCCGACACAAGCGCTTGATTCCCTTTCTTTTCTTCTCCAGCATTGATGATCGCGAATTCATTTTCTGAAAGACAGGGCAACCCCCAGGCGTTCGCTTCCAAGTCATTGATGAGATGCGCTCTTTGAATTTGCAATTCTTTTTCAAGAACTTTTTCCGAGATGATCCACGGCAAATTCGTCGCTTGGCACACCCCATCATGCACAGGACCCGCAACGCCAAAGGATGCCGATGAGATTTTTCTCTTTTTCTCGCTTAAATATTTTTTTAGCAGCGAAGCAAAATCGGGAAACTCCTGGCTTGGAAATTTTTCCTCCTCGACAAAACTCGATCCGCCCTTTTCTTCAAAGAGGGCAAGCCTCACCTTTGTTCCTCCTATGTCTCCCGCAAGGATCATGTAGCTCCTCCAGATCATAGAAGTACCTTGATTATAGTTTTTTGTCTATGTACAATAGGAAACAGAAGAGCCAGTTGCAAAACTTCACGCCAGCGGAAAAATCGAAGATTTTGGCGGCTTCTTGCCAGAACCTGCAAACAGGTTCGGCTGGCGGCGGCGAAGACATACTTGAGAAAGTAGAAAAGCCGCCGCCAGGGCAAGGGACGCCAAAAGGACGATTTTACGCGGCGATGGGTTTTGCAACTGGCTCTAAAGATCAATGCAAAGGTGGCGTGTATGTCTCAACCCAACGATTCGGCAAAGAAAAAAGCGTTAGAAGCGGCAATTGCGCAAATTGAAAAACAGTTTGGCGATGGTTCCATCATGACGCTTGGCAAACACTCCGCCTCGCGCGAAATGAGCGTGATCAAGACAGGGGCGATCAACCTTGACATCGCGCTCGGCATCGGCGGCGTTCCCCGCGGAAGAATCGTTGAAATTTTCGGCCCTGAATCCTCCGGCAAATCGACGCTCGCCACGCATATCGTCGCCAATGCGCAAAAAAACGGCGGCATCGCCGCCTACATCGACGCAGAGCATGCCCTCGATCCGTCTTATGCTGCGAAAATCGGCGTCAATCTGGACGAGCTGATGATCTCTCAGCCCGATTCCGGGGAAGATGCGCTCAACATCGCCGAAATGCTTGCCCGCTCCAATGCTCTCGACGTGATCGTCATCGACTCGGTCGCAGCGCTTGTTCCGAAAAATGAGTTGGAAGGCGAGATCGGCGACTCCTTCATGGGACTGCAGGCACGCATGATGTCGCAAGCGCTGCGCAAACTGACAGCGTCGCTTTCCAAGAGCAACACGTGCGCGATTTTTATCAACCAGATCCGCGAAAAAATCGGCGTCATGTTCGGCAATCCAGAGACAACGACGGGCGGCCGCGCGCTCAAATTTTACGCCTCCATCCGCCTGGACATCCGCCGTATCGGAAGCATCAAAGGTCCGGACAACATCGATATCGGCAATCGCGTGAAAGTCAAAGTGGTGAAAAATAAAATGGCCCCGCCCTTCCAATCCGCGGAGTTCGACATCCTCTTCAATGAAGGCATCTCCCGCATCGGGTCGCTCCTCGACCTCGGCGTCGATCTCGCCATCGTCGAAAAGAAGGGCACCTGGTTCAGCTACAGCGGCAACCGGCTCGGCCAAGGCCGCGAGGCAGCGCGCGAAGAATTGAAAAAACAGCCCAAACTCGTTGACGACATCGAAAAAGCGATCTTCGCGAAGGTCGCTGACGGCAAAGGGCTTCCCCTGAAGGAGGCTTCCGCCGCTCCCGAGCTCGCCGAAGTTTAAGCTCTCTGGGCCTGCCACTGCCTTAGGTAAGCAATCCTTTCTGTGAGAGAAGGATGCTTCGTGTCGCCAATGTTGTTTCCATGCTCGTCGATACGGTCCCGCATAGAAGGATTGGTTCGCCGAATCCCCAAATGATGAATGCGAAGTGTATCAAAACGGTAAATGCCCCCACGGGCATCCTGCAGCGCATCCGCGGAGTCGAGATCGGCATGTTTTTCTTCCGCCACAGCATTGATCTCAGAAGTGGAAGCGGGCGTTTTCAGAGCATTCACACACGATCCAATCGAAAGGGCCAGTCCGATTCCCCCCGCGACTAAAGAGATAACGATCGGGATGTAAGGGAGCAGTGATACTGACAACACTAATAAAAGTATCCCACCAATCAGCCCTCCTCCAAAGACAGCTTCTTGAACCTTATCTGAGTAAAATTTGCTTTGCTCCACTTGCGTGTGGTTGAGGTGAGCGAGTTCATGCCCGAGGATAAAATCTTTGCTTTTTTCGAAAAGCTCAGGGTCGCGAAGCATCATGATCGTCGACTGGAGTATCCCATAGTCAGCGGGACGCACAAGATGAGAAATCCCAGCCTCCTGGAGTTTTCCATTGATCCAGCCGGCCAAATCATTTAAGAAATCCTGATTGGTGACCCTTGGGTCATCGACGCTAGCGAGGCGAAACCGTTCAGGAATATCGTCATAGCGCAATAAAAACCAAGACGGTAATTGAATCACATTTTCACGCAGCAGCGCGTGTGGGCTTTCAGCAAATGGGCAAAATTTAACTTCCACAGGCTTTTGAACGCCCATTCTGCTTTCTAAACTCTGAATTTTCGATTTAATTTCTCCTAAACGCAGATCTGCAATCCGTGAAAAGCTAAGAGAACTAATGGATGTGACCATAAACAATCGCAATTAAAAAAATTGCGATTATTTTATAGAGTCAACGAGGAAAATTCAATAAAAATAATTTATTAACCTAGCGCCTTCGAATTCTCGACAGCATAGCGCACAAGAATGTCGCACATCTTTTCGAATGAAGGGGTTAGGATCCCAAGCTCTAGAAGCTCTCTGTGCAAATGGCGCATTTCCTCCTCAAAGAGCATCAGCGCGCGGTCTTTGCCGATCAGCCTTGCAATGCTCATTTCTCGCTGTTTCTTCTCGTCTTGAAGCATATCGGCCAAATCGTCGGCGGTCTGAAAGGCCATGCCGAAATGGTGCGCGCTTCTTTTGACTTTTTCGAGTTTGCTGATGTCGCCGCCCCCAAATAACCACCCGAAAACAAAGGAAACTTGGAATAACGTCACTGTTTTTTTAAAAATGACCTGTTTGACAGTGTCCAAATTTTGATTGGGTGGGAAGAGATCGAGAAATTGGCCGCCAGTCGCCCCCAAGATTCCCGCACAGTGCGTCGCCGATTCCAAAGCAAGCGCGCAGGCGTGGTCGCTGAAATGGCAAAATGGCGCTCCCGCTCTTTGCATTGTCATGGTATTGCTGTGGATCTTTTCGAATGCCGCTGTGATGAGCGCATAACTAGAAAGGAGGGCGATCGCCTCGCCATAGACCTTGTGCAAGGAGGGTTTGTCCCGGCGCTCGTCATCGTTGTCCATGCAAGGGAGGTCATCCGCAATCAATGAGGCGGTATGAAAAAATTCAACGGAGAGCGCCGATTCATACACATTGAGTCCATTGTTAAGCGCTTCAGCAATGAGAATGACGATCAACGGGCGGAAACGTTTGCCGCCGGTCGTGAGCGCGTACTCGCAGGCATCGCGCAATTTTGTTTTTTCGCCAAACGACAAAATGCTTTTGGCGATCTCTTGCTCAATGCGGTCGCGGTGAAAAAAGAAGTGAGAGTTTTCAAATTTATGGTACTCTGTCGCTGTTCGTTTGATCGGTGTCTGTAAAACCATAAAATATTCCAAAGGTTAGAGTGTATTAACAGCTTTTGTTAAATGCTTTTTGCGCCCTTTCCTTTAGGGCCTAATTCGGCGCCGAAGTACTAGGACAAGGCGCCCAATTAGGCCTTAAAGGAAGACCATCAAAAATCAAAACAACAAAATCCAATAACACACTCTTATTCGATAATATTTTTCAATGCTGGCTTGACCTTGCCGTTCTCTGGAATAAATCCATAGACATTTAGACAAGGAAAGCAAAAAGAATTCCTTCCCAATATCGTCCCCGGATTGATCACGCAGTTGCAACCCACTTGCGCGCCATCTCCGATGATCGCTCCCAATTTATTCAGCCGCGTATTGATCCTCTCTCCCTGGATAACGACATGGATTGGCTGATGATCGAGCCGTAAATTCGCGCACTTCACACCGGCGCCCAAATTGACCCGGCTTCCCAAAATCGAGTCGCCGACATAATTGAAATGCGCCGCAGCCGCGTTGTTGAAAAGGATCGAATGCTTGACCTCTGTGTCATGCCCAATCACACAATTGTCCCCAGCGATAACGTCGCCGCGAATGTAAGCCCCGTGGCGTATCTTGCAGTTTTGGCCGATCACGCATGGCCCTTCAATATAAGCTCCCGGCTCAAGAGAAGTTCCCTTCCCAATCGAGATCAACTCGGGATGCACCAAATAAACTGTCGAAGGTACTTCTACATCAATATTTCCCAATTTAAGAGATTGAAGATAGGACTTAAGGAGCTCTAAAGCTTGCCAAGGAAATTGACTTTCCTTGAACAAAGAGGCGTGAGCGAACCCCTCGAGTGTAAAAAATTGACTTGGCGAAAGAACGGTCATCGTACCCATGCTAAAAAAATGTCATTCTAAAGATCTTTGACTTATTTGAAGAGTTATTTTTTTACTTAAAATCTATCGATACACCCCTTTAGATTCCTATGATACAACTTACATATATCTTATTCTTAGTCTTTAGGCGTTGTGGAAGTGTCGATAAGCGGCAAATTTTAGAATGGAAATCCTCTGTTCACAACCTGTATAAAGTCTGGTCACAAAACCCCAGGTTTTAGACAATCATCAAATCATGAACAATTGGTAGAGACACTTGATGACAAAGTTTTCCACAATCCTTCAGTGTGACTATTTTCCCCTCTGCTCGGGTTGCGAAATCCACGGGGACGTCTCTGCTCCGCAAGTGTGGACGGAAGTTAAAAATTATTTCGAGAAAGTAGCAATCCCCATCTCATTGGTTGTGGGTGAAGCCACCCATTGGCGTGGTCGGGCCAAGCTTGCGGTGCGAGGCACTTCCCAGCATCCTGAAATCGGCCTCTTTAAACATGGATCTCACGAGGTTGTTTCGATTCCCACCTGTCCCCTTCATCACCCCTCCATCAATCGAGTGTGCGGCCAAGTCAGGCAAACGTTGATCGATTTAAACATCGAACCTTACCATGAAGAGCGAGGCGCTGGTGTCGTTCGGTATCTTCAATTTGTCGTAGAAGACAAAACGGGACAGGTTCAATTGACACTTGTCGTTAACAAAAACGATCCCCAATTGGAGCGCTGTGTAAAACGGCTTTACACTCAAGGGGGAATCCATTCGATCTGGTTGAATTTTCAAACAGAGAAAACGAACACAATTTTTGGAGAAAAGTGGGAGTTGTGCGCCGGAGAGCCCTACCTTTGGGAACACATCGGCAATCTGGTGTGCGCCTTCCACCCAGCTTGCTTTGGGCAGGCCAACAAAGCTCTCTTTATTCAGGCGTTAAGCAGAATCCGGGAATGGGTAAAGCCACATCAAAGCATCGTTGAATTCTATGCCGGCGTCGGTGTGATCGGGCTGAATTTAGCTCCTCAGTCTAAGGGGGTCGTCTGTGTTGAAATCAACCCTTACGCATCGGAGTGTTTCCACTTGAGCCGGTTCAAACTCCCCCATGAAACCCAAAGAAAAATCTCGATGAAAATCTCCTCCACTCAGCGAGCCTTATCTCTAATCGCAGGAAAAGAAGTCATCATCGCCGACCCTCCTCGAAAAGGCCTCGACCCCGAACTGCTCGATGCCTTATGCCGCCCCAAGGAAGCCAGCCAACTTATCTACTTAAGTTGCGGACCAAACTCATTCCAAAGGGATTGTGAGAAACTGCTCCAGCATGGTTGGAAGGTGGACAATGCGGAAGCTTACCTGTTCTTCCCAGGGGCCAATCACGTAGAGATTTTATGCTCGTTTAAAAGATCTGGGTGAAGCGATCACCTTACCGCCCCCGGTAAGCAGTTTAAGAGTTGAAAGAGGGTCTCGATTATTTTCCCTGTTACAAATAATTGGATTACCGGCACCGGTAACCCAATAAAAAGAATCTGGGTGAGTGGATTCGAACCACCGACCCCCAGCACCCCATGCTGGTGCGCTAGCCAAGCTGCGCTACACCCAGAAAATGAATTAAACTGTTGATAGACCTTCGAACTGAAATTCCGCGCGCTTAAATTCTTTGACGCCAATTCGCGCGCATTCTTCGATGATTTTTTCTAGAACATCCCCTGGGTGCACTTCCGCAGCCGAAAGGTCTACTGTGATCGAAGCTGTGAAATTCACTCCGCCCTTAATGCCTTTGACTTTGAAGTTGGCATAGATGGAGTCTTTTTTCTTAGAGATATTTTTAAATCGAATGAGGTTGTTTTCAGCAAGGTCTTTCATAGTCATTTCTCTCAAAAAGCGTCGAGAGAGAATGCTATGGCTTTCTACGGTTTCTGTCAATGGTTACTCAGAGATTAAAAAATATTATTACTTTTTATGTAAGGCATTCCCTTAGATTGTTCGCGATTTCGACGGTTTGCTTGAATCCGAAATGGCAAAAAGCATCAAGCTTGAAAAAATCGAACTGTTTGTTGAAACTATACTGTGGTCGACTCTACAAGCCGACCGCAGTATATACCGGTTCCACTGGAAAGTTATGAAAATTTCTGCTTCAGCATCTTCACTTACAGCCGTGGCAAGCCACGGTCTTTTCGTTCATTTCCATCGACCATGTGCTGGCACATGGTCTGCTTCAACGAACGAAAAATTGAAGCGCTGAAATTGAAATTCTCTATAACTTTCCAGTGTCGCCAGTATATCCTCAGGAGAATCAATATGGGCATGAAACTAGAAGCGAGCTGGCATCAAGAACTGAAAGAGGAAATTGCAAAGGATTACATCAAGGAGTTGAAGGAATTTCTCGCGAAAGAAAAAGCAGAGCAGAAAATTGTGTATCCACCTGAGGATCAAATTTTTAACGCTTTCTTGCACACGCCTTTTTCCCAAGTCAAAGCGGTGATTATTGGTCAAGATCCCTACCATGGTCTTGGACAAGCGCATGGGTTGAGTTTCAGCGTTCCTGCCGGCATTCCATTGCCGCCTTCGCTGAAAAACATTTTCATCGAACTGGAGAAAGACTTGGGGGTCGCGCCCTCGAAAGAGGGATGTTTGTCTTCGTGGGCACGGCAGGGCGTGTTGTTATTGAATGCTACGTTGACTGTTCGGAAATCAGAGCCGAAGTCGCATTATGGAAAAGGATGGGAACAATTCACCGATGCCGTCGCCCTGCGTTTGATTCAGCGCGAAGACCCGATCGTGTTCATTTTGTGGGGAAAGTCTGCCATGGAAAAGTTGGAGCACATCTTGCAGCATCGAAAGACGCCGCATGCGGTCCTCACAGCGGCGCATCCATCGCCCTATTCCGCCTATGGCGGATTTTTCGGCTGCCGCCATTTTTCTAAGACGAATGCCTTTTTAGAAAAATGGGGAAAACCCTCGATCAAATGGAAAATTGAGGGATGATCTCTTCTTTTTTCCCGTATTCTAACTTGTGGTTATCGGCCGTTTCCCAATATTGATCATTGAGAAGAATCTTGTACTCGAACTTCTCAAAGAGGGATGGATTCTCGTAGATCCATGTATTATTGCCGTTGTATCGGAGCTCAACTCCCTTATCCCAATTCAACCCAGGTCCATTGCCGCGGATGAACAGTTTAATTCCATTGTGCGGGTATTTAACAGTGATGCGAGCAGAAGGTTGTTGAGAAGAGAAAATCGGAATGGAAACCGGAGAAGAGGCTTCAGGAGTGTAAAGAACGAAATAATGCTGGTCTTTTCGGCAGAAAGTCCCATAAGACTCTGACTCGGTGGAGCACATTTATCCCTTCTGGAGCGCCAATTTTTGGATCGATGATGCGCACGGGGAAATTTAATTTGCGGCATAGGGCGATGATCATCGGATGGCTGAAATCGACCCCCATCGTTAGAACATATTTGTCGACGAGCTCCTCGTAACTTTGCCCGTCTGTCGACCCGCCGTAGATTTGCTCAATATCTGCATAAAAATAGGACTCGAAGTCGTCTTTGTGTTCCTTCATTTCTCGGGCTGCAAGCTGTCTAAAATAGCTGATGAAGGGGAGTATTTTTTGATTGTTCTTGAGAACATTTTCGAGCTGCGAAGGATATTCGGAGAGATACAACAGAGTCTGAATGAGTTCATTTTTTAATTCAGGGGCGTCGACGCCGTTTTGAGCGATAAATTCGATCAAAGAGTCATTCATCTTTTTTTCGAAAAGCGTTGTCGTGAAAGCGGAAATGAAGCAATTGCCGTCTCCTCGAATTTCGCGGATGGCCGAAGCTTTGGCAAGCACTTCGAGAATTTTAGGGTTTTTGGTGTCGAGTTTTGGGGCCTTTTTGGGGCCGATGCAAGAAATATCGCCGTAAAAGATTTTCGCCGTGGGGTAATAAGTGAGGAGTGTGTCGTTCAATCCTTTCAATCCTTCTAAGACATCGGTCTCATGAATTGTCACGCGCTCGACGAGCATGATCATGTTTTCTTGATTTTCATAAGTTGTTTTGCTTGCGATTTCCTTTTTGAGTTCAGAAATTTGTTGCATCGATTGCTGAAAAACTTGAATGATTTGATGATGCTGATTTTCCGCTTCGCTCGTTGTGAGTTTTCGCTCCTTGATTTGTGCGGCGAATGTCGCTGTTTGGGAACTAAAGTATTGTATGGAAGTGGAAATATTTTCCGCTTTTGTGGAAATGGTAATTGCCATAATATTAATCCTATTATAATTAATTGCTATTATTATAACATTTTTATTGATTAAAAACAATGCGACTGAGTGATAATTTATTTTTTAAAATTGAGTCTCTTCTTAACGGACTCTCTTTAAAAGAGCTGGCGACTTCAAGAAAAGAGTTAACAGACTTTTATCGAAAAAATATAAATTATAATTTTAAATTAACAGAAAAGCATCAGCTCGCCTATCTCCTTGCCCGTTTGCCAGCGACCTATGCTGTTGTGTGCCAGGTCTTTGCCGAGCTCAAGAAGCGTTGCCCTGATTTAGCCCAATTGACATTGCTCGATATCGGGGCCGGGCCGGGCACCGTTCTTCACGCTGCCATACAGTCAGTGCTGCCCATTGTCTCAGCGACCCTCGTTGAAAGGGAACCGGGTTTCATACAACTCGGCAAAAAGCTTGGCTGTGGAGATATTGAGCAAAGCTGGCTTTGCCAGGACGTGACAAAGGAAACAAATCTTTCACCTCATGACCTCGTCGTCGCATCTTATTCTTTGGGAGAGCTTAGTGAGAATGAACGCGGGAAAGTCCTAATTAAACTTTGGCAATTGACAAAGAAAATTCTCATTATCATCGAGCCGGGAACGCAAGTAGGATTTGAATCTTTAAAAAAGATGAGGGAAATTTTGCTTTTAGATTCGGGGTATCTGATTGCCCCTTGCCCGCATTCTGAAAAATGCCCTATGGCGCAAAATGACTGGTGCCACTTTGCCGCGCGCGTTGAACGGTCTTCTTTGCACCGCAAAATCAAAGAAGCAACTTTAAATTATGAAGATGAAAAGTTTTGCTATTTGATTTTCTCCAAGAATAAATTCGAACCTTGTCAAAATCGCATTGTGCGCCATCCTTTCAAAGGCGCTGGTTTCGTCAAACTTCAACTTTGTTCTAAGAGTTGTCTCGAAGAAAAAACAATCACTAAAAAAAATAAATCCTTATTTTCCCAAGCGCGAAAAACAAGTTGGGGCGATCAATGGAATTAAAATAACTTAGTCTCTTCTTTTGTTTCTCTTTCTGTTGTATAATAGAACTCGGCGAGGGGATATTAATGTATCAAGCTTTTTTACTTGTTATGAGCCAGTTAGCGGGCAATAAAAAAGCGCGCGTCGTTGTGCGCGACAATGTGATTTTTTTTGAAAAATCCGATCGAGATGATCGGTTGACTCTCTACACCAAAGTTTACTCCGGGGACGATGATCTGCCAAGTAATGTGCGCGCCTGCGTCTCCTCCAGCGGCGTGCTGCGATGGCAACACAATGGAGCTTATTTAAAGCTCGATCCTTCGTCCCAATCTGTATATTTGTTTGAAGAAATTCCGATGGAAGACGGAAAATATATCCCTTTCAGACATCATCTTAATCACTTTTCCGCAATAGCGGACGAGTGGAAAGAAATCCTCCAAGAAGTGGCTGAAAGGGATTCTTCTCCTATCTAGTGCTCCATCTCAAAAGTTTTAGAGTAATTTCGGCGTCAAAGCCCGATAATCGACGATCGCAAGTTCCTCCGTATTTAATCAATACGAAGGAACTTGCGATCGTCGATTCTACGGAGCTTTGACGCCGAAATTACTCTAAAAACTTTTGAGATGGAGCACTAGCGATTGGTGATAAACGATTTAAAAAAAGCGATCGCATCGGCGTTTTTGCAATTTTTGAAAGTATCCGAGCTGAGTTCTTGTTTTATCCACGTTTGAAACCCCGCGCTATCTTTACTTCCATATATCATCATAGCATTGTGAAGGTCTGTTAATAAGGCATCGGCCCCCTGCCCCGTTGGCAGTCCGGACTCGAATTCTTGTTGGAATTTCATGATCAAATTGTCCATGCCCGTGGGAGGAGGAAGAGTGACCCCGAAGATTTTCGCAAAATCTTGCACGGACTGCGCATTGTCAAGTCCACTGTTCGCATAAACGTCTAATTGGTCTTTTCCGTTTAAGAATTTGGTTTGAATATCATTGAGCACATCCTGAATGGATTTGAATTGTTTATCTCCATTTTTGTAGGCTAAAAGCTCTTGTAGAACTTGTTGAAATAATTCAGACTTGCCCCCGTCGGGATTTTGATCGATGAATTGACGCACTTTATCCGCCCATTGATTGAGCTGAGGGTTGTTAGGCGGGGGAAAATTGCCTGGGGGCGTGATAGGGGTTACACCATGGACCATAATTGCTCCTTTTGAAAATTCTTGTTTTTTTAATAGCTTCTTTAGAGTTTTATTTAAACCAGAATTTCTGAGGGGTTAATGCAAAATCAAACGCGCAGAGTGCTCATTCCCTATGCGATTGTCATCTTGCTGGCCTATATTGGATTTGCGCTACCGCTTCCGATTTTTCCTAAAATGTTCCTCGATCCTGCCGCCTCGATTCTCCCTGGGGCCGCTATGCACAAACGGATGGTCTTGCTCGGTCTCATCATGGCCAGCTTTCCATTGGGGCAATTTTTTGGCTCTCCCATTTTAGGCAGGCTGTCGGACAACTACGGGCGCAAGAAGATCATTTTGTGCTCTCTTTCGGGAACAACTTTGGGGTTTGTGATCACAGCAGTTTCACTGCATTTTTATTCGATTGTAGGGATGTTTTTAGGGCTTGCTTTGTGCGGATTTTGCGAGGGGAATGTGACCATTGCCCAATCGGTTGTCGCCGATCTGACGGGCAAAGATGAGCATACGGAAAAGGCAGTGCATTTTGGCTGGATCAATATTTTTATCTCGATAGCCTTCATCGTCGGCCCTTTGCTAGGAGGGCAATTGGCGGACCCCTCTGTCGTAAGCTGGTTTACCTATTCAACGCCTTTTTGGGCTGCCGCCTGCATGACGGTGCTCGGCATGGGCGTGATCGCCCTTTACTCGAAGGAAACGTTGAGAAAAAAAACAGAGGAAAATTGGAAGGTTTTCCAGGCGATGTGGAGTGGAATGAAACGCCCACTTTTGAAGCGATTTTTCATCGCGAATTTTTTCGTGGCCTTGGCTTATTTCGCCTTTTTTCGCTTTTTTCCTGTGTTTTTAGAGAGGCGCTTTAATTTCTCCCCTTCACTGCTTTCGTTTGTCATGGTCTATGATTCGCTAGCGATCGCCGCAGGGGTGATTTGGCTCGTCCCTTTTTTGAGCAAACGATTAAAGCCCGTCCAATCGCTTTCCCTTTTTGCATTTTGCATGGCGTTGAGCATGTTCATCAGTCTGCTCCCATCGAGTCCTTATGCATTGTTAGGAACCTTATTGCCGGTTGGATTGTGTTTGGCCGTCGTGATCACAAACGGTGCGCTTTTGATCTCGAATACGGCCTCTGAGCATTTTCAGGGACAGGCCTTGGGAACGTTGACTTCCTTTCAAGTTCTCGCTGAGATTTTGACTGGTCTTGCCGGGGGGCCCATAGCGGCCTACGCCGTGAACTTTCCCCTCTACCTTGGGGCCGCTATGGCAATCATCTGTAGCTTGATTTTGCTAAATGGGATAAAACAAAGACATGTTTAAAGGTTCCATAGTTGCATTGGTCACTCCCTTTACCGAAGATAATCAGGTCGATTTCGAAGCCATCCGAGAGCTAATTGAGTGGCACATCGAATCGGGTACTGACGGTATTGTTCTCTGCGGAACAACTGGGGAGGCCCCTACCTTGACAGAGGAAGAACAGGTGGAGATCTTCAAGGTTGGGGTGGGTGCCTCTAAAGGAAGGATCCCCATTTTCGCTGGCACAGGGACCTACAATACGCGCCATACCCTATTTTTGACAGAGGAAGCCAAGAAGGCAGGGGCGGATGGGGCACTTGTCGTTGTCCCTTATTATAGTCGGCCAACGCCAGAGGGATGTTTTCAACATTTCCAGGCGATTTCAAGAGTGGGTCTTCCGATCATTGTCTATCATCATTCAGGACGCATCGGTATGAAATTGCCTGTCAAAGAGTTAAGCCGCATCGCCCGGTTGCCTAATATGGCGGCCGTTAAAGACTCCACCGCGGATCTCGATTATGCGATCGAACTGATCGGGGAAGTCGAGATACCAGTGTTGACGGGGGATGATACTTTGGTTTTGGCGATGATGGCGATTGGCGGAACAGGGGTTGTGTCCGTCGTCGCTAATCTCATTCCCACCGAATGGAAGCAGCTCATGCTTTTTCTTGCCCAAGAAAAATGGGAAGAGGGAAGGGCTCTATTCTACCGCTTTTTCCCTCTCGTAAAATCGATGTTCTTAGAAACTAATCCTCAATGTGTTAAGTATGCTATGGGGGCGCTGGAAAAGATCTCCTTTAAAATACGCCTTCCCCTCATCGAGCCTCTAGAGGCTGCAAAGGGGCAAATCCTCTCCGAGCTCGTCAATTTTGGGCTTTCTGCAAAAAAATCAAAAAAAGTTTATAATTAAGTTTTTCTAAAAAACTAACAATCAAATGGTTGTAAAACAATAATTAAATACTTTTATTATATTATTAAACTATTTATAATTATTACTTTGGAAATAATAATAAGTAGGTTAATTATGACTTTTGAAATAACTTTAAGTAGGCCAATAACAGCTGAATTGTGGAATTCAGTAGGTGCCGATAAAAGCGATGGAGCTAAGCTTCTCCAGAGCTTGTTTGATGCAGGAAAAGAAAAAGCCTATGAAGCAGAGAAAGGAAAACTAGAAAATGAACAAGGAAAGATTTTTCGAAAAACCAATGGCAAAGTTTTCGAGCTTTTTAAAGGTGAAAACACTACAAAAGTATTCATCAAATTTCAAGTGAAATTAGGGACAATCACTTGGTATGTAATGGGTCCAAAGGATGAGACATACCAATCTTTCCGAGACGAATTGTACCATTCAGCCGGAATCGGCCATATGTCAAAAGTCGAGAATCATTGTCAAGCCTACTGGCGAGGAACGAATTCCTTTCACCTGAAAAAAATGCACACGGATGAAGATGAAGATAATTACAACCACAATCATTACCGGGTAGAAAACGATATGGATATCAATCCCGACCACGTTTTCAAACATTTGACTGGGATGGTCGAAGCTCAAAGGGAAATGGGACTCGTCGACGAGAATGGAAATAGTGAAAAGTTTGTGACTATGGGCGATGTGGCTGAAATCAGCCATAAGTTCAACGTCCACTGGGCAAAAGTTAATCACGTTGGCGATGCAAAAGCTATCCGAATTGGGAATGAAATCGTCCACCTTCCTCAAAGATCGATCTCTATCTTATCTGAATATAAAGAGTCTCGCGCAAGTAAATTGACCGAGGAAGACATCAAAGAATGGCAAGCGAATCGGCACAGAGAAGAACCTTGCAGAGAAATGACGATCACTAAGGATATGACTATTGCAAAAAAAAGAGAGGTCGCAGCGAAAGGGAGCCGAGGCATTGGCAGCGAGCTGGCTGAGACGCGTCAATTGGATTGGTCAACGCGCCTTGTGAACAATACTGTTGTTGTCAAAGACGACAAGCTACCTGAAAAACCAAA
The DNA here is from genome assembly GCA_963833965.1 of uncultured Verrucomicrobiae bacterium. Taxonomy (GTDB): domain Bacteria; phylum Chlamydiota; class Chlamydiia; order Chlamydiales; family Rhabdochlamydiaceae; genus CAJCIW01. The sequence continues at coordinate 868,429 of CAWHZZ010000001.1, forward strand.
GACGACAAGCAACCTTAATCCCAACCAAACGTCTTAAATCCCCTCTATAGGGAATTGCCAAAAGGCAATTCCCTATAGCTTAATCTCAGCGACAAAAGTCGCAATCCCTACATATTTTTTTAAGACAGGTTGCACCTCTTCATTGAGGAACTCATGCGTCTGTTCGATTGCCCTCCCGATGAAATGCTTGACTTCGCAGAGCTCTTGGATCTTTTTGTCAGTAAAGCCGATTTCTTTATCTTGAGCGATCCGCGCAAATAGGTCGTTTGTTCCCCCCTCCTCTTTGATGCGACGGCTTGCCTCCAGGCTATGGATGCGGAGCCTTTCATGGATGCTCTGACGGTCTTTTCCGGTTTTCACAGCTTCCATTAAGATCTGCTCGGTGGCAAGGAAGGGCAATTCGCTCTGAAGGTTGCGCTCGATGACCTTGGGATGGACGATGAGGCCGGCGGTGACATTGCATAATAAGTTTAAGATGGCGTCGGTCGTCAAAAAAGCTTCAGGGAGGTACAGTCGTCGATTGGCGGAGTCGTCTAAGGTGCGCTCAAGCCATTGCGTCGCCTCGGTGTAAAGCGGATTTTCGTTTAGCGACATCAAAAAGCGGGCAAGGCCGCAGATCCGCTCGCTTCGCATCGGATTGCGTTTGTAGGGCATGGCGGAGGAGCCGACCTGTTTCTCGGCAAATGGCTCCTCGATTTCTTTCAGATGGGCGAGAAGCCGCAAATCGGTTGCCATTTTATGAGAGGAGGCAGCGAAACTGGAGAGAGTAGAAAGAATGCGAATGTCTTGTTTGCGCGAATACGTTTGCCCGGAGATGGAAAAAGCGCGGGCAAAACCCATTTCTTTGGTGACGAATTCCTCAAGCTTTTTCACTTTATCGTGGTCGCCATCGAAGAGGGCGAGAAACGAGGCTTGGGTCCCGGTGGCGCCTTTGACACCCAAAAAGCGCTGCTCATCGAGGGTTCTTTCGATGTCGGCCAAATCCATGAGCAGGTCTTGAAGCCAGAGGCAGGCCCGTTTGCCGACCGTTGTGGGCTGAGCAGGCTGAAAATGGGTATAGCTTAAAGTAGCCATTGAGGCGTACTGCTGGGCAAAGGGATGCAGATTGCGGATTACTTGAACGATTTTATTTCTAATGACCCTCATCGCTTCGCGGACCTGGATCAGCTCAGCATTGTCCGTGACAAAACAAGAAGTCGCCCCTAAATGGATAATCCCTCGCGCTTCGGGGCAAAGGTCGCCAAAGGCATGGATGTGGGCCATCACGTCGTGTCGGAATTTTTTTTCATACTCTTCGGCGCGCGCAAGGTCGATATTTTCTAAGGCGTTCAACATCGCGTCGATCTGCCGGTCGGTGATGGAAAGGCCCATTTTTTTTTGCCCGACGGCGAGAGCGATCCACAATTCACGCCAGGTTATAAATTTGAAATGGGGAGAAAATAGATAGGACATTTCTTCGCTTGCATAGCGGCCGGAAAGCGGAGATTGGTATTGTTTCAAATCGGTCATTTCGTCTCAATCAGCAATTGAAGTTCTTTGAAAATCCGGAGGATTTCTGATTTCTGTTTGGGGGTTGGAATAAAGGCGGAGGAAGAGAGTTGAGATTGTAGCCGCTTGAGTTGAGAAAGGGCCGCATGGCCTAAATCTTGAGCGCGGCGGTCGCTTTGTGCGAGGGGAAAAGTTTCGCGGATCAGTTTGAGAAGCTCTTGTTTGGGCTGGCCTTGGTAATTTTGAACGATTAATTGTTTTTGGGAGGATTCGGCTTTCCTGCTGGCTAGGCTGTAGACGGCTTGTCTTGGCATTTCATCGAGCTTGCCATGCAGCTTTTCGGGGAGCGCGCAGTACAATTCGTAATATTGAAGGAAGTTGTAAGGGGTTTGCCGGTTTCCATAGGCGGCGATGAGCCAGGCGCTAAAAGCGCCGTCGCGATATTTTTTAAGAATCTCTTGAGCCTTCTTGATCCGCTCTCCATGTAAAATGACGGCTTGGTTGTTGATCGCCTTGACCTCGGCGGTGAGTGCGGAGAGCTGGAACAGGTCTTCGCCGATCTCCTGCTTTTCGTCTTTGTATTGCGCGAGTAGCGAAGAGATCGCTTCTTTCTCTTTTTCTGTCAAGGGGGTGACGCGGAACACTCCCGAGAAGCTCGACAAGTTGCCGCTCGAGGACATTTCGACGAGGGTTGTCATCTTCGTGAATTTTTCGGTGGCCATTTTCAGGCGCTTGGCGAGCAGGGAATTGACTTTGACCATAGTGTGTAAATCTGCTTTCGAGTGGATTCTCGGATTTTGTTAATCGCTTTTTGCGCCTTTTTCTTTAGGCTTTTCTTCGATCCCTTGGTCTAGTTAATTAACTATGTCCTTCGGGATCGAAGAAAAGCCTAAAGAAAAATCCATCAAAAATCAAAATAACACAATCCGTTAACCTACTCTACATTCGTTTCAATATTTCTTTTGTCAGCGCGAGATAATCTTCAGCGGCTCGAGCTTTGGGTGCTGTTTCGAAGATTGGCTTTCCATAAACAGAGGCTTCCGAGACACAGATATCGCGGCGGATTTTGGAGTCGAGGAGTTTGCCGGGAAAAGTTCCTTCGATCACTTCTAAAAAGGCGTCGTTGCTTTTGCCCCGCGGGTTCCAAAAAGAGAGGGAGACGCCGACGACATTGAAGGGATGGCGCTGGGAAATGCTCTGCATGAACTGCGACAAGCGCTGGAGTCCTTTGATGCTGTAAAATTCAGGAGTGGCGCACACAAGAGAGTGGTCGGCAGCAATTAAAGCTGACTCAGTTAGCCAGCAAAGCGAAGGTGGCGTGTCGACGATGATCATGTCGTATTTCAATGACTTTAAAATCTCTTTCAACCGCTCATGGGAATAGCGGTCGCCAGCTAAAGCTCCAGTGACCTCCACGCGCTCCAGCCATGTGTCCGCTGGGATCAGATCGAGATTTTTGACGGCGGTGGGGAGGATCACTTCTTGGATTTTTTTTTGCCCCTGCAGGACAGGGGCCATGCTGTCTTGAGCGTCGGGATCATAGCCTAACCCCGTCGTCAGATTCGCCTGGGCATCTAAGTCGATCAGCAAGACTTTTTTCTTATGGAATTTCGCGAGCGCGGCGCCAAGGTGAAGCGAGGTTGAAGTCTTTGCTGTTCCTCCCTTAAAGCTGCTAACAGCGATTTTATGCATTTGCTGTTTCCTCTTTCGAGTACGCGGGTAATAAGGCCTTTGTCTGGCGCTCTTTTTCAATCGCTTCGATGAAGCTCTTCACGTCCAACTCTCCGTGGACGACATTATCTCGCGTACGCAGATTTATGGTCCCATTCTCTTGTTCTTTGTCGCCAACTGTGAGCATGTAATTGTATTGCAGCAGCTGGGCGTTGCGGATCTTTTTATTGACAGACTCCGATGTGTCGTCGATATCGACCAAGAAGCCCGCTTTTTTGATTTCAGCGGCGAGCTGATGGGCATAATCGCGATGCCGGTCGGCCACTGTAATGATGCAAACTTGCCTTGGGCTGATCCAAAGGGGGAACTTGCCGGCGAAATGCTCGATCAAAATTCCCATAAAACGTTCGATGGAGCCAAAGAGCGCGCGATGAATCATTACTGGTCGTTTTAATTGTCCGTCGCTATCCATATATTCGAGTTGGAATTTTTCGGGAAGGGCCATGTCAAGCTGAATTGTCCCGCATTGCCAAGATCTTCCGAGGGTGTCTTTAATGTGTATATCTATTTTAGGTCCGTAAAAAGCGCCGTCGCCCTCGTTGATGCGGTAAGGTTGCCCCCATGCGTCGAGCGCGTCTTTCAGACCTGCTGTGGCCACTTCCCAGTCCTCATCGCTGCCGATGCTTTTTGCAGGGCGCGTCGACAATTCCAATCGATAGGGAAGGCCGAATGTCGAATAGATCTCGTCGACAAGGCCGATCACGCTCATGATCTCGTGTTTGATGTCGGAGGGGCGCATGAAAACGTGGGCGTCATCTTGATGGAAACTGCGCACGCGGAACAGGCCGCTCAGCGCGCCGGATGCTTCATGCCGATGCACATGGCCAATCTCCGCGACGCGAAGTGGCAGTTCGCGGTAGCTGTGTGTGTGGGATTTGAAGAAAAGCATGCAGCCTGGGCAGTTCATCGGCTTGATCGCATAATGGCGATCTTCGATGCTGAAGGCGTACATGTTCTCGCGATAGTGGAACCAGTGTCCCGATGTTTCCCAAAGCGATTGACTCAAAATTTGCGGCGTTTTGATTTCAACATAACCCGCTTTTTCGTGAAGAGAGCGTAAGAAGTGAATCAAATGGTTCCAAACGATCATCCCCTTCGGATGGATGAAGGGCATGCCAGGCCCTTCTTCTTTGAGAGAAAAAAGATCGAGCTTGGGTCCGATGATCTTGTGGTCCCGCTTTTTTGCCTCTTCCAGAACGAAAAGATACTCTTTGAGAAGTTTGCGGTCGGGAAACGAGATGGCGTAGATGCGCGTGAGCATTTCGCGGTTCGAATCGCCTTTCCAATAGGCGCCGGAAGTTTTGAGAATTTTAAAGGCCTTGATTTTTCCTAAATTCGGCAGATGGGGGCCGCGGCAAAGATCGAAAAATTCCCCTTGAGAATAGGCGGAAATTTCATCGCCGTCTTTAAAGCCTTCGATGAGCTCTCGCTTATAGGGATTGTCTTTAAATTTTTCCAAGGCTTCCCGTTTGTCTTTCATCACATGGCGCTGCGATTTGTAATTTTCATCGAGGATCTTTTGAACTTCTTTCTCAATTTTTTCAAAATCTTCGTCAGTGATTGTAAGATCGGCAAAGTCGTAATAAAAACCCTGTTCAATCGGGGGGCCGATTGTCGGTTTGGCATTGGGATATAAGCGAAGCACCGCTTGCGCCAAGACGTGGGCGGAAGTGTGCCAGTAAATTTCTTTTCCAAGCGGGTCTTCAAAATGAATCAGCTCAACAACATCGCCATTGCTTAAAGTCGTAGAAAGATCCCGCATCACACCGTTGATGTTTGCGGCGAGGGATTGGTCGGGGCCGCGCAAGTTGAGTTTTTCCGCAAGATCTTTTGCGGAATTCCCTTCGGGAAGTTCAATGTCTTGCTTGTTTGATTTAATGAGCATAAGATATTCCTTTTTTTCTATTGATTGTAAATCATCGCTCTCCAAAATATAAAGGTAAAACTGGATTTAACCATTGCTCAGGATCGCTTTCTCGTCTATTTGATCCCAGGCTCGATTCCCTCCAAGGGTTAAAATCCAGTTTAAAAAATCTTTAGAGATGAACCTACAAGAAGCCTTCCCTTTAGACCCAAATTTTGAGTCAAATGTCTTTCTGCACTTGTTAGACGGGCAGCGGGAGCATTTTCTCGCATCGCTTTTCAATCTTCCAAGCGAAGCACATCTTTGCTTTCTCTTCGATCTTTCGGGGGTTCAGGAAAGCTTTCGCTTCAAGGCGCTCTCTCGGGCCCGGCGACTTTCGACAGCGCTTATCGATGAGAAAGGCGAGGTGAGACAAGATCTTTTAAAAAAAATAATAGCCTCTCTGGAGCAAGAAGGGGGGCTGTTTTACCCTCGAGGCTATAACGATGAAGCGATTCGAGAGCATTTTTTAACGATCCTCCCTCTTTTCAAGCAGGAGAGTTTCCTCAAGCAACTGAAACGTTTTCAAAAACCGCTTTGTCACAAATGGGCGGAAAAACTGATTTTTGAAACGGTGGGCATTAGTACCAGCGCCCAAGCTCAACTCACGGATGCGCAAATACGAACGGCCATCCTCTGCGCATGTTTGACTCCCCTTCGCCAAAACGTCGGTTCCTGTTTCGCGACGGCTCCGGCGATCGTCATTCAGCGGGAGCAAACTTTCCTCTTTCTGGACGATCTATACCAACTTCTGACGACAGGGAAGTTAAAGCGCACTTTTGGAGGAAAGGAATACGCAATCCCCATGAGCCCGAGCACGGGGATCGGCGATTTGAAAAAAAATTTAATCGCTGCCGACTTGAGATTGAAGCCCTCCCTTTGTCCCGGGCTTCTCGCCGCTATGCAAGTTTTAAGCGTTGTCGATCCGCGCAGCTCGATTGAGGCGCAGGGCGCCAAAGCGCAGGAGTTGATCCAAGCCCATTCCCTCGGAAAAAATCAGCTCAGCGCCGGAGATCTCATCCGTCAAATCTTGCTGGAAAAACTGCTCCTCACGGAAGAAGATATCGAAAGAGGAAGGGCTTTGGAGGTTGCCCAATTCAAAAGCGCTAAAATGATCATTGCCGCTCCCGATGCCAACGTCTTACGCAAGCTCGAACAGATCGAAGCATTCCGGCAAAAAGAAAAGGAAGCCAGATCGGCATTCAATGGAATATGCGATAATGCTTTGCTCAAATGCTGGGAATTCACCCTCGCTTCGTTTTCTGAAGTGAAGATGGAGTTTTCTCGCTGGAACCTCTATTCCAGTTTAGGCCTCGCTACGGAAGAGCCGGGAGGAATTGGGCAGCTCGTCTACCGTATGCTCGATGAGAAGATCAAAGAGATCAATAAAAAGATCGAAGAATATCAAAAACAGTATGAGGCCGCTTTTGACCAGGTGCGTGCGACGGAAACTCTTTTGCGCAATGCGTCCTCCGAATCCGATGCGCGGCGCCTTCAGGCGGAATACCAAAGCCGGGCTTACCACATGAGGACATGCCTTGAAATGCGCGACGCGGTCTATTCCAAAGGGTCGAATTATTCGAATCTGCTTTCCTTCCTCATCGAGCGGTACGATCAAAAATTTCCAGAATATTTTCAGGAAATCTACGATGCCGAGATGCAGGACTTCTCGCCGGATTTGTACGACGACAGCCCCGCCGGTTTTAGGCTTGTTTATAAACACGGGCGGACAGACCCTTCTTTGTGGACATTAATATACAATGCAGATGAATACATTGACGCCCTGCTCGATTTCTTCTCAGCGACGGAATCGCAGATCGCCTCCGAGTGCGATTGGGAAGGGGGAAGCCAAGAAATTTTAGAGATCACATCCGCCATCATCGCCCATCTAAAGAGCAAAGAATTTTTAGAGACGGCGCTGGGCCGTATGGCGAGGGCTCATCAAATGCCCAGCGTCCAGTCTCCTCTTCAAAAGCTTTCCCAGCTTGAAAAGAAGCCCTGGGCGTACACTTCAGGAGGGACGATGACGACCCTGCTGAAAACTTATTATTGCCGCGAAAATGAATTCACTTCCGATGAGAAATGGGTGGAAAGCGAAAGCGAGCTTTTGATCTTCATCCTCGATACTTTGAAAAATCTTCCGCCAAAAATCACGGATGATTTTTTGAAAAACCCACGCAAAGGGATGCTGATGGCTTCTCCTTCGCATGCTTTTGTGCTTCTTCCCGGGCAAGAATTCTTCCGCACGGGATGGCAAGAAGAGATTTTCACCTACACTTGGGTGCGAGATGCTGTGTTTTTACCGAGCCAGAACTTTTACGCCGCGATGCGCCTAAGCGCAGAGGAGCAATCTTTTTTACTCTCGAGATATTGCGAGCGGCTCTCTCCCCTTGTTGGCCACAATCTCGAACGCGCCTTTCGCTCCCACGAAAAAAAAATGACCATTCTCGAATGGCGCAAAAACACTGTCGAGGCGCTGATCAAGCAGATAAAACCGCAAAAGCCCGAACAGCAGCGGGCGCTTGCCGATAGCGTCGATTCTTTTTTGTACGAGTGCCTGCCGATTGTCCCCGGTAAGCAGTGGAAAGCGCTTGCACGCCGCGTTCTTTCCGATCTGATTATGAATGAAAGCATAGAACAGGTATTTCAGCTTTTCCCCGATGTGCCTGCCTCATTGATGACCGCCAGCGAAATCCGGGAAGCCGCCAAAGGCTGCTATCTTCTTTCCCAAGGAAAGATTGCCCTGCCTTTCGATCTTCATGCCTACGTTGCCGCCCATGCGCGCTTTGCCGGCATCGCCGCGCCGTCTCCATTATTGCTTGCGGACACGAACTGGACGAATTTTTATTTCGGGTTCGTCGTCAACCCGGGCACTGGCCGTTTAGAACTTTGGCGCCTCGATCGGACAGCTTCGCAAGGAGTGCCGATGAGCCAATGGAAACATTGGCTAAATGGCGCCGACCGCAAAGCCTGGTCGATCTACACTCGACCTTACGAATATGTCATGGGTCCTGGGAAATAAAAGTGGTGTTAAAAAAACAGCACCGACATAATAGTTTTTTTAATTCGGGGCAGGTCATTTATGAAAAAATTCTTCCAGCATGTATTGCTCGTTATTCTCACATTGGCAACAGACTTTGCCGTTGCAAATTTTGCTTATGTCGCTAATTTCTCATCCAACACAGTCAGTGTGATCGATACATCGACAAACACCACCGTGGGGTCTCCAATTCCAGCATTAGGAGTGAACCCTTCAGAGGTCGCGATCACGCCGGATGGCAAATTTGCCTATGTGACAGATGCTAGCAGCAGTTCCGTCATCGTCATCGAAGTAGCGACCAACATGGTTGTAGGATCACCGATTACGGTCGGTCCATCTCCTGGAGGGATCGCCGTTACTCCAGACGGCAAATTTGTTTACGTGACAGACTTAACGAACAATGCAGTCTATGTAATCAATGCCTCGACGAATATGGTCATCGGCTCCCCAATTGGAGTGGGCGCGCCTGCTTTTGGGATCGCCATTACTCCCGATGGCAATTTTGCATATGTGACAACGCTTGGAATTCCAGGGAATGTGGTCAGGATCAACATCTCGACGAATATGCTCGTCGGGGCTCCGATCCCAGTCGGGGATGAACCGCTAGGAATCGCGATTACTCCCAATGGCAAATTCGCTTATGTGACCAATGGTCTTAACAATACTGTCTCTCTCATTGACCTCTCGACAAATACGGTCGGTGGGACCATAACGGTTAACTCGGGTCCCCGTGGGCTTGCAGTCACTCCCAATGGGGAGTTTGTCTACGTGGCCAATTTCGGCTTAAGTTCTGTCTCTGTGATCTCGACAGCGACAAATCTGGTGATAGACACGATCAATTTGCCCTCATTGAGCGACCCCCAAAGAGTTGCAATTACACCCGACAGTAAATTCGCCTATGTGACAGAAGAAGGAAGTAACGCTGTGATTGTGATCGACACTTCGATAAATATGATCGTCGACACGATTAATGTTGGCTCTGCCCCAATAGGGATTGCGATTACACCTAACCCTGCTTCCCCATTAAATTTGACGGGACGCCAAAAGAAGAACGACTTTGGGGTTGAATACGAGTTGTTCAATAAACTTCAGTGGAACGCCAATCCTTCTGGTCCAGCTGCAGTGAAATATCTCATTTATCGTAATGGGGTTGAAATCGCGTCTGTCAGAGCGACCACTTTGAAGTTTGAAGATCACAATATTAAAAAAGGCGCCACCAACACTTATGGCGTTGTCGCTGTTGACAGCTTCGGAAACCAGGGAGAACCTGCAACGGTCACGATCAATTAAGGGGTTGTAAGGAACCTCCCTCAAAAGAGGGAGGTTAGGATCTCCTCATGGACATGTGCCAATCGACACATTAGTTGTGCTGATCTGCCCAATATTGTCTTGAGGCGGATTGAGTGTGAATGTGCCCGTGCCTAGGTTTTGGAGCATATAGGCTCCGACGGTTGGATAGGCAGTATTGTCGTTAAGCTCCATGCAAACATTAGAAGAATCGTTGGCGTTTGCAACAACAAACGGATTGGTAGGTACATTGCCGTTCACGATGAAGTCATTGTCATTCACGAACCAGGTGACGCTAGAGGAGTCGAATGCATTTAATTGATAGCCTCCAGTATTGAGGAGGGTATTGTCCGAAAGGTTCAGCACCTGAGTGCCAGCAATGACATCATCATTAAATGAAAATGATGCGGCGGATTGGAAGGTGTTATTTGTGATCGTCCAATCCATTGTGCCCGGGCTGTCCCATAGTACACCGATATTGAAGACTGAACTAGCTCCAGATGCGCAGGTAAATGCATTTCCCGAAATTTGCTGGGAGGTGTCGAACGTTCCAATAGCATCGTATTGATAATTCGAATTGCCTACGCTCGAAAATGCATTGTCGGTTATCGAGGCGCTGAGAGGCCCACTTTGATGGACAATCAGTAGCGATATACCTCCATAGGTCGTATTCTTCGACATATTCAAAGCTGTGCCGGAATTGATTAAATTTAAGGCCAAAGCGGAAGTACTAGCAATGAGTTCATTGCCCGTCAGAGAAAGATTCAAATTACCCATAAGCTGAACGCCGCTCATGCCACTGTCAGCAGTGATGTTGTTGTCCTCGAAAATCAGGTTTGTCTGGATTGCAGCATTCTCAGAGACCCAAGTAATGGCAACACCTTGACCCGTCACCGTATTATTTTTCCAAGTAGAGGATACGGAACCTACTTGCTGGTCGAAATTCCAGTCTTGGGATCCGATGAGTGTATTTTCGGTCATATCCAACACATGGCTGACCGCAAGTGTGGCCACATTACTTTGGATTACATTGGAATCGGGACATTCGATGGTGTTGTTCTCAAAAGTGGCAGCAAGATTCCCTGCATTTTGATTGAATAGAATGGCAAAATTGTGAAAGCCCGTCATAGAATTGTTCGTCACGGCGATGGAGGCGTTTCCGCTAAACGTATCTACTTCCAAACAAGCCCCCGCCGGGTTCTCTGAACCATTTATCGCGACTATCGTATTGTCGACCAAATTAATGTTCAATTGTCCTTCTTGCGCCACAAGAATTGCTTGAGAGTTGGAATCGATGATGCTGTTTTTTAATATAAGGTTCTGCGTGGCATTTGTCGCTGCGCTCGCGTCCATTCGGATTCCAACTCCATTTATTGTGATAGTACTTTCTTTGATCTTTGCCGAGATCGAACTTGTATCAAACGAGCTTACTACAATTCCATCGCCGGCTGAATCGAATTGACTCTCTTTTATTTTTAATCTGCCTTTTGATGTGTTATTCAATGTCCAATCGATGGATTCAGTTGCGCTATTAAAATTTGAATCGGAGATTTTTACTTTAAGATTGCTTGTATTATTCACGAGCACCACACCAATAGTTTCGGCAAAGACGCAATTGTCGATTTTGAGTTTGCCCCCAAGGTCGGTCGCGAAAAGGCCTATAATTCCTTCCCCAAGCGCCCCCCCCAAAGAGCAGTTCAATAGCCTTGCATTGGTGATATTAGTGCCTCCTATGGCGTTAGAAATGGAATCATTCTCGATGAAGAGGCCGGAGATTTCATTATTATTGCCTAAGGTGATGACATTGGCGCCTGAGTTGAGGTTCATGATGATCGGCAGGACGGCTGTGTTGTCCATTGCACCGCGGCTAGACATTACCGGCACAATCACAGTGCCCACTGTCGTTGGGAGAGTTTGGGCAAAGCCGCTTCCCCAAAGGCGTTGGTTGTTTTGAAGGGTGATCCCCGAATTCATTCCATTCGTCGTGCCATCGCCGGGGAATACATAGATGACATCGGCGTTAACAGACGTCAGGGTGTTGTCGGGACTTTCAAAGGTGCCATTCGAGTGGCTGGTGTTATCGACAAACCAGAAATAGTAAGGATCGCCCGTCTTGGGGTTGATTGCGGTCGTGCGTCGGTGCTTCCTGCTGACGGGGATGATTTCGAAGCGGTCGACAGGTTGATAGGCCCGTTTAGCGACAGCGATGGCGTCTGAGCAGCTCCCGTTTGTATTTTTCACTTTCTTCCTAGGGCCGAATGAAAACCCGAGGCTAACCTGCCCTTGGCAGGTCCATTTAAAAAGGTGGTCGTAGGAAGTATAACCTTCGAGTTTTAGATAGTCATAGATGTTAATGCAGGCCCTTGCCTCGCCGCCCCAAGTTGTCTTCCCTTTGCCTGTCAGATAATAAGGCCCAGCAGCAAAATAGAGAGGGACATGCCTCCAGGTATTGACATGCGCGCCCACTTCCGCATTGGCTCCAGCGAGTACAAACTCAAATTTTTGCCTCAAGATGGCATGGTGTCCTTTAAACTCGTCGAATCTCGTCCGATAGTTGTGGCTTTTTTTCTCGCCGACTGGCAAGTAGCCATTGAGCCGGAAATCCCAAATCCGCCCTAGAGATTCAAGGCCAGCGGCGACTTGGTTGTAGTGTTGGCGATGTGTGTTGCGATAATCCCAGTAAGAGTTCACACCCCATACGCGGGTGTCTCTGAGATAGCGGACGCCCAAACCCGCGTTTGCAGCGGGGCGGCCATCGTTGAAAACGTGACCTCTGCCATCGAGAAAAACCACCCAATTTTCCCATCCGTTGTAGAGAGGAAAAAAACCCTCCACTGTGGTATAGCCAAGACCATAGCCAATGCCGCCTGGCTCAATGTGTCTTGCGTTCAGCCTCATGGGCTTGGGTCCGCCCAGGCAATTAGCTCTTGTTTTTTCTGCTTGCTGCTCAGCAGCTTCGATTCCGAGCGTCGACGCAATGAACAATGTGAGCGCAATGGTGTTAGTTAGTTTCATGGAAATTCCTCTTTTTTTTCACTTTATCATTTCGAAAAAAAAAGTAAACGCTTTTTACAATAAGACTTTAATGCACGCGTCCTCACGGGCATGTGCCAATCGTCACATTAGTTGTGCTGATCTGCCCAATATTGTCTTGGGGCGGATTGAGAACGAATGTGCCTGTGCCTAGGTTTTGGAGCATGTAGGCTCCGACGGTTGGATAGGCGGTATTGTCGTTAAGCTCCATGCAAACATTAGAAGAATCGTTGGCGTTTGCAACAACAAACGGATTGGTAGGTACATTGCCGTTCACGATGAAGTCATTGCCATTCACGAACCAGGTGACGTTAGAGGAGTCGACTGCAGTTAATTGATAGCCCCCAGTATTGAGGAGGGTATTGTCCGAAACGTTCAGGACCTGAGTGCCAATAAGGACATTAGCCGAAAGTGAAAACGATGCGGCGGATTGGAAGGTATTATCTGTGATCGTCGCATCCATTGTGCCCGTGCTGTTCCATATTAAATCGATATTGCTGAGTGAACCAGCTCTAGATGAGCAGGTGAATGTATTTCCCGAAATTTGCTGGGAGCTGTCTAACATTCCAAACCCATTATATAGATAATTCACATTGCCTGTGCTAGAAAATGTATTGTCGGTTATCGAGGCGCTGAGAGGCCCACTTTGATGGAAAATAGAAATCGCTTGACCTCCATAGGTTGTATTCTTCGACATCATCAAGGCTGTGCCGGAACTGCTTAACTCTAAGCCCAAAGCGGAACTACCAGCAATGATTGCATTACCTGTCACTGAAAGATTCAAATTACCCGCATCTTGACCTCCGCTGATGCCATCATCAGCAGTGATCTTGTTGTCCTCGAAAATCAGGTTTGTCTGGATTGCAGCATCACTAGCGCTCCAAACAATGCCAGTGGAACGAGCCGACACCGTATTATTTTCCCAAGCAGAGGATACGGAACCTACATGCTGGTGTAAATTCCAAGCATTGAACCCGATGAGTGTATTTTCGGTCATATTCAACACATGGCTGACTGCAAGTGTGGTCATATTACTTCGGATTGTATCGTCACCAGGAGATTTAATGTTGTTGTTCTCAAAAGCGGCAACAAGATTCCCTGCATTTTGATTGAATAAAATGGCAACAGCGTTAAAGCCCGTCATAGAATTGTTTGTCACGGCGATGGAGGCGTTTCCGCTAAACGTATCTACTTCCAAGCAAGCCCCCACCAGCTGCCCTGAACCATTTATCGCGACTATCGTATTGTCGACCAAATTAATGTTCAATTGTCCTTCTTGCGCCACAAGAATTGCTTGAGAGTTGGAATCGATGATGCTGTTTTTTAATATAAGGTTCTGCGTGGCATTTGTCGCTGCGCTCGCGTCCATTCGGATTCCAACTCCATTTATTGTGATAGTACTTTCTTTGATCTTTGCCGAGATCGAACTTGTATCAAACGAGCTTACTACAATTCCATCGCCGGCTGAATCGAATTGACTCTCTTTTATTTTTAATCTGCCTTTTGATGTGTTATTCAATGTCCAATCGATGGATTCAGTTGCGCTATTAAAATTTGAATCGGAGATTTTTACTTTAAGATTGCTTGTATTATTCACGAGCACCACACCAATAGTTTCGGCAAAGACGCAATTGTCGATTTTGAGTTTGCCCCCAAGGTCGGTCGCGAAAAGGCCTATAATTCCTTCCCCAAGCGCCCCCCCCAAAGAGCAGTTCAATAGCCTTGCATTGGTGATATTAGTGCCTCCTATGGCGTTAGAAATGGAATCATTCTCGATGAAGAGGCCGGAGATTTCATTATTATTGCCTAAGGTGATGACATTGGCGCCTGAGTTGAGGTTCATGATGATCGGCAGGACGGCTGTGTTGTCCATTGCACCGCGGCTAGACATTACCGGCACAATCACAGTGCCCACTGTCGTTGGGAGAGTTTGGGCAAAGCCGCTTCCCCAAAGGCGTTGGTTGTTTTGAAGGGTGATCCCCGAATTCATTCCATTCGTCGTGCCATCGCCGGGGAATACATAGATGACATCGGCGTTAACAGACGTCAGGGTGTTGTCGGGACTTTCAAAGGTGCCATTCGAGTGGCTGGTGTTATCGACAAACCAGAAATAGTAAGGATCGCCCGTCTTGGGGTTGATTGCGGTCGTGCGTCGGTGCTTTCTGCTGACGGGGATGATTTCGAAGCGGTCGACAGGTTGATAGGCCCGTTTAGCGACAGCGATGGCGTCCGAGCAGCTTCCGTTTGTATTTTTCACTTTCTTCCTAGGGCCGAATGAAAACCCGAGGCTAACCTGCCCTTGGCAGGTCCATTTAAAAAGGTGGTCGTAGGAAGTATAACCTTCGAGTTTTAGATAGTCATAGATGTTAATGCAGGCCCTTGCCTCGCCGCCCCAAGTTGTCTTCCCTTTGCCTGTCAGATAATAAGGCCCAGCAGCAAAATAGAGAGGGACATGCCTCCAGGTATTGACATGCGCGCCCACTTCCGCATTGGCTCCAGCGAGTACAAACTCAAATTTTTGCCTCAAGATGGCATGGTGTCCTTTAAACTCGTCGAATCTCGTCCGATAGTTGTGGCTTTTTTTCTCGCCGACCGGCAAGTAGCCATTGAGCCGGAAATCCCAAATCCGCCCTAGAGATTCAAGGCCAGCGGCGACTTGGTTGTAGTGTTGGCGATGTGTGTTGCGATAATCCCAGTAAGAGTTAACACCCCATACGCGGGTGTCTCTGAGATAGCGGACGCCCAAACCCGCGTTTGCAGCGGGGCGGCCATCGTTGAAAACGTGACCTCTGCCATCGAGAAAAACCACCCAATTTTCCCATCCGTTGTAGAGAGGAAAAAAACCCTCCACTGTGGTATAGCCAAGACCATAGCCAATGCCGCCTGGCTCAATGTGTCTTGCGTTCAGCCTCATGGGCTTGGGTCCGCCCAGGCAATTAGCGCTTGTTTTTTCTGCTTGCTGCTCATCAGCTTCGATTCCGAGCGTCGATGCAATGAACAATGTGAGTGCAATGGTGTGGGTTAGTTTCATGGAGCCCCCTTTTTTTCTCAATTTACCTTTTTTGGAAAAAAAGTATACGCAAAAGAAGTGGCCAATATAATGAAATTTTAAATGAGTGCCCGTGAGCTATGATTATGTTAGCCAAAAATTGTCTTCTCGCAATTTTTTCCCTTCTGGTGATACGAGGATTTGCTGATGGTCCGCAGGCGGAGACTTTTCTCAATGATGGGAGCTGCTCGACAGCAAGCGGCCAAACCTGCATTGCGGCGGGATTGTTGTGGGGAAAAGATGCGTTTGAAAGTTCCAAAACCGTGGCAACCGCTCCCACAAACAGTGACGGCGATTCTAGCAACTCCTCCGCTCAACGCTCTTCTAGAAAGACAAACGACTATAGATCTATACTCGAATTCAAGGCCGGTTATTTCTTTTTCACCGACGATAAAATGCGCAAAGTTTTCGATCAAGGCGGTCTCGACCTTCAGCTCTGCTGGTCTACGCCCCTATGGCGATGGCTGCAGATCTATGGAAGTGTTGAGTATTTAGAAAAGAGGGGAAGCTCGATTCACGCCCACCAAAAAACTAGATTCTGGGAAATTCCCATCAGTCTGGGATTAGAAGCCGTGGCCAAGATCACCAAAAAGTTCCAGTATTACTTCACAATCGGTCCGCGCTACATTTTCGTTCATGTGCACAACAGGTCGCACTATGTCGATAAAACTTTAAATGAAAACGGGTGGGGTGGATTTGCCAACACAGGCTTCCATTATTTCCCCAATGAATATTTAGTTATCGACATTTTTGGCGAATATTCCTATGCGCGCATGCATTTCCACGCTCATAAAAAGCATGTCTATGGAGAGTCAAGGCAGGTGGGCGGCCTCGTCTTTGGCGGTGGCCTAGGTTACGTTTTTTAAAAAGAATCGATAGAATGTTTTAGTGCTGCTACAGCTTCTTAGGGCACATCGACGCTCTCCAAGAAGTTCCAATATTACTTGACGATCGGTCCGCGCTATATTTTCGTTCATGTGCATAACAAGTCGCATTTTGTCGATAAAACCATGAATGAAAACGGGTGGGGTGGATTTGCAAATACAGGGTTGCATTATTTTCCAGCCCCGCACCTTGTCATCGATATTTTCGGCGAATATTCCTATGCGCGCATGCATTTCCACGCTCATAAAAAACATGCCCATGGAGAAACAAGGCAGGTGGGCGGCCTATCCTTCGGTGGCGGCATTGGATACGCTTTTTAGAAAAAAAATTTCGTAGGCAATTGTTCTTAGTTTTGCTAGCTTAGGGGTTGTAAGGAAATAAATTTTACAGTTCCCGAGGAGAAAAACGGTTCATCTCTTGACGATTTTTCCCTCGAGAACTGTAAAAGTTATTTTCTTACAACCCCTTAGCAGAGATGAGAACTTTTCTTTTTACTTTACTTCTCTTTTCCCAAGCGCATGCCCTTTACAACGGGAATCCAAGCTTTCCCGCGATGCCCGAACAGAGCCTATTTTTTCCCGGGAGGAATGGTTCGGGGTCAAGGTCGGCTACGACCGCTGCTTGCTGCTCAATAGCTTCGATTCCGAGCGTCGATGCAATGAACGATGTGAGGGCAATGGTGCTGGTTAGAGGCTGTCTGCGATTTCTGTTACATTGCTTTTTGCGCCTTTTTCTTTAGGCTTTTCTTCGATCCCTTCGTCTAGTTAATTAACTATGTCCTTCGCGATCGAAGAAAAGCCTAAAGAAAAATCCATCAAAAATCAAAATAACGAAAATCGCAGACAGCCTCTTAGTTCATGGAAAACCTTTTTTTTCTCAAATTACCATGTCGAAAACAAAAGTAACTTTTTAGCAACAAGACTCTAAAAAAAGAATCGTTAACGAGTACGGTTCCTCACGGACATGTGCCAATCGACACATTAGTTGTGCTGAAATCCCCAATATTGTTCTGAGGTGGATTGAGGATAAAGTTGCCTATGCCTGGGTTGCTGAGCACATAGGCGCCTGCTGATGGGTAAGCGATGTTGTCGTTAAGCTGCATGCAAACATTTCCAGAACCCAGGTTGGTTGCTGTAATCCACGGACTGGGAGATAGATTGCCGTTCACGATGAAGTCATTGTCGTTCAAGAGCCAGATGGCGTTACCAGTGCTGCCTACAACTAAATTATAGCCGCCGGAATTGAGGAGGGTATTGTCCGAAAGATTGATCACCTGATTGCCTGCATTGGCGTTATCACCAACAGCATAGGATGTGCCGGATTGGAAAGTGTTACCTGTGATCGTCCAATCCATTGTACCCGTGCTGTCCCATATTATATTTATATTATTGTTTCCACCGGTGTTAAAAGCGTTTGAGAATGTATTTCTCGAGATCTGTTGAACGCTATCGACTGATCCGGAAGAGCGATACAGATAATTCACCTCGCCCACGCTCGAAAATGTGTTGTTCGTGATCGTAGCATTCAGAGAACCAGTCGAATGAACAAGACTAATTGTTTGATCTCCATCGGCTGTATTCCCGGACATTGTTAGATCTGTGGCAGAGTTGCTTAAGTCCAAGGATAGGACAATGGTGCTTGCAGTGAGTTGATTGTCTATCAGAGTAAGATTCAAATTACTCGCGCTTTGAACTCCGATCACGACTCCACGAGCTGCAATGGTGTTGGCGTTGATAATAAGGTTTGTCTCTGTTGCTTCCATACTGGCATCCCACGCAATCCCTGTATCCGAACCTGTCACCGTATTATTCTCCCAGGTGGAGAATACGGATCCTGCCTCTTGGGTCAAATTCCATCCATTGATGATCGCGATGAGCGTATTTCCAGTCATATCCAACGTATGACTAATGGCTGTGCCGAGAACCGTGCTGGCGATTGCATCATCAGTCAGGGAGTTGATGATAGTGTTTTCAAAGGCCGCGGCAAGATTCCCAGCATTTTGGTTGAATTGAATGGCTTGAGAATAAAAGGCTGTCATGGAGTTGTTTGTTCCAACGATAGAAGCGTTTCCGCCATTCATATCGAGTGCCAAGCAACTCCCCCGGGTGGTTATTGTATTGTCGGTCAAGTCCAGGTTGAATTGACCCATTTGCGTTACAAAAATTCCTAACGATAGAGTATTGAGGGTGCTGTTTTCAAATGTTAGGTTCTGTGTGGCATTCGTCGCTCCGCTCGCGTCCAATCCGATTCCAACTAATCCTATTGTTAGTGTACTATTCTTGATATTGGCCGTGATCGAACTTGTGCCATTCGAGGTCACTAAAATTCCGTCGTTGATGGAGTCGAGTTGACTATCCTTTATTTTTAATCTGCCTATCGATGTGTTGTTTAATGTCCAGTCGATTGTGGTTGACTGCGTGTTAAAATTCGAATTGGAGATTTCTGCTTTAAGATTGGTCGAATTATTCACGAGCAAGACAGCGACATTTTGGGCAAAGACGCAATTGTCGATTCTGAGTTTTCCCGCGAGGTCGGTCATCGAAAAGCCTACGCCCCCTTGACCGAGCGGTCCACCCAAGGAGCAGTTCAACAGACGCGCGTTGGCGATATTAGCGCCTCCTACTGCATTTGAAGCGGTCGTATTCTCGATGAAAAGGCCGGAGATCTCATTATTGTTGCCCAAGGTGATGACGTTCGCGCTTGGGGCGAGGTTCGTAATGATCGGCAGGACGGCCGTTCTATCAACTGTCCCGCGGCCAGACATTCTCGGCACGGTAACAGTGCCCACCGTAGTCGGAAGGGTTTGGTTGATGCCGCTTCCCCAAAGGCGTTGATTGTCTTGAAGAGTGATTCCCGAATCCATTCCATTCGTCGTGCCATCGCCGGGGAATACATAGATGACATCGGCATTGACAGACGTCAGGGTGTTGTCAGGGCTTTCAAAGGTGCCATTCGAGTGGCTGGTGTTATCGACAAACCAGAAATAGTAAGGATCGCCCGTCTTGGGGTTGATCGCGGTCGTGTGGCGATGCTTCCTGCTGACGGGGATGATTTCGAAGCGGTCGACAGGTTGATAGGCCCGCTTAGCGACCGCAATGGAGTCCGAGCAGCTCCCGTTTGTATTTTTCACTTTCTTCCTAGGGCCGAATGAAAACCCGAGGCTGACCTGTCCTTGGCAGGTCCATTTAAAAAGGTGGTCGTAGGAAGTATAACCTTCCAGTTTCAAATAATCGTAGATGTTAATCGAGGCCCTTGCCTCGCCGCCCCAAGTTGTCTTCCCTTTGCCTGTCAGATAATAAGGCCCAGCAGCAAAATAGAGAGGGACATGCCTCCAGGTATTGACATGCGCGCCCACTTCCGCGTTGGCTCCAGCGAGTACAAACTCAAATTTTTGCCTCAAGATGGCATGGTGTCCTTTAAACTCGTCGAATCTCGTCCGATAGTTGTGGCTTTTTTTCTCGCCGACCGGCAAGTAGCCATTGAGCCGGAAATCCCAAATCCGCCCTAGAGATTCAAGGCCAGCGGCGACTTGGTTGTAGTGTTGGCGATGTGTGTTGCGATAATCCCAGTAAGAGTTAACACCCCATACGCGGGTGTCTCTGAGATAGCGGACGCCCAAACCCGCGTTTGCAGCGGGGCGGCCATCGTTGAAAACGTGACCTCTGCCATCGAGAAAAACCACCCAATTTTCCCATCCGTTGTAGAGGGGAAAGAAACCTTCCACCGTGGTATAGCCAAGACCATAGCCAATGCCGCCGGGCTCAATGTGTCTTGCGTTCAGCCTCATGGGCTTGGGTCCGCCCAGGCAATTAGCGCTTGTTGTCGAGGTTTGCTGCTCAGCAGCTTCGATTCCGAGCGTCGACGCAATGAACAATGTGAGCGCAATGGTGTTAGTTAGTTTCATGGAAACTCTTTTTTTCTCAATTTACCTTTCTTGGAAAAAAAGTATACACAAAAACAGAGGTCAATATAATGAAGTTTTAAATGAGTACAGAGCACTAGGTTACGCTTTTTAGAAAAAAATTTTCGTAGGCAATTGTTCTTAGTTTTGCTAGCTTAGCAGAGATGAGAACTTTTCTTTTTACTTTACTTCTCTTTTCCCAAGCGCACGCCCTTTACAACGGGAACCCAAGCTTCCCCATGATGCCCGAACAGAGCCTATTTTTTTCCCGCGAGGAGTGGTTCGGGGTCAAGGTCGGCTACCAGTTCGATGGGGTCTACGATCGCCGTTTGCGGATGGTCCACCGGCATGCCGATCAGAGAAAAAGGGTGCAGGAATACGAGTCGATTAGCAATCTGGGGATATTGACATTAAATTTTAACGATCGGGTTGAACTGTTCGGCAACGCCGGCGTCATGTCTTTTGATCTCGATCAACGTCCCTTTGAAAAAATTAAAATTTCCTATGATTCGCAGACGCATTTCGCTTGGGGGGTCGGAGGCAGGGCAATCCTGGCCTATTGGGGGGATCTCCAGATCGCTGTCGCTGCCGCCCACCTTCAGTCCAATCTTCCTTTCGCGTCAGTGAAAGTCAACGACAAGTCGTATTCAAAGAGGGGGGCGAAATCCGAGTTCCGGGAGTGGCAGGTCGGAGCCGGAGTTTCCTACCGGTTCCACTGGTTTGTCCCGTATGTGGGGTTGGACTTTTCCGACTTTCGGATGAAGATCGAATCTTTGAGGTCGCTCAATTTCCTCTTCGATCGCAACCACGTCGTGTTCAAAGAAGTCTATCCTCTCGGCCTCTTTTTGGGTTTCGGCCTCTCCCCAGACAAAGGCATCAATGTCAACTTCGAGGCTCGGTTTATCAATGAGAACGCCGTCTCGGCAAGCCTCGACTTCAAGTTTTAAAGGGGCTTTGACGTAGAAATCCCTTTCAAAAACTTTTGAACAGCACGCTCGAGCGCACTCCTGCTCCTTCAGGGTTGGGTTAGCCGAGCTATGTGTTTTTCTCGGGCGCCGAAGAGCGTCCTCCCTTAACCGTCGAAGAACTCCTTCTTTACAAGGAGGAGTTCTTCAAAACACTCCAGAGCATTTCCCATTGCAATAAAAGAGGATTCTTATTATAAGTGTTTGTGTCGATTTTAATTTTTTTATAAAAACGGAACAGAGCAGAGGATTAGTGGGACAGGTAGGAAAAATCAATATGAAATACAAACAGTGCTTATCATATCTTTGCGCAGCTTCATGCTTCTTATCTTCTTCCCTCTTCGCCACGACGATCGAAAGTTCCGTTGACATCGACCAAAAAGATATCAACGCTGTCCGCGAGTGGATTAACACCAAGCGCCAAGTCACCGTTCGAGAACTCGGAGGCGCGCTTTCGCTCAGCGCCGAGGTCCGCACTGAACTTCAGTCCGCCGGCGAGACGCGCGATGGAATAAAGCAACGGGGTTCCGGCGGGGCAACAGGTATTCCGACCAATGGTTTCGATATCGAAGTCAATATCATGCTGGACTACCGCGCCGATCGCTCCTGGTGTGCAATCAAATTAGAATTCGACAACAACGCGGGTATCGAGAGCGGCACTTTAAACAAAATCAAACTCGAGAAAGCCTATTGGGGCGCTCGTGTTGTCCGAGGCGATACCTACAGTTTTGATACCGAACTCGGCCGAAGAAAAATTTCGACGATTCTCGACTCGAAACTTGAATTCAACAGCTTTTTTGATGGCGCTTTCTTTAGATATGATCAAGGCATCGATGCTATTGGAGATATTTACGCTCACGTTGGGGCCTTCATCATCAATGAAAATAAAAATCAGTTTGGATATTTAGGTGAAATTGGAATTCTCAATGTTGGAGGAACCGGTTTCTACACGAAATATTCACTCATCGATTGGGATACAAAGGATTTTCAAGATAAAGTTCGGAATCACCGCTTTGATTTTATCGTTTCTCAATTGCTCTTTGGGTATAAGTTCTTGCCCAGCAGGTTGCAGAAAATTGTGCAGATTTATCTCGCTGGATTGTGGAACAGCGCAGCCAATAAATTAAAAATTGCCAATCACAAGCGAGCAAACTGGGGCGGTTACGTCGGTGTTTCCATCGGTGAGATCAAGAAAAAAGGCGACTGGGCATTCGACATCAATTACCAGGTCTTGGCCGCTCAATGCGTCCCTGATTTCGATGTCCAAGGTATTGGTCTTGGCAATGCCAATGACAGTGGTTTCTATACAGTCAAAGCCGATGGTTCCGGGGGCCCAACAGCCCGAAGGACTGCAGGTGGCAATGTCAACTACCGCGGCTTCCAAATGACCTTGGATTATTTGCTCCTAAACCAACTCAACATGCAGCAAAGCTGGCAGCAAGCGATCACGCTTGATGACTCTATTGGGCCCTTCCGCCGCTATAAGCAGTATGAGGTTGAGTTTATTTACGGGTTCTAAGAGGCTGTCTGCGATTTTCGTTATTTTGATTTTTGATGGATTTTTCTTTAGGCTTTTCTTCGATCCCGAAGGACATAGTTAATTAACTAGAACAAGGGATCGAAGAAAAGCCTAAAGAAAAAGGCGCAAAAAGCAACGTAACAGAAATCGCAGACAGCCTCTAAGGGCTTTATTGCGTAAATGTTTGAATTTACCAAAAAAATAACAGGATGACCAGGATGGTCAGGATAGGGAATTCATTCTGTATTTTCTTTATCCTGTTAATCCTGGTCATCCTGTTATTTTTCCCTAATTTTTGAAAACGCCCCTTGATCTTAAAAGTTTTTGAATGTACCAAAGAGACGAGAAACCACAGAGGGGAATATTCAAATTATGAATTTTCTCTCTGTGGTGAAATTACTCCCTAAACTTCCGCAAAATACATTGTCTGCTTTCCGCTTTTCTTGTCTGGAGCCACACGCACAGAGAGAATTTCTGGGGCGCCGCGTTTAAAAAAGCTGCGGACCGTCTTTTTCATCGAAGATGAGGAAGCATTTATAATCGGCTTCTCTAGCATTAAACAGGGAGTGAATCCTCTTTCTTGAAGTTCTTTTGACTGCTTGAAGATCTCCTCAATGTTGCTCTCCTCCGAGGCGCGATGAATCGAATAGAACAATGAAGAGTACCAGTGCCATTTTTTGCTATCTCTAGGAATTAAAAAATGTGTTTTCGGCAAGAGGCCGGTCATCAGAAGGGCATTCTGCCAAGACGCGCTGTCGATGATCAGGATCGCTTCGGAGGCGCTTTCGATCGCTTCAGGATTTGGCCGTTGAAATCTAATAAAGGGGAAGAGAAAGAGCCGCGAGAAAAAAGAAAGGAAAAGATCGGAAAAGCGCAGGCATAAAACGATCGAGACCATCAAGGTGATCAATCCCATGATCCCGAAGCTCGTTGCCGAAGCGAGCCCGCAGAATTGATTGAAGAAATAAAGGGCGAAAGAAGCGATGAGGACGCCAGTGAAGCTTAAAAAATTTGCCGCAGCGATGGTCTGGCCCCGTTTGCCTCCGTCGCTCTTCAGCTGAATGAAGGTATCTAAAGGCACGATGTAAATACCGCCTAAAACGCCGATAGCGAGAAGGCAGGCGACGACCGCGACAAGGCTCGAAGAAAAAAGAGAAATGAGGATAAAAAACAATCCGATCCCAAACCCGGCCATGCAGGAAAGTCCAAGTTCGATCCGCTTTTTGGAGATGCGGCCGGCGAGGAAAGATCCCAGCGCAATTCCGAGGGCGGTGGCAAGAAAGAGATATCCGCCCGCAACTTCGCTCATCTGTAAAGATTGCAGGGCAAAGGGAATGATATTGAGCTGTGTGTAGGCGCCGATCAAGAGAAAATATGAAGACCCTAAAATCGCGGGGAGAAGATGGTAGACGGTGCGGGTATACTTCAACGTCTGGTAAATCTCACGGAAAAATAATGGATTAATTTTTTTGTCGGAGCCTTGCGCCAGTGTCCGCTTGACGCCTAGCGCGCTGAAAAATCCGCCGATGGCCACGAAAAGGCAAATCACCGCGATGAAAATGAAGT
This sequence comes from uncultured Verrucomicrobiae bacterium, assembly GCA_963833965.1. GTDB lineage: Bacteria > Chlamydiota > Chlamydiia > Chlamydiales > Rhabdochlamydiaceae > CAJCIW01. Next base: position 892,796 of record CAWHZZ010000001.1, read on the forward strand.
GACGATTTGTGACCTCTGTCAAAAAGGAAGCGAGAAAAGTTCCAATGATAATAGCCAGGTAGGTAAAAGAAGTGATCAGGCCGTTGGCTTTCGAAACGGAATTTTCAGGGACAAGTTCTGGGATGATGCCGTATTTCGAGGGACCAAACATGGCGCTATGCGTGGAAAGTAGAAAGAGAAGGGTGTAACAGCCCCAGACGCTTTTCATCCCAAAGGCTAAGATGGCCAAAAGCATGATGATCATTTCGGCGACTTTCATGATCACGAGGAGCTTTTGTTTGCTGAACCGATCTGCTAGAATTCCCGCACTGGAAGAAAAAAGCAGAAACGGGATCACATAAATGGCCCCTGTCGCCGACAAGATGCTGCTCGCATTGGAAAAACCCAAAGTGTCGATGAGCAAAAAGGCCATGACGAATTTAAAGACGTTGTCGTTGATAACGCCCAAAAACTGAGTGATGTTGAGAAAGCCGAGCGAATGGCGCCCAGTGGTTGAAAAAGAAGGAATTTTGTTGTAAATCTTTTTTAGCGAAGAGCGAAGTTGCATAAATTTATGCCAAAAATAAGCAGTTTCAAAGAGATTCAACTTTCTCAAAAACATCCATTAAAAGTCATCTATGGAAATGATTTAGGCCGGCTTGCCCTTCATTTGGGAGAGGATTTATTTTTCTCCGCGTCGCGCCCATTTGAAAACCGCCTAGTGGTTGTTCCCGATCTTTCGATGAAGGAATTTCTTCTCTCATCTTTTGCGGCTAATCCGCGTTTGCAAATTGCTGCCGGAGTGCAATTTCTTCCATTGAATCAGGCGGTCATTGAACTAAGCGGGGAGAATAAAAAGAGGATCCCTTCGTTTCTAGAACTTTCCCTCATTATCGAAGAGCGGCTTCGCGTGAATCCGAGGTTAGACTCCTCTTTGCAGAGATACCTCGAGACCAGTTTGCGCCGAATCGCTTCGCTGAGCGATCAATTGGCGGCAATCTTCATTCGCTATGGCCTTTATGGAATTAAATTTTTGCCAAAATGGCTTGAGAGCTCAGGCTGGCAGCAGTCGTTATGGCGTGAAATTTATTCCGATGAGACACCATGGACATATCCCTTGCATGCCCTCGCTTCTTTTTCACCCGCGCCATTTTCTGGGAAAATCGTCCTTTTCGGTTTTTCTTACCTCTCGCCCGTTTATCTCTCTTTTTTCAGCGCGTTTTGCCCGTCGCTGTATGTGCTCTCCCCTTGCGCGCTATTTTGGGAAGACATGGCCTCCGATAAGGAGCGGCTATTTCTCTCCAAAGTTTTGAAAAAAAGAGGGGCAAAACAGAATGTGCGCTCCGAGATGGACCAATACTTGCTGCAAAGCCATCCTCTGCTCGGCAATTGGGGCAAACTGGAAAAAGAGTTTCTGAAAACGTTGGATCTATTCGAACTCATCGAAGAGGAAGCTTACGAAGAGCCGCTCGAAAATCACTGTTTGAGTGAAATAAAAAAGTCGCTCCTTTTCTTGGATGAGACAACCTCTCTTTCTCTCGATGATTCGATTCAGCTGCACAGCGCATTATCGCGGATGAGGGAAGTCGAGGTTCTCCGCGACTGCTTGGAAACTTTGATGCATGCCAATGGGATCACTCCTCGCGACATCCTGGTCTTAAGTCCTGACATCGCCGAGTATGCGCCTTACATTCAGATGGCGTTTGCTCAAAGCGAGATTCCCTATTGCATCGAGGGAATTCCTATCATTTCCTTAAGCCAAGCTGTGCAAGCGTTTTTTCAGCTGATTTCTTTAACGGAACACCATTTTAGCTTGACTGCGGTGATGAAACTTTTGCGCTGCCAGCCATGGATGGACAAGTGCGGTTGGACGTCCGAAGAGACCGGGCGATTATTTCACTGGTTTAAAGATGCCGAAATCCGGGAAAAACTAACTTCCGATCCCAATAGCTGGCAAGTGGGGATCGATCGCCTTCTTTTTGGCCTAGCGGTGATTCCTCAGGAAAATGATCTGTTTGACGCGTGGCCAACGGGATGCGTTCCGCTCTCTGAGGTCGACCTATTGAACCAATTTTTAGAGCAATTTGAATCGCTGCAAAAAGATCTAGCACAGCTCGAAGAGGAAAAAAGCGTTCCGGAATGGATGGATTTTTTTTTGCGCCTCGCGGAAAAATACTTGAATTTCGAATGGGAAAGGGAATCTTTTTTTCAGCAGTGCAAGACGATTTCGCTATCCTGTCGCAGCTTAAAAGAGAAAGTGTGGAACTTTGAAAGCATGAAGCGCGTGCTTTCCCATCTTGCGCACAAACCCTCCGGAGAAATCTCTTCGCACCAACTGCAACGTGTCTCTTTCGCTTCTCTGCGCCCGGGATCCTTTAGGCCGGCGAGAATCATCTGGTGCTTAGGCATGCATGAAGGGACCTTTCCTCGGTGTGATATTCGCAATTCGCTCTCTGAACCGATCGCCTCCGATTACATTCCCTCTAAGACAGATGAAGACAGGGCGTTGTTTTTGGATCTGTTTCTCCACGCTCAGGACAATCTCATCTTTAGCTTTCAGCGGCTGCACCCTGAAGATGCAAAGCAGCAAGGCCCCTCTCTTTTGATCGACGAATTGAATCACTATTTGATCAAGCGGGGCGTAACAGAGGGCCTTATTCCCGTGGACCATCCCGCATTCAGGGCGCAGTACTCTTGTCGTAAGGAGGCGAAGCCGTTTTTTGACCAGCCAGATTTGTCGGTCGAGCCTTCAGCGGAAATTTGCATCGACATCCGCCAAATCAAAAAACTCGCGAAAAATCCTCTTCAATTTTATTTCAACGAAGCCCTCAAAATTTACCTTAAAGAGGATGAAGACGAAGAGGAAAAGGAGTTCCTTCTTTCTAATTTACGCAAGTGGATGCTTCGCAAAAAAGGGCTAAAAACGGCCGATTCCAAGGGCCGTTTGCCAAGCGGGCTGTTCTCGGAGACAGCCCTTCAAGAGCTCGAAGAGGACTCCAAAGAGCTTTTGGGAAATTTGGCCGCCTTTGAAATTTCTTCGGACGAGGTGCAGTCCGTTCGCCTGAGGATTCCCCTTGAAGTCCCGCTTTCGGAAAAGCGGACCGCTTTTATTACCGGCACTCTGGATGACGTTGTGCCCAAAGGACTCCTATTTCACGGCGGCAACGATCTTAAATCTCTTGTCAGAGTCTGGCCTATCTATTTAATTTCGCTCTGTTTGAACCCAGGGGGGACGAGGCTATTTTTGACAAAAAGCGGCGAGGCGATCGATCTTCCCGTTGCCGATCCTAAGGCCGCATTGGCCTCTTATCTCGACTATTTACTTTTGGCAAAGCATTCCCCCTCCCCCCTGATGCCCGATTGGGCGGAAGCGCTGCTTCTAAAGACCGAAGAAGATTTCAGCAAGGCTGTGACAAAAGGAGAGGGTGCCTATTTGGACTACTTGAATCGAAGAGGGGGAATCGATTCGAAAGCGATGTTTTCTGCTTGGAGCGGACGTTTACGCCAACTCTTTGACGGAGGTCTCATTGGAGTTTAACATTTTAAGCCGCGACCTCAACGTCTTTGCTCCCTATTTTTTGGAAGCCTCCGCGGGCACGGGCAAGACTTTTGCCATTGAGCATTTCGTTGCGCGCCTTCTCATCGAAGGGGATTCTCCGCTTAGCATCGATCAGATTCTCGTCGTCACTTTCACTCGCGCAGCCGCTCGGGAACTCAAGAAAAGGATCCGTGAAAATCTGTGCCGTTGCAAAGAACATCTACTCCAAGGCACCGGTCCAGATTACATCCAAGCCATTTGCGAAAAAGGGGGACAAAATGACGCTCTACAGAAGCTCGAAGCCGCGCTCATCCAATTTGACACGGCGCAAATTTACACCTTGCATGGGTTTTGCCATCGCGCATTGACAGAATTTGCCTTCGAAGCCGGCCTGGGATTTGAAGTTCCCGATCCGGAGGACAAACAGCATCGAGCGACATTGGCCCTATGGATTAAAAGGCAGCTCAAACGATCGCTCGCCTCCTCGGATTACAGCCCGTACCAAATGAAGCTACTCATCAACAAATATGGTCGCGACCACAGAAAAATGATCGCCGCATTGATTGACCTCGTCGGAAGCTCCAAACAGATGGCCGGCTCCCCGACTTTTAACGAGTTGTTTGAGGCGTTTTTGAGTGGAGTTAAGAATTTTCCGCCCATTGAGAAAAGCAAATTTAAGGCGGATGTCGAGGCCTTAAGGGCGATTTACAAAAAGATCGATGAAAAAGAAATAGCGCCGCAACTGGAACTGCTTGGCGGGGTGCTGGAATCCAAGCAGTGCACCTATAGGCAGTTTGAACAATTGCTGAAGGGAAAGTTTTTTTTGGAGCAGATGGGACCAGAATACCGCAAGGTGCGTGCAAAAGAGCTTGCTACTCCTTTGCATTATCCGCAAATTATCGACCGCCTTCGGCAAATGGTGCTTCCTATCATCGACCAGGCCAAGGACTCCAGTGCAATTTTGTTGCGTCTAGGGCGTGATCTCAAAGAAAAAGCTCGCGCGCATTTAGAGAGCATTGAGAAATTTTCACCAGATGAACTGCTGATCAGGATGCAGAGAGCTGCCCAATTGCCCCATTTTGCAGATAAAGTTCGAAAGCGCTACCGCGCGGCGATCATCGATGAATTTCAAGACACCGATCCGATCCAGTGGGATATTTTTCAAAGATTATTCCTTCCGCTGGAGTCGATCTGCCTTGTTGGAGACCCCAAGCAATCGATCTACGCTTTTCGCAATGCCGACGTTTACACTTACCTCGAGGCGGCCAAAGCGATGGGAACATCTTCCAAAAGGCATTTGGCGACAAACTACCGGTCGACTGAGCCTCTTGTCGAAGCGCTAAATCTGCTTTTTTCCAAAGCCCAAGGCCATTGGATGGCGCTGCCTCGCAGCGGGGAATCGTTGGAGGTCAAACCTGTACTGGCAGGAGCGGCAATTGCGTTCGAGGAAAATGAGGCCCCGCTTCAGTTTTTTATCGCCGTAGGGAAAAAAGGAAGAGAAAAGAAATTTCCCACTTCGCAAATGCTCGAAAATAAAATTCTCCCTTTTCTCGCTGCGGAGATTTTTTCTTTGCATCGCGAGAAAAATGTCGAATACCACGACATCGCGATTTTGATCAAAGACCGCTATATGGCCAAAGAAGTGGTCGATTATCTTAACGTCCGGGGAATTCCGGCAGCATCGAAACAAGGGGCGCTGATCACAGAATCGATCGCGTATTTTGCCTTCAAAGAAATTCTGGCGGCCGTCTGCTTTCCGAACGATCTCTCCAAAGTCAAAACAGCTCTCGGTGGCCCGTTGATTGGATGGAGTGAGAGCCAGCTCAGCAGAGGCCCTCATAATCCTGAGTTGCTTCAAGCCAAAGCCCAAATGAATTCCTTGAGAAACATCCTTTTGGAAAAAGGTTTTGGCGCCTTTTTTCACACGCTGCAGGATCAGGTGCTTGGCCATGTCGACCAATCTCTTTATCTCGATCTGAGGAAATTAGCGGAACTTTGCATCGAAGAAGCGATGGCGCGCGATGTGCAGGGGGCCGGCTTTTTAGACTTTTTAACCGAATTGGGAATCGAGGCTCATCGGGAAGATCCCCGTTTGAAAAATGCCGCTCAAGAAGAAAAAGGGAGCGTCGCGGTGATGACGATCCATGTGAGCAAGGGCCTCGAGTTCGATACCGTCTTTGCTCTTGGTACAGCTGCGCGACACAAGCCTTCCGAGTTGATCGCGGTTGATCAAGAGATGCGGCCGTATTGTCCGGAAGATCCCGATTGCCGCCGGTCTTTAGAAGAGCAAGACGCAGAAAAAATGCGCCAACTCTACGTGGCCCTGACGCGCGCGAAAAGACGGCTTTACCTCCCACTTTTGATCGACGAAGAGCAAAAGCCGATTCAAGAGGGCGAGGCCGCGCCGATGGAACTATTTTTTGCGAAACTCTCTCAAAGCTTCGATATGAATAGCGCGAAAGCTATTTTGACGAGTTTGGCGCCGAGGATCGAATATAGGGTTCTGGAGGAAATGCCGGATGTTTCTTATGTGAAAGAAGAGGAAGAGTTCGAGCTGAAACGCCCCGAACCTCTCACGCTCCCCCGTTTTGACGAGCAGCTTTTTTCTTTCTCCTCGCTTGCCAAAAAAGAATCTCATTTCGAAGCTGCGCCGCCCTCCGAATCTCTTCCCTCGCCTCACAACATGCCGCTGGGTAGCGAAACCGGACACCTTCTTCACCAGTTGTTTGAAAAAATATTTAAAAAAAGACTCCATCACCCGTTGAATGAGCGGGGCATCTCCGAGCTGATTTCAGACGAGATGGCCTTTACGCCGCTGGAGTCGTGGCACGATGTCCTTTTTCCCTGGACAATCGAGCTGTTAAAGAAAAAGCTCGCTGGATTCGCTCTGGCAGAGCTGCCCGGCGCGCAAATCCAACAAGAGATGGAGTTCTATTTTCCCGTTTCTAGAGGCATGATGAAAGGATTTTGCGATCTGTTATTCGAATTCGATGGAAAATATTATTTGCTCGATTGGAAGAGCAACTATCTCGGCCCCTCCGATGAGGACTATACACAGGAAAAGATGGCGGAAGCGATGCGCGCTCACGATTATTTTCTTCAGGCTTCGATCTACGCGGCCGCATTGAAGCGGTTTGTAAAGCTGTTTGACATTCGCCCTTTTTCGGAGTGCTTCGGCGGTGCCATCTATTATTTTGTCCGCGGCAAAGCGTTTTATCACTTCATTCCGGAACCCTATGAACACAAATAAACTCGTCTACATCGACCACGCGTTCGCCAAAAGAGCGGGCGGCGAAAAAGAGGAGCATCTTGCTCTTTTGGCCACTCTTTTTGCTTCTTCTCGGCAAGGGCATCTCGCGCTTGATCTTTCCACTCTTCCCCACTTGCTTGCGGCCGCCGACACGCTGACAAGTCCGTTTGTCTGCAGATACGGTTCATTGATCTATCTGCAAAAAAATTGGACCTATGAGACTGAAATTTTAAAACAACTCGAAAGGCTTCATCAGAGTCCTCCTTTGATTGAGCTTGCACCTTGGGCTGAAAATCTGAAATTGAATTTCGCCCAGAAACAAGCCGTGGAAACGGCGATGAAAAATTCCCTGACGCTCTTAACGGGGGGGCCTGGAACGGGGAAGACATTCACAGCTGCGGCATTTGTGAAGGCATGTCCAGGTCTTAGAATCTTATTAACAGCGCCTACAGGCAAAGCTGTCGCACAGCTCGAGGGGAATTTGCGCGCTTCTTTGGGAGAAAGAGCCTCCATTCGCGCCGGCACTCTGCATGCGCTGCTTGGCATCAAGGAATACGGCCGAGAGGAGGAAGAAATTAGCGAACTGCTCGCTGACTTGATCATTGTCGATGAGTGCTCGATGATCGACGCGCGGATTTTTTCACGCCTCCTTGCCTTGGTGCCGAGCGGCACACGCTTGCTTCTCATCGGCGACAAGAATCAGCTCCCTCCTATTGAAGCGGGAAGCGTTTTCGCCGATCTCGTCGATGCCGCTGTTTACCCCTGCGTGCATCTCACCCAATGCCTGCGCTCCGACCGCAGCGAAATTTTAACGGTTGCCGATCAGATCAAACAGGGAAATGGCTCAGCGGTTCTCGATCACCTAAAGAGCGGTAACTGGTTAGACTTAGGCGAGAAAAAAATCACTCCCGCCGACTTATGGGAAGAGTGCAAAGACCGCTTCACGAACTATGAACTGGAGAAGCCGGCTGCCGAACAAGTCCTTAAACTGATCGGGCGTTTTTCGCTACTCTCTTCGATGCGAGAAGGCCCGCTTGGCGTCGAAGCAATCAACCGCCATTTTCTTTACCAATCGCTCAAAACGGTCCCTGAAGGGGCGTGGTGGATCGCGCCGATCATGATCACGCGCAACGACTACGACCTCGAGTTATACAACGGCGATTTGGGCGTTCTTGTGCGAAAATGCTCAAAAGAATTTTCGTTGCGCGAGCTCAGCATAGAGGATTACGCTTTGTTTTCCCGAAGAAAAGAGTCGATCTCGGCACTCGCTTTAAGTTCTTTCGAATACAGTTATTGTCTCTCAATTCACAAAAGTCAAGGAAGCGAATACGACGAAACGCTTATCTTAATTCCTCCTGGCTCTGAATGTTTTGGCCGCGAAGCGATTTACACAGCCGTCACTCGGACCCGGAAAAAAATGACTCTGATGTGCAGCTCTGATATGTTGTTGCAGTCGATTTCAACAAGCTCAAAAAAAACATCGGGAATCGTACAGCGTTTACATAAAACACGTTGATACTTACACTTATCCCCATGGCTGTTTCCTCGGTAAAAAATGACCATTGCGCTCTTTGCATCCATGCTCATGCCGCAAGGTAAAGGTGCATGCGTATGGGAGCGGCACTGTTTTGTTTGCTGTGGGAAAAGGTTCCGTCGAATTTGATCAACTGGTCTAAAAACTATCCATGGTGTCTGCATGAGAAAATTCTCAATTCTTCTAATTTTATGCGTTCTCTATACCTCCCTCAACGCTAAGGCGCCAAGGCAGTCGGGAAAGCAGCATCTGACAGCCCTTCAAAACGGGATTGAAAGAATCATCCTCAACGCCGATCCGCAAGTGCACATTGGAATCGAGATTGTCTCACTCAAAAACGGGCAAAGATTATACGAAAAAAGCCCTCATCATCTCTTCTCTCCGGCGAGCTGCATGAAATTGATCACAGGGGCTGCTGCCCTGCATCGTCTTGGCGTCGATTATCGCTTTGCGACAACATTATGGACCGATGGCGCCGTTGAAAACAAAACATTGAAAGGCAACCTCTATTTGCAAGGTTCCGGCGATCCCGATCTCGTTGTGCGCGATTTGGAGGAGCTCATTTTTCAATTAAAATTGCGCAACATCACCGCCATTGAAGGGGATCTTTACGCTGATAATACTCTTTTCGATGGAATTAGCCAGGGCCCGGGCTGGATGTGGGACGACAAGGGATATGATTGGTCGGCTCCCGTAGAGGCTTTGACCTTAAACCGCAGCTGCATCGACGTCTGGGTCAAGCCCGCAGACAATGCAGGGAGCCCGCCTTTGGTATATCAATATCCCAAAAGCGATTTCGTCGCGATTGAAAATCGCGCGATGACGACACTGGAAGAGAACGAACTGACCGCTGCCCGCCGCGCGACGAGCAAAAATAATATCATCGACGTCAAAGGCAAGATCACGGCGCAAGCGGAGACGGTGCATTACTCCATCCCCGTGGAAGAGCCTCATCTTTACACGGCGCATGTTTTTCGAAATATCTTGCGGAAAGCGGGAGTGGCTTTCGAAGGAAAGATCGGCTCGAAAGGAACGCCGCAAGATGCCACTCTCCTGGGCACCCACTCGTCACGCCCTCTTTGTCAGATGGTCGAGGAGATGATGAAGACTTCAAACAACTTGATCGCCGATTGCCTTTTTAAAAAACTAGGCGCTGAACGTTTCGGTGCCCCGGGCACATGGCAAAAAGGATCGCAAGCGATGCGCGAATTTTTAGGCCAGACCGTTGGCCTGAATGTGGAAAAAGTTGTGATTATGGACGGATGCGGCCTTTCCCGTTACAATCTCATTTCGGCACACCATTTTCTTGAGTTTTTGAGCTGGATGCACAAGCAATTCTCTTGCTGCAATGAGTTTATGGCCTCTTTGCCCATTGCGGGGACAGATGGAACTTTGAAGCGTAGAATGACAGCGGCGGCGACTAAAGGGAAAGTGCGCGCCAAGACCGGCGTAATGACCAGCATTTCTTCCTTGTCGGGCTATTTGACCACCAAAGATGGCGAGCTGCTCGCTTTTTCTATTCTGGAAAACGGATTTTCTGGAAAAGCTAGCCAGTACAAAACGCAGATCGAAGATGAGATCTGCGCTTTGCTAGTGAATTTTTCAAGAGAAGAGTAATGCTGACCACACAGCACATTGTTCTAGCATTAAACGTTGCGCGCCACCTTGAAAATTATTTAGACAGGGCGTGGAGACGCGATTTAACGCGGTTTGCTTTGTTCAATTTGAAAACGTGTTTTTTCACGCCTTTGTCCATCAAGCTGTAAACTTCGTTAAGTTTGCTTTTGATCGTCGCTGTGTCTTTTTGAGAGAGGGTCTCATGGAAAGAACGGACGGCTGAATTGACCTTTGCCTTGAAAGAGCGGTTTCGGAGGTTCCTTCTTTCGCTTTGCAGGTCTCTTTTCAGGGCCGACGGCCGTCTTGGTCTTGCTTTGCCGTTGCCATTTTCTTTTTTGTCTTCTGCCATAGTAAAATATTCCTTAAAGAATCGTTTGAGATGGAAAGTAATATAGCTGGCTTGACATAATTCGTCAAACGGAACGAGCCATGCATAAAAATCTTCAACGGCTTTGGGTGATCTTATTGGTGGCCTCGGGGCTGATCGCTTTGTGGTTTTCGGCGACCGCCGCAGGAGGATTATGGAAATTTTTTTGTTTAAATGCCCGGGCACAAGCCCAGGTTTTGCATTGGCAAGTCCAAGAGCTTTCCTCTTCTCGTTTCGCCCTCGAGGCGGAGTACCAGTTCAAACTGAATGGGAAAACCCATAATGGTAAAACAATTATTGAAAATCCTCAGTTCTTGAACCGGTTCGCCGCAGAAAATTACATGGTGATCAATAGCTCAAAATCTTGGGTGGCTTGGTACCGCTCCAGCGACCCTTCCTATAGTAGCTTGGAAAAGATCCTTCCCAAAAAAAAATGCCTGCAGGCCCTCCTGACAATCGGCGTTTTCATCTATTTCTTCTTTGCGAAAAGCTTGCTTGTGAAGCTTGCTTCACCGCGGCAATAGCTTCTTCAACCATCTTTTTTAGAGAATTTCTGCAGTGCGTAATTGAGAAGCTGCTTATAGCCGCTGACGACAAGCTGCCTGAAAGGCAGCTTGTCGGGAGGGGCCTTCTTCCCCTCTAAAATTTCACTCTCGATTTCCAACATTTGCTTCACGGACTTCGCTAAGTTGCCTTCTTTCAAAAGGCGTTGCAGAAGGTCGCCTTCCCGATAGCATTTCCAGTTGTTAAAGCGGCTTTGGACGGTTTGCGGCAAAGACGCGTCTTTAAGAGACATCAAAGGGAGTTTACTGAATTTTTCTAGCGACACCTCTAGGGGAGGGCCCTTAAACATCCTTTTGTAATTTTTCATTACCTCGAACTGGTCATAGACGATCCCGAGGCCGGTTTTATCGATATTCGTAAAATAGCAAGGAATATTTCGAAGAAAATGCTCGGCCGCCGAGAGGTTTTTTCTATTAAATTGTTTGTCGTGCAAGATCCAGACGACATCATATCCTGCCAAATTGTAGTCGAGAATCCGGCATTGGACCTCCTCTAGGGGAATCGGCGAGCATTGGATTTCGAAAATTAATTTTTGTGGATGCCACACGACATCGGCGATGCGGCCAAACGAGGGAAATGGACATTCGATCTGTGCCTCCGAAGGGCCAAAAAGCTCGAAAAGTTTCCATTGGAGGTGGATGTGTTCTTGGCTTTTTTCATGCTGGCGGCATTTTTTTGGCAAGACTGGATGGTAAAAATGAATTTGACGCGATGGCCCCCCGCGGACACGCACCGAGGCGCTGCACTCGGGACATTGATAGTTTTTTCCCTTTTCGGCATCGCTTGCCAGGAGGGGTTTTCCTTGGTCTAGGGCGTAAAGTTGCATATTTTTCTTTCTCAAAAATTTTTCACCATGTTAATAAAGTATAGATCAGCTTGACAATAAGAAACTTTCCCCCCAAAATTTGCAGGTTTGTTTACACTGGAATCACATGGCAAAAGGGTCTTTTAGCAATCTATTTAGTCAGCAGCATCAGCAGAAAGTCGAAGAGCTCGTCGCGATCGCGAAAGAGCAGGGTTACATCACGTATGAAGAGATCAATGAAATTTTACCGATGACCTTTGACTCCGCAGAGCAGATCGATCAAGTCTTGATCTTCTTGAGCGGTATGGACATTCAGGTTTTAAATCAGGCTGAAGTCGAGCGGCAAAAAGAGCGTAAGAAAGAAGCAAAAGAGCTCGAGGGGCTTGCAAAACGCCCTGAAGGAACCTCCGACGATCCGGTCCGGATGTATCTTAAAGAAATGGGCTCCGTCCCTCTGTTGACCCGCGAAGAAGAAGTTGAGATCTCCAAGAGGATCGAAAAAGCGCAAATTCAGATTGAAAAGATCATCATGCGCTTCCGTTATTCAACACGGGAGGCGATCTCGATTGCCAATTATTTGATCACGGGCAAAGAGCGCTTCGACAAGATCATCGCTGAGAAAGAGGTCCCTGACAAAAACCTCTATTTCTCCATGCTCCCCAAACTGTCTCTGCTGCTGCGCCACGAGGACAGCATTTTAGAGAAACTGCTCGTTGATCTTTACAGCACAGAGACAAAAAAAATCGACAAAGTCAGGATTTCCGAGGAGATTGAAAAGTGCCGCATCCGCACTCAAGCTTATTTAAGGCGGATGCATTGCCGGCATAATATCATCGAAGATTTCGGCGAGGTGATCCTGACGGCGTACGATCGGTTTTTGACGCTCGAAAAAGAGATGCAGGAACTTATCCCTCGCGCGGAAAAGAATAAATTCGCCGCTGCAAAACTTCTTGCCGTGAAAAGAAAACTCTCAAAAAGAGAGCTTGCTGCTGGAAGATCTCTCGATGAGTTCAAAAAAGACGTCCGCATGCTGCAGCGCTGGATGGACAAGAGCCAAGAAGCCAAGCGCGAAATGGTCGAATCGAACTTGCGCCTTGTCATCTCGATCGCCAAAAAATACACCAACCGCGGCCTTTCCTTCCTCGATCTGATCCAAGAAGGGAATATGGGCCTCATGAAGGCCGTTGAGAAATTCGAATACCGCCGCGGTTATAAATTCTCCACCTATGCGACCTGGTGGATTCGTCAAGCTGTGACGCGCGCGATCGCGGATCAAGCCCGCACGATCCGCATCCCTGTGCACATGATCGAGACGATCAACAAAGTGCTCCGCGGTGCGAAAAAACTGATGATGGAGACTGGCCGCGAACCGACGCCAGAAGAGCTCGCCAACGAGCTTGGCCTCACGCCCGAGCGCGTCCGCGAGATTTATAAAATTGCGCAGCATCCGATTTCACTACAAGCAGAAGTTGGCGACGGCGGCGAAAGCCAGTTTGGGGATTTCCTCGAGGACACAGCGATCGAGTCGCCAGCAGAGGCGACAGGCTACGCAATCCTCAAAGACAAGATGAACGAGGTTTTGTCGACCCTGACCGACCGCGAGCGCACGGTCCTCATCGAGCGCTTTGGCTTGCTCGATGGCAAACCAAAGACGTTAGAAGAGGTCGGAGTCCGTTTCAAAGTCACACGCGAGCGCGTACGCCAGATCGAAGCGAAGGCGTTGCGCAAGATGCGCCATCCGACGCGTGCAAAACAATTACAGGCCTTTTTAGACTTGCTCGAAGAAGAGTAGCAATGAAGCTTCTCGAATTGATTTTTTCTCAAGACGGCCTTTTGAGCCGGTCGCTCGCGAATTTCGAGGAGAGGGCGTGTCAAAAAGAGATGGCCGCCAGCATCCTCGATGCCTTCGAAAAAGATCAAATCGCTCTGATCGAGGCGGGGACCGGAACGGGGAAAAGCCTTGCCTATCTTGTTCCAGCGATCATTTGGGCGTTGAAGCATCAGGAAAAAACGGTCATCGCCACGCACACCATCGCCCTTCAAGAGCAGCTTCTGCACAAAGACATCCCTTTTCTTCTGAAAACGATGGATGTCGAGATCAAGGCGTGCCTTGTCAAAGGAATGAGCAATTACCTTTGCCTGCGCAAACTCCATGAACTGCAAGAACAGCCTCTACTTTTTTCCTTCGATGAGACAAAAGAAGTGCAGGCCATCGAACACTGGTCAGAAAAAACAGAGGATGGATCGCGCTCCGATATTCCCTTTCCCGTTTCTTCTTCCGTTTGGGAAAAGGTCGGCGCAGAAGCGGAATCGTGCAATCATGTGCAGTGCCCCCATTACAAACGGTGTTTTTTTTTCAAAGCGCGCAAAGAAGCCGCCGAATCGCAGCTCCTCATCGTCAATCATCACTTGCTTCTTGCCGACATTGAAAAACGTCGCCGCAACCCGGGCGCGCAAGAATCGATCCTTCCACCCTATGACCGGCTCGTCATCGACGAAGCGCACAATCTGGAAGAGATCGCTCTAGATAGTTTTGCAAGGCGCTTTGACCGGATCGCTTTCTTGCGGCTTCTCGGCAAACTGCATTCCGATGTGCATCCCGAGCGCTCAAGGCTCTTCGCTTTAAAAAAAGAGCTCTCCTCGTTATCGATTGTGCGGCCTGTGCTTTTGCAAAAGCTGGAAACAGAGATACCGGCTTTAAGAAGAACATGTCAGGCTGAATTGGAAGAAGCGCTTGCGCAGATGACTCAGTTATTTGAAGACCAATCTAAGTGCCGGATTACAAGCGCGATTACCGAAAATGCTTTTTGGAAAAACAACATTGTTCCCGGACTTTTGTCCTTGGCCAAAGAAGTTGAACGTCTTCTACTCTCTCTCAAAGGCGTTATTGCCGACTTCGACGAATTCAAAGGAACTGCTCTTTACGAAAAATCTAGCGCGCACCTTTTAGAAATTCAGTCTATTGTCCTTCGACTGGAGCAGGCCGCAGAATTCTTCACCCACTTCACACAAAATGAAACAGAGAATGAAAAACGCGTGCGCTGGTACGAGAGCAATGGCGGCAATATCGCCCTCGTCGATGCAGCGCTAGACATTTCACAGCTATTGCACGAACATCTTTTCTCTCCCCTCCACACATCCATTCTCACCAGCGCGACGATGGCCGCGGCACGCTCCTTTCAATTCATCAAATCGCGCCTCGGTCTTGCCCTTTTGGAAGCAAAACTTCAGGAAACAATTTACGATTCCCCATTCAATTATCCCGACCGCTCTCTTTTCCTCGTCCCCACGGATCTTCCATTGCCCTCGCACGCCGAATTCTTGAGAGAATGTGTGAAGACAATGTCTGAAATTGTTGAAATCAGTCGAGGAAGCGCATTTCTTCTTTTCACTTCCTATGAAATGCTGCAGAGCTGCTACCGCTCGCTCGCTGCAACGCCGCTCGCAGACCGCTTTCCTTTTTTAAAACAGGGCGATCTCCCGCGCCACTTGCTCCTCGAGCAGTTCAAAAAGAGGGAAGGCAGCGTCCTTTTTGCGACCGATTCTTTTTGGGAAGGCGTCGATGTCCCTGGAGAGGCGCTGCGCTGTGTCGTTATCGCTAAACTGCCGTTTTCTGTGCCGAGCGATCCGCTTTATGAAGCTTATGCGCAATCCCTAGAAAAAGAAGGATTGGACCCATTTTTCGACTACAGCGTTCCGCAGGCGGTGATTAAATTCAAACAGGGGTTCGGTCGTCTGATGCGTAAAAATGACGATCGCGGATGCGTCATCTGTCTCGATTCGCGCATCGTTAAAAAGAATTATGGGAAGCAATTTCTAGAAAGTTTGCCGTCTTGTCCCACTTTTTTCGGTCCAAAATCGGATGTTTTTGCGGAGATGCGAAAATTTTACGAAAGGACTAAGAGGTAGTGATTGAGGACGGCGGTCTGCATTTTGCATATGTTTTGACAATATTCAATTTTCGACATCTAAAAAACACGAATCTTGCCAGAGCCGGAGCGTTCTCGAACCAATTCATCACTCCCTACTACATAACAGAACCCATTTTCGCCCATTCGCGGATTGGTACTTTTCTGCCCACTCTTTTAGTTTTGTAAGAAAAATATGTTAATATTTCTTACATAGAACTAAGATCCTGATTATCAATCTGTTGCATATGAAAAAATTTATTTTAGAAAAAAAATTGAAAAAACCACTTGCATCTGTAAGAAAAACATGCCAGTATTTCTTACATGAAGAACAACAAAAAACAGCCAAATAGTATTGACCATCAAATACTTAATGCAATAACTGCTCTTGGTCATGGCGCTGTATTTGTTCCAACAGACTTTTTGAGCCTTGGCAGTCGGCAGACTGTCGATACTGCTCTTCACCGACTCGTTCGAAAAGGCACCATCCGCCGCCTCGCAAGGGGAATATATGATTTTCCTAAAGAACACCCTAAGATTGGAAAACTTCAACCATCTCCAGAAAAAATAGCAGAGGCCTTAGTTGGGAGAGATTGCACCCGTATTCAACCAACGGGCGCTTATGCAGCAAATATCCTGGGACTGTCCGAACAAGTTCCTGCTAAAGTTGTATTTCTGACTGACGGACCAACTCGAACGGTAAAAATCGGCACGGCAACCATTCAGCTGCGGCGAACAACTCCCAAAAATATGGCGATGGCAGGACGATTCAGCGGTCTTTTAGTTCAAGCGCTCCGTGAATTAGGTAAAGAAAATATCACCTTAGAACGAATTGAATATTTGAAGCGGACTATACCACTGGATACACGACAAGGGTTGCTCAAGGATATTCGATTTGCACCGGAATGGATGCATTCCATTTTCAAGGCATTAGCCGAGGAGGCTTGAAGTGAAACTTGACTTTTTAAAACTACCTTCTGACGAACGACGCCTGTATATTGAACAAGCCGCCATTCAAAGAAACATATCCCCTGTAATCATGGAAAAAGATTTCTTCGTCTGCTGGTTACTCAGTATTCTATTCGAATCAGAGTTTGCTGACAGTCTTGTATTCAAAGGGGGTACTTCCCTATCAAAAATATTTGGCGCAATCAATCGATTTTCTGAAGATATCGATCTTTCTCTGTCGCCTACCTTTCTTGGACTTCCTGAAACCCCTGCAAATCGCACTCAAGCTGATAAATGGTGGAAAAAAGCTGAAGATGCATGTGAAATAGCGGTTCAGACTCAGATTATGTCGATGTTAGAAGGATCGACATCGGGCATATTAGGAAAAAATGAGCAGGCAAGATTCGAGTTTTTAAAAGACCCTCAAACCAAGTCACCGCCGGTAATTCTTTTTCATTATCCCTCATCGCTACCAACTGGATTTGCCTATATCAAACGTTCTGTAAAACTTGAGTTCGGCTCCCTAACTGATCAGCAACCAACTGGGCGCTATACAATACGACCTTGGATTGCTGAGGTTTTCCCCGCAGCCTTTCCCAACTGGCAATGTGAAGTCGTAGCTCTAAAAATCGAGCGAACTTTCTGGGAAAAGGCTACGATTCTACATGCAGAATATCATCGACCACTCGATAAACCGATACGAGATAGATTTTCCCGCCACTATGCTGATACTGCGGCACTGGCGAATCATTCGGAGGCAATCAAAGCTATTGATCACCACGACCTCCGAGACCGCGTTGTTTCATGGAAAAATCTGTTCTTTCGCGACTCGTCAGCAAACTATGCCCAAGCCAAGCCTGGAACGTTTCGTCTTGTTCCTAGAGCTGAAAAGCTGTCTGAGTTGCGACGTGATTATCAGTTGATGCGCGATATGTATCTTACTGAACCTGTAAATTTTGATGACATACTGAGTACCTTGTCCGAATTAGAGCATCGTATCAACTTGACCTGAGATTTTCAAGATGCAGATATCCTTCAGAAAAATAAGGGGTTACAAAATGATAAAGCCGAAGACATGATCATTTCTGAAAAATGTCTCCGGTGATGTGGAGCGTAGCGGGATCGAACCGCTGACCTCAACAATGCCATTGTTGCGCTCTACCAACTGAGCTAACGCCCCGAACAAACACGAGAATTATAGAGCCAAAAGCGATTTTGGCTCTATATTTAAATAAAATATTTCACAAGTCGGATGGGGGCATAGCGGGACCTTGGGTCAAACCTCCTCCTCCAGCGCCCATCTGGATCACCACTCCTTTGTGGTTAGCAGGCCGGTAAGGGCCTAAATCCAGATCGTGGCCGCGCGGGTTAAAGAAGGGGTGGATGGGGAAAGGGGGACCATTCTTTGGGATCGTCAGCCAATGCGTTTGTCCATGCTCACTCATCTGCCTGTTGCACCCATAAACGGAGAATACTTCGAGTGGGCAGCCAAGAGTTTTTCGGGCGGCAGCGATGAGGCCGGTGGCGATCGTCGCATCGTAATTGGCGGAATTGATCTCCGAGACATTGGGCGTGATGGTGGCGCCTGCAGTCATTCGAATCAGATAACAATTGTAGATTTGGCCATTCGCCCCTTTCATTTCAACGGGATCCGACAGTCTCATCACATGGTTAGTGCCGCCGCAAATAGTCGCTTGAGGGAGGTCTCGCCATTTCGGCATCTGCACCATGGCGAGGACCGACACGCCTCTTGCCGAGACGACATCGAATAGAGGTTTCCCATCGTATCCCAAAATCGGTTGGTTGCCCAGCGAGACCACAAGATCAGAGAAAGGGACGATTTTTTTTGTGCCTTCAGGATCTGTGAACTGCGCATAACCCGGCTGCTCAGGACCGTCGGTGTAGATGGTGGTCAAAGTGCCGCTCAAGGTTTGCCCGCCTAAGTCATTAACGCGCTGAGCGAGCAACTGCATAAAATTGGGATTGAGAACGCGGTCGTGTGTTTTCTCGCCAATTACCACTCCTGTCGGAACGAATCCGAATCGCTCTGACATTTCCTCGGGGCAAAGGATCCGTATTTCCCTTCCCTCTTTTGCCAAGCCTTCTTTCATCGCATACAATTCCGCTTTCTCTTCTTCGGTCCGAGCGACGATGATCGATCCCTTTGCGTTAGAAATGAGCTTGCCTCCCATTTCTTCGTTCAATTGGACATAAACCTTCTCATTGTTTTTTGTGCGGGCTGCGACATCTTGCAGACTCTTTTGTCTTGTTTCCGGATCTTTGAAGCTACGGGTGAGGCGTTGAAATGCCAAAGCGATGCGCAATCCTGCCATCCAATGTCCAGGATGGGTCGCCCACCCTTTCCAATCGAGCGAGCGCCATGGGAACAGCCCTGTCTGTTCAGCGGCTCCGAGACTTTGATAATGGAAAAAGGCGCGATAGATCTGAGCGAGCACAAACCGATGAGGGCGAAGGGTTGTCGGCGCCTCTGTTTCAGCGTCAAATTCCAGGTGGAAGGCTGAGCCATTATGGATTGGAAATCTGCGCGCGTCGTTGATGTAAGTGACGCCCTTTGTGTTGGCAGTTGAAAGCAGTGCCGGCGGTCCGCCGACCACGACGGTTCCTGCAGATTTTGGGGCTTCTTTTAAAACACACTTCTTAAGGGGTTCAATTTTTACCGCCGTCTGTAAAGCTTGCTGCTTTTGAAACTCTTCTAAGGAACGAGGCAACATGGGAGCGAATTGAGGAAAGTGCTGCATGAAGAGTTCCTGCTGCTCCTTATTTGGAATATAAGGTTGATGCATCCCGGAAAAGCGATTCTTTTTATGCTGCGCTTCAGTGTGGTGAGAAAATGCGTCTGTCCCTTCGACGCAGTCAAGGAAACGATTATCCAGATGGTATAGACCCAATGCGCTCAAGCCCACGCCACCGAGCACTCGAACTAATGCGTGTGTCATAAGAGAAGCCTCTTTATTGAAAATTAAAAGACCGAGGCAGTGAGCTTAGCTATTTTCCTTTTTAGTTGTCAAAAGTTTTGGCCTGAGTGTACGGTACGAAATATGGCCTTCTTTGAAAAAGTTCCGCTTGCGCCGCCCGATCCTATTTTTGGATTGACAGTGGCGTTCCAGAAAGATCCTCGATCACATAAAGTGAATCTGGGCGCAGGTATTTACAAGACAGAGGATCTGAAGACGCCTGTACTGAGCTCAGTGAAGGCAGCGGAAGCCGCTTTACTCGATTCCGAAAAAAGCAAAGAATACCTCCCCATCGACGGCGAGCGCGATTATCTCGATTTGATGGGGGCTCTAGTCTTTGGCAAAGAAAAATGGGAGGGGCAAAAAGAGCGCATCGCCGCTTTTCAAACAATCGGAGGAACCGGAGCGTTGAAAATCGGCGGCACATTGATCAAACAAGAAGCCGAAAGCTCTGTTTGGATTTCAACGCCGACGTGGCCCAATCATCGTGGAGTGTTTACAGACTGCGGTCTCAAAGTCGAGAAATATCCGTATTACGATTCGAAGGGGCATCGGCTCGATTTTGAAAATATGATCGCATGCCTAGAAAAGATGCCGGAGGGCACGGTCGTTGTTCTACATGCTTCTTGCCACAATCCGACGGGATGCGATCCTACCGATGAACAATGGAAAACGATTTGCGCATCTTTTAAAAAAAACAAACTGCTCGCATTTTTTGATTTCGCCTATCAAGGTTTTGGAGAGGGAATCGAACAGGATGCTGCGCCAGTCCGCCAATTTCTTCAAAGCGATTTGGAATTTCTCGCCGCGGTCTCCAACGCGAAAAATTTGGGTCTCTACGGAGAGCGCGCAGGCTGCCTGTTTATCGTTTCTTCCTCCCCAAACGTTACAGAACGCGTCATTTCTCGCGTCAAACAACTCATCCGCACTAACTATTCCAATCCCCCCATACACGGCGCCAGGGTGGCCGCCTATGTTTTAGGAACTTCTTCTCTGCGAAAAAAATGGGAAGGCGAGTTGAGTGAAATGAGAGACCGAATCAACGAGATGCGTCTTGCTTTCCATGATCGTCTGATGGAAAGGAGCAAAACTTTCGATTTCAGCCATCTGAAAAAAGGCAGAGGAATGTTCGCCTTTACGGGTCTTTCTAAAGACCAAGTCGACCGCATGAGGGAGGAATTTGCTATCTACATGCCCAGCGATGGAAGAATTAACCTTTGCGGAATCACCCGGAATAATCTCGATGTCATCGTTGATGCAACTGTCAAGGTAGTGGTCCGTGACAAAAATTCTTGAGACAATTTCGAGCTTTCACGCTCGAAATTACTCTAAAAATTTTTGAGATGTACCACTAGTTTCTTAAATGCAGGAAGTTTAATATAAGAAATCGCCATGCGAAGAATTTCCTACCGCCCTTACATTTTTCTAATCCTCTTTCTCTTCTTTGTCTTGAGCTTGCCTCACGGCGCGTCCCAGCGTCTGCGCTCTTGCGCTGTTTGTTCTTTCGCGCCTTGCTGGAAAGGGTTAAAGAGGATGCCGCTGCATTCCTCCGGCGATTCTCTGGAACAGCAACGCCTTTCGCAAGAAAATCGACTTTTGCGGTCGCAAATTGAAAATGTCAGGCAATGGCTTTTGTATGAAGATCGAATTCAGGAGCAAATCACCCGTTATAAACTTATCGCGAAATCTAATTTGGCCGATGAGCAAATCAAAGCATTTTTCACAAGACGCAGTGAAGAGCTTTGCCAATCTTTAGATCTGCAAATTTGCTCACTGCCAGCGCAGGTTGTTTTTCGTGAACCCGCCTCTTGGAGCAGCACTCTTTGGATTAATCTTGGCGAAAAGGACAATCAAAAACTCAACAAAAAGATCATCGGCAAAAATAGTCCTGTGCTTTTAGGCACCTCTATCGTCGGCATTGTGGAATACGTCGGCGATCATCAATCTCGAGTCCGGCTGATCACCGACTCTCGCCTGGCTCCCTCCGTGCGTGTGAGCCGCGGCGGTGAGCAGAATCGGTACATTTTGGAAAATTTAGAAGCTTTAACTTTTGCGTTGGAATTAAGGCAAGACCTATTCGCATCGCCTGAAGAAAAAGAGCTAATGGCGCGCCAACTTTATAATCTAAAGAAAATGCTGATTCAACAAACTGGCGATGTCTACCTTGCCAAAGGAGAACTTCATGGGACAAGCCACTCCTTATGGCGTTCGCGCAGTCAGATTTTAAGGGGGATCGGATTCAACTATGATTTTGCCGACAGCGAAGGGCCTCCGCGTGATCTCCGTACAGGAGAAGCCTCGGGGCAAAAAAAACAAAGCATCCCTCTTTTAAAAATAGGAGATTTGTTAGTGACAACCGGATTAGATGGAGTATTCCCGCCGGGCTTTCGCGTTGCCACCGTTTCCAAAGTGCAAACACTCAAAGAAGGCGCTTCTTCCTATGAAATTGAAGCGGTGTCTACTGCCGGGAATCTCGATCTCTTGACCCATGTCTTTGTCCTTCCGCCTTTAGATTAGTGTAAAAAATCGCCAAGAGGTGTAAATTGAAAATTTGCTTGGCGGAATAATGGACATTTCTAAATGTTTGCGCCATCGATGGGTCCTGTTGTCCTTTGCGACAGGCACCGCCGTGTTCGTCCTCGCAGCAATCGTTTCATTCAAGGAAAACGAGTGGAGTTGTTGCAAAAATAATGAAGTGATCTTTTTTCTGCCGTCCGCCCGAATCGCGATTCCTCTGCAGCCAGCCTGCGCTAATCTCCCATTTTTTGATCTAGAGGTCCAAGGAACCACATGGATGATCGCCGCGATAAAAGCCGCAAGCGTTGGAGATGTCGTGGCCGAACTTGCGACAAAAGCTCCTTGTCCAATGATGCTTGTCGTCCAAGATCAGCAAAAAGCGGAATATCTAATCATTTGCGGAAAAGACCGACAGCTCTCAATGAGCTCGATGAATCACCTCCTCGAGCAGGAAGTTTTAGAGCGAGGGAAAGAAAAGTTGATTCGATTGCCGCTCCCGGATGAGAATGTCCGTATTTTGGTCAGGCGATGAGGACCTTGTTTTTTATTTTACTGATTGGTTTAGCCTCCCTTGACGCCCACGAATCAGATTTCGGGTCTCTTCCCGTCTATTATGAGGGGAGGATACGGCCGCTCGATGCTTGCGCCCAGTCATGGATGCAAACGGTCTACAATCGCAATCGCCCCCTTCCAGAACATCGCGCTTTTTTTCCCGTCCCCGTGACTACGCCTCTTGAATTCCTCTGGGCTCTTCGTTCTCCCGATGCCGGTAAGTTCCCACTGTTCTGGATCGGCGAAAGAGAGATCAAGGAGTTGCTTCATTTAAAAAGCTCCGAAGAGCGTTTTTGTTACGAGGAACTTCGGCATGTTTTTGAAAACGTGCTTCAGTTCAATCTCAAAGTGATCGAGCAGATGATCTTGGCGTCTTTTTTTAAGTTTTCGCAAGGACTCTCTCTCTATCCGGGTCAAAAGTTGCAGCTTCGCGTCGTCAACGCCGAGATCGAATGCTTATTTTACGAACATAAGATCGTCGTCACATCCGCTCCGGCGCTCATCCCTTGGAATATGTTGCGCATCTCGTCTCCTTATCCTATCGAACTCAAAGATCCGCCCCGTTGGATCCAAACGTTGCAGACATTGCTCTATCATTTTTTACAATTTAAAGACCTTCAGTTTTCAAAATCGCTTCTAAATTCTGTTTTCCTCTCGCCGTTTTCTCAAGGACAGGAGATCGAGTCATCCTATGCATCTGTTTTTGAGGGGTCGAGCGATTTGAATCATTTTTTCAAAGCCTATCGAGTCTTTCAAAAAAAAAATCCGTCCGACTACCCCTCTTTTTTTCAATTAAAAGCGGAAAATTTCTTCATCAAATACCCTCTTTTGCGCATCTCTGCAGGCCTCTATCTTTTGAGTTTGCTCGGTTTTATGCTGTTTTCCAAACGGTGGTTTCGGAAGGTAATCGGTTCTTTAAAACTCCCTTGGGTGGCTTTAATCTTTGGGTTCATTTTGCACAGCGGCGCACTGTTTTTTAAGACCGTCATTTTTGCTACTCCTCCCATTTTGACACTGCTTGACTCTTGTCTTTTTTTGTCCTGGCTCTCAATGGTCGTGGGGTTTTTGTTTTTTTGGATTTTTGCAACGAGGATTCCGATCATCGCCGCGCTTGTCTTCATCCAGGCGATTTTTGTTTTCCTCGGAGCATTGAATGTTCGGGATCCTTTTGAGATCAAACCGACGTCCGCGTCGAGTTTTTGGTTAACGCTTCCTTCCATGATGATCATCATGAGTTATTGTATTTTATTCCTTGGGGGGATTCTCGGACATTTTTCGCTGGCGACTCGCCGCCTCATTAAGAAGATGGGGCGGTGCATCGTCCTTTGCCTTTATTTAGGTGTTTTTCTTCTTGTGATCGGCACCCTTTTAGGGACGCTGTGGATGGAATCCACTTGGAAGTTTTCTTGGAAAAACGAAGAGACCTGGACCTTGGTCTGCATCTGCTTTTACTTGGCCCTTTTTCATTTTACCCATTTCAAGTGGGTGCATCCCTCTGTTATCGAATTAGGAGCTGTTTTTGGAATGAATTTATTGGGCTTTACAACTTTCGGATTTAAATTTTTACAGATGCAAAACGGAAACGGGGGTGGATGGATCTATTTGACCTATCTCTGTTTTGAGATCTGCTTCCTTGTAGGAGTTTTTAGGAAACAACGGATATATTTCTTGAATTAAGACCGCGGTAAATAAGAAACCCGGCGGCGCCGAAGAGTGCTGTTGCAAGCGCAAGAGCGCTCGCGCCAACTTCAGGAGCAAAGGGAGTGAAAGTCACTGCAATTGCAAAACTACCGACCGCCGCGATCCCTGCGAAAACTCCAATGATAATTTGAGTCGTTTTTCCAGCTGTTTCTAGAAAAGCGGGTACGGGCGGGCTCTGCGGCTGCGAAGGTGTCGTGGGCGAACTTGTCGATGATATAGGATTGCTCATATTGAGCGGAATTATACAACAAAACGATTATTGTTGCTTAATATAAATTATTAAATATTTCGATTTTCAATTGATTGGAACTTAACTGTTCATTTCCAAAGGCATAAAAATAAACTTTCATTCTCTCCTCGGCATATTGCATCTGATTCATTTTCAGAGTTTCAAGTATAAATTTTTTTAATCCCCCGCCGAGCATTTTAGACACGTCCATCCCGCAACGGTGCAGAGGAGAAAATGTCTGCGAGTTCAAAAAATAAAGAGGTTTGTCAAAGGCGAGAAAATCGTAGCCAATCGAGGAAAAATCTCCTAAATACAGGTCGCATCGGGCCAAAAGTGGGTAAATTGGGGGAAATTCTTCCAAGAATACGACCGACGGGTGCTGCTCATAGCGAGATGTGATTTGGTAAACATGCGCGGGATGAGCCTCGAACAAAAGAGGGTGGAGCTTGATCAGAAGATTAAACGACCCGGACAGCTGGTCGATTAGCGCATCTGTCGCAGAAAAAAAAGAGGTGGGATTTTCCCTATCTTGCCAGGTCGGTGCGTAAAGAATCGTTGGCATTTTCTCTTTAAACCGCTGGAAGACCTTTCTATCCACTAATTCATCGAAAAATGTTTGATGGCGAAGATAATACGGATACCGATAATTTCCCGTCTTTGCGGTGCGGCGGATCGACTTCATCGCCCCGGTCTTCATCAACAAATCTTGCAAATGCTCTCCGTAAACTAGTGAAAGATCTTGCTGCACAGAGTGATCTAGGCTATGCCCTTTATCTGAATTGCCATGGGGGCAAAAAACAAAACGCATTTTTTTTCGAAACAACAACTCAAGTGAGGGACCTAGGTCGGCTGCCCAAAATTTTCCTGTCTCAAAGAGCGCATCGTAATTGGTCGCTAAGTGCTCCAAAGACAGCTCGCTCAAATCGATCCATGTTGGGTGAAGATCGGGATAAAATTCCTTTGCGCATCGAAAAAGCTTTTCGTCCGTCACAATCAAGGGAATTTCCAGAATGGAGCTTAAAACTCCAAGGTGGTCGAGATGGGTTTCAGGGCCTGTGATGATTGCAGCGCAGCGCATTTTTTAAAAAAAAGTCAGATCACGGTCTTTGAACAAAGAAAACAAACCTTCAATTTCCTTTTTTATCTCGTCTAGAGATTTAGGATGGCCGAAAGCGTAGGCATTAACTTCACGTCGGATTTCAGAGAAATTGCGAAGCTCATAATGAAAATAGTCGTCGATGATGCGGTGGATATCGGAATACCGATCGGGTTTGATCTCAATGCCAGCGCGAAAAAGATAAAGGCCCCTATCGACAGATGCGTCTCGGCTGTTTTGATTTAAAAAGAACATCGGCCGGTCGAAGGCAAGGAAATCGTAGCCAATCGAAGACATGTCGCCGATGTAGACATCGACGATATTCAATAGAGGGTAAACGGGAGGAAAGTCGATGAGGAAAAGAAGATTTTTCCGATCTTGATACTTTTCAATGATCTCTTCCACTTGAAATTCGTCCTGCAGTTGCAAGTTAGGATGCAGTTTGACGATGAGATTATGCTTATCCGGAAGTTTTTCGATCAGCGGGACTGTTGCATCCAAAAAGGAGGAAGAGCGTTCATAGTCTTGCCAGGTGGGCGCATAGAGTAGCGTTTTTTCTGCGCGGGGCAGCCGGCGGGAAATTTCTTTTTCAGCAATGGAATCGTAAAATTCTTTGCGGCTTAAGTAAAATTGGTGGCGGAAGTTTCCCGTCATGACATGGCCTTTTAATTGATCGAACACAAGTTTGCGCTTGAGGTATTCGATCATCTGTTTGCCGTAAACTAAGGCGGCCTCTTCTTTTTTCAGCGCTTCCATGTAGACAATGGCATTTCCTTTGTCGGAATTGCCATGGGGGCACCACACAGTGTGGACACGCTTTTGGCTAAGCTTTTGCGCGAAGAAAAAAATCTCATCGAACAGGTCTCTGGGAATCGAGTAAAAAATGAGATCAAAATTGGAGACGAGGTATTGCGGGGCGCTCATGTAGTCCGCACACACGACGTCCAGGCCGGGATAGTAGCGGCGTGCCTGCTCGGCGAGTTTCTCCTCGGTGACGATTAAGGAAATATTCATCAACAAGCACAGAGGAGCCAAATGATCTAAATGATGGTACTCCGGGCCATAAATCAGGCCGCCAGGGCGGCATACTCCCGTCATCGACACTCCTCAAGTAAAACTGCTTTATACCAGACTCGGCCATAAACTTGGATTTTCTGCTCCCGCCTTTTTCCGCCTGACTGCGCGTTCGCTCTCGCCAGCTGGCAGGAAGATGGCTTCGAGCTCCACGCTTTGTCATACGAAAAAATTCGGGGCATAAAATCCAAGTTTATGGCCGAGTCTGGTATACATTACTTCTTTATTTGGTATGTCGCAATAGCAGCTTTTCTTTTAGGACGGGCCTGCTGTGTCTGTTCTAATGGCTGGGGATAATGATGATGGTCCGGGTGTTCTGTCAAACGCTGATTTTGAAATTGTTGCCGGTTCATCTTCTCATTCAAAGCCGTCAATTGATCGCTCAATGACAAGATTTCTGTGCTAATTTCCTCATTTGGAGGCAAAACCTCATCTAAAGAGGGGTTTTTGTTCTCGCTGGAAACAATTTTTTCTATTTTTTGCGTGATTTCCTGGCGGTGCACTCGCAATGAGCTTAATTTTTCCAGCATTTGCGCGCGCTGCTGCAAAATCAAATTTAAACTGCCTGAGTCGTGAAGCATGAGGGAAACCTCTTCCTGACGCATATTCGTGAGTAGCTCCCGCGTCAGGTGAATCTCTTTTTGAAGATCATCCCTCAAGCAGCAATGCAAAGCTTGCCAATTTTCCCCTTCCATGGTGCCCTCCATAAAATAAGCTGGCGACTAATATTAAGATGCAAGAACCGTGCCAAAGAAATGGAGCGCAGAGGATTGTTTAAAATAGCGCTCCAGATTTATTATCTCGCCTTTGTAACTTTTTAGGTCCGCTTGCCTCGTCTATTTGTCTTTGGAGGGATTAATTTAAACAGGAAGAGGTGTTTTGACCCCTTCTTGTTTAAATTAATCCCTCCGAAGGCAATACTCTCGAGGCCTTCGGGCAATTATTTCCTGGGGAGAAGCCTCTTAGATGAAAAATTTTCCCTTTCCAGCAGAGGAATTAAAAAATTGGTTTCTGTTTGAAGGGCGTCAGCTCCCATGGCGCTGCTCTTCGGACCCCTACGCTGTCTGGGTTTCCGAGATCATGCTTCAGCAAACGCAAGTCTCCGTCGTTAAAGAATATTATTCCCGTTGGATGGCCCGTTTCCCCACAGTGGCCGCCCTGGCGAAAGCTCCCTTCGAGGAAGTGATCAAATTATGGGAGGGCCTTGGGTATTACAGCCGAGTTCGCCATCTCCACGAAGCGGCGCGTTTTTTCCTTGAGAAATACGATGGGAAGCTCCCTTCCAGAAAAGAAGAGCTTTCCCGGGTCAAAGGGCTTGGTCCCTATACAGTCGGCGCTATCTTGAGTTTTGCTTTTCGCCAAAGAGCCGCTGCGGTCGATGGCAACACAGTTCGTGTGCTTACCCGCTATTTTGGCATCGGTGAAGATGTGCAAAAAAGCAGCACGGTCAAAAAAATATGGGCCATCGCCGAAGAGATTTTGCCCGAAGAGGAGCCATGGCTCGTTGTCGAGGGACTCATTGAACTTGGGGCAACCGTTTGCAAACGGGACCCTCATTGCGCGGCCTGTCCTTTGCGAAAACAGTGCTGGGCCAAAGGGCAAGAGCTGCAATCGACTTTGCCAAAAAAGGGAAAAAAAATAAAAATCACGACGCTGCAACGAGCGGCCCATGTGATTTTTTGCGGAAGCGAACTGCTCGTAAAAAAAGGGAAAGCCGGCCAAATCATGGCCGACCTCTACGAATTCCCCTATTTAGAAAAAACGGAAGGCGAGGATAAATTTCCTTTTAATTTCCCTGCGGAAAAAATCATAGATTTGGCTGCGGTCGAGCATTCCTTTACCCGCTATCGGGCCGAACTGTATCCTACGCTATGGAAAACTTCGGAAAAGGGCAGCGTTCCGGGTTGCGAATGGGTTGCGTGGGAAGAGGTTGAAAAGCTAGCTTTTTCTTCGGGACATAAAAAAATTTTATACATCATTAAGAGAAACTTTCATGAATATTTTACACACTGAGAGTTCCCAAGGCTGGGGAGGACAAGAAATGAGAATCCTCCGGGAAGCGGAAGGAATGCGAAAACGGGGGCACGAAGTGATTTTTGCCGTGAGCGTAGGCGGTGGTTTGGCTTCTCGCGCGAGGCAAGCGGGATTTATCGTTTATGAACTTCCCTTCAAAAAAATTTCGGCCTTCAAAACGGTCAAAGCCCTTCTTCAAATATGCAAAAAGCACCGCATTCAGTTGATCAATACCCATTCCTCGTTGGATGCTTGGATCGGCGGGATTGCTGCACGGTTTGCCAAGAAAAAAGTCATTCGGACGCGCCATCTTTCTACCCCCATTCGCAAAGGCTTGAACAGTCGAATTTTATATGGACGCCTGGCGGATTTTGTCGTCACGACATCGACGCCGATCATGACGACGATCGGCAAGCAGGCCGGATTGGCTCCTTTCCGCCTCAAGTGCGTCCCGACTGGGATCGATCCCCAGCTTTTGAAAGCAGACCCATTGAAGGCCGCTGAATTCCGCGCTTCGCTCGGCGTTGGCCCGAGCGATATTTTGGTGGGGACAGCCTGCTTTGTCCGATCCTGGAAAGGAATCAACGATCTGCTCCAAGCCGCGGTGATGCTCAAGAATCGCAAAGAGATCAAATGGGTCGTCGTCGGTGGCGGCCATGTCGACGACTATCGTTCGAAAATTCCTGAACTCGGTCTGGAAAAGACTGTCACTTTTACGGGACATCTCGAGACGCCCTTCTCAGCCATTCGCGCCATGGATATTTTTGTCCTGCTCAGCACCGCGCACGAAGGGGTTTCCCAAGCGAGCCTACAAGCGGCATTCCTCGAACGTCCGCTCATCACGACGACAATAGGCGGTCTACCCGAAGTCTGTCTCGACGGTAAAACAGGGCTTGTCATTCCTCCTAACTCTCCAGAGTCGGTCGCCAAGGCCGTGCTTAAACTCGCTGAAAATCCTCTATTGAGGAGTGAATATGGTTCCAACGGCAAAAAGCATGTGGAAGAAAAATTTACAATTCGGCAGACCCTAGACGAAATGGAAAGCATTTACAATTTGGTCATTAAGTAAAAAAAAATTTAACCTTTGCCTTTATTGCGAGAGAATTTATGATTGCTTTTGTATGGCAAATCAATCCCATGACCAGCTGCCGATTGGTCGCGCCGCTTTGGCCAAGGCGCTTTGCGCCGATTGGATTTCAGAGCATAGCAAGACCATTCTTCTTTCTTTTGGAACGCTCATCGCCCTTTCTTTTTGCCTATTCCAGGTGAGCCATCGGTTGTCCTTCGGTAAAAAGTCCGACTATCTCGAAGTGCAAAACGCTTTTACAGCCTGGATTTCTCAAGAGGCTCAAGACCACGCTTTGCTCAAAAATTTAGAAAAACCCTTGAGCCGCCATCCAGAATTGCAAGCTAAATTCGGAACGCAAATTGCCCAAAGGCTGCTCAGCTTAGGAGAAGTGAACAAGGCAAATCTCTATGCAAAGGCCGCCCTTGTTAGAACTCAAGATTTGACAAGCCCCTATTATTCCCGTTTTACACGAAACACATTAATGATCTCAGAAGGCAAGTATCTACAGGCCTTGGAAGAGGCCAAACAACTTAAACTGGACCTGGAAAAGGACGACCCCTTTTGGGAAAAGAGAGATAAATTTATCCGCTCCGGCACCATTTTATATGCCTATAATCTTGTGCGGATAGCTGCTTTGGAAAGGCAAGCCGGCTCCAAAGCGGGAGAACTAACAGCATGGGACGAATTGGTCCGAAATGCCGGATGGGAGGATCATCCTGCGAACTTAAAAACCTATGATCCCGATGCTTATGCTCTTTTAGAGCAGAATTTTACCCAGGGCGACGTCTCTCTGCGCGACTTCATAGATCAGAGAAAGAAAGAGCTAAAAACTATTGAGTGATGTTTTTTGTAGTTCTTTGATCTCATTTACACCCAGTTTAAATCAGCCCAGATTTCCTTTTTTAGCACAGAAAACCTTGAGCGCAGGCCGTCCATATCGAAAAATTATCAAGGATATAAAGTCGTCATCCAGCTTTATCAGGAAAACCCACCAAAGGGCGCTATCGAGGCGTAGGACGTCCTCTTATTTACGAGAATACTGGCTGTAGAGCTCCATCGCCCAATGCTGCATATCCTTTCCGCCATGCAGGCCAAGTATTAAAAAGTACAGCGGCGGCAAAAACATGGCCAAGATCAGAAATACAATTCCAAGGACCAGTTGTACAGTTTGCTCCTGTTTAAAGACAAATGTGAGAGTCATTTTAGATAAATGAGTTACTTTTCCAACGAGAAGTACGCCGAGTATGGCGCCGACGGCTGCTGCAACAACAGACCAACCTGGGCCCCAGAGAACGAAAGTAAAGAAGCAGGCTAAAATAAAAGCCAGGCAGAAAAAGACTTCAAAACGATACTTTTTGGCAAAATTTCCCATTTCTTTCACAGACACCCCTTCTTTTCCTTTGTCATCATCCATAAAAACCCCTACCCACTCTTAGAGACGTTCTCTGAATTAAGCTTCTGTCGATTTTCAATTCTTTTTGCGGGGGTTGTATCAACTTGCGTATACTATTCCCACAAAAAGAATCGAAAAGCGGCCAAAACATCCAAAAAGGCGACGAAGCCTTAATTCAGAGATCGTCTCTTAACCCCATTAAAATCATATTATATATTTTTAGCAATAGGGAATAAGAAATTAAGAGGAATTATTTAATTTTGTGACAGCTTTTAAGCAATCCTGTTTTTCACATGTCCTCGACAAAGCGCTTCGTGTTTCAAAAAGAAAATGCCCTTTTATTTTTTATAAAGATCGCATAGACTCAGAGCCTGTCTGCGAAATTGTTTCTTTCGATTTTTCGGTTCTTTTGAGCCGATTTTCGAATTTTTTTTGCAGGGGGTATATCAACTTGCATATACTACCCCCCCACAAGAAGAATCGAAAAGCGGCCAAAATAATCCAAAAACTTTCGAAAACGCTCCCTAGGGCGAAATCCAAATTCGCAGGCAGGCTCTCAATGTGCTGGGATATGAGGTGGCGTGCTTATTTTTCCTCCTACGTCTGTTCAGATTGACAAGTGTCTGAAGCAGAGTGTTTATTTTGCTGCGTTTTTTATGATTCTGCTTTGCGCTGCGCTCTCGTTGTTTTTCCTCTTTTACCCTTTTCGAGGCAAAGAGACGATAAGTTATGGAGGGGGCGCTCTGAAAACTGGGCGGACGTCTTTTCCTCACGAGGCGATTGGTTCGGGCGGTCTTGCTCTTCATCCCCGACATGCATTAGGGT
The DNA here is from genome assembly GCA_963833965.1 of uncultured Verrucomicrobiae bacterium. Lineage (GTDB taxonomy): Bacteria > Chlamydiota > Chlamydiia > Chlamydiales > Rhabdochlamydiaceae > CAJCIW01. The sequence continues at coordinate 924,750 of CAWHZZ010000001.1, forward strand.
GGGTCTCCCGCCTTGCCGACGAACTCGTCTTGATTGCGTATAATAGCCGTCCTGATGTCGATCCCAAAGAGGCAAAAATTTTATTCTCATTAAAAAATGGCAAGGAGCAGCTCAACGTCCCCAATGGGCGCACGATCTATTTGAAGGAAAGTGATCAAGGCAGAGGCCTCCACTCTTCAGACCAGGCGACGTCGCTTTGGGTCAAACCAATCCTGCTCGAAAATGGGGCCATCCTCATCGAGGCCAGGAGAAAGCTTGTTTCCAAAGAAGGCGTAGTTGGCGAAGAAAAAGGGCAATTCGTCGTCTCTCAGGGCGGCGCACCTTTGCGTTATCATTCCGCGGGTCATCTCTTTGCAAAAGCGTTGAAATCCGCCCGGGTGTTTTCACAGGATTTATTAATCCAAAAATACGGCGGAAGAGAATATGAGACGTGGCGAAATAAGGCTGTATTGGAAATTACTGAAACAGCGCCCTACGCCTGTTTTGTCTCAGCAGGAGATTATATGCTCTATGAGAATGGTGAATGGACTGTTTGTCCCTTCGAAGAATTAAAACCTGACCAGCCGATCGCCCATGTGAAATCGATTTCTGCGAGTGGCGTTGAGCTCGAAATCTGGGATGAAACGGGCTTTTGTCCTGCTCAGTTCAAAATGGAGATGGAAAAACAGGGGCGTTTGCAGGTTAAGCCTGAGATGATGCCCTCTTCCATCCGCCTGCGCAGCAACAACCAGGTGAGCTGCGCTTTTGGAAAAAGACGGGTCATTCTCAAACAAGGCGATTGGCTGCTCAAGACTCCAGCGGGCTGGAGGAATTTACGCCGCGCCGAAGAAATCGAACAATATCTGCAGCACCGGCTAAAAGGAGAGCTCTTTATATTCGACGCGGTTGAAAAAGAGCAAGGCCGCTCGGTCGTCAAGGGGCATCTTTTCGATGAAACGAGGACGCAGATACAACCGCTGAGCTTGCCCATCGAAGTCGAAAAAGGGCAGGGCAAAGCCGTCCGGAAAAGAAAATCGATTTCTGCTATTAACCCGCGCCTCAAAAACGCGACAATATGCGCTGCGAGGCAAAGCCAAATCGAAGATGGCGAAGCCGCCGTTCTGAAAGAGGAGCACCATTGCCAAAAGGCAAGGGCTGCGGAGACACGAGAAAGTCCGGTGGACTTTCGTAGTGCAAAGCAGGTGAACGCAGTGAACCGGGGACGAATGAAGATCGATTTGGCAAAGCCACAGCCAGCAGATTGTCGCGTTTTTGAGGCGCGGGTTAATAATGCAGAAAGGAGGGTGGCATGAGAAAATGGATCAATGGATTTTTACTTTCCCTGACATTGCCTTCTTTCGTCTTCTCTCAAACAATCGCTGAAAAAATGGCGAGCGGGGCAAAGTCCCATGAGAACCTCGGGAACTTCGATGCAATGCTGCGAGAGATCAACCAGCAGCTGACCGCGCTGCGCACGGAGCTGAACACCTGCTATCGAAAAGCGGAAGAGCTTCACTCTCAGGGAGTGAGTGAAGAAGAGTTTCAACCAGTCCTCGATCAGGTCAATTCTGTGAAGGAGCAGATTCACACACTCGAAACGCGTTGGCGCGATGCCGCAGCCAGCGAATCTAAGAGGGATGAAGAGGGCTACGCTCTTTGGGATCAAGAGGAAACAACCCTGGCCCAGCTCGTCATGGAATATGGTGCGCTCGATTATCTCTTCATTGTCCCTCCTGAGATGGCCTCTTTAAAACTCAATATGCACTCCAACATCGCCATCCCGCGCGAATCTTGGGGAGAGATGCTCGAGATCATCCTCGCCCATAATGGCGTCGGGGTCAAGAAGGTCAACACCTATGTAAGGCAGCTTTACATTTTAAAGCAGGACCCGTCGGCGATTCAGGCGATGGCCTCTTCTCCTCTGCAGCTCGAATGGATTCCCGATCACACGCGCATATTTTATGTTTTTAATCCTCCTGTTGAGCAGATCAAAAGCTCTTTTCAGTTCTTCGAGCGGTTTGCCGATGCCAAACAGACCTTCATCTACCAAATCGGGCCGAAAATCGCGATTGTCGCCAATAAAGAAGAAGTGGTCAAACTCTTAGATCTTTACAACACTGTATGGCAAAACTCCCAAGGCAAGATTTCCCGCGTCATTACCATTAGCAAAATGGCCGTCAAAGAGATGGAGAAAATCCTGCAGGCCTTTTTTGGAGAGGCGATCGAAAAAAACCGGCCGCCATTTGGCAAGCCCGAGCAAGAGGGCCTGAGCATTTTTTCCTTGGCCCAAGGGAATGCGTTAATCGTGATCGGCCAAGAAGAAGTGGTCGATCGTGCGGAAAAAATCGTCAAAGAGACGGAAGAGCAGTTGCATGATCCTGCCGAGATGACGGTCTATTTGTATCAATGCCGCCATTCCAATCCCGACGATCTCGCTAAGGTGCTCGATAAAGTCTACAATTCTCTTTTGATGTCCTCTACCGAAGCGAATAGAGAAATCGACATCAACATGGCGACCCAAGGGCCTCAATTCAAAACGCCGCCCGACGGATTCCCCCCAACCCCTCCGCTCGTCGTCGCCCCGCCACCGCTGAAGATCGGCAGCACCGCATCGCTTGAAATCGAGCAAGGCTCCGAACATTTCATCTCCGACCCTAAGACCGGCAACTTATTGATGGTCGTCCGTCGCGATGCCCTTGTCAAAATCAAGGACTTGCTCCGCAAGCTCGATGTGCCTAAAAAAATGGTGCAGATCGAAGTGATGTTGTTCGAAAAAAGGATTAAGAATGAAAACAGCTACGGCATGAATATGCTCAAGCTGGGGTCGAAGAAAAATGGAATCCGATTCACTTCCCAATTCGCCCCGACCGGCAAAGGCGTATTGGAATATCTGCTCCGCGGCAAAAAATCAAAGCATTTTCCCGCTTATGATTTGGCATTGAACTTTTTGATGTCGCAAGAAGATATCCAGCTCAATGCCTCTCCTTCCGTCATCACCGTCAACCAAACGCCCGCCACCATTTCCATCGTTGAGGAGATCTCGATCAATAACGGGGCGGCCCCTGTCGACACGAACAAAGGAATTGCTTTTGAAAAGTCTTTCTCCCGCGCCCAATTCGGGATCACGCTCATCATGACGCCGACTGTCCATCTCCCTGATTTCGACGATGAGCTGTCCGATGGCAAAGGCTTTGTCACTTTGCAAACAAATGTCACATTCGATACGACAAAGCACCACCATCAAGACGATCGCCCGCTTGTCGACCGCCGCCACATCGAAAATGAAGTCCGCGTTTTAGACGGACAAACCGTGATCCTCGGGGGCTTGCGCCGCAAGTCGTCTCAAGACAACGAAGATAAGATCCCTTTCCTCGGCGATATTCCAGGCCTGGGCAAGCTTTTTGGCTCCATGAAGCTCACGAATAACAATACCGAAATGTTCATCTTTATCACCCCGACCATCATCCTCGATCCGGAAGAGCAGCTGATCCAAGTGCGCAATGAAGAGGTCAAAAAGCGCCCTGGGGATATCCCCGAATATCTGCAGCGCGTCGTCGAAGCGCAGGAAAAAGAGCGCAAAAAATACTTCAGGAACAGTTTTAAAGCTTTGTTTGGAAATAGCAATGTCTAAGAGTTCTAAGAGTGTGCTCGAAGATCTGCTGAAAGTGCTCAAAGGAAAAGCGAAATCGACTTCTTCGCTCCAGCCTATAGCTAAGCCCACGCCTCAAAAAAATTTGGCGGCGCCGGAAGAGATTGCCAAGCAGTTTCAACTTCCGTTTTGCACCGATCTTTCCCAATTTCCTTATGTCAAAGATAAGATTGCCACTCTCCCGTATTCGTTTGCAAAAAACCATCTTCTCCTTCCTTTGGAAGAAAAAGAAGGGCTCTTATCCATCGCGATGACCCATCCCTTTGATCTGGAAACGCTCGAAGAAGTGCGCTGCATGACCGGCCGCGAAATCTCCGAAGTGATCGCCCCCAGGGCGGCCCTTGAAGAGGCGATCGAGCTCTGCTACCATCAAAAGGAAAATGAGGCTTCCGAATATATCGCCAGCTTGCAGCAAGGCAACACGGCCGCTGCAGAGTTGAAAGAGGAAGACGGATACGATCTTTTGGAGAAAAATGCCGATTCTCCCGTGATCCGCATGCTCAATGTCATGCTCGCAGAAGCGATTCAGCAGGGCGCTTCCGACATACATTTCGAACCGATGGAAAATGGCCTTGGCGTTCGTTACCGCGTCGATGGCGTCCTTCAACAGAGACATGCCCCCCCAAAAGAATTTCAGTCGCAACTGATCACGCGCATCAAAGTGATGGCCCGCCTCGACATCGCCGAGCATCGGCTGCCCCAGGATGGACGGATTAAACTCAATATGGGAGGCCGCCAGATCGATTTTCGCGTCAGTACTGTTCCCGTTGTTTTTGGGGAGAGGATCGTGCTGCGTATTCTCGACAAAGGGAATGTCTTATTGGGGTTGAATAAAATCGGCATACGCTCGCCGATCTTGTCCTCTTTGATGAAATTGATCAATTTGAGCGAAGGAATCGTCCTCGTGACCGGCCCGACGGGAAGCGGCAAAACGACGACCCTTTATAGCGCTTTGTCAGAGATCAACAATTCCGAAATGAACATCATGACCATTGAAGACCCCGTCGAGTACAAACTTCAGGGCATGGCACAAATCGGCGTCAATCCAAAAATCCATCTGACTTTCGCCACAGGGCTACGCCATATTCTCCGGCAAGATCCCGATGTGATCATGATCGGCGAGATTCGAGACAAAGAGACCGCAGAGATCGCCATCCAAGCTTCTTTGACCGGACACCTCGTTTTAAGCACACTGCACACCAACGACGCTCCCTCCGCCCTCACTCGCCTCGTCGACATGGGCATTGAGCCCTATCTCTTGACCTCTTCTGTCGTCGGCGTCTTGGCCCAGCGTCTCGTGCGGCTCATTTGCCCCTTTTGCCGCGTCAGTTACACCCCTTCCACCCAAGAATTAAAAGAGCTCGGAATCGCCCAAGACGCCCTTCCGGACGGAAAGTTATACAAAGGTGAAGGCTGCTCCCACTGCTTCGGCTCGGGCTTTAAGGGCCGCCATGGCATTTATGAGTTGATGCCTGTCTCTTCCACGATCAAGCGGAAGCTCTTACTCAGTCCCGATGCCCTCGAGCTACAGAAAGCAGCGATTGCCGGCGGCATGACGGGCCTTCGTCAAGAAGGAGCATTGCTCGCCATTCAAGGCCTCACCTCCTCGAGCGAGGTCCTCCGCGTCACTCGAGGATTTGATGATTTATAAGTAGGATAGGTTCTGATATGCCCCTTTTCCGTTATACAGCTGTCGGCCCCGAAGGAAAGACATTCAAAGGGGTCATCGATGCCGACTCTCTCCCCACCGCGAAAGAGCGCCTTCGCAAACAGCAAATCCTTGTCACCACCCTCCTTCTCATTGAGAACAAAGAAAATCAGCTTGTTCTTCAGCCTTCCCTGCTGCTCTCTTTTACTCGCGAGATCGCGCAACTACTCAAAGCCGGCCTGCCCCTGTATGAGGCTTTGCTCACGATCGAAGAAAAATATCGGAAGCATAAGGCCCACCCCCTTTTCCTAGATCTCTGCGATCGGCTCAAAGAGGGATCCTCTCTATCGATCGCTCTAAAACGGTATCCGGCGACTTTTGATCAAATTTATCTTTCCATGGTCCAAGCGGCAGAGCAGAGCGGGAACCTCGCTGCTGTCTTCGTCCAGCTCGCGGAGTTGATCGCGCGCCAGCAAAAACTAAAAAAACAGCTCGTCTCAGCTCTTGCCTATCCCTCCTTTCTCGCCCTCTTTTGCTTTTTCATCGTCTGCGGTCTCTTGTTTTTTGTAATCCCCTCGATGAAAGAACTCCTCGAAGGAAGGGCCCTCCATCCAGCGACCACTCTCATATTGGGCATTAGCAAATGGGCGAATGCTCAAGTGCCCTTTCTGATCGGCATGCTTTGTACAATTATCGCGGGAATCGTTTTCATTGTTCGAAACCGCCGCGGAAAACTCTGGTTCTATCGATTTTCTTTGAACCTGCCCTTCGTAAAAACTTTGCTCATCCATTCCGCTCTAGTGAGGCTTTGCCGCTCTCTCTCGATGCTGCTCAACGGCGGCGTTCCCATGCTCGATGCCCTTTCCCTCTCTCGAGATGTCGTCAAAAGTCCTCTCATTGAAGAGGCGATCCTCACCGCCCAAAAACGCGTCGGACAGGGCGACCGGATCAGCGCCGCCTTCCGCGATGCCGTCATTTTACCTCCTCTCGTCCTTCGCATGCTCGCTCTGGCGGAAGAAACAGGTAAAATGGGAGAGGCTTTTTTCAACTTGGCAGAAATCTACGATGAAGAAATGGAAAGGCACCTCAGCCAGCTCAACACATTTCTACAACCCGTTTTATTGATCACTTTAGGGGCTATTGTCGGACTTGTCGTCCTCTCGATTTTGTTGCCCCTCACCGACGTCAGCTCATTTAACTAAAAAAGGAGAATCCCAAATGCGCAGAAAAAAAAGAACTTTGACCCTGATGGAGATCATGATCGTCATCGTCCTCATCGGGCTGATCGGCAGCGTGATCGGCATTAACATGAAAGGAAGCCTAGACAAAGGCCGCGCCTTTAAGACCGAGCAAGCCATCCAGCAGATCCAAGACATTTTTAACCTTGAACTCGCTCAGGGGGGATCGGTCGAAGATATCTTGGCAAGTAAGGAAGACGTCCTCAAAAATTCCGGACTGGTAAAAGAGCCTAAAAAGTTTTTAAAGGATGGATGGGGGGTTGAATTTAAGATCAGCGCCGCAGGAAAAGCCGCCAATAAAGCTTTTGTCGTCTCTTCCGACGCACTCAAAGCCTATAACGCGAAACACGGCAAAGGGAAAGAAGAAATAAGAGAAGAAGAACTCGAAGATCAATAACCCCCTATTCATGACGAAAAGATCCCGTCCATTCACACTGATCGAAATCATGATCGCGATTGCGATTTTGAGCCTGATCGCCGTTTTTTCTGCGGTTCAGATCAAAAACTTGATCGATGTCCATCGTTTTGAAAGTGGCATTTCCCATCTTTTTAGGCAGCTTCAGGAAGCCCAAACGCTTTCCTCAAGCTATCAAACCGATATTGCCCTCGATATCTATCCAAAAGATGGCCAGATTTGCTACCGGTTTTCAACCGATGAGCCTTTTAAGCCCTTCATGCAGGTCCCCCGTGGAGAAAACAAAATCAGCGCCGCACTCGTTCAGTTCAATGGCAAGAAAACCCATCAACTGCATTTCGATCTTTATTCAGGACGTTTAGAGCCACGCGGAGTCCTTGCATTTGTTAGAACGGACGAAGAGGAAGGGCAAAAACTTTGGCTGGACTTGCAATATGGGCATCTCATCAAAATGGCCCGCGCCAAGCCGCCCGCTGCCAAACAACAACTCCCGGTGAGAAAATGAGCGGGATCGGAAATTTCTTGCGTTGTCAAAGAGTTTTGCTAATATTCCCATAACGATGAGGGAGGAACTATGTTAACCTTGACGAGCCCCGTTTTCAAAGAAGGGGAAAGAATTCCATTAAAGTACACTTGCGAGGGTGATAATATTAATCCCGAGCTTCTTATTGCCAATGTTCCCAAAAATGCTAAGTCATTGGTATTGATCATGGACGATCCCGATGTCCCCGAGCATATCCGAAAGGAAAAAATGTTCGACCATTGGGTCATCTTCAACATTCCCCCTTCCACAACGGTCATTCGGGAAAATACACAGCCTCAGGGCACTCCTGGAAAAAATACCGGTGGCGGCCTAGGCTATTTCGGCCCTTGCCCTCCTGAAGGAGAGCACCGTTATTTTTTCAAGCTTTACGCTCTAGACACCGATCTCCACTCCCTCCCGAAGGGCGCCCAAAAAAAAGATGTCGAAATGGCGATGGAAGGCCATGTTCTCGATAAAGCCCAATTAATGGGCCGCTATCAAAAGCAAAAACAGAAATAAACTTACCTAGATATTGACAAATAATTTGTTTAATTTGTAAGGTAAAGTTATGTTCGTATCGAACTTTTTGGAGGCACAATGCTAATGCAAAATGCTATGATGGTAGCCAGCGTTTTTGGCCCTTTGCTCTTGATCATGGGGATCTGGATGCTGTTCTATCATGACAATATGGCAAAAGTCTGCACATCATGTAAAAATACCCCTGCAGCTCACCACATGTGGGGCGTGTTGAACATGCTGTTCGGTCTGATTGTGATCAATATGTACAACATATGGAATTGGAGTCTGCCCGTGCTCGTCTCATTACTCGGATGGGTAATGTTGATCCGCGGTGTCTTGGCTCTGTTTGCTCCGCACATGTTGATGAAAATGGGTACAAAAGACAAAGGCTGGTGCAAAGTCAAAGGGATCATTCCTTTGGTCTGGGGTTTCGGCCTCTGCTGGCTAGCTTTCTGGATGCAACAATAAGAATCTAGAGAGTCGTAAATTTTGAGGGCCTAAAGCGGCAACGCTTTAGGCTCAATTTTTTTTTTAGTGGGCTTCGATTGGATCTGATGTTTCACCTTGGCTCATAAGCCAAGGAGAGGCCCTAAAAGCAAGCATTTCGTTTGCCTTAAAGTTTCTGAAGTTATTTCTATTATCCCGAATTATAATGTTCAACTGCTTAATGGTTAGAGTTTTGTGTTAAAAGGATGCGAAACCGAATAAAAAAATAATAGAAGAGATTTGCTCTAAATGACTTGCATCCGCTTCTTGTGGGATAAACACCCCATAAAGTATGATTCGTCAAAAAAACCTTATTTCCGAGGATTTCTATGCTTGCGAAAATGCTGATCGCGATTGCTCTATTTTGTGGGAGTTTGTCTTTAGGATGGACCGATTCTGATTCCGTGCGGGCAGTCGCTCCCGGCCTCAAACAGCGGCAGCCACATTGGCGCCCAAAAATTGCAGAGAGTTTTCAGTCCGGTCAGCCGGAGCGTGTGCTGTTCTACGAGCAAATTGGCGATGCGAACGAAGCGCCGGTGAAGCAAGTCGCCTTTTATCCGAATGGTCAAATCAAAAATGAGACGGACTTGATTGAAGTTCCCGAAGATTCGAAAGGGGCCGTGGATTGGAAATCGACGATTGTACCGCATGGAATGAGCATTGCATTTTTTCAAAATGGGCAGGTTGAGAAAGTTGCATTTTACGATCGCGGGATCCTCCATGGAGAAATGAAACTCTTCTACTCCGATGGGAAACTGCATGGGCAGTGTGTTTTCAACCAAGGCGAGCGCCACGGGCCATTGATCTCATTTTACGAAGATGGGTCCAAGTCGGAAGAGACAACATACGAAAACGGAAAGATCACCGGGGAATCGATCAAGTATCATCCCAAAGGAAACCGGGCCTCTTTGGTCCCCTATGAAAATGGCGTGCCTCACGGGCTTGCAATGGAATGGTATCCCAACGGCGCTTTGAAGGCGAACATGCGTTACCAAAATGGGCTTTATCATTCTGATGGGAAAAGCCCCGCCATGATTGTTTACGCGGAAGACCATTCAATTTTAGAGGTGCTCGATTTCAATCAAGGCCAGGCGGTCGGCCCGCATCTGCGCTACCATCCCAATGGAAAAGAAGCTTATAAGGTGCAGTACAAAAACGGCAAAAAGCAGGGAAAGGAGCAATATTTCAGCTCTGAGGGTAAGTTAATCGGCGAGGGGGAATATAAAGAGGGGACCGCGATTGGCAAACATTGGCGGAATACGGAAAACGGCACGCAGGTCTATCTCGCTTCTTTCGACAAGGAAGGGTTGCTATTAGCTCCTGTGCAGGAGTTCTCCGCGGAAGGAAAAAAAATCGCCGAGTATTATTTTATCGGGGACAAGCGCCATGGCGTTTTCCGGCAATGGTACCCCGATGGCATGCCTCACGTCGACTTTAACTACAATCAAGGAAATTTTGAAGGAGAACAAAAAGAGTACCATCCGAATGGACGCATTAAGGTCCGTGCTTTTTATCATAACAATATTCGGGATGGGTCCTTTGAAGAATGGTTTGAAAATGGTGAAATGTCAGTGCGCTATGAATTGAAAAATGGATTAAAAGCCGGGCTCTGCCAAGAGTGGTATGAGGACGGCGCTCTCAAGCTGGAGGAGAATTACACCGACGGCAAACTCGAGAATACTCGCAAAGAGTGGCATCCGAATGGCGTTTTGGCTTTTTCTGGCGACTTTGCGCAAGGCAAGAGAGAGAACATCCATAAGCGTTGGAACGAATCGAACGAGCTGATCATGGAGGTTACCTATGAGAATGATCTGCCTGTCGGCACAGCGAAAATGTGGCACGAGAAGAATAAAATAAAAGAGTCGGTCCATTTTGAAAAAGGCAAAAAGCACGGGAAAGCGGAAGAGTACTATCCCAACGGTCAATTGAAGTTTTCCACGAACTATAAAGAGGACAAAATTGACGGGGAATCGAAGATGTGGTTTGAGGACGGTTGTCTTGCATCGATAAAAACATTTCGCGATGGAATCCCCGTAGGCGAACACAAAGATTATTTTTCCAAGGAGGATCTCGAAAGGGAATCTTTGCCCGTCAGCGCGAAAAAGAACATCCTTCAGCTCGCGCGCCATTTTATTTACGATTCCGAAGGGAAAATGCACGGCATCCAAAAGTCGTATTATCCCAACGGGACAGTCCACACTTCCACTGCCTATGAGAAAGGAGACCTTCACGGAGTCAAGGCGATGTGGGACAATGAGGGCAATCTTCTGGAAGAGGCTGTTTATGAAAATGGCAAGCTCAGCGGCCGCTTTTTTGAAAAAGGCCGCGATGGAAGGGAGATTGTTTACCATTACAAGGACAATCGGCGCGAGGGGTTGCATGAAGTCTATTACCCTTCCCATGAATATTTCGGAAAAGTCAAGGCCCTTGAAGTCAACTTTGTCAACGACATGACAGAAGGCGAAGCGGTCGAATTTAATGAGAGCGGCGCGAAAATTTCTTCAACTCCTTATGTGAATGGCAAGCGGGAGGGGACCGCGAAAATTTTTTCCCCAAAGGGTCAAGTGTTAATGTCGATCGAGTTTCACGGCGATAAGCGCAACGGGCCGACCTTCCAATACTATCCCAGCGGAGAACTCTTTATCGAAGGACATTTTGTCGATGACCAAAAAGAGGGCCAAGAAAAAACATATTTCGAGAACGGCAAGCTCGCCAAAGATCTGCCTTATAAAAATGATAAAATTCACGGCATGTACCGCGAATGGAACGAAGCGGGCGTTCTTGTTTTCGAAGGCGAATATAAGGACGGCAAACGCCACGGCAAATTTAACAAGTATTACGACGACGGCAAGCCTCGCCTTTTACAGGCTTTTGTCGATGACGAGCTTCACGGCGTGAAAAAGAGTTTCGATCAAGACGGAAAAGTCTCCGAATCTCGATTCGAAAAAGGAAAGAAAGTGATTTAAAGGGTTCGTTGGGCCCATTTCCAGAAGGGGATGGAATGGACGGTGATTCCATTATCGTTGATCACCTCTTCGTGATCTTCAGTGATGATCGCTGCTTCTTTGAGACCGAGTTCTTCACACGCTTCGTAAATGGCGGAGAGTTCTCGGTCTCGTGTTGCGCCTTTGTTCATCTCTGAGCAGGCTTGATAGAGAAGCAGATCGCCTTTTGGAGTGGTCACAACGAAATCGATTTCTTTCTTCTGCTGCTCGGTCTTGTAGTAGCAGATATTCGGATAGCTTCTTCGCAAATGCATAAACACGCTATTTTCCAATCGTGCAGCCCGCTCCAAATCGTGTTTAATCGAATAGGCGGAAATGACTCCAGGATCGACGGCGTAGACTTTTTTGGGATTTACCTGTCTTTTTCTTTCTGAAAGGCTGAAGAAAGGGGCTGTCAAGACAGCATAGGCGTCTTCGAAATATTGAAGGTAATCGAATAAACTATTTTTCCCAACAGATAGACCTAGAGATTTCAAAGTGCCGTAGACTTTATTCACGCTTAGAGGCGCCGCTAATTGCCGTAAAATTTGGACTAGAAATTTTTGAATTATATCTGCATTTCCGATGGAATACCGTTTGACAATATCGCGCAGCACAACAGCGTCCATGTATCCTTGGATCAAAGAAGTGTGCAGCTCTTTTGGACTGGCGACCGCTTCCGGAAATCCTCCATAGGTCATGTATTCGCTCGCTAAATGTCGGATGAAGCTCTCTGTTTTAGGGCTTTTTTCTTTCGCAGGATCGATTCCATTGATCGAAAGAAATTCCTGGAAGCTGTAGGGGAAAACTTCTTGAGTCCATGCTCTTCCACCAAGAGTAGTCCCCAATTCTTTGCTCAACATTCCCGCTGAAGAGCCGGTCACACAAACTTGCATTCGCTCCGTATCCATCAGCCTTCTGATGAACTTTTCCCATCCAGGAACAACGTGTATCTCGTCAAAGCAAAAAAACAGCTCCTCGCTGTGGATGTATTGGGGGTTGAGCTCGAAATAGACATCGAGAATGGTTTGAAAATCGTGAATTTCAAACCCTGCCAGCCGGTCGTCCTCAAAATTGATATAAAGATTGGATTCTTTGGCGAATCCCTTTTTTTGACGGAAGAGAATTTGTTGATAGGCCATCCAAGTTTTTCCCGATCGGCGCATTCCCATTAAAACCCAAACTTTTCTGACATGGGCAGGCAATTCAGGGGGATGAATGGGTCGGGGAGTTGGGTCGGGCAAATTGCGCTCTTTAAATTCGATCAGGATAGCCCGAATAGCATCTTTCAGATTGTCTTTCATATAAATCCAAATATAGCAGAAATTGGCTTTCTGGGAAAGACAAATTTATAAGTGCCTAACACTCAATATCATTCATGCGGATGTATTGATCGATCATGGGGCCGAGCCGGTCTCGGTAACTAGAACCAAAGAGGTCGTGTGGATCCTGGTTGTTATTATGCGGCGGCAGCTTGACCGTATGGGGACTGTCGAGGAGATGGCGGTTGGCGGCGACCTGTATGATGGGGTCGGAAGGGACAATGAGATTGAAGGCTTTGTAGGCGAGTTCCGCAGGAATCAGACACGCCGGCGCAATGGTGATCACGATGATCCTTTGCCGCAAAGCATCGGGCAGTTGTTTGAGCGCGTTATGCACTTCGATCGCGCCGCGACTCGTGCAGAGCTGCAGCAGGCGGTCATCATCGCACTTTTCAGCAAAATCGAGCCATTGCTCCAAGAGTTGGAGAACGGGAGGTGTAATTGTACCTCCTTGCGCTAAAATGGCGGAGGCGAAGTCCCACCGCTGATTGACTGTAGCGCTGTAGGAGGCATGAATATTATACCCTTGGGCCGACTCGTCCGACATGCGGAATGCGCAATCGCGCGCTGCGTGCAATGAGCAGCCGATTCCGTTGTGCAGGCCGATTTGACCGCGAGCGAGCTCTTTGCGGTGAATGTGGAATGTGCAGGAAGGGGTTTTGATCCCTTTTTCGAGATCTGCATAGATAGAAAGTTCTTTGCCCGGAGTTTCTAAGCAATGGTGTCTGTGCAAGGAGCGAATGAGGCGGATGCGGTCCTCTTTTGCATGGCGATTCCCCCATTTAGGATCAGATGTTCTCGGTTGCCCGGCCATGCGGTAGATCGTGCCGAAAATCGCATTCTGGATTTCGTGAGGTTGACGATCGAGCGTCTTTTCCATGACAGTGTCGATTGCCTTTAAAAGGCGCTCAGAGTTGTTCAGGGCGTTGCGCTCTCCCCACTTGTCACCGCCCTTGTTCGGATCAGTGGCAAGCGACCACACTTCAAAATAAATCGCATGGCGCAAAGTCTCTGGCACAGCGTCGAGCTTCTGCTGCAAGTCGGAAACCGCCTCTCCACCTCTTGCTCTTTGAACGAGATGGTAAAGGGTTTGAAGAGGGTGTCTTTCCATCGCGATTTCTTTTTTTTCAAAACGCAAGAACCGAGGGGCGATCGAAGAAAGGCATTTGGTTAAACTATCTTGGAATCCGGGGGATGGTTGCAGTTTTGATGCTAACCCGATTGGGTTTTGTAAAGACATAATTACTCCAAAATAATTTTGGAATAGTTTAATCAACGGGACAATAACGTGAAATGTTATTTATTTTTTGAGACTTTGGCAAAGACTTGCGCTTCGATTTCGGCGGGGACAAACTCATGGAGGCGGCATTCGTAGCGCCCAAGCTCCCTGATCAACGTGGAGCTGATATGCGCCACTCTCTCATCTGCCATTAAAAAAACAGTTTCAATGCCGCTCAGGTGGCGATTGGCGAGAGCCATGCGGAATTCATATTCAAAATCGGAAAAAGCACGCAACCCGCGTAGAAGATAATTGATTTGGTGCTGTTTGGCGAATTCGATGACAAGCGAAGAAAAATGGACGATTTCCACATGAGGATAAGGCTTGCAGATCTGCTTTAGCAGGGCCACTTTTTCTTCGACGGAGAAAAGAGCATCGGATTTGTAGGCGTTAACGGCGATGCCGACGTAGAGTTTGTCGCAGATGGAAACCGACCGCTTGATGATATCGATATGGCCAAGCGTTGGCGGATCGAACGTTCCTGGAAATAATGCTTTTTTCATGAGGTATACCCAACAAATTTCAAAAAAAACAACAGGATGACCAGGATGGTCAGGATGGGGAATTCATCTGATTTTTCTTTATCCTGTTCATCCTGGTCATCCTGTTATTTTCCCCAAATTTTTGATCGAGAGGTGTGTATAAAATCTAACCCGGAAGGCGGAATTGATGCAAGGTGGAACGGGAAAAAGATCGGGAATCGATGTGCCGTAATTGCGTGAGTGAAAAATTTTCCGGTTTCAAACTGGGAGGAACGGCTTCCTCGAGGAATAATACTCCGCCTTTGTTAAGGAGGTCATTGCCATCAAAGAAAAGTAAAATTTCCTTCAATAAGGGGGCGGCCGCCGCGTAAGGTGGATCAGCATATACAACATCGAAGCGTTGATTCCCTTTAGCTAATTTTTTCAACGCATGAAGACAATCGTATCCGAGCATAGAACATTTCAATTCGACCTTAAGCGTGTGAATATTCTCCTCAATGCAGCGGAGCGCTAAGCGGTCGCTTTCGACAAACGTCGCATGCACTGCGTCTCGGCTTAAGGCCTCGAGGCCCATCGCGCCGGAGCCGGCGAAGAGGTCGAGGAAGCGTGCTCCTTCCACTTGGCTTTGCAAAATGTCGAAGACAGCTTTGCGCATAATCGCAAGGGTTGGGCGCGTCTTTTCCCCTTTGGGAGATTTTAAAGGGCGATTGCGGAAAGATCCGCCAATGATGCGCAAGCTACTACTCAAAAGCAATCTCGCGGCGGGATTTCTGTAAAATCTCCTTGGCCTCTTTGAGATGCGCGGGTTTTCCCTCTTTCAGGAATTTGGCGTAGCAGAGATTGGCCTTTGCGGAAGACCATTGCATTTCGAGAGCTTGTGTGCCTTTTTGGCCGTTGACGAAGGAGACATTTTTATTGATGGAGATCCATTCGCCGCGGTTTCTTCCCTGGATCACGAGATCGAAGGAGCAAGGATCATCAATCTGGCCAATGAGAACGAAGGGCTGATGGGAAAAGAGCGCGGGAAGATGGGACCCCGCCGGATAAAATTCAATGTGGGAATTGGGGTTATGCGGGATCGCGGCGATCATCAATTCTTTGGCGACAGGATCTTTGAGGTCGAGTATGAGTTTAGCCAATTTTCTGGGCAAGGATGCATGGGTATCCGAATAAAGAAGCTTGCCGCCGCTCAAAGAGCTCAACATGTCGAGAGTGAGCAGATCGTTGTCGCGCCCCACTGCCGCGGCATAAAGGGACAATTTGCCGTTATTTTTGTCTACCCACTTTTTCAACATGTTTTGTTTCCGCTCGTTGTTCAAACTCGATTTTCCATCGGTGAGCAAAATGGCGGTATGCATTTCCTCATCGTCGGGGATGGTCGCTAGAATTTTGTCCAGCGAGCCATAAACTTCGGCAGCGGCAAAAAGTCCGCCAGCATCTTGCTTGTCCAAAAATTCTTCGGCAGCTTGAATGTTTTTCATCGTCGCTGGGCGATTTTGTGGGCTGAACACTGTGAGTTTTTTGTCGATGATCAGGATGTTGAACGCATCGCCGTGCTGCATGCTGCCAAGCGCTTTGAGAACGGCGCGCTTGAAGACAGCGAAGCGATGTTTTTGCACTGAATTGGAGCGGTCGAGAATGAAATAGAGGTTTTGCTTGAGCCCATGGCTGTCGATCTGATCGCCGGGCTGGATGGAGAGAGAAAAGATATATCCTTTTCCTTCAGGGGTGGGGAGGAAGACGACGTCGACGTCGAACTGATTGTCCCATTCCGATGCGGTCGCCATCGGAGGAAATTCGTAATGCTCTAAATTGACGGAAAAGGTAGCTGCGGCTTCGGTTTTTCGTTTTTCTGTGAAAAGGTGGGAAGATTTGGGGATGAAAAGCGTGGACCGAACTCGTTCGTTTTCCAAATGCAAATGCTCTCCCCCGACGAGGGCGGTTTGAGGCTTCAAATCGGTCTTCAGCTGGATCTCGTCGCCGATCTTTAGGCTCTTTTGCGAGATGAGCTGCGGCGATAGATTGAGGGCGTAATCTGTTTCAAAGGAAGCATTCAACGAGATATCGCTGACAGCGATGATCTGGTCGTCCCTGCCGTGATCCAAAGGAATGGCGGGAAGGCGAATTTCCTGGGAGTGAGGTTTGGCGTCGATTTGCAATTGGGAGGCAATCGGGGCTCCGAATTCCTGCGGAGAAAATAGAGAGGGGAGAGTGTCTTGACCTTGGCCCTCGATATTGCCCTCAGAGGAAAGTGCAAAGTTGTATTTTTGCTTTTCCAAGGCGGGAAAAAAAGAATCGCGGGGAGGATCGATCATCCCCTCTTCTTCATTTGGCGCGAGGGCAAGCCCTTTGGGAAGCTCGCTCAAGTCATACGGCTGCTGAAAATGCGGAGAAAAGAGAACAATTTGATCAAAGGCTTCTTTAAGGGCGAGGTTGTTCGTCTCTACCGCTTCTTCATCGGAGAGTAGTAGGGTTGGCGCCGCGACGCTCATGCCGAAGAGGGATTTAAATGGGCTGTGCAAAACGAGGGGATGAAAATAGAAAAGTAAAAGAAACCCCCCATGGACAATGAGCGAAACCGCAATGCATTTCATCAGCAGCGGTCGCGATTTCGAAGAGAGATCAATTGCGTTCATTCAAGGCCCCTGTGATCCGTTGTTTCAACTGTTCATCTTTCGTTTCCGTTAAAAGCGCGTTCATTTTTTCCTTTGTGCTGCGAAGAAGGGGAACGTCTTTGCTATTTAACGCCTGCAGGAGCTGAATCTCTAAATCAATGAATGCAAGATATTGCCTGCAGAGCACTTCTTTTTCGGGGTATTGTTCCGCGGCGGAAAAATATTGCAGCACCAGAGGATCGTCTTTTGCGGAATAATTTTCTTTGAGCTGTCCGAGTAAAAAAATCATCCGTTCGTTTTGCTCCGGCAAAGCAGAGAGTGCGGATTTGCTTTCGACATAACAAAGGCCCGCTTCTAAATGGAGCGGCTCGGAGTGCAGTTTTCGTTGAATCTGAACTTCTTTAAAGGCGTTACAGATCTCCATTGCAACTGGAGAGGTCTCTCTTCTTTCTCCTTTTTTGAGAGAGGAAAACTCTATTTTTGCTTTTTCCACCGTGGCGGCGAGCGCAAAATAAGAGGAAGTGTGGGAGGAAGAGAGGATCAATTCTTCAAAGTTTCTCAGAGCTTTTTCTTTTTCGCCAGCAGAGAGATATGCTTTTCCGAGTTCAAATTGGGCCATTCGTTGATATTTCCAAGGCAAATCAGCATGGGCTTTCTGTTCGACAGCTAGAGCTTCGAGGAGTTTGACTTGCAGCTTTTGGCGTCCCGTGTTTCTGTAGAGCTCCGCCAACTTTAGCGCTTCTGCTTCTTTTTCCAGCGTGCGGTCTTTCATCGAAAGGACGATACTGCTTTCGTTGATCTCGAGTAATTTCTCGAGGACCAAGATCGACCTTTCAATCGCTGTGTGATTCCCATTTTTATATTGTTGGTAATAATAGCTTGCCAGCCAGCGTTGGTTGTCGAGTTTTGCAGGTTTGCCAAGCCCTAAGAAAAGATGCTCCGCGGCGCGCTCGATCCGCTCGGCTTTCTCTTCTCCCGAGGCCTTTTCGGCCAGTCCGAGATACATATTGAACAAGGTGAGATGCAAGTCGACAGCGCCTTGCATATGAGGATTTAAAGAAAGGGCTTTTTCCGCATTCAATGCGAAATGCATGTCATCGCGCTCTCCCTTATAATGGGCATAGGCGAGCAAAAGATAGGCGTCGGCGCAAGTGGGATCTTTGGAAAAGTCTTTGACGTATTCGCTTAAATTTCCAATCGCTTCATCGTATTCCTCAAGCTCAAATTGCGTTTTTCCTAGGAGATAGCGCATTTTTTGCTTTTCGGCAGGCAAGAAGATTTTTTCTTCTTCCAAGGATTTGTTCAACGTGTGAAGAAGCTGCTGCTTTTTGATGCGCGCGGTTTCCGACGAGGCGCGCTTGACATCTTCAATGCGGCAATTGACAGTCTGACGAAGTGCGTTCGTGTGATGCGGGCTTTGAGGAAAATTTTTTGCGAACGATTCGAAGGCCGCGGCGCTCTCCTGCCATTTTTCGTCTTGCAATAGCAGCAGGGCCTGATCGTATAAAAGGGCTTCTCTTTCCGGATGGCGAGGATTCAATTCGAGAATTTCCAGAATATCGGAGCGCGCTTTAGACCACTCTTTTTTAGAGCGGCAAAGCTGTAGGTGCATCAGCATAATATTTGCCGTGTCTTCGTCTTGAGAAAATTCCGCTTTTAATGTCGTCAGGGCCTTTTCGAACAAGACGAGGTCTTGCATCTCTTTTGCGCAAGCGATCAGTGTCATCAAAGCGCTTTTTTGCGCCGCACGCTCTAGCGTTTTGGTGGCCAAGCACTGAACGAGAGGATCAGCTGCGCTGGCATAATCTTGGGTGAGATAGAAAGCCTTGCCAAGGAAATATTGCATCAGAGGAATTTTATCCTCTGGTAAATATCTGGAGGCCTTTTCAAAGGTGAGGATAAATTCTCGATACCGTTTTACCTGAAAGAGCAGATTTAATTGATTGAATGCTGCCCTGCCAGCCGATTTTCCTCCGAGCTCGGCAATATCGTTGAATGTTTCAATCGCCCTCTCTTTATCGTAATGCAACTGCATCGCGGCCGCTTGAAAAAGGTATTCCTCTTTTTTGGTTAAATCTTTTTGAGAGAGCAGCGTGAAGAGGGCGGCCGCTTTTGGGTAGTCCGCAAAATAAGCTAGGATTTGCGCTTGGGGGAGCAAAGTCATATCGCTGTAATTTGTTTGCATCACGAGCTGATATTCCGTCAGAGCGGCCTTCATCAGCTCTTTTTTTTGCTCTTCATTTTCTGCGTGGAAGGACTTTGTAAAAAATATTTCGCCAAGTTCAAAATGGACCGCGTTGATCTCTTCCGCTTTTGCATTAGGATCTCTTAAAAACAAATCGGCATTAGGAATGAACTCGTCATATTTTTGCTCCTCATAAAGGCATTGCAAAAGACGGAATTGCGTTTTTTGCCGGAATTCCTTTCCTTGGACCTGACCATAGGCCGAGGCCCCCGCTGCGTAATTTTTTTCCTGAAAATAGAGGTCGCCGAGCATCGCTTGGAGCTGATCGGCGTAAGCGCTTTTTGGATTTTTATTTAAAAATTCCACAATGAGGTTTTTAACCGTTTTAAAGTCCTTTTCTTTCCAGTATTCCGCAATCTTGCGAAGCTGAAGGCCCTCTTGCAAGGGCGGCGCATCGCGGCCCTTGGCTGCCAGAGCGGAGATTAGACTGATGAAAGCGAAAAGCAGAATGACCTTGCGCATGAACCTATCCCTATCTAAAAACAATTCTATTTACGAACTTATATACTGTTTGTGCCTCAACGCACAACAATTTTCTGGTTCAAAATTTTTGAAAGAACTGATACTCTAAACTCCAAAACAAGGGATTTTTCATGGGCGTACAGCTGATGATTTTGGCTTCTCTTTTTGTCGCCACTTCCAATTATTGTATGCGTAGAAGCATCGACTCCGGCGGATCGAGCAAGGCCTTTATCATGATCCAGCTCACAATCGTGTTCTTGGTCGCTGTTTTGCTCAATCCCGTGCGCACAGGAGAATATCAGTGGAGCGCTTGCATGGGGGTTTTCGGTCTTGCCGGCGGCATCGTCCTCGCGATCATGATGATCTGCTTGGGAAAATCGCTTGAAAATGGCCCGCCAGGGCTTACTTTTGCCGCCCTCAATTCTTCTGCCGTCATGCCAATGATCTTGATGGTCATGTTTTTCGGCGCACCGTTTGGGTATGTCTATTCCTTCTTCAATGGGGCGGGCTCCGTGCTCGTCGTCCTCGGTCTTTTTTGGGCGGGATGGGGAGCTAAAAGCTCTGTGAAAAAAATGCACTGGAGCGCCTTCGTCGTTGGCGCGTTTGTCCTGCACACGCTCTTTCTCATCCTGATGCAGTGGCGGGCTCTATTCATTAATTTTCCTGGAGAGAATGGGCTATTTCTCAATTTTGATGTTCAAGATGCAAAAAGTCAGTGGTTTATGCCATCGATATTCTTTGCAGCAGCAGTAATTCAAATAATTTTTTACATCTGCACGCAAAAACGGCTTCCTAATCGGTCTGAGGTCACCTATGGAGTCTTAGGCGGCATCGCCAATGGCATCGGCACCTTTTTCATGATCTGGTCGACGGAAGTGTCTACGCCTCTGGAACATGCGATGATTTTCCCGATTTTTTCCGTGTCCATAATCATTTTGTGCAACTTTTGGGGGCAATGGACCTATAAGGAGAAAGTCAATTGGTTCGCCAACAGCTTGTGTCTCGGGGGGATCTTAATTGGCACCCTCGATTGGAAATTTCTTTCTAGTTAAAAATTTATTTCATATTCACTTTCTTTTAATCTTATTATTATAAATTTTACTCCACATCATTTATAATTTTAAATTCCCGTTTCTATTCAACTAAACTATTTCGTTTGGTATAATTAAAACTAAAATAATCTGGAATTAAATATTGAGGAATAATTATGTCCGTTAATAATAGTTTAATTGTTAAGTCAATCTTAACTGAAGAGTTCATGTTTAATAACCTAACCGATGGGGTCGCGAATAAAAAAACGATCCTGAACCGCGTGAAAAAAATGGACCAATCGCAACGCAAAGAATTGCTTCGCGATTTGGATGCGGTAATTAAAAATGTTAATGTCGAGCCGAATCCCCCCTCTTTGAATGAGAGGGCCGTATGCACCTTGCTCCTCGCCGATGATGGAAAGGCGCCGACCGACTGGTGTTGGCTTGCCAGAGTCGTTATTTGGGTCCGCAATCATTTAGGAAGGATCAGCAGCGGCACCGTCATGACAAAGCTGGAGAAAGCGATCACCGATCTGAATGCGAAGGCCGTAACACCTGCCATTATGCATGTTAAAACGGAATTGGAAGCTCAGGCTGCTGCGCTGCAGGCTCAAATCAACGACCGAACAAAAGAAAGCAACGTTAGATCGGTGCTTCGATTTGTAGATAAAATTAGAACAAAGGATGTGAAGGGTTTATTCGATGCCGACTGGGGCAAGCTCACAGCTTTCCTTGAATTGGAAACTAATCTTGACCTATTGCACCAAGGCGCTCAAATAAATGAAGTTAAGGATTTTGTGAATGAAACAAAATCGAACATTATAGAATTAATTAAGAATCGTGACAAATATAGCTACAAAAGCGAAGTCATTGGAGCCATCTCCCTCCAACTGCGATACATGGAAGTTAAGTTAGAAGATCATCTTTCTGCGATCCGGGATGAGAAAAAACAACTTTACAAAGATAAAGAGCTTGTGCAGAAGCGCCTTGCGAACTACGAAAATAATGTGAAAAATGCGGATGAGCGCAAAAATTCCTCTGTGGCGAAAAGCCAGATCGGCGGAGCTGCGGCGCAAATTCGAATTCTCAGTGAGATCACTGATTTCATCGATGGTTTAACAGCGAAAAAAGCGAGTTTGCCTGCCCTTATTGCATATATTAAATACAGCGATTCGCACTTGCAAGCGGCGCCAGACGCTCTCAAAAATACCCAAAGATTTGCTGAGCACTTTGCTCTGCTCGCCAAATTCGCTGCCAATGACGGAAGCTTAAACAAGCAGGATTTAGCAGATGTCATTAATCCGACTCTCTTGACTCACTCCTCGCACGCAGAGCTGGCAAACAGGCTAGGCGTCTTTAAAAGCGCGCCAACTGGCTATTCTACAGATGAGCTTAAGAAACAAGTGATCAACGATATCGTCGCTTATTGGAAAATTGTTTTCGATCAGCTAAAAGCTGAGCAGAATCAACGATTAGAGGAAGGAATTACAAAAATCCAACCCAAGAAGAATCCAGCCCCCGCACCTGCTCCAGTACCTACGCCTGTGGCGACACAAGCGCCTGCGCCAGTCCCATTCCTATACCCTTCGGCACCGGCATACACACCTGTTGTAAGTCGTTCCTCGGCACTCCCTGCCCCCTTTGTTATCCCGGCAGCTGCGAGCATAGATCTTAAAAATTTAGCTGCTGACAGGAGAGGTGTACTAAGCATTGCTAGGCTTAACACCGTGGCTATAAACTTGCAACAAGTCAGGGAAAATGCATCTTCAGATTATGCTTATTATAGGCAAATCAACGCAGACCGCATCGACAATGGGATCCTCCAAGCCGTTTATGGCAACTTTTACTGGATCATGAAAGATAAGTTAGGGACGTTGGCTGACGATTACAATTGGGGAGGAAATGTCTTTACGTCCGGTAAAACGGGGAGCGGCGCTGAACCAGCCATTGATCGACCTCTGTTGAACCACTACCGCGTTCAGGCCATCGTCGAGGCTTTAAATGGCCACTTCAGAAAAGGCGAAAACCAAAACCCACCAAGATCGTAACCTAAGGGGTTGTAAGGAAATAAATTTTACAGTTCCCGAGGAGAAAAACGGTTCAGATCTTGAGGATTTTTCCGCAGCAGGTGTTCCTGTCACCCCTGCAAGGAAAAATCGTCGAGAGATGAATCGATTTTTCCCTCGAGAACTGTAAAAGTTATTTCCTTACAACCCCTAACCTCAAGGAGAGCCATCCCGGCTCTCCTTGATCTTCACTCAAACTCAGGGTATTCATCGGCCATAGCGGCATCGTAACAGGCGATGAGCTCGTCGGCTTTGGCGTCACTGTTTTTTTTGAGCTGTTCATAGATGCGCAGACCTTGCGCGCTTAGGCCGTGTGAAAAATAGAGCACGCCGAGCCGGAAAAGCACTTCGCGGTCTTGAGGAGAAACCTTCAGGATTGCCTCGTATTCGCGCATCTCATCTTGGTAAAGATCCAGGTGGTGGTAGATGAGGGCGAGCTGAGCATGGACCCAAGGATCGCTGGGCACGTAAGAGTCGAGAATTTTATATTCTTGGACAGCCTTAAGGGAAGCTTTCTTGAATTTTTCCAACATTTCCAAAGAGGAGTATTCGGGGGAGACCCACAGATGTTCTTCGTTTGGATAAAGTTTGCGGGGATCCATATAGAGCTTGGCGAGCGCGAGGTACGAATTGGCAAGGTGCGCATGCGCTTCGAGCTCGGTGGGATGCAATTTGATCACTTCGATTTGTTCTTTGACAATCATCAGCAAAAGAAGCTCTTTCATTTGATGCAAATCTTTCCAGTGGGTCCAGGCGCTGAATTTCTGCATCAGGGGGGAAAGTGTTTTGAACGAAGCGGGAAGCTGATAATATGAGTATTCCAACCGATGCAAAGTCGCGAGAAATCGCTCCAAAGCCGCGGCAATGGCGACATGGGATTCGGGCGTGCTTTTCTCAAAGGGAAGAATGGCCTTCGAAGAGGTGAGGAAATGCGCCCGGACGTTGTAAAGCTGATTGGGTTTTTTTGCCTGAAAATAAAACAGCAGGACAAAATAGGTAAATCCGGTGAGAAGGAGGCCCGCAAGAGAGAAGGCGAAGATCGTCGTTTTTGTCAGAAAAGAAAAAAACAGGACGAAAGCGGCCAGCTCTAATACGGCGATCGAAAAGAAAACGATATGAAAGAACGCATACTGGCGAGTGACTTGCTTAAAATCTTCCAGCGCCTCCGAACAAAAACGCTCCATCTGCTCGTCAAGCCGCGAGCGGTTGTTTGACAAGGGAGAGGAATCCTCTTTGAAAAAAGTTTCCGATGTGGTCATGTGTACTGCGCCCGCTTAGGTTTCGTGAATTTTGACTGGCTGCGACTTTGCCAAATCGATCGGCCGGTTCACTGCGTTCACCTGCTCCTTACTGCCCCGGTTCGCTGTGCTCACCTGCTTTGCACTGCGAAGGTCACCGGATCTTCTCGTGTCTTCGCAGCCTTGCTATTCAACAATGGTCTCTCCAGTCATCCTGAACTTCGATTCCGGTATGACCTGCAACCATCCACTGGATGCTTGCAGTGTTCGGATCGCTTCGCTTCGATTTTGCTGCGTCTCGCTAAGTCTAAATTTACAAAACCTAAGCGGGCGCAGTATAATAATCTAATCATGGTTCTCTTTTTCGTCACTGATAACCGGTCTGGAGCATGAAATCGATCACCCGTTGCGACACCCCAGAATTTCTCAATTCCTGCACATCGCTCGTGGAAAGATAATAGATGCTGCCAGTGGAGCTGATTGCGCCGATGATTTTGTCATCGCTAATTCCCGCTTGGGACATTTTTTCGATGTCTCTCATCGAAAGTTGTTCTCGATTGTCGATCTTGTTCAACGTTCGCGGAGATTGTTGCTCCAAATTATTGCGGTCGGAAGAATCGAGCGCGGCTCCAATCAACGCTCCTCCGACTGCGCCAGCTGCTCCTCCGATTAAAACGCCACCGGCCGAGTGGCCGATGAGACCCCCAGCGAGCATACCTGCGCCTGCGCCGACAAGGGCTCCCGTTTCGGCCTTGTTTTCACAGGCAGACATTAGGATTGTACCCATCGCTATCATGAAAAGAGTTTGCTTCATGGAAAAAACCTCTAAAAATTCGCCTAATTCCCTCCTTTTACACACCGACGCGATATTTTTAAAGAAAGTGCGTGAAAAAAATTAAATTTCTTTGTTGAATTAAGAAAGGTTATTTAAGAATCGAGGGATCACATGAGCCACAAGAAGAGAATCCTCCTGATCGAAGATGAGGAAGATATTGCTGCCTTGATCAAACTTCAAGCGGAAGCCACGGGCTATAAAATGCACGTCGAGGTGGACGGTATTAATGGATATCGGGCGATTGAACGGGAAAAACCCGATCTGGTGATCCTCGACATTATGTTGCCTGGGCAAAATGGATTCGATGTTTGCCGAAAGATCAAAAGCAATCCGGAGTTGAGGACAATTCCCGTGATCATATTGACGGCGAAGGGCGAGGAGCTCGATATGGTGCTGGGGTTGGAGCTTGGTGCCGACGACTATGTGGCCAAGCCGTTTTCACCTAAGGTCCTCTTTTCACGGATAAAAGCGGTCTTGAGGCGCAGCAAAGAGCCGGAAAAGGCCCCCAAAGTGATCTCTTTCGGAGAATTTACCCTGGAGGTCGATCGGTATCTTCTCCGCAAAGGGGATAAGATCATCACGATCACCCTTTCTGAATTTGGTATCCTAAGGCGTCTGCTCACCAATCGCGGAAAAGTCCTGACCCGCAATCAACTTCTCGACGATATTCACAATGACGATGCGTTTATCGTCGACCGCAATATCGATGTGCATATCGCCTCACTTCGAAAAAAGCTTGGCCCCCATTTTGATTGGATCGAAACCGTACGGGGGGTCGGGTACCGCTTTCGCGAAGAAACTCCCCCTGTTGCAGCTGGGAAAAAAATGACTGCATGATACTTGAGGAAAAGAAAAAAAAGCGTTCTCTTTTTCCTATTCTCCTCACTTACTTTCTCGATAATTTCGGGCTGGCGATCATCTTCCCGATTTTTACGCCTTTGATCGTCAAGTCCCATTCGATCATTTCGATCACGACGCCTTATCTTGAAAAAACGGTTCTGCTAGGACTGCTAATCGCGGCTTTTCCTTTGGCGCAATTTTTCGGCGCTCCTCTGATTGGACAATTTTCCGATCGATTTGGCCGTAAGAGAGCGTTTTTTATCACCATTTTAGGCATGGCCATCGGCTATACCTTCACATCGGTGAGCATCATGGCAGGATCGCTCTCAGGCTTATTCGTGAGCCGTTTTTTCACTGGTTTTTTTGCAGGGAATTTAACTCTTTGTTTAGCGGCAATCGCAGATATGAGTCCAGATGATGCGACTCGGGCTAAAAATTTTGGGCAGATCGGTGCCATTGGGGGCCTAAGCTTCATTATCGCGATTGCATTTGGGGGACTTTTTTCCGATCCCCACATCAGCAGTTATTTCAATCCGAGTTTTCCTCTTTGGATCACCGCCCTTTTATCTTACGTCAACCTGATCTGCATGATCTTGCTTTTTCATGAAACGCATCCCTCTTCCAAAAGGGGCGGCGCCAACCCTTTTAAAGGGATCCACAACATTGTCGTCGGACTCCAAATCAAAGAATTGCGCGTGATCTATGTGGTTAATTTTTTATTCATGTGGGCCTGGGTCGCCTCGATGCAATTTCTCCCTACTTTTCTGCTTCTCGATTACAAACTTGACATTGGAAAGATCACTTTTTGCCTGATGGCAGTCGGGGCTCTTTGGGGGCTGGCGAATCTTTTCATCAACCGCATTCTCGCTCAATTTTATTTCCCCGGCCGCACTCTGCTCATCTCTCTTCTTGCCGTGTCGTTATTGCTTTTATCCCTGCTTTTCTCTCCATCGCTCGCTATATTCCTGCTGTTATTTTTTCCGGCAGTCTGCTGCGCTTCTTTATGCTGGACCAACGGCATCGCGACGGTGTCTTTGAAAGCGCCCGCATCGATTCAGGGAAGCATCTTGGGAATCAATCAGTCGATGAATTCAGTCGCCGCGATGATCAGCCCCATCTTAGGCGGACTTTTAATGGGCATCAACAAGCATGCCCTCTACATCTTCTCAGGTTTGATCGCCTTCCTAGCCTTCTACCTTCTCTACAAATACAAAGCCTACGACGAACACCATCACGGGTGATTGGTTTAGGGTTATTTGAACGCAAAGGCGTAAAGACACAAAGATTTTAATAAATCATTTTTCAATTTTTCTCCGCGGCTTCGGGGCGTAGCGTCTTTGCGTTGGCATCCGTCACTTTCGAAACGTGTTCGATGGGATAGTTGAGGAAGGTTTTGCCGAGGAGGCGGAACTTTTCGGGGTCGTCGGACACAAAGAATTGATAATGGGGGGCGCGCGTGGATGGGTTCAGGAGATTTTTTTCTGCGAGGAGGGAGCGCGTTTTCTCCGCGCAGGCGATCGAGGGGTCGATCAACTGAACATCTGGGCCGAGTTCGTGCTGGATGATCGATTGCAAAAGGGGATAATGTGTGCAGCCGAGCAGGATGCCATTGATGCCGCAGTTTTTTAAGGGGTGGAGATACTCTTGGACGATGAGCGCGCATATCGGATGTTCGACGAAGCCTTCTTCGGCGAGCGGGACGAAAAGCGGACAAGGGATAGAATAGAGTTCGAGTGAGCTGCGGCGTGATAAGATTCCATTTTGATAAACGCCGGATGTGATGGTGGCGCGCGTGCCCAAGATGGCGACTTTGCCTTCGGGAAAGAATTTTAAGACCTCCTCGATGCCTTGCTCGGTAACGCCGATGACCGGAATCTCCGACGCGGCGCGGACTTGCTCTAATGCTGCGGAACAAGAAGTGTTGCAGGCGATCACTAAAGCCTTGATCCCTTGGGAATTCAGGAAGGCGGCATTTTCAAGGGAATAGCGCAAAATCGTCTCGGAGCTCTTGCTGCCGTAGGGAAGGCGGGCAGTGTCTCCAAAGTAGATGATATTTTCATGAGGCATGAGGTCGCGGATGGCGCGCATCACCGTCAGTCCGCCGAACCCTGAATCGAAGATTCCTATGTACCCATTTCGTGGGTCGTCATTCATTCGATATTCTCAATTCTTGCCCGACGACGATTTTATCGCTCGAGAGCTGATTGATTTTTTTTATTGTTTCGACTGTGGTTTGATTGTGGCGGGCGATCTTTTCTAAAGAATCGCCGGCTTTGACTCGATAGGTTTTAGCGGAAGGTTCCGGCGCCTTTTGGCTGATCGCTTTAGAAATGCTCGTCAGCGTCCCTTTGAGCTTGGCGACCTCGTCGAGTCTTTTTTCGTGCGAAATCAGATTTTTTTCCAGCTCTTGAATGCTATTTAAGGCCTGAGCGGACGCCGTGCTTAAATTTCGCAAATCATTGGCGGCTTTGTCCAAAGTTTTTTCCAGCTGCGCAATTCTCTTTTCTAAAATAAGGATTTGCGCCGAAGCGGGATTCGGCTCTTTGTTTTGGGCAAGCGCGCGGTCTTGTTTTTTGCAGCGCTCATCGAGAAGATTGATATCGACTTGTACAGCTTTGAGAGCGTACTTGAGATCGTCGAGCTCGATGCGAAATTCATCCAAATCGGGGGAATGATAAATCCCCGATGCCGGTTTCGCCATGAGGGGAAAAGCGAAACAGAAGGCGATAATGATAACTAAATTTCGCATCAGTCCCTGTTACCGTTGAAAAATTCGGAATTCGCCGCGCCGGTTTTTCGTCCAGGATTCAGAGTTGTGTCCGAGGTCGACAGGCCGCTCTTTTCCATAGGAGACGGTATGAAGCCGCTCAGGATCGACTCCTTTTTGCACGAGCAAAGAGCGGATGTAATTGGCGCGACGCGCCCCGAGCGAGAGGTTGTACGCTTCGGGACCTCTTTCATCGCAGTGACCAGAAATGAAGAGGTATACATTTTGATGAGACTTTAGGTGATCGGCAATTCGGTCGATGACGGCGACATAGTCTTGACCGCGTAAAATATGATCGTCAGTGTTGAAGTAGACGTTTTTGAAGATCGCCATTTCTGCGCCTGTGGGTGAGTGGAAGGCCTCGAGGCCGGGAATGCCGCTTCCAGGCTCCCCGGGGGAATTTTTGGGCTGCGGGATGGCGCCGTCGGCAAATTGGGAACGCAAGTCTTCATCTTTGAGGCCGATAAAATCCTCATCGCTGGGAGCAAAGAAATCTTCGTCATGGCTTTCGGTGCGGCCCCACAATGAGCTCGCATTTCCTTTGTAATTTCCTGCAGTCGAGTCGTCATCCCATACACCGCCTGCGTTATTCTTTTTGCATCCTGAGACAAGGCCGCAGGCCAAGGCGCAGATGATGAAAATTCTAATCCGTTTCATTTTTTTTAACTCCATTTTATTTAGGACCCCATGTCGGATAATGTTTTTTTCCGAGTCCTCTGCTGATTTTGACTGCCTCAGGCTGGTTCAAGTTAACGACGTAAAGTTCAGAGCTCGAAGCATCGGTCGAATTGAAGACGAGATGCTTGCTGTCGGGGCCCCAATAGGGGTTTTCTTTATTTCCCGGCCCCGAAGTAAGCTGCGATTCTTCGCCTGAGCCGAAGTCGTATATCCATATTTGCCTTATACCATTTGTTTTAGCACTATAGGCTAATTTTGTTCCATCGGGCGACCAGCAGGGGCAAGAATTTTCTCGATTTTGTTTGCTTATCATGAGAGCGTTGCCTCTTTTTTCGGAAGCGGCGGCAGAGATGATGTAGATACGCATGCCGCTATCTTTATCAGAGACAAAAGCGATCTTCGAACCATCAGGGCTGAACGTCGGCGATGCCTGGGTCGAACGGGGGTACGAATAAAGTTGCGCGGGTTTGCCCACCTCGCCTGTCTCAGGATTGAACGGCTGCATAAAAAGATCGGTCCGTCCGCCGGCATCGCAAATGAAAGCGATTTTGTCTCGCTGCGGAGAAATGGCGGGCAGAAGTTGATTGCCGCGCAGGTCGACGAGCCGTTTTCCTGCTCCGCCTTTGAGGGAGCCCAAGAAGATTTTGGGTTGTCCCATTTTATAAGAAACGTAAATGAATCGGTCATTGCTAAAACGCTGGCTGCGTGGAATGATGACGGGGGTTACGCAGTAGCTACCATCATGCGTCAGCTGTCTCGCATTGGCCCCATCCCAATCGCATTCCCAGATTTCCGAAACCCATTCAGAGCCGTCGGGGCGGGGATTTTTAACCTGATAGGAATATAAAATGCGGCTGTTTGCCACTCCTTCTTGATTGAATAGAGTTTTAGTAATGGCGTCGGCGATTTTATGCAGCTGTTGCCGGTCTTTATTTAGATCGCCGGAGAGGGAAATTTCAGGGAAAGATTTGAGAGAGCCGCTCTGAGAGTTAAAGACGCTCGCGCTGAGAATGCGATTGGACATTTGCAGGCGAACAGCAAAGGGGATCCCAAAATTTTTCCAGGAAGTGGGATTGAAAGCAGTGGCATTGTCTTTGGACAAAAGAAGTTGCTCTTTTTCAGGGCTTTTCGCCGAAACCTTCGTCGCCCCGTTGTAGTTGAGGTCGTGCGCGAGCACCGCCTCGAGCTGTGCAAGGTAAGAAGCGTCAAAAGAGGCGTCTGGAGATTGAATTTTGCTGATGTAGATCGGCTGCAGGGAGCTTGACGTCGCAAGATGAACGCGAATTTCTTGTTCGTTTGCATCCGCAGAAAAAGCGACCACAGGGAGAAAAGATATAAGAAAAAACAGTAATTTCATATACATTACCTACTCATTACAAAATCTCAGTATAAAGGTATATTCTTTTTTATTTGAATAAGTTCCTTCAAAACGAGGAAATTTCAATCTCGTCAAATTGCTTTCCAGGTACTGCTTGTTTTTTTCGCTTTGCGCCTTAAGGACAACTACTTTAACGACTGACCCATCTTGGCGCAAGCTCAATTGAATTTTCACTTCGCCAAAATCAGGAAGGCGCAATGACTCATGCAGCTTGCTGACGAGAAGGTCCGTGTAATCGGCGTCTGCTTCAGAATCGGAAGAGTGAAGATCAATTTGCAAAGGAATTGGAGCGATTGCTTTACTCGGAGAAGTCATTTTTGAAACGCTCTTCTTGTCGATTGTGGCAATGCTCTCTTCTAACTCTTTTAAGAGAGAATCAGAAATTTTTGCTCGTTCGGGGGGACTTTTCTTAGCAGCAGGTGGGTTCTGTTTTGATTTGCTGAGCCGTTTCTCAACGACGGCGGCCTCTTTTTTGGGAATTGGCGCGGGCTTAGGAGCCATTGTTTTCGAGGCTGGGGCTTCTTTTTTGGGAGTTTGCTGCTTGGTTGGCGGCGTTGTGATGGCTTTTGGAGCGGTCACAGGAGCTTTTTTCTCGAGGGGTATTGTTCTTGAAGGTGGCTTTGGAATAATGGTTTTTACGATCAAAGGTTTCTGTTCTTTTTTGCGAAATGCAAAAGAAGGAGAAATAATGAGAATGAGTAAAAAAACAATATGGATAAAGATAATCAGAGATAAAATGAAACTCTGAAGAGGGTTTTTTTGAAATTGCTCCCGCGAACAGATCATTTTTACCCCGGTTGAAGGATCACATCGAGTTGCTCGAAACCAGCCATTTCGACGGCGTTTTTTACCGTTTGATAAATGCCAAACTGCGCTTTTTTGTCTTGAAAAAGCTGGGGAATCTTTTGCGGATAGTTTCGTTTTGCTTGTTTCAATATCTGAAGGAGCTCTTTTTCCGTAACGACACGCCGATTGATCCAAATGGAATTGTCATCGTGAACGTGGATGGCCACAGGGTTGTCTTCTTGAACGACCGCCATTTCTTTGTTGTCGTGTTGTGCTGCCGAGGCCAACTGGACGCGATCTAGTTCCACCATGGGGGCGATGATGATGAACATGATCAAAACGATGAAAACAACATCGATTAAGGGCGTCAGGTTGATGGGTGTTTCGTCGGATGACCCATCTTTTAGAGCAGAGAGGCGTAATCTTCGCATAGCTTATACGTCTGCTTTGCGATATTGCAGCTCGACAGATGAGAGGAGTTGATAAAGGAACTCTTCCATATCTGAAGAGGCATTCTTAGTCGCATTTTTGAGATAATTGTGAGCGATGAGAGCTGGGATGGCGATGATCAGGCCGAGCACTGTCGTCGAAAGGGCTGTCGAGAGACCTCCTAACACGGCGGCATTGGAACCGACAGCCGTTCCTGAATGCATTTCAGAGAATGTGATCAAAATGCCCCAGACTGTTCCCAAAAGGCCGAGAAACGGAGCGAGCGTCGTGATGGTGGAGAGCACGAAAAGATTTTTCTCGAGGAGCTTTGTTTGGGAGGAAATGGTCGTGAGCACGTGCGTCTCGACGATTTCCAGATCATTGGGAGAAAGATAGACCTGGGGAAATTGTTTGCCCCCGCTTTTTTCAGAAAAATAGTGGTTTTTATTCAAGATTTCGAATGTCTTTTGTTTCAACTCCCGGAAGATTTCCCCATAAGGATGGGGGATGAATTTGTTTCTGGGTTTGGGGAGCTCTTCCAGTTCAAGATGCAGCAGGCGCTCTTTATTGAGCTGGTAAGCGCGTAAGAATGCTTTAGAAATTTGGCTAACTTGCCGAGTCATCCAGATTTTCTGAATTAAAACGATCCAGCAAAGGATAGACAAAGAAATCAACGCTAGGATAATAATTTTACCTAGGAAGTCGGAATGGGCGTAGGCCGTCGTGAAGGCCCCGATGTTGGCTAAGACATTTGTTGTATTCATGATATGCTCTAGAGATACCTTAAACAGGAGCTAAAAGTCAAGGATGGCGCAAGAGCCTTTAGTGATCAGCTTTTACACAGAAAATTCCCCCTATCAGGTGGAAGCGCTGTCGCTTATCCATTCATGCCATACTCTTGGCATCGAAGCAGAGATCGAAGGAATTCCTTCTGAGGGGCCTTGGGAGCGCAATTGCGCCATCAAGCCATTTTTTATCCGAAGGAAACTTCTCGAGAAAAAAAGACCCGTTTTTTGGGTGGACGCAGATGCCGTGTTTAAAAAAAAACCCGATTTTTCATCGATGATGAGGGCCGACTTGGCCTTTCGGGAAATGAAGAGATTTTCTTTTGACAAGAGATTTAAATACTTTTCTGGCTCTTTTTTTTTGAATCATACGGCCGCCGGCCTCAAATTTATCGACAAATGGTGCGGCTATTGCCAGCAAAAAATTGACGACAAGGAAGATTTGGTATTCTTAGACCAAACTTCTCTGGTGGATTTGATTGAGCGAGGGGAATCAGTAAAAATTTTTTCTTTGCCGATCGCCTATGCCAAGGTTTTCGATCTCGATGCCCATGAAATAAATCCAGAAGAGATTGTTGTCGAACATTATCAGGCGTCGCGGCGATTTCGCTATTGGAGCAGTTAACATTGCCAAGTGTCCGACCTCGAAATTCTTTGGGATTTTTGCTGCATGAAAGCTCCCGCGGTTGAGTCATCGACAAGGGGGTTGTATTGCAATTGATACTACCCCCCCTTGTCGATGACTCAACCCCGGGGCTTTGATGCGCAAAAATCTCCAAAGAATTTCGAGGTCGGGCACTAGCATTACTGCAGTCATCAGTTTTTGCTCTAATGATTGGCGTTTTTTAAGACACTGTGTTTCAGGGGCTTGCCCTTGCGACAGGATCCTCATTACTGTATGCGACCATTATTTTGATGGCTCCGAAGAAAATTACGCTCTTTTAGAAGAGGCTTTTCGAACTTTTCCCAATTGCCAATTTCTTCTTTTTCATTTCGACCCCAAGGAAAGCTATCGTGCTTTTTCCCCTAATTATCCCGATCACCCGGACTGGCGCCATGAATGGCACAACACAGGAAGATGGCTGAGTTTTTTCTATTCGACTACCGATTTTTTGCTTTTTCTTGATTGCGACGAGATCATCGAGAAAGAGGCATTCCTCGATTGGCTTCAAACAGCCGATCTAGATCATCACTCTTGCTATCGATTCTCGTGTCTTTGGCATTTCCGGGAAGCGAAATACGAGGCCCTTGAGTTTGATGCGATGAGCCTGCTCGTAAAAAAAACGGCGCTCGATCCTGATTTTTTGTGGGATGAGGATGAGAGAATGGGGATTTTTCAGCGGCTTCCGCAAAAAAAAGAGTCGAATGTCTTAGGCAAAAATAGGAAACCGATGGTGCGCCATTACACCGGAGTTCGCACGAAAGAAGAGCTACTCAAAAAATTTGCCGTTTGGGGGCATCATTGGGAACGCGATTGGGAACATCTGATCCACGAAGAATTTTCGCGCCCTTTCAATGGCAAAGACTTCATTCGCCGTTTTTGCTACAGAGAAATCGAGCCTCTTTTCGATCCCCTCCTGGAGTCCCTGCCTCAGCTGCCCCCAGTTTCCCGTGAAGAATTTCTAAAGGGCTTGCACCGTTTCCCCAATGTCATTACAGTCAGCAAGCAGGAAGCCTTTAAGCGGCAGCTACATGATGAAGTTCGGAACCGTTATTAATTTTTGCAGCAACGATTATCCTTTTTTGCGGCACTGCATCGACGCGATTAAGCCCGTTTCCGAGCAGATCATCGTGCCTGCCTGCGACCATTTTTTCGATGGGAAAAAAGAAGACCGGGAAACCTTAGACCTTATCTACGCGGAAAATGGCGATGTCGAATTTATCGAATTTCCGTTCGATAAAGAGAAGAGCTTGTATGGCTCGCATCCTTCCTCTTATTGGCACAATTTAGCCCGAATGATTGGGAATTTTTTTCTCAAAAAAGAAATTCAATACGTTTTATTTCTCGACTGCGACGAGATTGCCGATGCCGAGCGTTTGCTGGAATGGCAGAGCAAATTTCCCTATTTTGAATATGAGGCCATTCGTCTCGCCGGCTATTGGTATTTTCGCGAGGCGCGCTTTCAAGCAAAAACGTGGGAAAATACCCCACTGCTTGTAAAAAGGGAAGCGATCGACGGCGCGCTTTTGATGAATCCACGCGAACGGGGTGGGATCTTCGATCACTTGCAAGGCAAAAAAAAAGGAAAAGTCCTCGGTTTGGATGGAAAGCCCATGTTCCATCACTACAGCTGGGTGCGCACCAAAGAGCAGATGCTTCGCAAAGTCGCGTCTTGGGGCCACAATTGGGAGCGCAACTGGACGCAAGAGGTGGAGCGTGAATTTTCCCATCCCTTCAATGGGATCGATTTTATTCACGGCTATGAATTTGTTGAGGTGACTCCTTATGTTTGCATTGACTTGATGAAGAGGCCAGCACAGGGTTGTTTGTCCACCATTTGTAAGCTTTCTCATTCCGATGTCATGAAAATCGACATGGCCTCCCACTTTCAAATTCCTGCATCCATCGACAAAAATTTCTCCTAAATCTATCTTGGTAGAATGAAACTGATCGACACTCACGCTCATCTCACATCGGAACAGATACTGCCTGTATTAAGCGATGTCGCTCTGCGAGCAAAAAAGGGGGGCATCGAAAAAATCGTCAACATTTGCACGGATGAAAAAAGCTTGGTCGAAGGGTTGTTATTGCATGAAGACCATCCTTGGATTTTTAATGCGGCCGCAACGACGCCTCATGACGTGGAGACGGAAGGAGCCTCTTTTTTCCCTTTTGTCGAGACCAATGCGAGGGAAGGGAAATTGATTGCTGTCGGCGAAACGGGGCTGGATTATTTTTACGAACATTCCAATCGAAAAGAGCAGCAGAGATATTTTTCTCTGTATTTCTCATTGGCAAGAGAGGTAAAACTCCCCCTGATTTTTCATTGCCGCGATGCGTTTGCCGATCTTTTTGCGATGGCGGACGAGGAATATCATGGCTATCCGGCCGTGTTGCACTGTTTTACAGGGAATCTAGAGGAAGCGCGCGGCGTGCTCGACCGCGGATGGTACCTGTCGATCAGCGGCATTGTGACTTTTAAAAAATCGGTGGCGTTAAGGGAGATTATCAAGTATGTTCCACTCGATAGATTGTTGATTGAAACCGACGCCCCTTACCTTGCTCCCCAAAGCCAACGAGGCAAATTGAACGAGCCCGCTTACCTGCCGGAAACCGCGCGCGCTGTCGCAGACGCCATGGGCGTTTCCGCCGAGAAACTCGCTGCGGCAACTGTGGAAAACGCGGAGCGATTTTTTTCTTTTTCAAAACTTCGGTAAAGAGTATACACAAACAACTTGAAGAATCGGCTTATGTAAAGCTGTTTTACTCAAGAGTTTTATATCATGACTGTTGCAACAGCGACGATCCCTAAGGCATTTATTTGGCGCAGGCTTCATTCGCTGATGGGACTTTGGCTTGTCCTATTTTTGATCGAACACTTGCTCACCAATTCGCAGGCGGCCCTTTGGATTGGCGACAACGGCCAAGGGTTTGTCGATATGGTGAACGCCATCCACAATCTTCCCTACCTTGAAGTGATCGAAGTCACACTCCTTGGCGTCCCTTTTTTGATTCACATGATTTGGGGCGTCAAATATCTATTGACGGCAAAGTCGAACAGCGGTCGCTCCGATGGAAGCACTCCTTCTGTTCGTCTTGGGCGCAACCGCGCGTACACATGGCAGCGCATCACCTCTTGGATTTTGCTCGTCGGCATTATCGGACATGTGACGAAGTTTCGGTTTATCGATTACCCGACAAAAGTCCAAACCGGCGATCAAACTTATTATTTGATCCAGGTGTCGATGGACGAGGGGCTTCCTACATTGGCCGGCCGCTTAGATGTGAGGCTTTATGATTCTTATGCAGCGGCGCAAATCGACGCTTTGAAGAAGCAAAACATCGCTTATGGCCATGTGATCGCCTGCGCCAAAGAATTTGGCACTGCTTCCCTTCTCGCTGTGAGGAACACATTTAAAAACCCCATTTACATCGGCCTCTATACGATCTTTGTCATTGCCGCGTGTTTTCATGCCTGCAATGGGTTTTGGACATTTTTAATCACTTGGGGATGGGTATTGAAAATGGCTGCGCAAAGGGCGTGGGTCATGGTCAGTATTGTGTTCATGGCGGTCATGCTTTTCCTTGGACTTGCCGCCGTCTGGGGAACGTATTGGATAAACTTAAGGAATTGACATGGGCAAAATGGGAAAAGAGGTGATCGTTGTGGGCGGTGGTCTCGCCGGGCTTGCCGCAGCGATGAAGCTGGCCGAGAATGGATGCCATGTCAAAATCGTTTCTGTCACAAAAGTGAAGCGGTCTCATTCGGTGTGCGCACAGGGCGGCATCAATGCGGCAATGAACTTGAAAAATGAGGACGACTCTCCGCTGATCCACGCCTATGACACTATTAAGGGTGGAGATTTTCTCGCCGACCAGCCGCCTGTTCTTGAAATGTGTCTTGCAGGGCCTGGGATTATCCGTATGCTCGACCGTTTCGGTTGTACCTTCAATCGCACTCCGGAGGGAAATCTCGATTTTCGCCGTTTCGGCGGGACTCTTTATCACCGCACCGCTTTTTGCGGAGCGTCGACCGGCCAGCAACTGCTTTACTCACTGGACGAGCAAGTGCGCCGCTATGAAGCGCAAGGCCAAGTTGAAAAATTTGAAAATCACGAGTTCATGCGTCTTGTTCTCGATGAAGAGGGATGCGCGCGTGGCATCGTCATCATGAATCTCTTGAATTCAAAGCACGAGGTGTTGAAGGCAGATGCTGTTGTGTTTGGAACAGGAGGCCCCGGGCTTATTTTTAAAAAATCGACCAATTCGACCTTTTGCACGGGCGCTGCCAACGGACGGCTTTACATGCAGGGGATGAAATACGCCAATGGTGAATTCATTCAGATCCATCCGACGGCGATTCCAGGAGAGGACAAGTTGCGCCTCATCTCGGAGTCGTCACGCGGAGAGGGCGGGAGGATTTGGGTCTATGGGGATTCTTCTAAATCGATTGCGACGCCGGAGGGAAAGACAATCCCATGCGGTGTGACGGGAAAGCCTTGGTATTTCCTCGAGGAGATGTATCCCGCATTCGGCAATCTCGTCCCCCGCGACATCGGCGCGCGCGAAGTGCTCAGGATCTGTGAACTTGGCCTGGGCGTCGAAGGGGGCATGCAAGTTTATCTCGACGTTTCCCATCTTTCGCGCCAGATCCAGAACAAGATCGAGTCGGTCCTCGACATCTATCGCAAATTTACAGGCGAAGATCCTCACAAAGTGCCGATGAAAATTTTCCCAGCGGTCCATTATTCGATGGGAGGCGCGTGGGTCGATTGGCCGGCCGCCGACGACAAAGACCGGATGGAAAGATTTAGGCAAATGACCAACATCCCTGGCTGTTTCAATATCGGCGAGTCGGAATTCCAATACCATGGCGCCAACCGCCTCGGCGCCAATTCGCTCCTCTCCTGCATCTTCGGTGGCCTTGTCGCCGGCATGGAGGTGCCTCGTTATCTCGAATCGCTCAAGGCAAGTTATGGCAACCTCCCCGCACGCATTTTCTCCGATGCTTTGATGCAAGAGGAGGCCTTGATGCGCGATATTATGGGGAGAAACGGGAATGAAAATGTGCACAAGCTTCACGATGAGCTTGCCGACGTCATGGTGAAAAACGTCACCGTCAAACGCAATAATGCCGATTTGAAAAAAACGATCGATGAAATCAAGGCCATTCGGGAGCGCTACAAGAACATCAGTCTGGACGACCACGGGCTCAATGTTAATCAAACTTATGCGTTCGCTAATCAATTCAGCCCAATGCTCGAGCTTGCCCTCGTGATGACAAAGGGCGCTTTGCTCCGCAATGAGTTCCGCGGCTCTCACTATAAGCCCGATTTCCCGCAGCGCGATGATCAGAACTGGCTAAAAACGACGATTGCAACATATGATCCGGATCAGGACGAGCCTGTGATCAGCTACGTGCCGGTCGATTTGCGTTATTTAAAACCGATAGCGCGCGATTACAGCAAGGCAAAAAAAGTGATGCCCCACTTTGACAACTTGCCAGCAAACATCAAATTGCCTGTGTGATATGAAGACTTTCATTTTGAAAATTTATCGAGGGGTTCCGGGAAAACAATATTGGGAAGAATTCGAACTCGAATTAAAACCGTATTTTAATATCACTGCGGCACTGATGGACGTCCAAAAAAATCCGGTTAACCGAAAAAAAGAAAAAGTCACTCCTGTCGCTTGGGAACAGGGCTGCCTCGAAGAAGTATGCGGCTCATGCTCAATGCTGATCAATGGGCGGCCGCGCCAAGGCTGCACTGCTTTGATCCACCAATTGCTCGAGGCGACCGGCAGCAATACCGTGACGATCGCGCCGATGACGAAATTTCCTTTGGTCAAAGATCTTGTCGTCAATCGCGACATCATGTTTGAAAATTTGAAGCGCATCAAAGGGTGGATCGAGACCGATGACGCCCTTGACCGTGGATTCGGCCCTAAAATTAGTCCCAAAGTGCAAGAAGCGATGTACGTCCTTTCGACGTGCATGACTTGCGGCTGCTGCTCGGAAGCTTGTCCGCAAATCAACTCCCATTCCAAATTCATCGGCCCTGCGGCCATTTCCCAAGTGCGGCTTTTCAACTCCCATCCCGTGGGCAAATTAATGGACGGGGAACGCCTGCGGCCGATGATGGAAGAAGGGGGGGTGAGCGATTGCGGCAATGCTCAAAATTGCGCTGCGGTCTGCCCCAAAAACATTCCCCTGACAGAGTCGATAGCCTTAATTGGACGCAATGTCGTCAAACAAGCGCTCAACGAAATGGCCGGTCTGCCCGACTCAAAAAAATAATGTTGAATAATTTCCCCTTCTGATAAAATAATGCCCAATTTTTTCCGTTGAATGGGATAACCACGGTAATTTTGCGGTGCTCATTAACGATAAGTATACATTAGGGGATCATGACGCTAAAATTTTCGGCTTTACCGCCGTCTTTTAGGAAGCGATCCCACCTAGTTCAATAGGTTATTGCAGCCCTTATCTGGCCCCATTCGACGGTTTTTTTGATTTACAAAAATTTTGTGTCGGGTTCATCCTTTAAAGGATCTCTTTACAAAAGGGAGGGATTTATGAGCACAACACAAATGACCGCTAGCCGCCTTCTTCAAGGAGGATTCCAACCGAACCAAGTGCAAACTCATCTCGAAGGGTTGCTCGGTTCTCTGATCAAGCGCAATCAATACCATTCTGTAAAAGCACAGCAGGACGCTCATCATTCCGCGAAGGGGACCTGGCTTGAGTCGATGTTGACTTCGGTGCAAAATGCCATCACAAACCGAATCAAGGCCCTTTCCGAAGCGCCTAAAGCCGCGGCCCCCGCTCAATCCGCCCCGGTCGATTGGGGAAAAGAAAACATCCGCCTGCAAACGTTTTACGGCTTTTTAAGGGATCATTCCGCATCTGCTGGCGTTGCCTTTAAATTGTGCGAAGCCATCCGGATGGACGCCGATCAAAAGATTCACAGTGTGTTAACTACTGGAGGAAATCCGAAAGATCTCCAAACGCAGCAGCTGGCGATCATCCTAAAAGCGCGTGAAGACATTGGAAAAGTGGTCGCTGATGCTGACTTTGCGATTTCAACCTCAAACAACTACGATCCGAGCAAAATGTCGGTTGCTGATGCAGTAGCCTATATCGATAAACGGGTCACAGAATATTTCAAAGAACACCTTAAACAATTAATGGAAAAAAATGATGAAGCAAACGCCTTTGGGCTGCAGGATAAGGACATGTTTCTTTTTATCGAGAAGCCTAAGAGAATTGCGTGTTTGCTTTTGACGTCCCAAGGGCAATTAAACCTTGGCTTGATCTCTAAAATTAAATCGGAATTTTTCGCCGGGCCCAACCTATTGGAATACGAGCAAGGCATGCTTAATGTTTTGGACCAAATGGACACTTCCTGGCAAAGCGCGCTCGATGCTGTTCAACCTCCCTCTAAAACACAGTGCCCGTCGATAGCTCTCATTCGTGCCGATCTTGGGCTTTGGCTTTCGGCTACGGAACAAATTAAACAAATTCACTGCCAGCGGCTCGTCTTAGGCGCGTTGCTCAGCCAGCTTAACCAAGGGCCTGTGGGAGATTGCTTTGCGGTTTCTTGGGCAATCAAAAAGCACAATGAATTTTTGCTCAACTCGGTTGCCGATTATGCGGCGATCCTGCGTGACGGCTTTTTGACCCGGAATGTCAACGGCGTTCCCGATCATTTCTTTTTTGAGACGACGATCGCCGACGATGCGCTCAGCAGGCAATTGACCTTGCAGGGCACCGGCGCCGTGGATCAGTTTAATGGGAAGATGTTCTGGGAGTGCCCCAATATGATTGAAGCCGCAAAGCAAATGGGAATTTCCGATTTGGAGGCAACGGGACCGAAAATTTTGGAAAAGATCTTTGGTTACACCAATAAACCCAAAACGATGACTTGTGGTGAGCTGATCCAATATTGCGCAAAGACTGTCGTGGAAAATACCGACCACCCCGATCATTCCGAAGATGAGCTGACGATTCTGGGCAAGTATGGATTTAGTTTATCAAATAATCGCTTGCTTAGAGCTTGGGAGACGTCGCTTGCTGCCATGGCAGAAGACGGACAAGGAGATTATGTCCGCGGTAACGTGAACGACTGTGTGATGAAGGTCCTCAAGCCTGTGTTTGACAACAGTGAGAAAAAAGCGGCAGGCTCATATCAGAAAACGTTGATCGAAGAATTTAAAAAAATTTTCCAAGCCACGATGAACAACTCTTTCCGGCTTGTTTACAATGGATCGATTCCTTTGCAGCACGTCTCTAGTGACGGAAGCTCTTCATCGGGAGGATTTGAACTCTATAAGCGCGATGTGGAAGACTTGACCAATAAGGGGGTGCGCGTCGCCACGCCTGATGAGTTTAAGGACTTTGTCTTTGCCATGATCGATCAGGCGACTAAAGCGGAGCTGAGCAAAGTCAGTTCTTCAAAAGATAGAACAGTCATTTCCTCTGTGTCCGACGCTCTCAACCTTTGCGCGCATGGCAATAATTTCGAACGCGATCTGCTCTGGGCCTATGATGATGCCAATCGCAAAGTCAGAGACCCTGTCGGCCATTTTGGCGATCTTGAGCGAACGCCGATGACATCGCTCGATGGCGACAATCCGTGGGAAGTCGAGGCGGTCGACACGGGAACAGATTTTACGCCGGATGTCAAAACCATCAAGCCAAAAGATCCCGGCGCGCTGCTAAAATGGCTTTTGGGACTCGCATCGTGGAAGGAATCGACGAAGCAGTACCTAGATGAAGATACCGCGACAAGCCCGCAGCATGCTTTCAACATCGAATTCGAAAATGAAGAATTCAAATCCTTTCTCGGGAGCAAGCAATCTCCGGACCAATGGATTAAAAAAACTTTGATGGATCCCGGACAAAAGATCTCCAGGTCGGAAATGAGTGATGCCGCAAAAGCGGCCCTGCAAGAAAAGATCAAAGCGTGGCTCTCCAATCAGTTCAGCACTCCGATTCCCGACTCTGTCATGCAAAACGTAGATCAGCTTTTTTCCACATTGAATTCCCGCTATGGAGTGACCGTGCAGCAATATTCGCAACGGGTGCATGACGGCCTCGTTAAAATTTTCCGATTCAATAAGGATCAGTCGATTGTCTTCTCGCTCGCGTTTGATCAAGTTTTGATTCGATCGCTTCCGCAAGATCAGAGAAAAGCAATTGAGTCGCAAGCTGTCCGTTTTGCAAAAACAAATTGGAATACGGGACCAAAGAATCTTTTCTTCTGCGGCTTCTTTAATCCAAGAACACAGAAGGTCGATTTTGGAAATATCGCCGAAGACCATACTGGATTGGAACCAATGGACCAATTTGAATGGATTGATAAACTCCATTGGGAAGTCGATCCCGTCGCAGTCAAAAGTTAATTATAGACTTTGCGACGGATTTTACGCAAAGACGCTACGACGCCAAGTCGCGGAGAAAATTGAAAAAATGATTTGTAAAAATCTTTGCGTCTTGGTGACTTGTGCGCCTTTGCGTTAAATCGTCGTACTCGCTGAGCTTCGAAAGAACTCCAAAGTTGTTGACTGTCGCACAGGCTCTTGAGAAATGGTCAGCGCTTCTTCCAAAGAGAGTTCCTCGAGGGGGAAGCGCATTTCTAACTCCTGAACAATGCTGTTTATCCATGCTTCTTTATCGGAAAAATGGTCCGACAATTTGCAGAGGAACTCGTTGTGCGGGCGCCCTGCGCGATAGGGCGGTGTTTTTTTGGGATGGAGTAGGTACTGCATTTTATGAGG
Source organism: uncultured Verrucomicrobiae bacterium (assembly GCA_963833965.1). Taxonomy (GTDB): domain Bacteria; phylum Chlamydiota; class Chlamydiia; order Chlamydiales; family Rhabdochlamydiaceae; genus CAJCIW01. Next base: position 967,870 of record CAWHZZ010000001.1, read on the forward strand.
GTCGTAGTCCCATAAAAAAGAGGTGTGGTGCAGCCACCTGTCTTTTTTGATGTATTGGGCATTGCCGCCGAATTTTCGATCGCCGATGACATAATCGTTTTCCTTTAAACGAAATTGCGGATGTTTTAGCGCACCCGCATAAATCTCCTCCGTCCATTTCATAATCGGCTCAGGGAACGCCGGAAAACTGTGGATTTGTTTTTCACAAATGAAGGTGATAAAAATCGTATTTTCATCGATGACGACTGTCCCTCCGCCGCTGAACCTTTTGATCAAGGGTATGTTATCTCTTTCGGCTTTTGCGCAATCGACGAGCTCTTCCCTTTTGCCTGAGATTCCCATGACAATGGCGGGAGGAGAACCTTCATTGATCAAGCACCAATTGCCCAAATCAGATCGCAACAGCCTTTCCTCTAAGAGGAGCTGCTTGTAAATCGGATATGACTTTAAGCGAAGGAGATTCATTCAATATCGCAAGTTGACGATGTCTTCAATCTTGACGACTTGAAACTGAATGCCTTGCGACGAGTTAAAGCGGAATAGAATCACGGTGGAATTAGACATGGGCGCCATATCGATCACATTGTTGATCGTCGTCCCGTCGGAAAGCTCGAAATAGACTTTGCCGCTTGATTTCTCTTTTTTTAGGAGTTCAAAAGCCTGCTGGAAATCGGCAGCCCTTGCAGCGGGTGTGACCATCATGTATCTAGGGATTGGCGCTGCTTGAGAGCGGGGCGAAGAAGGTGCAGCGGGAGCATTGGCGTCTGCTAGCGTGGTCGTTTGGGCCGCGTGTGCGGAAACCGCAACAGTTAAAAGAAGCAAAGAACTTTTCAGCATAACTACTCCGAAACGTTTTTTTTGGATTTGGTTCGGGTCCTGGCTTTGTTCACTTTTTTGAGCATTGGGCCAAGAGAGGAATTTTTATCGAGGCCGACAATTTCAGCTGAAAGTTTCGGAAACGAAGCCCTCGCCGTTTTTTTGAACTTTTTCGCCATCATATTGACTTTTTTAGTCGGAGGTTTAGATTGGGTGGCGACGAGGATCCGTTGAAAGACTTCATCGGCGTCAAAGGGTTCATTCAGGAAATCGGTGATCCCCATGTTTATCGCTTTGACGAGGAAATTCTTTTTTAGGTTATTCGTGATGAGCAAAATGGCAGCGGCGCGATAGCCGGAAAGATTTCGGATCTGTTCGACGATGCTGGGCCATGTATCAGAAAGGGTCTTCTCATCGAGGATAATCACCGCCGCCTGAACGCTCCCCAGCCAATCGACGGCCGTAAAACTATCAGAGGCATCGATCACTTGAAAACTTCCCTTGAGAGATCGCTTGAAGAATGCGCTCTTGTAGCTGTCCGCAGAGACGATGAGAACGATCGGTAGAGATTCGGTTTTTGCCATAAGGTGTTAATTTATTCCCGTTTGCTTTTCAACGCTACCATCAAAACAGTGATGTCCGCAGGGGAAACGCCAGAGATGCGAGAAGCTTGGCCGAGATTTGCGGGCTGCAGCCGGTGCAATTTCTCTCGAGCTTCATTGCTCAAACCACAGACGTTTAAAAAATTGAAGCCTTTAGGGATGAGAAATCGCTCGATTGTCTCTAATTTCGCGGCCTCATTTGCCTGTCTTTCGATATAGCCAGCGTATTTTAAATTCAATTCGATTTGGAAATTGATCTCTTGGCCGTAATCTGTGGAATGGTCGGGAAATTCTTCCAAGATCATTTGGTAGGTGAATTCGGGGCGGCAGAGCAGCTGGGCAAGCGTTGTCGATTTTCCATGGTATTGCCGATGCGTCTTTAAAAGTTTTGCCATTTCAAATTCAATCGCCTTCTTTTTTTCGAGCAAACGATGATAGCGCACAGCGTCGATAAGTCCTAATTGGTGGCCGTATTCCCTTAAGCGAAGGTCGGCGTTGTCTTGTCGGAGCAGCAGGCGGTGCTCAGCGCGGCTTGTGAACATGCGATACGGCTCGTCGAGTTCTTTTGAAATCAGCTCGTCGACCATCACGCCGATATACGCCTCGGAGCGTTTGAGGATAAAGGGGGGTCGTCCGGAAACTTTCAGCGCGGCGTTGATCCCTGCAATCAACCCTTGGCCGGCGGCTTCTTCATAGCCGGTGGTGCCGTTGATTTGACCGGCAAAAAAGAGTCCTTCGATGCGATGCGTTTCAAGCGTGGGTTTAAGCTGTCCACTTTTGACATAGTCATATTCGATGGCATAGGCCGGCCGCATCACTTCCGCTTTTTCTAAGCCTGGTATCGTGTGCAGCATCTGCAACTGAACATCAAATGGTAGCGAGGAGGAGATTCCATTGACGTAGATCTCTTCTGTGTGCAACCCTTCCGGCTCGAGGAATAATTGGTGCCGCTCTTTGTCAGCAAATCGCACCATCTTATCTTCAATCGAGGGGCAATAACGGGGACCCCTACTCTGAATGGCCCCGGAATACATGGGCGAAAGGTGCAAGTTCGCTCGAACGACCTTCTTCGTCTCTTCATTGGTGTAGGTAATATGACAAGGAACCTGGGTGAGGCTTATGCCCTCTGGCTCATCATAGGAAAAACGGACGCCCTCTTCGCCGGGCTGCTCCTGCATCTGTGAAAAATCGACGCTGCGGCGATTGATCCGTGGCGGGGTACCGGTCTTTAACCTGCCCAAGCGGAATCCGAGCTCTTCTAAATGGGCCGACAGGCCCACAGAGGGCTTGTCTCCAGCTCTTCCACCGGCGAATTGCGTCGGACCGATGTGGATCAATCCCCTCATGAAAGTGCCGGAAGAAACAATCAAAGTTTTTCCACGATAAGCAATTCCTTCGAGTGTGGCGACACCGACAACCCTTTCGTTTTCGATGATGAGCGCTTCTGTCGTGCCTTGCTTGATGTGCAGATGAGGAATTAATTCCAATCGATGCTTCATCGCTGCGGCGTAGGCGAATTTATCGGCCTGAGCGCGCGGCGACCAGACGGCAGGTCCTTTGGAGGCATTGAGCATGCGGAATTGAATGCCTGTTTGGTCGGTGACTTTGCCCATGATCCCACCGAGTGCGTCGATCTCGCGGACGATGTGTCCCTTGGCAGTACCTCCGACAGCGGGATTGCAGCTCATTTTTGCAATCGTGTCCAAATTCATCGTCAAAAGCAGCGTTTTAGCGCCCATTTTGGCAGCCGCATGCGCAGCTTCACAGCCGGCGTGCCCAGCCCCTACGACGATGACATCGAATTCTTCAGGATATGTCCACATGATGATTATAAGGAGGGTAGGAAGAAAAAGCCCCCTTCAAGGGGGCTTTCGATAACCTAACGGTTATTTTTTGTGCCGATCGCGGCGGCGTCTTTTTTTTCTTTTGTGCTTCGCGATCTTCGCACGTCTTTTTTTCTTTACAGATGCCATAGAACTTTATCTCCTTTCATGAAACTATTTTACCGTCCCCAAAGGAATAAATCAATTACTTAAACGCGCTGTTATTGTCTGGGTTTGCCCGTTGAAGTCCACTTCCCATCCTTCCTCAGCATTTGCAAAAAATTCTTTGTCATAAACTTCATTTTCGAACTTGATCTCATTGTGATAAAAATTTTTTATTATGAAATTTAAGGGGAAAAGGCCGCGAACGCTTCGTCGTTCTCTCCCGGCGCCCCCGGTCTCGCATTCATTGGCGAGTAGTTGGCGAACTGGGCGATCTCTTTGCGGTAGGTCAAATTCACGCTGCCGACAGCCCCATGGCGATTTTTCGCCACGATGAGTTCAACGTGACCTGGTTTATCGTAGGGGTCATAATAATCTCGACGAAGCAAGAACATAACGATGTCCGAGTCCTGCTCGAGGCTGTTGTGCACAACGATTCCATTTGCCACGAAGTTGTGAACATTCTCAACAGTAGCGTCGTACACATCTTCAATGCCGCACTCTTGGATTGAGTATATTTCGTTCCAATAAACGTCCGATTGTTCAAGTAAACACAAGCAAGTTTCTGCCTGCTCTTTAAATTTGTTCTCCTCGCTTTGCAATGCCTGTTTTTCTGGCAGCTTATTGGTATTCTTACCTGGATTATTCATGAGGTTTTCAAATAATCCAATCCGATCTCCCTTTTTTAAATTTTCTAAGGGACTCCAACCCTCCAATTTTAAAAATGGATGGTTTGCGCTGGCTTTGATCGATCTTCCTGAGCGTGTTTTCAGCTCGTAGACTTTCTTTTTCCCGGAGTAGAAGGCTTTAACCAACCTATGCTTGCCAATTTTCAGATCTTTATCGACCGCGTGAACAAAAATGGGAGTTTGTTTTTTTCGTTCGGCCAATTCCTTAATCGTATAGACTTTTCCACTTTGCGCATCCTGAATCAATGCATCTCCTGTGAGACACCCCGATTCCCTCAAATCGCTCATCATTGGGCGGTGCCCTTGTCTTTCTTCGACTTTGCGGGAAAGCTGCGAGAGGCAAAGGATCGGCAAATTTAGTTCGCGCGCGAGCGTTTTCATCATGCGCGAGATCTCAGAAATTTCATTCTGCCGGTTCTCGACATTGCGGGTGAGTCCTGATCCCGAAATGAGCTGAAGATAATCGACGATCAGAAGCTGGATGTTGTGGCTCTCTTTCATGCGACGGGCGCGGGCGCGCAGGTCGGTGATCTTCAATCCCGGCTGGTCGTCGATGACGACAGAACCCTTCATCATTGCATTGACGGCGGCGACGGCGCGTTGGTATTCGATGCCGTTGATCGATCCGGTACGGATTTTATCCGACTCGACCTCAGACTGACTGCAGATCATTCTATGCAGAAGTTGTTCTGCGGTCATTTCGAGAGAAAAAATGCCAACGGGAAGCGAATTTTTAAAGGCGACATTTTCGGCGATATTGAGCGCAAGAGCTGTCTTTCCCATCGCGGGACGCGCGGCGAGAATCATCAGATTCGAAGCGCCTAGGCCGTTGATCATTTTGTCGAGATCCACAAAGTGGGTGGGGATGCCTGTAATCCCCAAATCTTCGGGCCCTCTCTTTAGAAAGCGCTCTTGCCTCTCTTGCAGCTCTTTCAAATAGGGAAGCTGAGAGGTAGATTTAACGCCCGATAAGAGATCTTTAATCAGGATGCCTGCTTTGGAATTCGCCGCTTGGCTGATGAGGAAAAATTTCGCTTGGGCATCATCGAGGAGCACATGCACATCATCGGGATTGTTGAGCGCTTGGCGTTCCACATCTTGCGCAGCATTGATCATACGCCGTAACATCGATTTGTCGCGGACAAGTTCGATGTACTCTTCGATGTAGGCGGAAGTTCCTGCGTATTGAGCGAGAGTTGTCAGATAGCCGATGCCGCCAATCGCTTTGAGCTTGTCTTGCCGTTTGAGCTCTTCGCCGATCAGATGCACGTCGGCAGGCTTGTCAGCGCGATAGGCGCCTTTTAAGACTTGGAAGACGACTTTGTGCTCGGTGAAATAAAAATCATTTTCATCGAGGCCGTCAGCGCCGATATTCAGGCTATTGATGCTGGTCAGCATCGATCCCAGCACAATCATTTCCGATTCTTTCGAATGCGGCGCAAGCTTGATTTTCTCTTTGGAAATAGTCTCTTCAGACATGGCGACACCTACGGGGTCAGTGTAGTTGGAGTATCCCTTTCGTTAGGATTTTATGCAAATATGTAAAAGCCCTGAGGAACTCAGGGCTTGGAAGAAATGCGGAAAGAGAGGGATTTGAACCCTCGGTACCCGTTTAGCGGGTACGCGTCCTTAGCAGGGACGTGCCTTCGGCCACTCAGCCATCTTTCCAGGAAAGAAATAATTTTACTTCGTTTGAAAGGCAAAGAGGAGAAGTTTAACGGCTTTGGGTTTTCTGGGCAACATTTGACATAAGTGATTTATAATTAATAAGTTATATCTCATTGACTTGTTTGCTTAAGAATTCAAATAAAGATTTAATATTATATTTAATTGTTTATTCATGTATAGTTAATGCATTAATAAAAATTTATAAGGAGCATTATGTCAATTAATCCAATTTTAAAACTAAACAAAAATCCTGTTCAGGAGAATGTCAATCTATTAGAGAAGTTTACTAATCCATGGAACACAGCCGATCTCCCGTTACAAGACCGCGGAACCGTGACAGCCGTTTTTGAACAAAACGCAACGAAACTTGTTGTCGCTGGCCGTTATCCACTCGAGTCCTCATCTTTCCCCAAAGCAATCGTCGGAGCAACGCTCGATCCCAATGGCAAGCTCAAGTCATTGATCGACGAGGGCAAAATTATTCGAATCCATGGAAATAGCACTGTCGACAATGCGCAAGTCATCTTGTTAGATGATAGCTCCCACCTCGACAAAACCACTCAACCTTTTATTCGGGGCGAAGTGGCCAATGCGCTTAAGGGCAAATTGAATGTTTACCTTTGCGAAGCCCATCCTTCCAGCAAAATCAATTTTACTTCTCGTGAAATTGAACACTCGTTCGCTCCAAATCTAAAGTTAAATCAAGACGGCGTCAAAGATTATCTCTCAGGTTGGGATGATAGCGCTGTTTACAAACAGTCCAAGAAATCTATCATTCAAGGATTTCAACAGATTAACCTTTCAGGGATCAATTCAGGAAATAATTCGAATATCGATATGGCATTAAATGGCCTGGTTGATCTATTGAATGTCGTCACACATGAAGCTGATCTCAGAACGGATACTTTATTTAAGACCACCCAAGAAAAACTCACTGTCTTCCCAGATGCGACAATCTTAGTCTTTGGAGGCGCCGGCCACCTTGGTGATAAAAAGCTGCATGAACAGTATGCAAAAGCCGGAGTGCGTTTTGTGGAAATTACGCCAACAAAGCCGCCTTCGGTCACTGGGGAGCAAGTACAGAAGTATTACGACGTAGAAAAGTACTCTATTTGGGGAAATAAAAACAAATTATGAGCAGCTCCACTCCAGCAAATCCACCGCTTATTCAACTGTCAACAGCGATTTGAGCGGAAAAGCCTGGATCGGCTTCTTCAGATGGGGAAAAGAATTAAGCGATTGTTGAGCGTTAAGTTATTCACTAGCACATAATTTTTCAGCAATCGTCTCGAGAACATTCTCCTGAACGAACCGCTCTGTAATCAGCCTTCGCAGCTTGATGTATTTTTTTCTTAGTCTGATCGTTTCTTCCTGGCCTGGATCGGCTGCAAAACCTGGAAGCCGCATGTAGTTTAAGGTGATTCTTCCTTCTTTAGAGAATGATTGTAAGGATTTGTTGAGAGCTGCGAGTTCTTCCTCGATCGATTGGTATCCATGAGATGGCGTTGTCCTTTTTTTCCTGATCCCAGCTCCTGTCATGAGAAGTTCGTTTCTTTTTTGGAAAAGCTCGGCATTGATTTTTCCATAACCGAGTAAGATCCCAATCAAATCAGCGCGATGATGCATGGGGGTATTATAGAGGGATTGCCTTTCGACAACGAGCGTCAAAAGCTTTTCCGGGCTGATCTCGGGACCAAAAACTTCTGAAAATTTATCAATATGAGCTTCAACCGCTTTAACAAAGCCGTCCTTGTTGATTAATGTGATTTCACAAATGCCCTCCACCTGGTCTTCAAAAAAAAGAAATAGATATTTTTGCGAAGGAAAAAGGTTTGCATATCGCGACCATGTCTTATACCCAGTCGAGGAGGTCTGGAATAATTCAGGTTTTTGCTCTTGTTCAAGGTCGAATGTTTCAAAACTGACCGGCTTATCTCCAAATAACGTATACCCGAACTCATAGAAGAAAAACAGTTTGCGAAAAAATTCGTCGAGAATTTCGCGGTCTTTTTCGGGAATATTCGAAATGATTTGTTTTGTCCTTTCATTAGGAGGAAATGCTCGCCCGCTGAGATGGGACATTTGGAGAAGGAAAGCAAGCAGGGTCGCCTTAAAAATCAAACTTGAGCTTATCCCAGTAAAAAGTTTCAGTCGATTTTTGGGTTCTTTCGATCCAAATTTGGGGGGTAATATACGAATGTTGATATAACCCCCCGAATTTGGATTGAAAAGCGGCCAAAATAATCCCGAAAATCGACGGAAAATTTTACTGGGATAGGTTCTTAGTTGGAAACGGGATATTGGCATGATTTACATTCCCAATCAATTCCTCTCAAGTTGCAATAACCACATCTTGTGCATTTCCACTCATACCATGCACAATTGCCGCTTTTAGCTGCTAAGATAACGTAATAACCCCTTTCATCGGAAAAAAGCGCGGGTGTTTCCAAGATTTCTTTTTCAATCAAGACATAGATCTTATTGTCAAAATACTGAATTTGATCAGCGCCTACATAAACTTTTTCTGCATTTTTTGCTTCGTCTTCCTCCGGACAGGCGTAAATTGCCGAACTGACAACGCAAAAAAGTACAGCGATTGTTCTCAATAATTTCCCAAACATAATCCCCTTCTTCAATAGAAAAGAGCAAGAATACATGAGAAAGTTTTTTTAGCAAGGTTGAGAATCACTCCACGCTATTGGCTTGCAGCCGTTTGCCGTTCAAGGCGTTCCAGTGGCTGGTGTGGATCGAGCCGTCAGGGTTTTGGACGACGATGCAGTGGACTGGCAAATAGATATCTGTCGTGTTGCGGATGGCAAACTCTTTACCGAATGCGGCGCGGGTGATCCTCTCGATTTGAGAGAGGGAATAGCGCGATGAGATTTTTTCAGCCTTCCGTTGCGGCTTGGTCACGAGCCGTTCATCGAGCTTTGTGGCCGGTGTGATTTTGAGTTTAGGGTTCTCGAGGTGCAGACGGTAGCCGTTGCCTGACTGCACGATCAGCTTCTTTCGGCGGCAGCTTTCAATCCAAGAATCGAGGACTTCGCTATCGACGTGCAGCGATTTGAAAAGCGCTTCGCGGTCAGCTGCGCCTCCCTTGTTGACCAAGCTATTGATGATTCTGAATTCATAGGGGTCGATGTTAGCATTGATGCAATCGCCGAACCCGTGGGTCTTCTCCCATTCTTTCGTGTCGAGCACCATTTCGCCGTCGATGAGGTCCCACAAGATGACGCCTTCGCGGGTTTTTCGGTCGGAAACGGCGTATTTGACCTCGAGCAAAAGATAGGGGTAGAATTTCATCGAAGCTTCGAGATATTTATGCCGATTGTCTTTGAGGAGGTGCCTCCGGTTGGCCTCCATGATTTGGTTGGCGGTATAGCGCATTTCGAGGGTGTTGAAAGAGCCCGTATTGAAGATTTCTTCGACTTTGGCCTTCATCTCGGGTTTTGTCGAGGCGAGCCACCAAACTCCGTAGCAGGCGGCGGCCAAAGTGAGCAAACTGAAAAGAAAGCGCATAGGGAAATACCTGAGCTTACCTTGAAATTCGAAAAATTTGATTTTTGAAGGATTTTTTCACAGATTTTAATGCCGCTTCGTCCGCAAAAGCGGCATTAGAAGATGTGGAAAAAGACTCAAAAAGCATTTTTTCCAATTCCAAGGTAACCTCATAGAGTGGCAAAGCCGCTCTTCCCTCATTCTGCCTTTTTGGAATTTTTTTTGGAAGAAATGGGCAGAATTTCTTTTCAAAAAATTGAGTAAAAGATAATCTGCACAAAGATTTAATTCTGCAATGACATGCACTTAGGCTATTTGTGCAGATTCTACGTATTTTCTTTTATTTTTTTTGTTTTTCGTTGCTATCCTGCTGCCAAAAAGCGGACCGCAAACAGGGCCCTAGGTGCATTTACGACCATCGAGTTTTTGCTGAAGTTGCTGCGCAAGCAGTTAACGATGAAGGACATTTTTTGCAATTCAAACGGAATCCATTTTTTAATCTTTTGTGGGAGAATCTGACGTTTCAAGAGGGGAAGATTTGGCTACAGAAAATTGCTGAGTTTTCCCCAGATCTGCAAAGGCATTTTGACAAGTTTCGCGCGGTGGACTTGGTCGGATCCCCTCGGGTATTTTTTTACGGCGAGGCGGGCGTTTTTTCTCCCTCCACGTTGCGTCTCATTGCTTTCACTGGGGAATTAAAGCAAAAGTTAGGTCAGTGCGAGAATGGGCATTTACTTATGATCGGCGCGGGGCAGGGAAGTTGGTGCAAAATCTTGAACGATGCCGTTGGATTTAAAAGCTGTACAATCGTCGATTTGCCGGAGCAGCTGGAACTCGCTAAAAAATGCTTAGGAGAATGGAAAACTAAAAATGTGAAATTTGTCACCCCGGAGGAACTTTCAAAGGGCGTTGTTTACGACATTGTCATTTCCGATATGAGCTTTTCTGAATTCAATCGGCCTTATCAGGAGCTGTTATTGGATAGAGCGATCGCATGTTCGAATTCTGGATTTATTATAGGCCATGAGTTTCCCAAACATTTCGGGGTAGTTTCTCTGACTTTCGATCAACTCGAAGAGAGATTTGATCGATTAGGAAATTTATGCTGCGAGATGCAAAAACCCTCGGAAGATCGAGAGGATTATTTTATTTATTGGAACTTTAACTGAAGGAGCTAGAACAGGATCATGGGCCGATTTCGCAAAGTACTTATTATATTCTGCTTCATATTGTCCAACGCGCTCGCCGCCGAGGAGGTCAATCCCGCTTATCAATTTCGAGGGGTGCATTTTATCGCCAGCTATTGCGATTGCGACATGCAGGCGCTGACGGAATTGAATCAGCTAGCGGATGCGATGAAATGGGCGGTCGAGCAAAGCGGAGCGACCATTTTGGAAGTCTCCAGCTGGAAATTTCTGCCGGATGGCTTGACGATGGTCCTTCTACTTTCTGAAAGCCATGCGAGTATACATACCTATCCTGAGCATAGCTCATGTTTTGTCGATTTATTCACTTGCGGCGATAAATGTTCCGCAGAAAAATTTGATGCGGCTTTGCGCGAATATTTGAAACCAAAAACTGTCAATCTTCGCACGCTGATCCGCCATCAGGGAATACAAGAAAAGTAGCCTCGACTTTGAAACTTTTCAGGCCCGAAGGCCTCGTTGCCTTCGGACGAGTTAATTTAAACAGGAAGGGGTCAAAACACCCCTTCCTGTTTAAATTAATCTCTTAAGTTCGACTCATCTCGAACGCCCGAAAGAACGAGGCAGCGGGCCTAAAAAAATTATAAAGTCGAGTTCACATGCTTTTTAACGACCGCCGCGACGCAGGAAGACAGCTTGTCCCTCCTTTAAGCAAATACAAAGGTCAGCCGAATGTGCTCGTGCTTGGCCTTGCGAGAGGCGGGGTCGTCACGGCGTATGAAGTAGCGTCTGGACTCGGCGCGCCGCTCAATGTCGTCGTTGTGCGCAAAGTCGGCGCTCCGGGCAATGAGGAACTTGCCGTTGGAGCGATCGCGGAGAATGGAGAAGGGATTTTTAACGAACAGCTGATCGAAATCCTTGCCGTTACACAGGAATATCTCCAAAAAGAGGTGGAGCGGCAAAAAAAAAATCTCAAGGAGCGGCTTGAACTTTATCGGGGAAATTCGCCAGCTCCCGCCATTGAGGGGAAGATTGTCATTTTGGTCGACGACGGCATCGCGACGGGGGCCAGTATGCGCGTCGCGGTTAAATCGGTGCGAGACGCTGGAGCGAAGAAGATCGTGTTGGCAGTTCCGGTCGCCGCGCCAGATTCTTTGCGCAAGATCCAAAAAGAAGTCGATGAGGTGGTCTGTCTATCATCCCCTATTTTTTTCGAGGCAGTAGGGGCATTTTATAAGCAATTCGATCAGACTACAGATCAGGAAGTGATTCAATTACTCCACTCGTAGGACTGAGGGCTGAAAGCCTGTTTGCAGTACACTTCTTTGAAGGCTTTTTGAAATTCTTTCTCATTCAGACGAACGCTTGATTTACCGCCGTATTCGCAGCGCAGCGCAGGGGGAATGACAATGCCCCTGACTTGCATCTCCTTTTCGAGCATTCGGTCGTGAAAAATGATTTTGTCGCCCTGATATTCAACGACGACAAAACCGGATTTGGTATTGACTAATTTCATGGTAGTGTCCTTGTGAAAGTAAAGGAAGATGATGCTCAGGATGATGAATAAGGCAAGGAATCTTTTCATGAGGAGCTCTCTTCCCCCGTTGATTTTCGGCCCCCTAGAAAATCGATGATTTCTTGGGTCGTCATGGGGCTTAAGGCCATTTCTTTTCCTTCCTGGGCAAGCACCGTAAATCGCAGATCGATTTCTCCGATCGTCATTGTGTCCCTGCTTGCTAATTCCTTTAGAATTTCTATGCGTTCTTTAAAGGCCTCTTTGCACTCTGTGAGTTCGTAATCGTCCATGCGTTTTAGAATCTGCTCCATCGGAAGATTGGCGATTTTATTTTTCAAATCTTCCGAAAGAGGAGCAATCGCGTTGGGCAGCCAAGCTAAAATGTTAGAGTATTCGCGATTTTTCTCAGGGAAAGAAAGCCCGTTGTCGATTTTTTTTATCCCGTAGACCTTGTGGCCCTTTTCATCGACCCGCTTTACGTAGCTGCGAAAGTTGGCGCCGTGCGCGTCGGTGTCAAGATTCAGCCAAAGCAGTAGGCAGACCTCTTCAAATTCTTTCTGATCGAAATGAGATGCAAGTTCTTCATCAGTGAGTTCCTGTTGGTAAAAAGAATGGAGCAGCTCGATCAGATCTTGAGAATCGGGGATGAATTCTTGAATGGAGACAAGCTTTTCTCGATCAGGAAAAAATTTCTCCCGATCAGAGCGCGAATCGATCCATTGGGTGAAGTCGTAAAAATCTTCATCGGCAATGATCCCCATGACAGCTATAGGCGTTGCTCCCTCAATCCCCGCAAGCGAAGCGATCTCCCAACAAAACGCATCGGTCTGTGCCGAGCGGTACAAGGGAATGTCCTCGCGAACGCGATGATCGACGTCGTTAAAAATAGAGCCGAACTCTTTGCGGTTATTGAGGCAAAAAATATCTTCATCGACGGGTTTGACGACAAAACGGGAAACGCCTTCGGCGTCGACGAGGAAATAGGCGCTGCCTGCCCCCGATGGATTGGGAACCAGCTTTCCCTCTGCGAGAACGCGTTCGATTTCTTTGGAAAACTCTCCCTCTTGCCCCTTGATAAAAGGAGCCCAATGCTCTTTTTGCGCTCGGATTTCCTCCCGGCGAAGAGCAATCGTCTGATCAAAAAGCCCCTCTTCTTTGAGGCGCTGCATTTCGTGTAAAAATACGCCGAAGTGCAGGGTGTCGATCGAAATGAATGGCGTCCGAGAAGCATCGGTATCGAATAACGGGCTGCTGGATTCCTCGGTTGTATAGGTCTTCTCAGCGGAATCCAAAAAATTTTTTAGCATTTCCCGGATATATAAAATGGCCGAAACGAAAGGCTGCCTTTTCAGAGGATGCTCATTTTGAATGGGAAATAACAAAATGTCGACGGGTTCTATTTCCATAATATGGAAATATAATATTATTCTTAATAATTAAACAGACTTAATTACTTTTTCATTTTCCATTCTTGGAGGCAGCATAAAAGAGTGGAATAAAATAGGTTGCGAATGTTGGGATCGCGGTTTTGATAGATATAGCCGATGCAGGTGATGCCATACGCGTTTACATGCGTGCAAGAGATGTCCTGGGTTGGAATCTTGAGCTTGACCATCATTGAAAAAAGCTCTTCCTTAATTGAATTGAAAGGAGAGGCGGCCATCGCGAGTAGCTGCTCTGTTTCAAATTCGGCCTTTAAAAAGAAAGGATCCTTTTTGTAATCGGCCTCTAATGCTTCCTGCATGAGGGAAAATAAATTTTTTAAAGAGCGGGGGACGATCAAGGTTTGGCTGAGCGGTGGGGTGATCGAGTAAAAAAAGTTTTCCAGCAAAAAATCGCTATTAAATGATCTTTCTTGGATCAAACTTCGGAGCTCTTGAAATACTTCCTGCTGCTTTGAGAGGATGCCTCCGTTAAAATCACGAATGCCTTGGAAGATGTTGTTCAATTCAAACGAGACAAACTGGCGAGCTTTGAATAGATCGATCGTGTGGTCTTTGCGCAAAAATTGCTTTTTGTCCAAAGAGACTTTGAAGACGTTGGCCTCCTTGGGATACCGTTTTCTTAAGAGTCCTACTTTTTTCACTTCGAGATCGGTAATTTTTAGATCAGATGCGGTTTTGGCGACGATCTCCGAAAGTGAAAGTGCTTCATCTTGAAGGACGCGCAAAAGAATCACGGTGAATTGCAGCTGCTGCTCAGTTTGCGCATTGAACGAGATGATCACTTGAGGAAGATCATTCAAATACTTCAATTGCTGGCTGAGCAAATAGATATTGCGCATGATCTCTTCTTCGTTCCGTGGCATCAAAACAGGGTGCAAGAAGCTTTCCGCGCTCACTCTCAGTTCGTGGGGAAGATTTTTTTTTAATTCTTTCATTTCATGCGCAGTGAAGGGGGTGCCGTCTTTTTTCTCAATTTCCAAATAGAAAAGTCGGATCGGGTCGTGGCTGCGCCGATCGAGGACGACGGAATTCTCCACGCGGCGAACAGAAGGAAGGCAATGGGAGATCGCCTCAAGAATATGCCGCTCTTCGAAAATTTCGTTTTCGCTCAAGACATTCATGGCCCCAATGATGCCGATGACATGCTGATTTTTGCGATTCGAGAGTCGGACGCGGATGAGCTTTAGGCTTAAATGCCGCTCCCCAGGAGAGTCCAGGCAGTCGCGCATAAGGGTCTTGCGGAATAAGTATTGATAGGAGATCAAGCGGCTGACGTGCCTAAGATCGCGCATGCCCGTAAATTTTTCGTTGAAAAGGAGAATGGAATTTTTAATTTCATGAAAAATATCGCGGTCGAAAATTTTTGGGCGCTGCTGGATATAGGGGGAGAAATATTCCTGAAGTTGATTGATTTTGTCCTCGGCGCTTACATGCAGCCAAAGATTTTGCATTTGATCGAAGACACTATTGTCTAAATTTCTATCAGGTCGAGCTAGCACCGAGGCGATATTTTCCTCGATCATCGTCTTTTTTTGTTCCGGCGTCAGGTTTTTTACGGAAATGATATTGCGGGCATGACGCACAGCGAGAATGCTTAAACGCGCTTCTTTTTCCACGTTTTCCTGATTGCTTTTTGCAAGAGCGAGCTGGTGATCGTTCTCGATATCGAGAAGAGTTTGATGAAAAAAAAGGCTTTCTTCATCTCGAGAGATGAAATGAAAATTCAGAGATCGGACGGAACTGATGTTTAAAAATTTTCCGGGAACGAGCCAGCGGGAAAGAATATCGCAAAGATAGCGCCCTACCCCTTGCGTGAAATCGGAACGGCAAAGCAGGCTGACGCATAGTGTGCATGGCGCGCGCTCTGGCTGATTCCAGACAATGTGGGGAAGGCTATCGTATAAAGTATGGATTTTGTTATCGACATATTCGGGATCTCTGTTCATCGACAATGCAAAAATGAGATCTTGCGGCAAAATCGTGCGCAAGATTTGTTCGATGAAAGTGATATAGCCGTCGAATTCGAGGTTGCTGATTCCCCGTGAGGAATAAGCGGGAGTGATCAGATGCGGAATTTTTTCTCTTTCAAGGGCTTGCCTGGCGAAAACAATATTTCTCTCTCTATGTAGAACGGTGTTCATCATAAGTAAGTTCGCTTAAATATTTATAGTGATCTTCAAGTTCATTTCGCGATATTTCACATCAGCCTCCTCAGCAATGTGTCCGCACATTGTCTTCGTCGTCCGCCGCGAAATCTCATCGAAATGCTCCTTGAATTTCATTATAAATATTTTAACTCACTTACTTAGCGTTTTCCTATTCCCAATACAGAGCTTGTCAAAAATGAGGTCGCCGACCGGCGTCATTCCCACATCGCCGAGGTGCGGCTGCACGATATAAGGCGATTCCCAATGGTAGATGGGGCAGATGGGCATTTCGCTTAAAAAAATCGCTTCGGCTTTTTCTAGGGTTTCCATCCGCTTGATCCCATTTTCATAAAAAGAGGCCTCCAGCAAATTCCTGTATTCTTCGTTTTCCCAATTGGGGTAATTTTTTGCGTTCGTTTTGATTTTAAAACGCTCGAGGATATTCATCTGGTCGTTGTATTGGGCCAGCCACAGGCTTTGCGCAAAGGAGTAATCGCGTTTGATGAGTTTGTCCATCAAGATTTTATGATCGAGATTCTCAATTTTCATCCTTATCCCCAAAACCTGAAACCATTGCTGCTGGACAGCTTGGGCTATTTTATGGTTCAATTCCGACGAGCTGTAGTAATAAGACACCTCTTTAAACGCGTCCCCTGTAATTCCCGCTTCTTTCATGCCTTCTTCTAGTAGTGCTTTTGCTTGCGAGTAGTCAGCATCTTTAAAAAAAGCGTGATTCCGGTTGTTTTTCATCACTGGAGGAACGGCATTCAGCGCTGGGAGTTCTCCCATCTGAGTGATATTCTTTACGATCGACTCTCTGTCAATTGCATAGGCAAAGGCCTTCCTGATTTTTACGTTATTGAAGGGCGCCTTATCGACATTGAAAGCGATCATCGTCGTGCCGCCGACGGGATGGCGAAAGACTCGTCCTTTCTTCTTGAGCGCGGGCAACGCATCAACCGGAAGCGGCGAAAGCGGCTCGCCAAGCATATCCAATTCCCCATTCTCAAACATTTGCAGAGTGGTCATCTCATTGTCGACCATGCTGAAATGGATCCTATCCGGGATAACCCTATCCTGATCCCAATAAAGCGGATTTCTTTCGACCGCGATCTCATTGTTGTGTTTCCATTCTTTCAAGATGAATGGACCGTTGGAAACGAAATGCTCGCCCGCATGATGCGCCCAGTCAGGAAATTCCCGATCAACCTCTCGACTCACGGGGAAAAAGACGCAAAACGAGATCAAATCGAGAAAATATGGCGTCGGCTTTTCCAACGTGACGACCAAAGTCTTATCATCCTTACTAGCAATGCCAACTTCCCCCAAAGAAACTTTGCCCTTCTTTGCACTTTCCGCATTTTTAATCGGATACAACAAATGGGCATTCAAGCTAGGAAAAGAGGGGTCAAGAATGTCTTTCCAAGCTTTTTCAAAATCATGCGCCGTCACCGCTCTCCCATCTGACCACACCGAATCTCTCAATACGAAAGTATAAACGGTCCCATCTTGTGAAATTTGAAACGATTTCGCCTGAGCAGGGGAAATCGAGTTATCGGCGTTCAATTTGACGAGGCCCTCGAACAGCATAAAGTGCATATGCGAGGAAATGACATCGCCCCCTTTGCGAGGGTCCATCGTGGCCGGCTCCCCCTTAATATTAAGATGCACACACTGAATCTTCGCCGGTACGGTGATCGCTTTCTTTTGGCACGAAGTTCCCACCACTACAGCCAATGTCAACAAACAAACCCGTGCAAATGCGCTCATAAACAACCTCCCAAAAGCAATCAGGTTGTCAACATAGGTAATGCCCACAATATTTGTAAAGATCCGATTCAGATACAGAAAAATTGCTAGTTATAATAACCGCTTTGTATCGCGTGCTCGTCGAGGCCAGTACACAGCTCACATTTTAAGGATGCAATCTTTCATATCTCATTTAACCAGAAAGCATTAAAAAAACTCCTTGCGCTTTATCCCCAATATTGGGGATAATAGATGGAATCGGAGATGAACCTTTATGGATATTAAACCGATTATTTAGATCGGATCGAGTAAACGAGATCTCATTTCCCTACCTGAAGTTGTTAAAGATGAAATTGGTTTTGCTCTATACGAAGCCCAGAAAGGAGGGAAGAGTGGCAAGGCAAAACCATTTAAGGGATTTAAAAGCGCCTCCGTGTTAGAGGTGGTTGAAAGAAGCGTAGGAGAGACTTACAGAGCTGTGTATACCGTAGAATTTGAAAAAGCGATTGCTGTATTGCATGTCTTCCACAAGAAGTCAAAAGAAGGAATAAAAATACCCAGGCAAGATGTTGAGCTGATTAAAAAGCGATTCAAACTTGCAGAAAAAGAATATAATGAATGGTTGCTTATATCGGAGAAAATCATGAGCAAGAAAGCTAAATCAGAAATAAGTTCACGAGGTGTATACGCCGATATTGGATTTGTAAACCATGAGGAGATGGCAACGAAAGCTAAACTTGTCATGGAAATCAGCAGTGCGATTAAGAAGAAAAAAATAACTCAAACTGCAGCTGCTAAAATTCTTGGGCTTGCCCAACCAAAACTGTCTGAACTTTTAAGAGGACGATTTAGAGGGTATTCCGTTGAACGCCTCATCCATTTCCTCAATGAATTGGGGAAAGATGTTGATATTGTTGTTAAAGCTAAGCCTGCGTCTCGAAAGGCTCGTGTGAGTGTTTATCACTCTAATTCAGAAGGCAATTTTAATAGTCGACCCTGATTTAGGCTCTTGCCATCAACGCTAACCCATCCTGGTCTCTTTTTCTGTCGTCCACTTCCAACAACCTTTCGAACAAGACCATAACCCATTCCAGCTTCCAAGCATAAAAAAGCCTCAGTTTCCTGAGGATCGTTCTAAAGTTGTGAGCTATTGCTACCAGGAGTCCATGGATTTTGTCTCCCGTTGTTCCTTTCAGGTAGCACCGTCCGAGCTTCCCATCACTCTTCATGTGTCCGATCCAAGGCTCTATTGCTTGTCTTCGTTTAAGGGCTTTTTTAAGGGAAGGGGCTAACCCTTTTGTTCGACTGATCAGCACTTGCTTGCTCTTCACCCCATGTCCTCGGAACCCTAGATCCACAAGTACTCTTTTTATCTCGATTCCTGTTACGCCTTCCGCCTTGCACAGCGCTTCTTCAAGGAGGTGTCCATCGTAAGGGTTTCCTACATGTGTTGTAAGCGTTAATGCCAGTCCTATTTTTTCAGTGACGACAAGACACTCCTTTGCTCCGAACTCGTCTCGCCTTCGAGTACGCGATTTGGCGAAGCGAGATGAGGCTCAAGGGGGCCAGCGGGGGACAAATGACACGCAGTGCTTTGTCCCCGACATGTGAAAAAGAAGCGCTAAAAAAATTAAGTGATTTTTCTCAACCTCATTCCTTCATCGAAAGCAAGAACTCGACGTTGTTGTTTGTTTTCTTCAAACGTCCAATCAGCAAATTCATTGCGTCGAGGGGGGATAGGTCAGCGAGAGCTTGGCGCATTAAGTAGATTTTGTCTAGCTCGTCTGGGTGGTAGAGGAGCTCTTCTTTGCGCGTGCCACTCTTCATGAGGTCGATGGCGGGCCATACGCGCCGTTCGGCGAGCCTGCGGTCGAGGACGAGCTCCATGTTGCCCGTGCCCTTGAACTCTTCGAAGATGACCTCGTCCATGCGGGAGCCGGTATCGATCAAGGCGGTGGCGATGATCGTGAGGGAGCCGCCTTCTTCGACATTGCGCGCGGCGCCGAAAAAGCGTTTGGGTTTATGCAGGGCGCCTGCGTCGACGCCGCCGGACAAGATTTTGCCTGAATGGGGTTGAACGGTGTTGTAGGCGCGAGCCAATCGGGTTAAGTTGTCGAGGAGAATGACGACATCATGGCCGTATTCGACGAGACGGCGAGCTTTTTCGATGGCCATTTCCGCAACTTGGCAGTGCCTTTCTGGGGGCTCGTCAAACGTCGAGGAGACAACTTCTCCCTTGACGCTGCGGATCATGTCGGTGACTTCTTCGGGACGCTCGTCGATCAGAAGGACGATGAGGACGACCTCGGGATGGTTCGTCGCGATCGCATTGGCGATGTGCTGCATGATGATCGTTTTTCCCGAGCGAGGCGGGGCGACGATGAGAGCGCGCTGTCCTTTTCCAATCGGAGAGGTGAGATCGAGGACCCGCGTGGTCATCCTGTCTTTGGTCGTCTCCATCACCAAGCGGGAGCTTGGATAAAGCGGAGTCAAGTTTTCAAAGAGGACCCGGTCGCGTGCCTTATCGGGGTGCTTATTGTTGATCTTTTCAACCTTCAGCAGTGCGAAGTATTTCTCTTTTTCTTTAGGAGAACGGATGGTGCCGTAGACAGTGTCGCCTTTTTTCAAATCAAAGCGGCGGATCTGCGCGGGGGAAACATAAATGTCTTCTGCAGAAGGGAGATAATTGTAGTTGGGCGAGCGCAAGAAACCAAAGCCATCGGGGAGGACCTCAAGGACACCTTCGCCGACGAGGACTTCTTCCGGCCTTTCCGAAAGATATTTAACGATCTCGAAGACAATTTGCGATTTGGCAAGGGCACCGAGATTTTTCAGGCCGAGATTGCGGGCGAAATGGTTCAACTGATCGACATTCATGCGCTGCAGATCGGCGATTTTCGTCACTTTTTCTGGCGGAGGGGGTCTATCAGTGGGCCCTTTTTGCGTTCTTTCATTATCGGGTTCTTGAACGTCTTGGATGGTGTCTTCTTGATTCATTGAAAATCAGACTCCTCAGTTAATTGAGAATAAATGGTTATAACTTGGGTTTTGAGTTGTTCTAAATCGCCGTTATTATCGATTGTGTATTGCGCTTGGCTTGCTTTTTCTAAAGGGGTCATTTGTCTCGTCATGCGCTTTTCAAATTCATCGATCGGTTGCTGGGTTTGCTGAACGAAACGCTTTTTACAAAGCTCCTGGTCGGCCTGAACACTGACGACGGCATCGAACCTGCGCTGCTCGTTCGCTTCGAAGAGAAGAGGGATTTCAGCGACGAACAGAGGATACTTTTTTTCTCGGGCAATCTGCTGATATTTTCGCTCAATTTCATTAAATACAGCCGGATGGATGATTGCTTCCAGGGTACGTAAAAGACCGGGTTGAGAAAACACCTTAGCGGCGATCTTTCTTCGATCGAACTCTTGACCGCTCATGATATCTGAACCGAGTAATTTTACGACCTGCTGACCGACGGCAGTTCCTGGAGATAATAATTGGTGGACTATCTCATCTGCGCTTACGACGTAGGCGCCGAGTTCCTTAAAGATTTGGCAGACGACAGTCTTACCTGCCGCTAACCCACCGGTTACAGCAATTTTCTTTATTTTTAACATTCTCCCCAATTTTTTCCAATGGAAATATCGACAATCAAAGGGACATTTAAAGAAAAGACCCCTTCCATAATTTTTTTAACATTCTTTGCTAGGTCTTTGGCTTCTACATCAGGAGTTTCAAATAGTAATTCGTCGTGGATCTGAAGGATCATTCTTCCTTGATGCGAATGTCTCTGCAAATAATCGTCGACTTGAATCATGGCCATTTTAATCAAGTCCGCAGCAGTCCCTTGCAGGGGCGTATTGATTGCCAATCTTTCGGCTCCCGCGCGGATGGCGGGATTTTTACTGTGGATTTCCGGAATCGGTCGCTGCCTTCCGGTCAACGTGATGGCGCGCCCCGTCTTGCGGACGCTTTCCTTGCAAAAGTTAAGAAATTCTTTCACTTTAGAATACCGCTCAAAGTAGCGGCGAATAAAGGCATCCGCCTCCTCATATTCAATCCCCAGTTGCTGTGATAGGCCGAAGGCCTGCTGGCCGTAGACGATGCCGAAATTCACCGCTTTGGCCTGATGGCGCATTTGTGAAGAAACCTCTTCGATCGGCACGCCGAAAACAAGGGCTGCGGTATATGCGTGGATGTCTTCGCCTTCGCGAAATGCCTTCACCAGGGCGGGGTCCTCCGACAGATGCGCAAGCAGGCGGAGTTCAATTTGCGAATAGTCAGCGGCCACAAAGCTCTCATGTGATTTTTGGGGCTTGAATGCTTCGCGGATTTTTTTTCCTTCTTCGCCCCGGACGGGAATGTTTTGCAAATTAGGGTCTTGGCAGGAAAGCCTTCCCGTTGCCGCGACCGATTGATTGAAGGTGCAGTGGATGCGATGGGTCGCAGGATTGACCTGTTCAGGCAAAGCATCGACATAAGTGGAACGTAATTTTTCTAAGCTTCTATAGTCGATAATTTTTTTCACGATCGGCGCTTCTTCTTGGAGAGATTCTAAAACATCGATCGCGGTCGAAAAGCCCGTCGTCGTTTTTTTGGGAGGTTTGATGCCCATTTTTTCAAAGAGGATGCCGCTGAGCTGTTTGGGGGAATTGATATTAAACTCTTCTCCAGCCAGCTTGTAGATCTGCTCTTCCAATGTTTTTAATTGGCCTTTCAATTCTTGCGACATTTTCGAAAGTTTTTTCACATCGACATAGATGCCGTCTCGCTCCATTTGCATAAGGATAGGGAGTAGCGGCAATTCGATTTGATTAAAGACTGTGTGCAGCTGCAAAAGGTCTAAATCTCTTTCGAAAATTTCCTTCAGCCTTAAAGTATAGTCGACGTCCTCGCAGCAGTAGGCCGTGATTTTATCTAGAGGAACCTCCAGCATGGAGATCTGTTTTTTCCCTTTGCCGATCAGATCAACGATTGGGATTTTAACCTCTCCCAATTTTTCTAAAGAAAGGGCGTCGAGATTGTGGCGCTGCGTCTGTGGGCTGATCAGATAGGAAGCTAACAGGGTGTCGAACCCGATGTTTTTGACACGGATGCCCTCATTGGCTAAAACATGCAGGTCGTACTTGATGTTGTGCCCGACGAATTTTATTTTCGGGTTTTCAAAGAGCTCCTTTAATGCAGCAATTGTCTTATCCCTATCCAGCGAGCCATTTAAAGGGATGTACCACGCCTCGCCGCGACGCACCCCAAGCCCTACGCCAACGAGCTCGGCGAGCATCGGCCGAATGCTCGTTGTCTCTGTGTCGAGACAAACTTCTTTCTCTTTTTCGAGGCGTGAGATGAGCTCGTCGAAAGCATCCTGCGCGTTCACAAGGTGGTAATGCGTCGCGATCGGCTCATTGATGGGGCGTCCCTTCGGCGGGGACTCTTCTTCTACTCCAAGTTCGCGCAAGAGGGACATGAAACGCATTTCGCGGTAAAACTCTTTGACCCTTTCTAAATCGGGGGCTTTCAAATGAAAAAACGTTTCCTCATGGGGAAAAGGGACGCTTGTTTGGATTGTCGCCAACTTTTTGCTCATCAAGGCGATCTCTTTGTCGTTGATGACAGTCTCCCTTTTTTTTCCGCTTAGCTGTTCAGGATGCGCGAGGATTTCTTCCAATGTGCCGAATTGATTGAGAAGGGAGGCTGCCGTCTTTGGCCCAAATCCTTCAAGCCCAGGGATGTTATCAGAAGCATCGCCTACCAGCGCTAAAAGATCGACGATTTGTTCAGGGGTGACATCGAACAACTCTTTCACTTTACTTCGATCGATAAGAAGGTTGTCTTTGTGCGGATTGATGACGAAGATCTGATCGGAGATGAGCTGGCACAGATCTTTGTCACTTGTGCACATAAAAACTTGGACGCCTTTTTTTTCCATCCAGAGGGCGATGCTTCCCATTGTGTCGTCGGCCTCCACGCCAGAAATGGAGAGATTCGGAATGCCGGCGATTTCGCAAAAGCGAAGGGCTTGCTCTAACTGGGGAAAGAGATCTTCGGGCATGCCTGTGCGATGGCTTTTATATTCGCTATAAATTTCCGAGCGCGATTTTTTGTTTTCGGGGCCATCGAAAACGGCGATGAAATAATCGGGGGAAAATTCGTTCATCAATTTAAAAATGGAGCGGATGAACCCATAGAGTGCATTGGTCGATTCCCCTTTCGCGTTAGTCATGGGGCCGATGGCATAATAAGAGCGGAATAAGAAATTAACAGCGTCGACGATGTAGATTTTTTCCATGAAAAAAAAGTACTATTGCTCTGTAACAAAAGTTTTTGATGGAATTATGAGCGTGAAAGCTCCCTAGCAAGAATTATTGCAATGCAGCGCCCGGCAGATACATGTAGAGAAGCTTACCGCTTAATTCAGAATTCATAGAGGCGTTGATTTGAAACTGATGCGTGACCTTGCCGGTGAGCAAAGAAAATTTTTCGCGGGTGAGTTCCGAAAGAAAGGTGTGCATCGGTCCGATTGTCATGACTTGGTATTCTTGATTTTCGGGGATTTTTGCTTCCTTGGCAAGCTCGGAAACGGCCATATCATAGTCCGCATCGGCGACATCGATGTAGCCATAAGATTGCGCTTGCTCGGCCACATAAACCTGCGCTCCGTATTCGTTGACGAGTTTGTCGCGGCTCAAATCTGGCCTCGCTGACGTGACAATTGTTAGAAAACGGTCGTAGAGGTCGGCTGTAATATTTTTTAGGCAAATCTCTTCACCCGGTTGCCAAGGCCTGAACGGGCTAAGCATGTCTTTGTCCTTGCCCTGCGTGAGGGTCAAGGATTGCACACCATACCTGTCCATGAGCGTCGAAAAATTAAAGGCGGGCCCCAAAATGACCCCTACAGAGCCGATGACGCTGGGGGTAGAGGCAAAGATCTTATCGGCAGAGGAGGCGATATACATGCCTCCCGAAGCGCACATCCCATCGACGTAAGCGTAAATCGGGACTTGATACTTTTTCTTATACTTCAACAGCATACGATAGATCCCATCGGAATCATCGACGGTCCCGCCCGGGGTGTTAATATGCAACAAGATCGCTTTAACTCTGTCGGGGCCGAGCATTCCTTCCCGAGAATCGAAAAGACAATTTTGAATTTTATTTGACGTCAGATCCCCTTGCCCGATCACGCCCGTGATATCGAGCTTCAAAATTACAGGGGTGCTGTTTGAGAGCAGCTCGCGACGGCCATGGGCATCTGGCGAAATGAGCAGACTGCTTTTCGGCGGATAGATGTCTGGAGAGGAGAACATCATTAGAGTCAAAAAGATCAACAAGAACCCAATCAGAATCCCGATGATGCCGGCAAAGCATTTGCAAAATGACCGCACCGCGGAAACAAGGATCGATTCTTTAGCTTGTTGCATGATGACCCCAAAAAAATGATATTAAAAGAGCAGAGGATTTTGGGCTACTAATAATGTTTTTTTCTGGTGGGAAATTGGCTTTCCCTGAGAGACTGACCACAAACCCCGGAAAAGATTATGGAAAACCTCTCTACTTCAATGGCGGACCGGCTTTGGTTTTTTGAGATTGTGATTGGCATTCTTGTACTGGTCGCTGTGAATTATCTTTTTAAAAGAATTGTCAAACATGTGCGGCATCGTTCGCTTTCCACGAAGCCGGATTGGAAAGAAAAAATCGACCAGATTCTTTTTCTCCCCTTTCAAATCTTATTATGGATTCTAGGGGTGACGCTGGTCGTCGATGTCTTAGGCAGAAGGGTTGGTTTTTCTTTTTTTGAAAATTACATCAACGGTTTCCGAAGTACGGGGTTTGTTCTTTGTATAGCTTGGATCTTGCTGAGATGGAAAACGATCCTGCAGCGGGATGTTTTGAATAGAAAGATCGATTCAGGCTTTGTCCATATGGCTGGAAGAATTTTGTCGGTGATGATCATCGCGATTTCTTTGATGATCGTTTTTCAAATCTGGGGGCTGAACATTGGGCCGCTCATCGCCTTCGGGGGGATTGGCGCCGCGGCGATTGGCTTTGCTGGAAAAGACGTCATCGCCAATTTTTGCAGCGGGCTTATGCTTTATCTAAACCGGCCATTTGTCGTTGGAGATTCTATTTTATTGCCCGATCAGAAGGTGGAAGGGCAAGTCGAAGAAATCGGCTGGTATTTGACTGCTTTGCGCGACAAGGAAAAGAGGCCGGTGTATCTTCCCAATTCCATTTTCTCGCAGGCGCAAGTCATTAACACCTCCCGCATGACCCACCGCCACATCGAAGAGACGGTAGGAGTGAGGTATGAAGATTTTTCACGCATTCCAGAACTTGTGGAGAAGATTAAAGCGGTGATTGCGGGCCATCCCGACATCGACGCCCATTTGCCCGTTCTCGTTGCATTAAAAAGTTTTAATCAGTTCGCTTTAGACCTGTACATCAATGCTTATACGCTCCAAACGCGCTATGAGGAGTATTTACTGGTCAAACATGAGATATTGATGGCGATCTACAAAACTTTGTTGGAGGTGGGCGCGGAAATACCGATGCCGATATTCTCTATTTCCGGCAAGCGCCCCTACTTATCGACTTTAACCGAGTGAGGCAGGGCGTTGTTTTTTTTGATCTGCCAAAGTTCGATGAAGGCAAGCAGTCCGAAGAGGATAAAGATCCAGTAAAAATAACTTGGAAAGGTAACCCCGAGCGTAAGGCCGATGAGAACGAGAAATTGAAGCGCCGTCGTGACTTTTCCCCAACGTATCGAGGTAAATCGATAGCTTTCCCAGTGGCCGGTCAAGCTTAGGTAAATCCCGAACAAAAGCAAAAAGAAGTCGCGCGAGATCATGGAGCAGCTTTGCCACAGCTCTAACTTTTTTTCCAAACACAAGATGGTCAGGGCAAAAAAGACAAAGAACTTGTCCATGGCCGGGTCCAAGATGGCCCCAAAGCGGCTGACGGCTTTGCACCGCCGCGCCAAATAGCCGTCAATGCTGTCGGTCAGCATTGCGAGTAAAATCGCCAGAATGCGAAATGTCGTGTTCTCTATTAAAAATAGAAAAGCCAGCGGAGCTCTGAGGAAGGATAGGCCATTATGTAAACTTAGCATCTGCACTAAAGAAAATCAATTTGCGGTCCGAGTCTTCTTCTTTCTGCTTTTATACCAAATGAAGCTAATTACCGTCACACTGAAAGCTGCAAAAATTAGCAGGTTGAACGTTTTGAGATAATGCCAAATCAGTTCATAGTTTTGACTGAGGGTAAAGAACAGATAAAAACAGCTGCTGCACCATAAAAAACACGCAAGGGCATCCATCAGAATAAATTTTCCAAAAGGAACTTTGCTCATTCCCGAGGACATGAAGATGCAATTCCGTACTCCGAAGGGAATAAACCGTCCAAGCACCAGTGTCCAGAGGCCGTATTTGCCGTAAAATTGCTTAATTTTGAGAAGACGTTGAGGACTCATCAATTTGCAAAAGAATTTTTTCTTGCTCAAGGCCGATCCGAGGAGCCTGCCGAGCCAATAAGCGCACATGGCGGAAAAATAACACCCGAACAAGATGCAGAAATAGAGAAGCCAGGTGTTTTCCGGAATGATTGTGGCTGCCAGGATAGCTGCAGCAAGGATTATCACGTCCGTACTAAATGGAATATTGAATCCGGCCAAAATAATCGCGACAAAAATGTACCAGTGGGCATTATGAGCATGATTTGCAATGATTTGGCTGAAGTAGTCCATAGTAATAGGTATAACATATCTAATCATTAAACTGTAGAATGAGCATGATGCGTATAAAAATTTTAAATGCTGGGACCCTAAGCTTTTCCCTATTCGTGGGAATTGTCTTAATCATCGCTGCGGTAGGAAAAATATTTTTCCCCATCGCCTCGATTGCTGTTTTAGAGCAAGGGGTCGGCATATTTGAATTTTTATTTTGCTTGGCGATTTTTTTCTTGAGGAAACGGTGGCAGATGTGGCTTGTGTCGGCAGTGATTTTTGGAGGCTGGGGAGGATTTGCTCTATTTTGGCTAAAAGCAAAACTGCCATGCAATTGCATGGGGGCTATGCTGCCCATTCCATCTGAACTTTCATTTGCATTGGACCTCATTTTTTACTTTGGGAGCTTGATTCTTGCCATCTTGCATGGAGCGAGAAAGCAATTCGTTTACTTAAGCTTTCTTTTCAGCTTGTTTGCCAGCCTCTTCGGATATGCATTCGCCGATTGCCTTTTGTCGTACACATTTTAATCGCGATTCTGTGTAACTTATAATTTTAGTTTTGTATAATTAGATTCAATTAATACTGTTTCTGAGTAGCGTGTCACCGAATTATTGGGGAGATGCCTCCTCCAAGATGCGTTTCTTAAAAAATATCGGATGTAATCAGAAGTAATCAAACTATTTCGAATCGGCCATTGAAGGCTGTAGAACGGCGGGCTGCGATTCTTCATCAGGGTCTTTGAGCGTCTCTTGATGGGAGACGAGATCATTGAAGCGTCGTCCCAGCGAACGCGCAGCAGTTATCCACCCGGCAATGACAAATAAGAGCAAGATGGCAACGTAAGGGGTACTCAAGGCGACGGTGCCGAACACCATCAGCAAGCTTTCGTGGATGAGGGACCCACCTGACTTTCCGAGGCGCGATCCGACGCCGTCGATAGCCGCTTTTCCTTTCTGCTTGCATTCTTTGCTCAAAGGGATAAAGGCCAGCTCTTTTGTCGCATCAAATAAGGTGTACTTGGAGGCGCGGGCGAAACAGTTTTGCATCGATCCGAAAAAGACGCAAAGTGCGAGCGGTGTTGTGCCAAACCAGGAAGCGAAGGACGCAAAACTGGAATCTTTAAAGAAGAAAAAGAAGAAAAACCCGATACCGGTAATCAGGAGGATCACTGGACAAATCATCGCGTTTGTCGTCCAATTGAACTTGCGGATGACCGTGCTGGAGATGAAAACGCTGATCACAGTGGCCATGATGCCTGTCCAGGTCAGGACGTGTCCCATGTAGGCGTTGAAGTCTGAAGGATTGGGATAGAGCTGTTTGACTTGATCCTTCCAAACAACTTCGACGAGGTTGAGGGCGACGTTGTACATGAGGACGATGATGGCGATACAGAGCAAATATTTGGATTTGGCAAGGTAAGAAAAGTTTTTACGCATGCCCATTTTGACTTCTTCGGCCCCGTTGTTTTGCTTGTAGTAAGAGGGAGAATTGTAGCCGTGCCCTTGAACATGGATATAGCGAAAGAGGGCCATGCACAAAAGGCCTCCGATCACAAAGACAGTGCACAAGAAAAAGACTGTTTGATCCCAAGCTGTGGCGCCGAAGGGGAGTGAAGGATGAAACGCATTCTGCGACATCGACGTCGCGACCGATCCCGCGACGACTCCTGAAAGATTGATCCCGATCCCCAAAAGGCCATAGTAGCGTTTGGCGTCGTTGACGCTGGTCACATCATTGGCAAATCCCCAGGCCAAAACGGTCATGATGATCGTGCTCCACATCTCGGCCATGATGTAGAACAACGTGAATGTCCAATTCCGGAAAATGGCGACAAGTCCCTGCAGGCCTTGAGGGAGCATTTGCTGGATTTGATCGCAAAGTGTGTGCGGATGGAGCGTATTCTGAAAGGGGTAAAGAAGGAACATAAAGAGTAGGAAAAACGCGATGAAGATGCTCATCATGGCGTAAAAGATTTTTTCCCTGGAAAACCGGTTCGAAACGCGTGTGAAAATAAAGGTGAAGAGGAGCGCCATAGGGACGATCGCCCATACCTTTAGATAAGGCAGAGCCTCTGCCCCAGAAGATGGGGCGGTCACGACGAGAGAGTCCTTGGTTGCGCGCAAAAGGGAATAATTGAATCCGACAAGGAAGAAGATCAAGAGCAGAGGGATGAATTTTTTCAACTCATGGCGATAGATCGGCCAAAGGTAAGCGCGAATTCTACCGAACCCTGTCGAAGAAGACATATCCCGCCTAGGTTGCACACAAAGGAGCCAATTCCCCGGTGATCTCTAAAGACGCCCTTATTATAGCGGTTTTCGCTTATTTGACAACGAATAAGAGAGAAAGTTTGTAGTTAAAATTTGACGTTTTAGTTGACTGACAAACTAATTTATAATTATGGGTCTTCCCTGTCGGACAATGCGTCAATCCCTGGCAGATGGCCGTATTCAATAAATTCTAATGAGGCGCCACCGCCGGTCGACACGTGGGTGAAGGAAGAAGATAAGCCAAGCTTATTGATCGCTGCGACGGAGTCGCCTCCTCCGACGACAGTGACGGCATTGAGCGAAGATAATATTTTAGCAATCCCTTCCGTTCCTTTGGCAAAATGGGGAAATTCAAACACTCCGAGTGGGCCATTCCAAAAAACGACTGCGGCATTTTGCAAGGCTTTGCCCCATTCTTCGAGTGTTTGCGGCCCGACGTCCATCCCCTGCCATCCATCGGGGATCCCTTCGGAAGCGGGGATGCACTTAGTTTTAGCATCGTCGCGGAAGGCATCGGCGATGATCAGGTCTTTAGGTAGCCAGCATGTGACTTTTTTTTCGCGGCACTGGTTTAGAAAATCGGCTGCAATGGGAACTTGATCCTCCTCGCGCAGCGAAGCGCCGATTTTCATTTTTTGCGCGAGAAAAAATGTAAAGGCCATCCCTCCTCCGATGAAAATGCCGTCCGCTTTAGAAATCAGCGATTTAAGGACACCGAGTTTTGTTGAAATTTTTGCTCCACCGATGATCGCGTAGAAAGGCTTTTTTGGTTTGAAAAGAGGAGAAAGCTGTTCGACTTCCTTTTGCATGAGCAGACCGGCCGCAGCTTTTCCCGGAAAATACTGGGCGATCGTTGCAGTCGATGAATGGCTGCGGTGGGCGGCCCCAAAAGCGTCGTTTACAAAAACATCGCCAAGTGACGCGAGCTTTTTGGCAAAAGAGGGATCTTGGGAAGGTTGTTCTTCAGCAGGATAAAAGCGCAGGTTTTCCAAAAGCAAAACTTGGCCGGGTTTTAATTCTTTGGCCATTTTTTCCACTTTTCCCCCGACGCAATCGTCGGCCATAGTTACGGAAACTCCAAGATAGGCCGAAAGTGCTTTGGCGCAAGGGGCGAGCGACAAATTTGGATCGGGAGCTTTGGGTCTTCCCAAATGGCTCATCAAAATCGCGCTGCCACCGTTTTTGAGGATGTACTGGATGGAGGGGAGAGATTCTTTGATTCGAGTGTCGTCGGCGATCGTTCCGTCTTTATTCATCGGAACGTTGAAATCGACGCGCACGAGGACTTTTTTTCCCTTAATGTCCAATTCTTGGAGTTTCAGTTTTGCCATAGTGTGCCTACAGATTCGCAAAAGGGCTAGCCGCTTGCCCGAAGTTTGCCCCTTTGTTCCGTTTTTTCAATTCCGTTTTAAGGGAAAAGAGCAGATCTTGGTCGAAATTTTGGTTAACGGCCCAACGCAAATACTCGACTGGAATTTCAGCGAATGTGCGCCCTTTATGTTTGCCCAAAGGCATTGTTCTGAGCTGGATGGGACTCTTGAGGCGGTTAACGATTTGCTCCGTTGTTTTAAAGCGTTTGGCGAGATACTTGAAGACTTCGATGTTGACGACGACATCGTTCATTGCGCGGTGGGCCCCTTCTTCCGCAATGTTGAAATGTTGGCGGAGCTTTTCTAAAGAGTTAATCGGGCTTTCGCCATAAAGCCGAGCCATGCGGAGAGTGTCGAGATAGGGATGGGAGGCGAGCCTGCAAGGGATGTTATACTGTTTGGCAGCGGCACAAAGAAAAGCGAGATCGTTGGTGATGCCATGCCCAACAATAATCGAGGAGCCGACGAACTCGAAGACTTTCGGTAAAATTTCCGAAATTTTAGGCTTGCCTTTCACCATATGATCATTGATGTGGTGAATGGCAATGGAAACTTCGGGGATCGACATCAAAGGGTCGATTAATGTCTCATAAGACTCGACGACTTGATCGAAATTAAACCGGACCATGGCGATTTCGATAATCCTGTCTTTTTCTAAGTCCAGACCCGTCGTCTCGCAATCCAAACAGACGAAGAAGTCTTTGTTAATGAGACCCATCTAAAATCCGATTGATACATTTGATGAGGTCCATTCTAGCATGGGGGTGCTTAATTGAATAAGAAAGAAAAAATGCCGAGTTGGGAGGAAATCGCTTTTGGAGCTCTTCCGATGCCACTTGTATTCTTTTCTTTTTTTCCATTTCAGTGACTTTGTCCGATTTCGTGAAGATGAACAGCACTTGTTTTTTATGGAACGCCGCCCACTGGGCAAAGGCGCAATCTTCTTTTGTGAGTTCTCTGCGGGAATCGATGAGAAATAAGATTAGTTTCAGCTCTTTTCGCTCTTGCAAATAGTTGTCGATGAGGCCTGCCCACTGATCTTTCACAGGTTTAGAAACCTTGGCATAACCATATCCGGGAAGATCGACAAGGGCGATCTGTTCATCGACTTTGTAAAAATTGATCGATTGCGTTTTGCCAGGGATGGAGGAAGTTTTTGCGAGTTTTGCATTGAGTAGATGATTGATCAAGGTGGACTTTCCAACATTGGAACGGCCGACGATGGCGATTTCGGGGAGACATAGATGAGGAAAGCCTTTGGCATCGAATACTGCAGCTGCAAATTCTCCACGCGTGAAAGGGATTTTTTTCATGCTTGCCTCGCAATCTCAATCTGCCTTGCATTTTCGCCGACATAAGAGAAAGTCACTTTGTGCGCGTGGGGTGGCAGAGCTCCGAGAATTTTTTCGGCCCATTCGATGCAGCAGATTCCGCCTGCGGCCAGGTATTCATCAAAGCCCGCTGCGAAAAATTCGTTCCCATCGGGAAGGCGGTAAAGATCGAAATGAAAAATCGTTTTTTCTCCGGCGTAAGTGTTTAAAAGCGTGAATGTGGGGCTGCTCACGCCTCTTAAATCAGCGACGCCGATCCCTTCGGCCATGCCGCGGATAAATGTCGTTTTTCCTGCGCCGAGGCAGCCGAAGAAGGCGACGACCGAATTTGCATGCAAAGACCGACCGAAAACTTTTCCAAGCCTGTGTGTTTCTTCCTCAGAATTGGAAATAACCACCATTCTACGACTCTTCTTCTTCGCTTTCTTCTTTGACTTCTTCCAGCCATTGATCGATGTGAGAAGAGAATTCTTCGAATTGCGATAGGGACTCGACGAAAGCGTTGATTTTGCTCTCTTCAAGCTGTTTTTGAATGAAGGAGAGGAAATTTTCCTCGATTTGAAATCGGTTTTGATTCGGTACTTCTTCGAGAGGAATCGGTTTGAGTTGATTTTTCGTGAAATCGTCAAGCACAGATTCTTTACTGTTGAATAATTTTCCGGTGACCGCCGAAGAATAGACAATTTTAGTGATCGGCTCTTTGCGTTTGACGATATAATTTTTAATGACTTCAGAATCCTCGGAAACAAAAAAGCGTTTGGCCTTCAGTCCGCCGACGCGCTCAGTATTTTCAGGGCATTTAGAGACCCAATCGTAAATGGCGTCTTGAGGATTGGGATGTGTATTGTCCCCGAAAACTTTACCCGTGAAAGGGCAAATATAAATTTTCTTTGTCTGTTCGTTGACGCTTTGCTGTCCGTATTGAATCTTGATTTCCGTCTCACGCCAAAGTTTTCCTTGAGATTCTAATTTCTTGATCAGATCTTCTTGGCTTTGAAAGATCATCTTATCGCGGATAAAGAGGACCGGATCGATGTTAAATTTTTTTTCCAGAAAAAAGAGGTAGGTTGTGATCAGGTCGGCTTTTTTATTTTTTTTCAAAAACTTAAGCAACTCATCTTTAAGAGTTTCAGAGATTGCAACAGCTCCCATTTTTTCCCCTGCTGTAAATGAATTCGTTTTAAATGAAGAAGATCTAGAATATAACACCTCTGTTTAATCTTCAAGATTGATTTTGTTCTCAAAAATTGATATCATCTCGACTTTGCAATTTTTAGGTCCGCCTGCCTCGTCTATTTGCTCTTGGACGTTCGACTAAAGTCGAACTAGGAGATTAATTTAAGCAGGAAGGGGTGTTTTAACCCCTTCCTGCTTAAATTAACTCCTCCGAGAGCAAATATCTCGAGGCCTTCGGACCTAAAAAGTTACAAAGCCGAGATGATTGCCCCTTTCGTTTTTCAATTAGGAGAGGAACCCATGACGCTAGTTTTAGAACAGGCCCTAGAGTTGGAAGAAATAATAGTCCCCGGATATGAAAAAGTCATCAAAGTGACGAATCATGAAGCAGGGCTGAAAGCGATCATTTGTATTCACAGTACTGCGATGGGCCCAGCCCTTGGCGGGACTCGAATCTACCCTTACGCGACCTTCGATGGCGCGCTAACCGATGTCATGCGCCTTTCCAAAGGAATGACTTACAAGTCCGCCATTTCTGAGGCAGGATGGGGCGGGGGAAAAAGCGTCATCATCGCCGACCCAAAAAAAAATAAAACGAAAGAAATGCTTTACGCCTTCGGCTTGGCGGTCGATCGGCTTCAAGGAGAATACATCTGCGCCGAAGACGTCGGCTGCACCCCCGATGACGTTCTGGAAATCAGCAAGGCAACGCCTTATGTGGTTGGCCTCCCGCACGCCAAAAGCAGCGGCAATCCTTCCCCCTTCACAGCTTGGGGAACCTTTCGAGGCATCGAATCTGTCATCAAGAAAATCACAGGGTCTGATTCTCTCGAGCAGCGCACGGTGGCCATTCAAGGCCTCGGAAGCGTCGGCTATGAGCTCGCCAAATTATTGTTTTGGCATGGCGCGCAGCTGGTCGTTTCTGACATCGACGTTTCCAGATGTCAAAAAATTGCTGAAATGACAGGCGCGAAGATCGTCTCGGTAGAAGATATTTTAAGCGAAGAGTGCGATGTCCTCGCTCCTTGCGCAATGGGCGGCGCGATCAACCCGCAGACGATTCCTGAGCTCCGATGCAGAGCGATCGCAGGCTGCGCCAACAATCAATTGCTCATCGATTCCGACGCCGATGAACTGATGGCAAGAGGGATCCTTTACGCTCCCGACTTTGTCATCAATGCTGGCGGACTGATCAATGTCACACACGAACTTGACCCAAGCGGTTACCATCCGATGATGGCGCGCACGAAGGTACATCGTCTCTACGATCAATTGATGGTGATTTACGACATCGCCGAACAAAACCGTTTTTCCACCCACCGCGCAGCGCTCTCGCTTGCCGATTACCGGTTGAAGTATGGCATCGGCAAACGTGTTGAACCCCCCTGTTTCCACCACGCTAAATAAGTGCAAGATGGAAAATATTCTCGCCGTTCTTTTTCAAATGGCCGAAGAGGCGATTAAATCGTCTTTTGGGTCGGTAACCGAAGATCCAAAACTTTTAGAAGCCGAAGTGACCTCGAGCACCCAGGCTCAATTCGGCGATTATCAGTGCAACAGCGCGCTCAAAATCGGCAAAGCTCTGCGCATGCCTCCTCGAGAGGCGGCTGAAAAGATCGTCTCCCATTTCGGCCGCAATTTTGATGGACAAGAGATGGTAGCAAAATTAGAGATCGCAGGGCCGGGATTCATCAACATCACTTTAGCTCCTGCGTTTCTAGCTGCGCAGATCGAAATGCTTTTGCGCGATGATCGCCTCGGCGTCCCAAAGCCTGACCATAAGCAAAAGGTTATCGTCGAATTCTCTTCTCCGAATGTCGCCAAGGAGCTGCATGTCGGTCATTTGCGCTCCACGATCATCGGCGATGCGATCGCCAGGCTCTTTGAATTCTTAGGCCACGACGTCCTCCGCCTCAACCACATCGGCGATTGGGGAACACAATTTGGGATGCTCATCGCTTATATGCAAGAGAACGTCCCCGACGTTTTCAAAGGGCAAAAAAAAGCGGAACTCGTCGAATTGATGGGTTGGTACAGAGAATCTAAAAAGCGATTCGACGAAGACCCCGAGTTTAAAAAACGCGCGCAGCTACAAGTTGTCAAATTGCAAAGCGGCGATGCCGAAACGCGTGCCGCGTGGCAGGTGATCTGCGAAATTTCCCATCGCTCCTACCAAGAGATCTACAATCTTCTCGATGTCAAAATCAACGAACGCGGCGAATCTTTTTATAATCCCTACCTTCCTGAGCTCATCGATGAATTGACCAAAAAAGGGCTGATCACCATTTCCGACGGCGCCAAATGCATCTTTTTAGAAGGATTTGTCAGCCGCGACGGAACGCCGCTCCCGATGATCGTGCAAAAATCGGATGGCGGATACAACTACGACACCACAGACATGGCGGCGATGCGACATCGCATTCAAGTGGAGAAGGCCGATCGAATCATCATTTTAACAGATGCCGGCCAAAGCCTCCACTTTGCTATGCTCGCCAAGGCCGCAGAAAAAGCTGGCTATCTCGATCCCGCCAAAGTGCGCTTCGATCACGTTCCTTTCGGCGTCGTCCTCGGACCCGATGGGAAAAAATTTAAAACGCGCTCCGGCGACACGGAAAAACTCATCGACCTCCTCATGGAAGCCGTCAGCCATGCAAAACAGATCATGCAAGAGCGCCTCCCCGATCTTCAGGAAGATGAACTCGACCGCGCCTCGCAAATCCTAGGTGTCGACGCGATCAAGTATTCCGATCTTTCTTGCCACCGCATCAAAGATTATGTCTTCAGCTACGACCGCATGCTGAGGTTTGAAGGCAACACAGCAGCCTTCCTGCTCTACGCGTACGTGAGGATCAACGGCATCAAGCGCAAAGTCGGAAAAGAGATCACAGACGTCATCCAACGAGCCCGTGTCACCCTTGAACATCCCATAGAGATTGCCCTTGCGCTCCATCTGCGCCGATTCGGCGAGGTTCTTGACGCTGTCTCGCGCGATCTTCTTCCCAACCGCCTCTGCGAATATCTCTACGAGCTCGCCGAAAAGTTCCACGCCTTTTTCCGCGACTGCCGCGTCGAAGGCGACCCCCAGGAAGAAAGCCGCCTCCTTCTCTGCGAGGCCACCTCGCGCATCTTAGCGAAGGGACTCAATCTCCTCGGCCTCAAAACTCTCGACAGGATGTAATAACCAATACCAAACACAGAAAATAACACCACATTTCAGCGGCTTTGACGCGCCCAAATGTGGTGTTATTTTCTGTGTTTGGTATAAGAAGCTATTTGTGCTTTAGAAAGTTAATCCCAATTGGAAGGGGATAAATCTTACCGTCTTATAACATTCCAATCACCGTGGCCAACAAAAGCATACATGAGTTCTCCAAAAAGCCAAAATGCTGCTCCTGCGCCTACAAATATTCCTAGAGGTATTCCTAAAATCGGGGGAAATAAAGTAGCAATAGCAACGGCTCCGATAAGTTTAACAAGCTCTAATGTCATACCGGCCAAAGGCCCTGCTAGGGCAGTGAATTTATCGATGCCGCCATGGGTAGTGTCACCTCTACAACTTTGCGTATATATGTTGACGGTCGGGTCCTGACCATGCATCTGTGCTGCAAAAGCATGACCCATTTCATGAATAAAGACATGTAAATAACCGAATGTCAAAAATCTAACAGCTGAATTGTTTAAGCATAAGTCTACAGCCCGGCCAAACCAACTATTTCCAAAAACTCCTGTCCCCTCCTCACTGTCTACAAAATTGACTTTTACGCCATTAATGTCATAACTTCCATTTGCACCAAAAAAAATTGAATTTAACATGTATATGCCTATTCGAAAAATTAGAGAGAATAAAGACGAGAAGAATTTAATTCGATTATTAAGTTTTTTCAGTAAAAGAAATGATCAAATGAAGGGCCTTGTTGCATAAACAAAAAATTTAACCACCAGGCCCATGGAGGACACCGACACAATTTTTTTTTTCTCTTGCAGCTTAACTCACCCATCTTTTTACTAGTTTTTTTATTCAGAGGGGCACGCTATGAATTTCAGAACACTTTTCCTTCTTCTCGCTCTTATCTCAGGATTTTTTAAACTCCCTCTTCACTCAAATCAGAATGTCGGAGTCGATCTAAATGGGATACACGAGATCACTCCTCATCTTATTCCTCATGATCATCCGGCAAAGGACTCCCTGGATTATCTTTTTTCCCAATCCAGGGCGACTGAAAACGAAAATTCGCTTGTGGACGCGGGTTTTGAGATCATTGCAAAAATGCCAGTAAGCTATGTGGTCGTTGCAAGACACTATGCTATGCCGGGATATATCTTCAAAATATACCTCGATTCGGAAATGCGCACGCGAAAAGGAATCCCCAATTGGAAATGGTTGTTATCCCGATGTAAGGGGGCGCAGAGAATAAGAAAGGTAATCAGGGAAAAAAAGCTTCGTTATTTTAGCGTTCCTGATAAGTGGCTCTATCGCCTTCCTGAGTATCCGTTCTCAAGAGAAGCGTATGCTCAGCCAGTCATTTTAGTTGAAACGGATATGGAAATTGAAAGTCATGAAGTGACGAAAATGAGCTGGCTTAATGTAAAACCAAAA
This sequence comes from uncultured Verrucomicrobiae bacterium, assembly GCA_963833965.1. GTDB lineage: Bacteria > Chlamydiota > Chlamydiia > Chlamydiales > Rhabdochlamydiaceae > CAJCIW01. The sequence goes on from CAWHZZ010000001.1 coordinate 1,005,589, forward strand.
CATCTTGACGAGTTATACGAAGTTCTCAAAAATGGATACGGTTCATTCCATCTTACTCAAAATGTGCCTTATACAAAAAAAGGAAAATTTGCGTTCGTCGATACCGAATTCCCCCGAAGAATTCTTAAGCTAGAAAAAGCAAAAAAATATCTCTCCCCCGCTATGCAGAAGTATTGGGACAAACTCATTGAAAATTAGTTCAAATTATGAACCTATCTCACTATCCTGAAAATTGCTTTTTGCGCCTTTTTCCGCACTTTCTAGAGTCGCTTCTTGGTCTACTTAATTAAGTATGTCCTGCGAAGCGACTCTAAAATCTGCGAAAAAATTCATCAAAAATCACTTTTTCAAATAGTGAGATAGTTCATGAATCTCAGAACATTTTTCCTCTTTCTCGTTCTTTCTTCGGGTTTTTTTAAGTCCTCTCTTCACTCAAATCCTAACATCGGAGTCGAACTTCATGGGAAACCCGAAATCATCCCCTATCTTATTCCCCATGATCATCCCGCAAAGGACTCTCTTGATTACATCTTTTCCCAATCCAGGGTGACTGAAAACGAAAGCTCGCTTGTGGATGCGGGTTTTGAAATCATTGCAAAAATGCCAGTGAGTTTTGTTGTCGTTGCGAGACACTATGCTATGCCTGGATATATCTTCAAAATCTACCTCGATTCAGAAGTTCGCACGCGAGAAGGAACCCCTCACTGGAAACTGTTGTCATCCCGATGCAAGGGAGCACGGAGAATAAGAAAGGTAATCAAAGAAAAAAGGCTTCGTTATTTTAGCGTGCCTGATAAGTGGCTCTATCCCCTTCCACAATATCCGCTCTCAAAAGAACAGTATGCTCAGCCGGTCATCTTAATTGAAACCGATATGGAAATTGAAAATGATGAAGTGACGAAAATGAGTTGGCTCACTGTAAAACAAAAACATCTTGACGAGTTATATGAAATTTTCAAAAGTGGCTATGGTTCATGCCATCTGCTACGCAATGTGCCTTATACAAAAAAAGGAAAATTTGCGTTCGTTGATACTGAATATCCTCGAAGAAATCTTAAGCTAAAAAGTATAAAAAAATATCTCTCCCCCGCTATGCAGAAGTATTGGGACAACCTCATTGAAAAATGAGGTCGAATGATGGCCTCTATCATCTGTGAGAACTTGCAAAACTTTTGCTCTTCTCCTAACCAACTCTGCGAATATCTCTTCAAGTCATTGAACTTGGGCAAAAATTTCTTGTCATAGAGTAAATCTTTTTGTAGCATTCATATTCGTTTTTATAAACGAGGCGGGTTCGCGATGAGAATGTTACTGATTTTCTTGTTTCTCTTTTCTACTCTTCATGCAGATTGGGACCAACTTTTTTCCGAGGACGAAGATCCTTCGCTCTTTCATCACGTCAACGTAATCACTGGCAACTTGAACCTTTGCCTTGAAGACACGGTGATCGAAGGGGCGAAACCTCTTTCCATTTTTCGCACCTATTCCAGTTCAGGCGCCCTAGAAGGGCCGGAGCTGGCCCGCGACCTCAAAATGGAGCGAAAGGGTTGGATTGTTCAGGGAGGATGGAATTTATTTCCCCATGCCAACCTCTGGATTGATCTCAGAACCAAAGTGAAAAATTTCCGCATCTACATCGCCGAACCCGGCGGCAATCTCATTCCCTATGCGTTTGATCACAAAAAGAGCGATCATCTTCTCGTTTATAAGCCCGAAAAGGAATTTGGACAGTATTCCGGGTCATTGAGCGCCAAAACCAATCCAGGGAACAACATTCTCGAATTGCATACGAAAGATCAAACAGCCGTCTTGCTCCTTCCTAACGGTGGCTCCCGCATCTATGAAGGCATGAACTTTCGCCATTGGGATTGGCATCACTGGGAGGGAAGAAAGAATCAACAGAGACTGCAAGCATACTATCGATTAGTCAGAGAAATTCTACCAAGCAAGCACAGGATCTCTTATTATTACGACGATCACGACAATCTGATCGATGTGAAAATGAAAAATCCTGAAGGGACGAAGATCTATTCATGGATGCATATCAAACCAAACAAAAGAAACGATCCCTTAGAGTTGAAAATCACAACATCGGATGGAAAAACCTTTCAATACCATTCGATGAAGTTCAAAGAGGTCGAATATTTATGCGGCGTCAGTAGCAATAACCGGCCAGAAGAGGGAATCGCCTTCATCAAAGGCCGCAAAGGGATCGGCGCCCGAATTAGAAGAATGGACCTTGGCCGGAGGTTTCAGTTTGAAGCGAATTATTACACTCCCCCCAATGAAAAGAAGGAGCGCGAGTGGGCCGAAAAACCTGAGAAAAAGCAATTCGAAACAGACAAGGTTAAAACTTTAGAGTCGCCGATCGGTCCTCATGGGGAAGTCATGCCTCTCGCGCGATTCACCTACCGCAAAAATGAGACCGATGCGCGCGACAGCTCCAATCGCCTGACCAGATACCGACATCAGGATGGTCATCTCAATTGCATTGAGTATTTCAATGAGAGAGATGAGCTCATTTCGATATTGCAGTTCATTTGGGAAAAGAAGCGTTTGAAAGCCAAAGTGATGATGAATGGGCATCGGCACGCCTATGTTTCGAAAGTTTTCGAATATGACGGTGCAGGGAACGTGGTCCAAGAAACATTATGGGGATCTTTGACAGGGGACAACCCTGCTCCTTTCAATCCGAATAGCAATGGCTCGCTGATCAATGCGGAACATTATTCCAAGCGCTATGATTATCTGCCCCGATTCAACGTTCCCACTCGCGAAGAGGAAGATAATGGCCTGACCTACGTTTACACATACAAAAATGATACCGATCTTCTAACAGCCAAATTCACTTCCTTTCACGGAAAAAACCTAGTTCGAGAGTTTTTTTTCTACAATGACGATAACTTGCTTGTTGCAGAGGTTACCGACGATGGGATTGCCACTGATCCCAATGATTTGAACGGGGTCACAGAACGCCATATTAAACGGTATGAGATAAACGAACCTTCAGGATTGGTCCACTCACTGACAGAAACCTACTTGGATCTCGCCACCCGCACAGAGGTTCTCCTCCGAAAAACCGTTTATACCTATAATGCAGAGCATCGAGTCGCCGAAGAAAAGATCCACGACTCCAATGGGAATTACCGTTACACCATCCGCACAGATTATGACGCTCAGGGCCGCGTCACACTTAAGACCACTCCTCTTGGTAAAGAGAACCGCTATCAATACGACAGCTTGGGCAATCTTCTCTTTTGCAAAGAGGTGTCTCACCCTCGCAAGGACTTTAGGTACGACCCCGCCGGAAGGCCATCATGCGTGGAAGAATCAGATCAATTCGGCACAATCAAAAAAACTTTCACAAGCTATGACGCGCAAGGAAACCTCCGCTCGCAAACCGATTCCAAAGGCAACACCACTGAACAACATTACAATGCCTTTGGCAAATGCATTCAAACGCGATTTCCCTCTGCCCTCGATGAAGAAGGAACTCCTTACCCGCCAGTTGTCCACTTTTCTCACGATATCCAAGGAAATCTCTCAACTACCTCTGTAGCAGGAGGCGGAACAACGCAAACGCAGTACAACGCTTTAAGAAAGCCTGTGCAGATCACTCAAGCAGATGGAACTATCCTTTACCATCGCTACTGCAAAGATGGAACCCTGGCCCAAACGATTTACCCCGATTGGACACGCGTCCATTATCAACACGACATGTTTGAGCGCGTGACATCCAAGCAAGTGATCTCTGGGGATGGAGTCCTTCTCAGCTCTGAAACTTGGACCTACAACTCTTTTCATCTCCTCTCTTACACCGATCCGAATGGACTCACTACTCGTTATACCTATGATGGGGCGGGAAGGAAAATTGCTGAACAAGCAGAAACCCAACTCATCACTTATGCTTACGATCCTCTCGGCTTCCTCGAAAAAACAGTAGAGGCTGATGTCGCTCATGTCCAAATTCACGACATTGGCGGCAGAGTCGCCGAGCAATGGGACGAGTGCTCAAATGGCCGCGTCGAAAATCGAATGCGCTTTTTTTATGACGGTGAAAACAAAAAATATCAAGCGGTCCGAGTCACATCCCAAGGAGAAGCCACCGATCAATTCTTCTATGATAGGGAATCCCGATTGGCTCGCCATATCGATCCCGAGGAAAATATTACAGAATGGATCTACACTGAGACGGAAACAAACGCAATCGGTCAGCGCGTTTTAGAAAAAACAAAAATTGATCCCCTCAAACGCCGTACGATTGAAACATACGATGCCCTGAATCGCGTCGTTGCCAAAACACAAAAAGACGCCCATGGAAATACCGTCTCAAGGGAAGAATTCTTTTACGACAAGTCAGGCAATCAAGCCCGAAGAATAACAACCGTCTACCAGGATCATACTGCGAAGAATCATCATTCGGTGCGTTGGGAATACGATCCCATGGGCCGCGTCATCTCAGAAAAAGAAGGAAGCGATAAGGCTACTTGTTTTGTCTACGACCCCAAGCGAAAATTTATTCAACGTACTCTGGCAAGCGGAGTAACGATCGATTCTTTCTACGATGGTATCGACCGCCTCCTCGAAATGAAAAGCTCCGATGGAACAATCCACTACAAATATGCTTACGACACCGGCTCTTCCGATCCCAAAGAAATCACCGATCTTATCCATCATACTTCCTTATTCCGAGAATACGACTCTTTCGGCCGCCTCATCAAAGAAATCAATCCGTACGGGCTAACCTTCACCTGGCAATACGATGAGAATGGCCGATGCACCCTTTATACTTTGCCAGACTCTTCTTCCATCGCCTATTCTTACAAAGCGGGCCACCTCCACGAAGTCTCAAGATTCTCTCCTCAAGAAGAATGTCTCTACACCCACCGCTACCTCGATTTTGACCCCAATGGCCACGTCTTGGAAGAACAACTCATTCACAATATAGGCACACAGCATACTCATCACGATCTTCTCGAAAGGCCCCACCACCAACATTCCCCTTGGCTGAATCAGACGATCGCCTATGATCCTTCGAGCCAAGTCAGACAAACCAAAAGCTCCCTTTTCGGCGAGAAAACCTATGAACACGATCCCCTAGGCCAACTCATTCAAGATGGCGCTGACCGTTATGCCTTTGATTCTCTCGGCAATCCTCTCGATTCTTCCATCAACCAATACAATCAAATCGAATCAGGCCCCACCTGCTCTCTGAAATACGATCTTAACGGCAATCCTTATAAAAAAATCTCTTCCGACGGAATCACCACCTACACTTACGATGCCTTGGACCGCCTCACTTCCATCACTTACCCTGACGCCACCAAAACACTCTACTTTTACGACTGTTTTTCCCGCCTAATCTCTGAACAGAGCAATGGCAACCAAACCCTCTTCCTCTACGACCAAGACCATGAAGTCGGCGCAATTAATGCAGGCGCCATCACCCAGCTCAAAGTGATCGGCCTCGGCCTAAAAGGAGAGATCGGGGGCACTGTCGCCATCGAAATCGAAGGCACAGCCTACGCGCCCCTCCACGATTTTCTAGGCAATATCGTCGCCCTCATTTCGCAAGACCAAACGATCGCTGAGTCCTACCACATGGACGCCTTCGGCCGAGAGCAAAATCAAAACAATCTCAACCCTTGGCGCTTCTCATCCAAGCGATCAATCGGCGGCCTCGTCTACTTTGGTCTCCGCTTTTATGATCCCTCACTCGGCCGCTGGCTGACACCCGACCCCTCCGGCTTCACCGACGGGCCCAATCTTTACGTCTACGTCCTCAACAGCCCCCTAAACCGGCTCGACCTATTCGGCCTCAATTCCGACCTCCTTTATCCTCCTGAGTTGCGCATGGAGGTGCCAATTACCGCACTCATCCAGGCGAAATCGATCTCCGTTGCCACTGTAATCCCGTGCAAAGGAAAAATAGCTGACGTCTCCGTCGATTGGGTCGTCTCCTGCGGACATTGGCACAAGCTTAACTTTACGCAAGAAGAGTTCCAAACAGGTATCGTGAACATTGCCGATCACTTCCACGAACTTGTTCCCCATGAAGGCCGCACCATTGGATTAATCACAGTACAAAATGGAATTTGCACAAGAAAGGGAGGATTGCGGGAGAACGTACAATCGGTCGTGAATATGGTTCCAGAAGGCACCCTCACAATTGGCCTCTACAACCAAACGGAGGGTTTCTTCCCGGATGTCTACAGAACCTTCCAAGAGCGAAGTGGCAAAGACACGCCGACCGTCGTCAACACCCGTCAATTCTTAATCGCTGTCTCCGAATTCCTGCACAAAATCAACCCCGAACTCCTCTTTTACCACATCGCACACAGTGAGGCCGGTGTGATCGGCGTGAATGCCATACAAGGGATGACGTATGAGCAGAAAGAGCGTCTTCAGAATCAGCTGCTCATTTTAGGCATTGGACCCGCAAAGCCCTTTCCCAAAGCTTTTGGCCTTCAAGTGAAAAATATTTATTCTAAACAAGATTTTGTTACATGCTGGTTTGCATTTTGGCATAGGAAAAATCCAGAACATAATATAAAATTTGTTAGTGCTCGCACAAAGTTGAAGAACCGAACGGGCTGGCTGGCTGATCATCCACATCTTGGAGAGACGTACCAGGGTGGGCAGTTTAAAGATATCGATAGAAAAAGAGATAGATGGGGATTTTACGATGGTCGGACGAAATAGAATTAATGTTCTAATTTTTTTTATGGTGCTTTTGGGGCTGAATATGCATGGAAAGGAATACGAACCTCCAATCTATATTCGATATGTCGATGAAGTAACGGAAACATTTTTAAAAGAAGTATATAAGAAATATGGTTTTGAATGCGAGGCGACTGGAGGAGGTATGCCGCATGACGTTGAAGAAATAGAAGTTAGTCTTGATGCCAATCAAACTGCAACAATTGAAGAGGCCAGGGAATTAGAAATAAAACTTACGGAAAGGTTTGCTCAAATTATAAATGCTCATGAAAAAATTAGGCCATTTTTGAGGGAATACCCTTTTCCAGCTGGTCGAGTATCTGTGATGATTTCTTTTAAGATTCCGAAAAAAGCGAAAATGGTTGACGACAACGTAGCATTTGTCTTTCAGGCAAAGAACAAGATTTTTTATCGTGGTTTAAATCCCGACAACCAGTATGTGCCAAAACGCCTTAAGGATGAACCCTATGAGGAGGCTCTAAGGATTGTGCAAAATAAAAAAGAGAAAAACGACTCAAAATAATGTAATTTTTTCCAAAATCGAGAATTTCCTATGATGAAGCACTTTTGTCTTTTAGTACTTCTCTTGTTCTTTGTTATAGAATTGCAAGTGAATGCCAAGGAATATGAACCGCCTCTGTATGTTCAATATGTCGATGAAGTAACTAATACATTTTTAAAAGAAGTATATAAGAAATATGGTTTTGAGTGCGGAGCGACTGGAGGAGGGATGCCACATGACGTCGAAAAAATATCAGTTAGCCTTGATGCCAATCAAACTGCGACAGTTGAGCAGGCCAGGGAATTAGAAATTAATCTTACTGAAAGATTTGCTCAAATTATCAATGCTCATGAAAAAATTAGGCCATTTTTGAGGGAATACCCTTTTCCAGCTGGTCGAGTCTCTGTGATGATTTCATTCAGAGTTTCAAAAAAGAAGAAGGAGTCTTTTAAAGACGACGAAGTTGAACTTGTGTTCCAAGCAAAAAATCGGATCTTTTATCAAGCTTACAATTATGAGAAACCCTATTTAGGTATAGATATTAAAGATGAACCCTATGAAGAAGCTTTGAAAATTGTCCAGGGCAAACAAGAGCAAAACGACCAAAAATAATGGATGCCTCTCAAAACCACAGAAGCAAAATCCGATCTTTTTTCAACCCCCTTAATGTTATTTATTGTCTGGGCGCGATAATTATATTTTATTCTTTGATAAATCTTGAAATATTTGCCTATTCATCGCATGGGTCTCATGGGCTTTTCTATGTTTCATTGTCGTATGCTTCGATTTTGGGTTCTGTGGGAATTTATTGTTGGAAGGTGAAAAAAAGGCAAATGATTGGAGGTTTAGCCCTTTTCCTTTGCTTGGGCTTGGTCCCTTTAATCGCTTATTCTATGCTGGATTTGTTGGGCTGGAGCTTCGATGACGGTCCCGGAGAATATCTTAGTTTCAATTCGTTCATTCACAGTGGATGGCTTATTGTCGAACTGGCTACGATTTTACTTATTTCAATAGCGATTTACTTTTTTCGATTTCCTATGTTCACACTTATTCTTTATCCTGTATTGTGGTTTGCGTGCTGTATGGATATTGTTCGTTGCATGTTAACCGAAATCGGCGTTCCTGAACATAGTTTGGCAGAGTGGATCTCTGTTGTTTTGGGACTTGTTATAATGGCCATAGCATTTTGCACAGAACGTAAAGAAAAAACGCGTTTTGTTGCTTGGGAATATTTTTTTGGCCTTCTTGCTTTTTGGCTAGGAATTACGTTTATCATCTATGCACATGAATCTGAACTGTCTAATGCCCTTTATGGTTTAATTAATATTGGCTTGATTGTTCTCGGGCCGGTTCTTAATCGGACGATTTTCACGGTTTTTGGGGGAATAGGATTGGCAAATTACTTAGGCCAATTGGCGTATAGATTTCTCGATAACACCGCTCTGTTTTCTGTAGTTCTCACCATCATCGGTTTGGCCATTCTTGGCTTGGGGATTGTTTTTCAGCGTTATATGAGAAAAAAACATCCTAGATCGCACTCTTACTCGTCTCGCCCGCCACTTCTCTAACATATTTAGGTATTGCGTAGCCGGGGAGGAGGGCGCTAAGGCGGTTCATGAGGATGCGGCCTTCGGTCTCGGGGACCTCGAAGTGGGCGGCGCCTTGGACGCGGTCGAGCTGGTGGAGGTAATAGGGCATGATGCCGTTATCGATCAGGAGCTCGAAGAGGTTTTTTAAGGTGTCGACGTCGTCGTTGACGCCGCGGAGGAGGACGGATTGGGTGAGGATGGGGATGCCGAGGAGTTGGATCTTTTTGAGATGGTCGAAGATTGTTTGGTCGAATTCGTTGGGGTGGTTGCAGTGGATGACGAAGAAGATTTGTTTTTTGCAGGAGGATAGGACACGAAGAAAAGAGGCGTCGATCCTTTCGGGGATTCCCATGGGAAAGCGGGTGTGGAAGCGGATTCTTTTGACGTGGGGGATGGCTGCGAGTTGGTGAAGGAGTTTTTCGAGGATGGCGTCGCTGAGCGAGAGGGGGTCTCCGCCGCTAAGTAGGACTTCGGTGATGGAGGGGTCTTTTTCGATGGCTGCGATTTCTTCCTCGAAGAGTTTGTCTTTGGTCTCATAGTCGAAATGTTGGCGGAAGCAGTAGCGGCAGTTCATCGCGCAGGCGCTGGTGCAGACGATCAACGCGCGGCCGTGGTATTTGTGGAGAAGCTTTGGCTTGGTGCGGAAGGATTCATCAGCGAGAGGATCTAGGACGAAAAGCGCGGAAGGCTCGAGTTCTTGGAGTGTGGGAAGGAATTGGCGCAAAATGGGATCTTCCCGGTGGCCTTTTTTAATTTTTTCGGCAAGGCGGATTGGGAGATTGAGGGGAAATTTGGTGTGAACGGGTTGTTCATTTTCGGGATTAAAATTCAGAAATAATAAGAGTTTTTTCCAATCGGTAAAATTATTCCGTTGAATTTGTCTCCAATTAGCAACCATTTAATATCCAATTAAATTCAATTTAAAAGGATATATTATAAAGGGGTTAAAGGGCAAGCTTTAATTGGCTAAAGCTTTATTCTCGGAAGCCGCGGCCAGAGCTTTGACCAAGGGCTTCAAACTGGATTCGGGCGCCTTTTCACGGCTGATTTCGGCTCCGAGCGAGGAGAGTTTTTGAACGATATTTTCATAGCCCCTGTCGAGGTAGTGGATGCCGCTGATTTGGCTTTCATCAGGGGCAAGCAAGGCGGCGAGCACGTAGGCAAAGCCTGCGCGCAAGTCGGGGATGACAATGTCTTTGGATTGCAAGGGAGTAGGCCCTTTCACGACGATGCTGTGTTGAAAATTTTGCGAGGCGAAACGGCACTCTTTGCCGCCGAGGCATTGGGTGAATGCCTCAATCTCCGCGCCCATGAGCCGCAGCGTTTCGGTGTAACCAAAGCGATTTTCGTAGACAGTTTCGTGAATGACGGACGCTCCATGCGCCTGGGTGAGCAAAACGACAAAGGGCTGCTGCCAATCAGTCATGAAGCCAGGGTGCACGTCTGTTTCAATATGGATGCCGCCTCTCAACGGCCCTTTGTAAAAGAATTCGATCCCATCTTTTTTAACCTCGAAGCCCGCATTGACTTCTCTTAAGCGATTGAGGAAGGTGATCATGTGGGAGTGTTGAGCGCCTTCGACGAAAATTCTGCCTTTTGTGCTGATGCCGGCAAGTCCAAGCGAGGCGGCTTCGATGCGGTCTGTGATCACGACGTGCTCCACTTCGTGGAAATGGGTGGCCTGCTGGATGCGGATTGTGCGGTCGACATCGAGTCCAATCGTCACGCCGAGTTTTTGCAGAAAAAGAACTAGGTCGACGATTTCCGGTTCTGTGGCGGCATTTTTAATGACGGTCGTTCCTTTGGCGCGGACGGCGGCCATGATCGTGTTTTCCGTGGCGCCGACGGAAGGATAGGGAAGATGAATGATCGATCCCTTCATACCGTGATGGGCGCGCGCAAAGTAGGCGCCCTCTTTTTTCATTTCGCGGTATTCGATCGATGCTCCAAGTCGTTCCAAGGCTGTGATGTGGAAGTCGACAGGCCGCTTGCCGATTTTGCATCCGCCAGCAGTTGGCACAATGATGTCTTCGTCTGTGCGGCCGAGTAATGCCCCGATCATCAAAATCGGGATGCGATTTGACCCGGAAAAGCGCTGAGGAACATAGGAGGTCTTTAATTCTTTCGTGACGATTTCAAGAACGCCGGCGGTTCGGTCCCATTGCACTTCGGAGCCAATTTCGCGACAGAGTGCAACGGTCACCTCGACCTCTGCGATGTCGGGAACGTTATGGAAAACACACCGTTTATCGGATAAAAGGGAAGCGACGAGAAGCTTGGTGACAGCGTTTTTAGCACCCGCTGCTTTGACCTTGCCTTCTAGCGCTTTGCCGCCTCGGATTCTGAGAATGTCCATGGAATTTTTCTTGCTCAACTTATCTCTCTCGTACAAGAACTAGTTGTAAAGTTCAATGATTAAATTCCGTTGGAAGGTTACCTTCTTTGCGTGCTTTAAAACAAGAAATTTGGGCAAAAATCCTTCTTGCCCTTGTACAAAACGAAACCGAATTTTGTGGTTTGGAAAATGCCGCTTTTGGAATGCAATCGCTGCCCATCCCATCGTTTTGCGCGCATTGATTTCCACGATAGGGATGTAGGTGAATGTTGTTGGAATGTCTATATAACATGGCATCGATTCCCACGTTGCCAAAGAACCCTTTCGAGGCAATGATATGGAGTATTGATTCTGCATGTTGGCGGTGCTCGGTGAGGAAGGAGAGTTTGTCGCCGAACAAAGTTTTTTCGTCACCAACCTCATTGTGTTGATATTGCCCCCGGCGATCGTTTTGGCAGATCGTTGCGCCTACGTAAGCGACTTGGCCATCTCGATCAATCAACCACTGCGTGCTGAAATCCAAAATGCGCTCGACCCACGGCTCAGCGATGACCGGAAGATCTTTGTCCCATTCGCTTTGAAGAAAAGCCGCGATGCGCTTCCACTCTTCGTTCTCAATGATGAGATGCCCTTTGCCAGAAACCCCGTAGCAAGTTTTCAATACTTTGCTGTCCGGAAACGACTCCAGCCAGCGCTTAGCCTGCGATTCATTAAATAGAAGCTCAGCGTCCGGCAGCTTTGGGCTGTTCTCAAAGGAAAATTGTTTGGAGTTTACCTCTTTGACAACCTCCCAAGGGGGGATGGAGTAGTTGAGTCCTCTAGACTTTGCCCAATGCGCAATCAGCTGGGACGGTCCCCAGCTTTCGATCTCCAGATCTTTCGGAAATTCTTCTAGAGTAAAGTAGGCAGGAGGTTTCACGTTCAACGAATCCCAATACTCCTGTCCTGGCTCATCGGAAATTAACATTGCATCTTCTTCACCACCGTACAATACGGGAAGGAATTGCAATTGCAGAAAGATCGGATGCTGCAAAAAGGCTTCGCGCAAGTTGAAGTTGGTCGTATTTTCCAGTTCCCATTCGAAGAAAGTGTTGGCGATGTGGAGTTTGGGCATGAAAATTGACAAAGTGATCGGGACAGATTATAACTTAAAGATCAATGCTCGTCATCCAATCAAATTCTTAAGGTGCAATTATGGAAAATAAAAAAATTCGCCTCGGCATCCTTTTCGGTGGAAAATCTGCAGAACACGAAGTTTCTTTGATCTCGACAAAGAATGTGGTCGAAGCGCTCGATCCGCAAAAGTATGATATTTTTCTCATTGGCATCGACAAAACCGGCGAATGGCGTTTACGCGATGGATATTCTTATCTGATGAATGCCGACAACCCGAAGCTTATTCAATTGAACGAGTCCCAGGAAAGCCTTGCCTTGGTCCCCAAGCAAGACCGCAAAGAGATCGTGAGCTATTCGGGAAATCAGCTGCAAACATCGCTGCAATTGGATGTGATTTTTCCGGTTCTGCACGGGCCCTATGGGGAAGATGGAACGGTGCAAGGGCTATTGAAACTCGCGAACATTCCTTTCGTGGGGGCAGGTGTCCTCGGCTCCGCCCTCGGCATGGACAAAGATGTAATGAAGCGCCTTTTGCGCGATGCGAAAATTCCTACCGCTCATTTCATCGTTGTGCACGACTATCATCGCCACCAGCTCAACTTCGAAGATGTCGTCAAAGAGATCGGACTTCCTTTTTTTGTGAAGCCCGCCAACTTAGGATCTTCGGTGGGTATCTCGAAGGTTAAAAGCAAAGCCGAATTCGACGCAGCCATCGACGCCGCGTTTTTATATGACAGAAAAGTTCTGATCGAAACCTTTGTTCCTGGAAGAGAAATTATCTGCTCAGTACTTGGCAATGACGAGCCGATCGCCTCTTTGCTCGGCGAAATTATCCCTCATCACGAATTTTATTCTTACGAGGCGAAATACATCGATGATGATGGAGCGAGCTACAAAATACCTGTTGAACTTCCGGAAAATCTTATAGAAAAGGGCCAACAGATGGCGATCGACGCCTATCGGACGCTGTGCTGTGAAGGGATGGCCCGCGTCGATCTCTTCCTCAATGAAAATGGAGAATTCATGGTCAATGAGATCAATACTATTCCCGGGTTTACAAGGTTAAGCATGTTCCCTAAGCTCTGGGCCGCCAGCGGGGTCGCCCTTAGCGAAGTGCTCGACCGGTTGATCGTCCTTGCCATCGAGCGGCATGAAAAAGAATCGCGCCTGAAGACAACGTTTTAGTAGACGTCAGCAAGGTAGCGCTTTTGGGCGCGCAGATTTTTCACGTAAGCCTTGGCTGCTTCCTCGCTCATGTTGCCTTGCTCTTGGATGATCTTTTGCAATGCGGCCTCGACATCTTTGGCCATCCGATGCGCGTCTCCGCAGACATAGAAATATGCCCCTTCTTCGAGCCAGGCCCAAAGCTCTTTTGCATTCTCTAGCATTCGGTGCTGCACATAGATTTTTTCGCTCTGATCGCGGGAAAAAGCGAGATCTATCCTTAATTTTCCGTCAGATTCCCACTGCGCCCAATTGTCCTCGTAGAAATAATCGAACTTGCGGTTGCGTTCGCCGAAAAAGAGCCAGTTTTTCCCTGTGGCGCCTTTTGCGATCCGCTCTTGCAAGAAAGCGCGGTAGGGAGCCACGCCGGTCCCCGGGCCGATCATGATGATGGGGGCATTATCGTTGGATGGAAGCGTGAAGTAATGGGCGGGTTGGACGTAAATGGGGACGGGAGTTTCAGATAGGGAAGCGAGGTTGCAGAGAAAATGGCTGGCGACGCCATAACGGGGCTCGCCTTGATGAGTGAAGGTGAAGAGCGCGACGGTGAGGTGAACCTCCGTCTGATAAACAAGCTGAGAAGAGGCGACGGAGTAAAAGCGGGGAAGCAGGGGGCCGAATTGATCACAGAGAGCCTGAAGTGGAGCTTGCACTTCGTGGTATACTTTGAAGAGATCGAGGGGGTCATGAGCGTTTAAGAATTGGGAAAGTTGAGGCCGATTTTCCGGCTGCAGAAGATGGTGAAGCTGATTCTTTTTATCATGGACGCATTCACACTCGTAAAAAAGCTTGAGGAAAGAGCTTGTCAGCCGCGACAAATTCGCTTTGAAGCTTAAAAATTCCCACAACGTTAGGCTAGCGCCGCTGCGAGGGTCGATGATTTGTTCATCCCCTTTTGCCTTCATGGCTGTAATGAGATGCTGCACGAGGCCCGGATCATTTTGCCCATAAATTCCAATCGAATCGCCGACTTTGAAGCGGATGGGCTTTTGATCGAAGTCCAAAGAGATGTGATAAGTGCGCTTTGTCGAACCTGTTTTGGTCAAGGGGAAAACGCTCCTTGATGAAGGAATGAACAGGATGGAGGCGATCGATCACTTCGGGCGGGGATTCAGAATTTTTCATAGACGGTTAAAAATAAATTGTTATATTCACAACTATGAAATGCATTTCTTTACTTCTCGCTGCCATCCTTCTTTTCTTATCAGCCTGCGTCGATGGAGGCAATCATCGTTCTTACATCATTTCCGATATGGGAGACGATACAGCGGGCGGCGAGCAGGTCGAAAAGAGAAAATAAGATATATAAAGTTCTTTACAATCTCTCTTTTGCCATCCTTTTGTGAGGGCGTCCATTTTTTTATTGGAAATCCCTCCCAGGAATTCAATGGCGTTCAAAAGACGGGCGCGCGTGCGATCTTTTCCTAAAATCTCGACGGAATCGTAGAGTGGAGGACCGTGTTTTTTGCCGGTCAGAGAGCCGTAGAGGATCGGAATGATCACTTTCTTTAGCACCACGCCGAACGCTTCGGCGGCGTCGTGGGCGGCTTTTTCAATGCCCGGACGCTTCCAATTCTCTTGCTCGTCCATGCTCCAAATTATCGTTTGGAGGATCATGGCTATTTTTTCTTTGGGCTGTTGCGCGGGACAAAGCAGTTCGTCGGTATAAACGAGATGGTTGACAAAGAAAAAGTAACACAGCTCCATGAACTCGCCGAAGGTCTTGATGCGGGTATGGCAAAGGGGCATCAATCTCCTCATAAAACTGTCGTTGTAGATCCACTCTTTCATCCGCTCCCAAAGCATGTCTTCAGAAATCGTGTTGATGAGATATTGCTGGTTGATCCAGTCGAGCTTGAGGACATCGAAATAAGCACCGGAAACGCCGATGCGCTTTGGATCGAATTCTCGGATAATTTCCTCCAGCGGATAAATCTCTTTGTCGCCGGGCATGCTGTAGCCCATCAGGGTGAGGAAATTGATGAAAGCTTCGCGCAAATATCCGCTATCGCGGTAATAGAAGATCGATGTGGGATTGCGCCGTTTGGAGAGTTTTCTTCCATCTTTTCCAAGGAGCAGCGGCATATGCATGAAGACGGGGGGCTTCCAGCCGAAGCTTTCGTAGAGCATGATATGTTTTGGGGTGGAACTAATCCATTCGTCGCCGCGGATAACATGGGAGATCCCCATTAAGTGGTCGTCGACGACGTTGGCGAGATGATAGGTCGGAAACCCATCTGATTTTAACAGCACTTGATCGTCGATGTCCGCCCAAGGGCAGGTGATCAGTCCCTTGATCCCATCTTCGAACGCGCATTCTCCAGTGAGTGGGACTTTAAGGCGGATGACGTAAGGCTGCCCTGCGTTTTCTCTGTCTGCGACTTCCTTTTCGGTCAAATTGCGGTAGCGCCGGTCGTACCCGATTTTTTGCCCGAGTTTCGAAGCCATCTCACGCATTTCTGAGAGCTCTTCTGGCGTTGCAAAGCATTTGTAGGCCCTTCCCTTATCAAGGAGCATTTGGCAATGCTTTTGGTAGATTTCTGTGCGTTCCGATTGGCGATAAGGGCCAAAGGGTCCGCCGACATCAGGGCCCTCATCCCATTGAATGCCCGCCCATCTCAGGGCCTCGAAGATATTTGTCTCATACTCGGGGCGAGAGCGCTTCACATCGGTGTCCTCGATGCGAAGGATAAACTTCCCTCCAAAACGCCGTGCGAAAATTAAATTGAAAAGGGCGATATATGCGGTACCAACATGGGGGTCGCCCGTCGGGGAAGGGGCGATTCTAACGCGTACGTTGTCCATAAACTTTTTCTCTAATTTCGTCTGTAGATGAACAATTTTTCCCGTTTACGGCTTAGAAAGCAAGATGAGGGATTTACTTGAAGACAGGGGATTAGCGCTTAGGCGCTTAAGCTGCCTTTTGCTCCTCGTTCTTTTGCATGAAGTAGATGAGGTCCTTCATGATATTGCTCGTTTCGATCAGTTGCAGATCATTTTGTCCGAAAAAGTCAGAGGAATCGATAAAGTCATCCTTTTTCTCGATTTCTTTGAGCAAATTTTGATAATTCTTATTCTGAGCGATCCGTTCAGAGGAGTTTTTCTTGAGAATTTCCAAATAGGGTTTGTAGGTCGCCACGATTGTTTGCATGTTTTCGTTGTAAAGTTTTTTTAAGTGGTTGCGATGGATTGCAGGAACGTCCGAGAAATTGTCCTGAAAATTGGAAGGGATCTCATCGGTCCCGACAGGGAATTTGGAAAATTTTTCCCCGATTTCCATTCCGGAGAATGTACCCGGGACGACAATATCTGCTTTGACGCCGACGAGCTGAGGGCTTTTTCCTGAAACAGTGTAATATCTTCCTCGAGTGACTTTATACTCTCCCTTCGGATTGACCTTGCCGAAATTGGCGCTTTCCAGCGTGAACGTTTGAAAAGTTCCTTTGCCAAATGTTTCTGGATCGCCGATGACGATGGCGCGGCCGTAATCTTGAAGCGTTTGCGCGACGATTTCTGCCGCGGAAGCGCTTGTCCTTGCCGTTAAAACGATTAAGGGTCCGTCCCATACTTTGCGATTTTCCACATTGCGCAAATGTTGGATTTGCCCCGTGTTGTCTTTGACGGAGACGACAATTCCTTTAGAAATAAAAAGCCCGGTGACGGAGACGGCTTGAGGAAGAAGCCCTCCGGCGTTGTTCCTAAGATCTAAGATGACCCCTTTCACTTGATGTTCTTTTTTTAGGTTTTCAATGGCTGCGGAAATGTCCCCTGCCGAAGAGCTATTGGCGTCTTGGTAGAAAGAAAATAGATGCAAAATGGCGATAATTCCATCGCCATAGGGTTCATAGGTTGTTTCAAGGCGGCTTTCCTTTAACACGATTTCGCCGCGGACAATGTCGATACTAAGTTTTTCTTCTCTGACCTGATCGCCATCTTTGCTTTCTCGCAGAAGCGTTAAATTCACATTAGACCCTTGAGGTCCGCGTATTAGTTCCACAGCTTCAACGATGTCCATCCCTACAACAGGTTCCTGATCGACAGCAATGATTCGATCTCCAATTTTAAGTTTGTTCGCTTGGCTAGCAGGACTTCCTTCGACTAGGCGGACAATGGTGAACCCGTTCAAATCGTCCCGGAGTTGCGCCCCGATACCGAACAATCTTTGTTGCACTTGGATCATGAATTGATTGGCCTCGGAAGGAGTGAAGTAGATGGTTTGTGAATCCAAAGCGGAGCTGGTCGCCTTAAGCACGTAAGAGAGAATGAGCTGCTTTCTCTCCGCTTTTGAATTGCCGGCCAATTCCAACTCGCGGCTCGTCCTTCGTTTTGTCAGTCGCTGGAAAAAATGCTCTTTCGTTTCCGGATCAATTTTTTCCGCTGTTTGCAATTGGAGCGATTTGATCTTTAAGAGGCGCTCGGACAATTCTTCTTCTGTTTTCGCCCACTTAATGTCCTTAAATTCAGAGGGTTGTACACCCTTGGCGAGAGGGGCTGTTTCGATTTGTTTTTCAATGGCATTGCGGCGTTCGATTGCTGCCAGCATCGCTTCATGGATCTTTTCAAATACATCGAAATCTTCTCTTTTATAGCCCTCAAGTACACTTAAAATAAGCGCCTTGGTTGGATTTTGCCACGCGATGATATCAGGCTCTAGGAAATATGTTTTTCCCGGATCGAGCTCTTCCAGATAATTCTTGATCGCTCTTTCAGCGATCTCTTCGTCGAGTTTTTGATGGCAGACATGGGCTTTTAAAATTTCCTCAATTTTAATTTTCGTATCCCTTGCCGAAAGCTCTGGGGGTTTGGCCTGTAAATGACAGAGGAAACAAACAAGAAGTAAAAATAGCGCGAATTTTCGGAAAAGCATAAAAAACTCTTTATTTAATTAATTCATAATCAAGGACTTAAATTTTAATGTGTCAATTCCCCTTTGAAGCCGAAAAATCTCTTTAAACGCAGCTTATAGCATATCAGAAGTTTATGGCCACTTTAAAATAAAAAATTGCTAATTTCTAGACCATTGATTTTGTGGGCCTTAACAAAAAAAAAATCACTATATGCTTGAAATCAATTCATTTATATGCCATAATTAATGATCAAAGTGAGTATTAGAATCGTTTAATTTATAAAAACGACGAAAAAAGTGCCCCTTATTTGTAAGCCGTTGGCTTAAAGCGATTTCAACACCGGTTTGTGGGGCGCTAAAACACAAGTTATTTGATTTTTGGAGGATTTAAATCATGGAAAAAGAAACCAGCCATCTTGGTGAGGCTGCTCATGGAGCAACGTCGCCTGGCAAGAAGGTCGTTTCGATCACGGAGGCGGCGAAAATTAATAACGTCACTCGTCAAGCGATCTATGTTGCTATCAAGCAAAAGAAGCTGAAGGCTTCGAAAGATGCAACGCGCTGGACTATTGATTTAGAAGATCTCGAGAACTACCGCAAACAGAAGTATTCTCGGACTAAATCGATGTTCAACGGGGAGCTTCTTTTTGATAACCACAAAGGCTTCTATTCAGTCAATCAAGTCGCAAAAATGTTGAATGTTCCAGCACAAAAAATCTACTACGCCACACGCGTGGGTTTGATGAAAGCGCACCGAAAAGGGGCTGCATGGGTCGTTCATATGAGCGATGTGAAACTATACCAGGAAACATACCTGAGTAAAAAAGCCCAGCGCTCAGAGGCTATTTAAATTTCTAGATGAGAACCGCTCAGGGGTTCTCATCTAGAAAGAGCGCAAAAATTAAAGCCCTGAGAACTGATGCGTTACAGAAGCCGCCGAAGGCAAGCAAAAGCCTTCGGCGGTTTTTTTTGTGTGGATGGAGCTCGATTAAAATAAATGCTTCACAAGCTCGGAAACAAATTTCTGTTTTATTTTGATGCTGTCTTTTTTGCTAGCTATTATAACCATCTATATATAAGTAACTTGCCACTTATTGAAGGTGCTGCAAAAAAATTTTCATTTTTTTTTATCCCGTTTGTGCTACCTTTTATTGAAAATTAATATTTCAATTATATAATGATTGGTAATAAAAAAATTGACAGGAGCACAACATGAGCGACAGCAGAGAAGATGAACTTCCTTCTGGTAAGAAATTTGTGACGCTTTCCGAAGCTGCGAAGATTAACGATGTGACGCGGCAAGCTATTTATGTTGCGATTAAACAGAAAAAGCTGCGCGCGTATAAAAATCCTACACGTTGGATCATTGACGTTGATGATCTCGAGCGATATCGGAAGCTGAAGTACTCGCGGACAAAGTCGATGCATAACGGCGAGTTGATCTTTGATAATAAAAAGGGGTTCTATTCCATTCAGCAGGCCTCCAAAATGCTGAATGTCCCTTATCAAAAGATCTACTACGCCACGAGGATTGGCCTTTTGAAAGCGGCGAGAAAAGGTTCGGCTTGGGTCGTCCATATGGATGACCTCAAGAAGTACCAAGAGAGCTATTTGAATCGCATGATTTCAAATTTCGATGAAGGGGCTTCTTAGAGGGTGTTTAAAAATTCATTTCCCTCTATAAAAGGATCTTTTCGGCATCTTCGAAAAGCCTGGCCTCCCCTATATCACCGTTCCGATATTTAGCTCGGCCAGACTTTTCAAATCTGCTCGAAAATCTCTCCTTTCTAGAAGGAAAGCAATTATTAAACACCCTCTTAAAGAACCCTCTTCAATTGTACAAAAGTCTCAACATGCGTTGTCTGAGGAAACATGTCAAACGCGTGAATTTTTTGAATCTTATATCCACCATCTTCTAATTTTTGCAGATCGCGCGCGAGTGTGCTTGGCATGCATGAAATATAGAAAATCGATGTTGTGCGCGCTTCAAGCAATGCTTGCACTATAGAGGGGTCTAGTCCTGTGCGAGGCGGATTGCAAAGAACAGCGTCCGGCTTTTCTTTTTTGAGGAGTTCAATGCCTATGTCTTCCGATTTTCCCTCGTGAAATTCAACACCCATTAAACCGTTCAAAGAGGCGTTTTCTTTTGCGAGTGCGACGGTCTCTGGATGCGCTTCTACGCCAATGGCCCGCCATCCTTTGCGCGCAAACAAAAGAGATGTAAGTCCGATGCCGCAATAGAGATCGAGGATGGTGCCGGCCTCGCTTGGAAGCGCGTCGAGGACCGCTCGATATAGATTTTCATTTTGCTCCGGGTGATTTTGAACGAAACCAAACGGAGAAAATTTCGCTTTAAGGCCAAAAAGCTCGACCAGGCAATCTGTTTGCCCCCATTCTTTTATTTCTTCGGGAGAATGCATGAGAATCCCTTGGCAATCAAAGAGAAATTTCTCCGCGATAAAATGGTTGTTTGGTAGCTTGGGGAAAAATTGAAATGCGAGCAGCAGTTTCTGATCGTTTTTGATCAATCTCACGCTTGCATCTTTTATCCCGTTATTTTGTAGCTCGGCAACAAAGTCTTGCAGCGATTTGAAGAACTCCTCCTTGAAAGGAGGAGTTTCTTCGACGCCCGAGAAAAGCACAGAGCTCGGCTGACCCGCACCTGAAGGAGCGGGATTGCGCAAATCGGAAAGAAAAATCGGGCATTGTTTGATAGGGACAAATTGAGCGGGATCATGTCCAATATAGCCTGCCGCGAAGCCGCGGTTTTGAGGACGTAAATTGAGCCTGATATGTCTGCGGTAATGCCAGAGTTGTTTTGCTGGCGTAAACTCGAGATGATCGATTTTGATCTTCCCAATTCTCGCTAAAGCGTCGAGGACAAAAGCGCGTTTGGCGTCGATTTGCGCACTCTCGTTTAAATGCTGCAATTGGCATCCGCCGCAAGTTCCAAAATAGGGGCAGCGAGGAGAAACGCGCGATGGGCTGTTTTCGTAGATTTTGAGTAATTTGCCGCGGGCGAAATTTTTCTTTTTCGAGTGGATTTCGATCGCCACTCGATCTTGAGGGGCTGTAAAGGGGATGAAGACGACAAGGCCGTCTTGTTTTAAAACTCCGTCGCCGCCAAAGGCGACGGACTCGATTTTTCCGTTTTGCATATCACGCATTCACTATTTGAAAATCGCGGATTTGCAGTTGGATGCTCGATTTGTTAAGAAAGATGTTGATGTGAGGGGTGAAAGCGATGTGCAAGGTGAGATGCTTTTTAAGAAGGCGGGTTCTTTTTTCTGCCATTCCAAAGGCAATCCCTTCGAGCATGCGGTCATTTTGCTCGAGGTACAACTTTAAGTGAGTCTTTCCGACGACTTTCGGGGGCCAGATCTGCTTGGCGTCACAATAGAGGATCGGCGCGGGATTTTCATTGCCGAAAGGCTCTAAGAGGCTGAAAGATTCCATGAAATCAAAAGTCAGGTCGCCAAAGTTGATCTTTGCATCCAGGTGAATCTTTGCAACAACATCTTGATCTTTGAGTTGCTCGTTCGCAGCTCCGATGAATTTTTCTTGGAATTGTTTGATGTTTTCTTCCCGAATTGTCAACCCGGCCGCGAAATCGTGGCCGCCGTAATTTTCCAGAAGATCAGCATTGTCGCGCAGATGCTGAAGAAGAGGGAATTCGTGGATGGTGCGGATAGATCCTTTGCCAACGCCTTGATCGATGGAAATGACCACAGTGGGACGATTATATTGCTTGGCGACCCTTGCGGTGATGATAGGGATGATTCCGGGGTGCCATTTGTCCGAAAAAAGAACAATCGCCTTATGGTTCAGGATTTGTGGATTTTTTAGGATGAAGTGTTCCACATCTTCCGAGTCGCGCCTTTCGATTTTTTGCCGTTCGATATTGTTTAGGTCTAATTCCTTAGCAAGCGCTTCTGCGGCAATAGGATCGCGGATCAAAAGTAGCTCGACCCCTTTTCGAGGGTCGGCGATCCTCCCCAGACTATTTAAACGGGGCGCCACTTTAGAGGCGATGTCGATCGGGGTGATTTCACCCAATTTTAGATCGCAGACAGTGAAGAGTTTTGCCAGGCCGATCCGCTTTGTTTTACGCAACTGTCTTAGCCCATAGCGCACGAGAATGCGGTTTTCGCCAAGTAGAGAACCCATGTCGGCAATCGTCCCCAGCGCGACGAGGTCGAGATACCGTTTGAGATCGATCTTCGAGGCGCTAATCGTTCCGTTCGAGATGAGCGCATTTGTAATCGCATGGGCGAGTTTGAACGCCACTCCAACGCCGGTCAGGTTGCGATTCGGGTAGGTGCTATTGATCAACTTCGGATTTAAGGTGGCAATGCAGTGGGGAATTTTTGCAGTCGGTTCATGGTGGTCTGTCACGATGACGTCGATATTGTGGCGCACGGCCTCTTCGATTTCAGACGCTGAAGTGATGCCGCAGTCGACAGTGATGATTAGCTTGCATTGGTTGGCGACCGCGTATTCCATCGCATCGAGAATGACGCTTTGCTTCAAGGTATTGCGATTCTGAACGTAAAAAAAGACATTGGCTCCGATGAAGCGCAAAAATTCCGTCAGCAGTGCGGCGGCAGTGATCCCGTCGACATCGTTGTCTCCATAGACGAGAATGTGCTCTTTTGTTTTAAGGGCTTCTAAAATCCGATCGACGGCTTTGTCCATGTCGGGAAACAATTGCGGATCGAACAAATTGGGAAGTTTTGCGTAAAGAAAATCATGGATCTCTTCCAGAGATTCAAAATTCCGCGATGCCAAAATATGTGCGGTCACCGGGTGAATATTAAATTCTTTGACGATGGTCTTATGCCAATCTGGATCGATTTCAGGATAGATCCAGATAGGGTCGCGGGAACTCAATGTCATTAAGTCCCATCCTTAAGAGCCAACTTGCCCTCTTTTTGCTGTTCGCGATCATGAAAGTATTTCATGAGCGGAGCGGCGATGAACAGCGACGAGAGCGTGCCGAAAATAACGCCGATCGCCATGACAAGGGAAAAGCCGAATAAAGTGCTTCCTCCGAGCAAAATCAAAGGAATGAGCACAAGAAGGGTTGTTCCCGATGTCATTATCGTGCGGCTGAGCGTGATATTTAAGGCGTGGTTGATGATTTCGGAGAAGCTGGACTTGCGCATTAGGCGCACATCTTCCCGGATTCGATCGAAAACGATAATGGTGTCGTTCAATGAATAGCCGACGATGGTCATGAGCGCTGCAACGGTATTCAAATCGATCTGAATGGCCACTCCCAGAGCGTGTAAAATAGCGATGACGCCGATGGTGAAAATGACATCGTGCGCAAGGCATATGGTCGCGCTGACCGCGTATTTAAATTCAAAGCGGATGGTGATGTACACGAGAATGCAGAGCATGGCGATCGTCAGGCCGATGATCGCATTATTGCGCATCGCATCGGACATCTGTCCGCTTACCTCGGTCCAATTTTTATCCAAATTTTGCAAAGAAGAGGGACTGAGCATGAGGCCGGACTTATTGAGCGATTGCACAACCCAAACGATTTTGGGGTTGGTCTCGAAGAGATAAACGGGCTCTTTGAGATCGTATTCGACGGGAAGACCATAAAACGGACGCCCGCTTTGTTGAAGGCTGCGGCTTAGGAACACGCGAATATTGCTTGATGGGGTCAATTCACGGATTTGAAAATCTTGGGAACTCGCACCAGCTTTTATCAGCGCCTGTTCAACGGCATTTCGATAATTTGCCTTTTGATCCTGCACCTGTAATTCGATGTTCAACGCGTATCCGCCGCTAAAGTCCATGCCAAAAATCGTCTGGCGCTGCAAAGCAAGAGCAAAGAGTCCGACGAGAATGACGACAGCAGAAAAAATCACAGTCTTCTTTGTGTGTTTCAGGAAGTTGTAATTTCTCGTCTTGAACCAATTGAGCATGGAGAGGCCCTTGTGGCGTGGATTTTGCACCCACCCGGCAAAGAAGAAACGGGTCATAAAGAGCGCAGTGAACATCGAGGAGATGATCCCGATGATCAGCATCACGGCAAATTGTTTGATCGGCCCAGAGTCGAAATGCAAAAGCACAAGAGCGGCAATAACCGTCGTCACATTGGAGTCCAAGATCGCAGAAAAAGCTTTGCGGTATCCGGCATGTACAGCGGAAGCGATGCGGCCGCTGACGGCAAACTCTTCGCGGATCCGTTCAAAGACAAGGACGTTGGCGTCGACCGCCATGCCGAGTGTCAGAATGATTCCCGCGATGCCGGCGAGCGTCATGGTCGCTTGCAGATTTTGCAGGGTTGCCCACATAAGGAAGAGGTTGAAAAGGACGGCGATTGAGGCGACAACGCCCCCAAAACGGTAATAGCCGACCATGGCGACAATGACGAGCATCATCGACACGATTGTCGCCAAGATGCCGGTAAAGCGCTCCTTGGACCCAAGCTCTGGGCTGACATTTTTCTCGGAAAGGATATGGGGAGTGAATGTCAACGATCCTGCCTTAAGATCGGCTTCGAGTTGATTGATCTCCCTTTGTGTAAAGCTGCCGCTGATCATCGCGCTGTCTCTTAAAGCCGAATCCAGTGTGGGCGCGCTGATGACCGAGCCGTTTAATATCACGGCCATTCTCCAGCCGCGGCCGTTAGAATAGGCCTCAAGAGAGCTCCCGGTGATTTTTTCTTTTGCAAACTGAGAGGTCCATGCGTAGAGGTCATCGCGAGGGTTGATTTTTTGCCCTTCTTTATTGGTGTACGAGCCTTTGATGCTAAAGGCGAGATAATTGCCTTTAGAGGGATCGTAGGATGCTTGAATGTTTTCCAAATTGGACCCTTCGCAGGCATAATTGCGGAAAACGATGAGCAGCGGGTGGGTTTGCCCCTGCCAATCGGTAAAATCATCACCTCGGAACATGGCGATTTTGGAAAACGTTTCGTTGAAAGCGCCGGAAATCGCCGTCTCTTGAGGATTGGCCAATTTCATTCCGTTTTCGTAGAGAGTCCGCGCCGCATCGGTTCGGGGCTGGACCACATCGGGATCTAAAGAGTCCCCGTACAGATGTTTCCATGCAATCGCATTGATTTCGTCGGTCCCCTTGCGGTTCGTGACAATCGCTTCATTCCAGACTTCTTGAAGGAAACGGTTTGCTGCTTCGGCGAGCTGCGGATTGTTTTGTCCGAATTTTTCATTGACGATGTGGAAGTACATCGTGGAAGCTTTGACAAGTTCAGCCGCGGAAAGCCCTTGCGATCCAGGAAAATCGAGGGTGATGAAGTTACCTTCCTGGCGGATGCTGACCTCCGAAACGCCCATTTTGTTGACGCGGTTATAAAGCTCATTGATCCCTTGCTTGATGTCATTGGGGTCGGTGACGACGCGATTATTGCTATCGCGAAGTTCGATCTGTACAGTTTTTCCTCCGGAGAGATCGAGGCCCCAATGGAGAATCTTGCGGTCGTCGCCGCGGAAGTACTTCACTAAGCTCAGTTTAAAATTATCTAAAAAAACATTTCGAGTCGGGTTGGGAACGTCGAATTTAGAAACGCCTCGAATGCCAAGTTTAGCTGCATAGTAGTCATCGCGCGATTTGAGCAGATCTTCATGCATCCGGTTATCGATCTTGTTCTCAGTCAAGATGCGCTGTTCCACATCTGTAAACTCCAAAACTGCATACCTTTTCGTCCCATGCACAGAGAAATCTTCACGCGTCGCTTTCAAAATCGTCTGATAGTAATCTTCCCCTTCAAAGATGAAATCTTGGGAAAATTCTGGACTGAGTGCATAGGCCGCTCCAGAATAGCCGACGAACCCACTCTGCTGAAGAATTTCGCGCAAGTGTCCAAAATCTTGAATGAATTGTGTCGTCTGCTCTGACTGCGTCTCGCCCGAGATGCGCTGGACAAACTTGTCCATCCCCTTCGCGATCACATAAATGGAATTCAAGTGAAAGCCTTGCGGCGGAGCCTTTTTGTATAAGGCGGGAGCGTAGATTACGAGCCCAAAATTTTTCTCCGCATCTGGCAGCTTACCATACGTTTCATAATCGTAAATGGGGAAGGATGCAGGGCTTAGATCCGGGTGCTGGGGATGCCAGGTCGTCAGCAAAATGTCTTTGAGTTGTTTGCATTCTGCGGCGGCGATGCTACTCAATTGCAAGGCGAGAAAGCTTTGGCTGTTTGTCAGCTTGCTCAAATGGATTTCAAATTGATTCTGGAAGGGGGAGATCTCTTCACCGGATTGGCGGGAGGCCGCTGCAATCTCATTATAGAGTAGCTGGTCAGCCTGGTCGCGCAGCGCTGTCTGCTTTGCGCTCTGGTCGAGCTTTTGCCTCAGTTCCGCAATATCGGGATACAAAGAAATATAAACTTTCTCATTGCCCCAATCGATGCTCAATTTTTCAACAAAAGGATTATTTCCTTTTAAAGAGATGGTATTGCTCTTCTGAAGCGCAGCCCCCAGCGCAGTAAAGGTGGCAGGTTCGTTCCCAGCCGCAAACTTTTCGCTGTTCCTTTTGACAATTGCTGAAGCAGACTCAAGAGTTTTTTCACGCGAGGTCAAAAGTTCCAGCCGCTGCTGTTTGACGATTTCTAAAAATTGGCCCTGCGACTTCAGTTTTTCCCCTTCTTCGCGTAAGCCATTTTTTTCTTCTCTAATTTTTTCTTTCGCGCTGTCCATCGCGGCAATGAAGTTTTGGACCAATTTGCTGCGCTCAGAACTCTTTACCTGGGTAAAGGATGCAAAATAACGGCCGGCCGCAGCCGAATCTTCTCCGAAAATTTTGGTGAAGGAAAGAACATTTTGCGCGAGCTGGATAGCAATTTCTTGAGATTCTTTAGGATTGTCAGACAATGCTTGAACATACAATCCATTTTCAGACGGCCCGGCAAAGGCGAGCCCCACCTGCATCACGCGGTCTTCCGTTAAAGCGCGGTAAAGCGGCGTTGGCTGGTTGTTTGCGTCGAATTTCTTTGAATACTGCGTGTAGCTGTCAATCTGCTTGGGATCGAAATGAATGGGGACGCGGCGTTGGACTAAAACGCTCTTATTTGTCGTGTCTCGAGGATCGTACAACGTCATCTGCGCAGGAACGAAGGGGATTAATGCCCCGGCCCGAGGCAAGTGTTGGCGAAATAGATTCGCATCTTCCGCATTCTTAAATTGGACGGTGACGAACTGTGGTTGCTGCGGATCGATCGCGATCGACTGCGGCTTGACTTTGATGAGTTTGCAAAACGATTCGAGCCAATCTTTAGCTTCCACTTCCAATGCATTGACGCGCTCAACAACCTGTTCAGCAACGGCGTGCGAGCGCTTTTCATCGATCGGAGATTTGAGGGGCTTAGAATAATAAAAAACCGTTGGCAAGATATTGTAGAGAGTCAATAGAATGACAGCGACGATGAGGTACAACTGCCATTTTTTTTGCTTTTCCATGTTGAGTCCATATTCTAAAGAATTTTAATAGGCTAAGGATACGGAACGCCTTCGATTCTGTCTAGTCTAATTCCGGTAGTCGAGTGCTCCATCTCAAAAGCTTTTGAGATGGAGCACAGAGGGTTTGAGCATCAAAAGCCTTTTCTCAATTTCATAGATAAAACCACAGAGCTCCCTACCGGTCTAGCGCCCTGAGACATCTATAAGTAAACCGTGTTTACTTAGAAGAATAAAGAGGCCACGGAGGCGGCTTCGCCGCAAAAATTCGTCAATTTTTTCTTCCACGCGTCCTTGCAGGGCGCGCGCGCTGCGAAACCTTTAAAGTAAATCTTATACAGAAAAAGCCTTTGGCAGTGAATGCAGCCGAATTGCAGTTATTAGTCGTAAACAATTCAAATCTAGGGGCTTACGCTTATAAAAATTAATATAGACGATTATAAAATTAATATGATAGTTAAATAATTTAAATCCAGAGCACTTACGAATATTAAATTAATACAGAAATTCGATTATAAAATTAATATTGAAATTAAATAAATAGCTATAGTATAATTAATATTTCAATAAAAACCAATATTAGGTAAAAATCATGGCAATAACACCCACTAACACCCTAAGTCCCTTCTGGGAAGGGCCATTTGCCCATCCGGATATCTTGCGATTCGGCTTTCGATACTTAACCCTGTCTGATGCAGGCCAATTTTCCCTTGTTTGTAAAGCATGGAACGAAACGATGGAAGCTCCTGACATCTGGTGGACCCTGAGTGCGAACATGAAAATCCCCCGCTTTGAAGGGCGCAAAAGCACGGCAAAGGAAGATTTGCAATATATGGTTTCACACGCCATCAGCGCAAGGGATATGGGTTGTTTGGGAAAATTTGTCGGTGAAGCGCCGATGATCAGCGCAAAAGCGTTCGAAACGCTCAAAAATACTATGGACTGTTATGAGTCCACAAAAAAATTAGACGTCACATTTGTGTTTGTTGTTGAGCCTCTAGCAATCTATAGAGACTACGACGAAGCCCTATTCAAAGAGCTCATCGCAAACGGAGATTTTGATGAAGAGGCTCCTGAGAATAAAAACCCACAAGAAAACGGACTGCTGATCCCTTATTCGCTTAAGAACGTGAATATCCTTGCTGGACACCCGCTCTTTAAGAAAGGAGAAGGACCTGTTTTCAGCTTTAATGATGAATTCGTCTCAGATATACTAAAACAGTGCAGCAGAATATCGAAAGCAGTGAAAGTGACCCTGATGAGGAAAGAGGTTCCCCGGGAAAGTCGAAAACTGACCTATTCTGGTGCAGTGGACTATCTAAAAGAAAGAGGACATGTCATAGTCCCTCTCTGCACTCGAGTATACTATGATGTTTTGGAGATTTTGAATAAGGATAGTTGTCCGGATGCAATGGACTCACGATGGGAATGGACATCATCACGCACACTTGATGAATACAACGTTGGTAATGATAAATATTCAGCGGTCATTGGGAGCTTTTCCCCTGGGCTCGGCATCAACCTCGACGGCTGCCCCTTAGACCACACGGACAGCGATTGCATCATTGGCGCCGTCCCGGTATTCCCTGAGGAAGATCTGGCCATTGGTCATTGAACCTTTGGCTATTGGAAGATCGGCGAAGCCGATCTTTTCTTGGCGCGCCCAGGTAGGCGCGCGCGTCCCGAAATCTTTCAAATAAATCTTAATCAGAAATTAGCCCTTGTCAGGGAATGCAGCCGAATTATTAAAAGCTGCTTAATCGTAAATAATTCAAATCCAGAGGCTTGCCGTGTTAAATTTTTTTAGATTGAATTTAAACGATTAATTATTAATAATTAATGGTTTAATTAATCAAAAAAGCAATATTAAAAGGAATAAAAATCATGGCAGTAACAACAACTCACTTCCTACCGCCCTTCTGGGAAGGGCCATTTGGCCATCCGGATATCTCGCCAGTTGGCTTTCGATACTTAAACCTGTCCGATGCAGGCCAATTTTCCCTCGTTTCTAAAGCATGGAACGAAGCGATGGGAACTCCTAGCATATGGTTGACCCTGTCTGCGAAGAAGAAAATCCCCCACATTGAAGGGCGCATAAGCACGGCAAAGAAAGATTTGCGATATATGCTTTCACACACCATCAGCGCAAGGCAGATGGCCTGTTTCGGAAAATTTGTCGGTGAAGCGCCGACGATCAGCGCAACAGCATTCGATATGTTCAAAACTGCCATGGACCGCTATGAGCCCAGTAAAAAATTAAGCAACACGTTTGTGTTTGTTGTTGAGCCTCTAGCAATCTATAGAGACTACGACGAAGCCCTATTCAAAGAGCTCATTGCAAACGGAGATTTTGATGCAACAGCTCCCGAGAATGAAAACCCGAAAGAAGACGGCCTGTGGATACCCTATTCGTTAAAGAACTTGAAAATCCTTGCCGAACATCCGCTCTTTAAGAAAGGAGAAGGGCCTGTTTTCAGAAATGCATTCCCCGAAATATTGAAACAGTGCAGCAGAATATCGAAAGCAGTGAAAGTCACCCTGATGCGTAAAAGAGTTCCCGAGGAAAGCCGAAACCTGACTTACTCGGATCAAAAAAACCGACTAAAAGAAAAAGGGCACGTCATCGTCTCTCTCTGCACTCGAGGATACTATGATCTTTTGGAGATTTTGAATAAGGATAGTTGTCCGGATTTAGAAAAGCCACGATGGACATTTTCACGGACTTGCGATGAGATTGTAGTCGATAATAAAGAAAATCCAGTGACCATTGGGGGCTTCGCTCCGCGTGGGGGCTTCGCTCGGCGTGGGGGCTTCGCTCCGCGTACCGCCGCCGGCACTAGCGGTATCTACATCGCAAGCTACTATAACCCCGCCACCGCCGGCACCGGCGCCGTCCCGGTGTTTCCTGAGGAAGTTCTGGCTATTGAACATTGAGGTATTGGCCATTGGAAGATCGGGGAAGCCGATCTTTTCTTCTGAGCGAGCTTGCGCGCGTTATTTAAAAATATCTTTTATTTTTTGCTGCAAAGAACTGCCTTTACTCTTTAGGTCTGAGGGGATATATTACTTGTTTATTTTATTCGGTTTTTGTTCATGGAATATGCCGTCCCTAAAGGAACATTCGACATTATCCCTTTTGAACCAAATGAAGAAGACAAGTGGCGCGAATCGGGCCGTTGGCTCTATCTCGAAAAGGTGATGCGCGGCGCCGCGCAAGATTACGGGTATAAAGAAATCCGCACCCCGATCTTTGAGCGGACTGAGCTCTTTGTCCGCGGGGTTGGCGACAGCTCGGACATCGTCACAAAAGAAATGTACACCTTCATGGATCGCGGTGAGCGCTCGATGACGTTGCGCCCGGAAGGGACTGCCCCGGTGATGCGCAGTTTCGTTGAAAACAAACTATACACTCATCCGGGCTTACATAAATATTACTATATCGGGCCGATGTTCCGCTATGAAAGGCCGCAAGCGGGAAGATACCGTCAGCACCACCAGTTTGGCGCCGAGGCGGTCGGCGTTGGGACGCCGGAGCAGGACGCCGAGTTGGTCGATTTTGCATGTGAGATCTACCGAAGGCTCGGTCTGAAGAATTTAACGGTCCAAATCAACTCCGTTGGCGATGCGCCCTCGCGCGCTGCTTATAAAAAGGCTTTAACAAATTACTTAAAGCCATTTTTTCCCGAATTGTCTGCAGACAGCCAGGCTCGTTTCGAAAAAAACATTTTACGCATTTTAGATTCGAAAGACGCAAAAGATCAGAAGATTCTGGAAAACGCCCCTATGCTGGGGAACTTTTTGACGGCGGATGCGAAAAGTCATTTCGAAAGAGTTTTGCGCTTATTGGAAGATTTAAAAATTGCATACGCTATCAATCAGAAATTGGTGCGCGGCCTTGACTACTATGTAAAGACGGTGTTCGAGGTGACGACCGAGGTCCTCGGCGCGCAAAATTCGATCGGCGGTGGCGGAAGGTTCGATGGTCTCACCGAGACGGTCGGCGGGCCCCATCTTCCTTCAGCTGGATTTGCGACGGGCATGGAAAGGGTATTGCAGACCATGATCAAACAAAATGTATCATTTCCTGCGGCAGGGACTCCTTTCGTTTTTCTTGTTCCGATGGGGGAGGCGGCGATGCGCTTTGCGTTTGATCTCGTCACTCAATTGAGGCACGAAAAGATTCCCGCTGAGATCGACCTGAGCGGAAAAAAAGTTCAACATGGGCTGCAGCTCGCCAATCAACTTGGCGCCGAGCTTGCGCTGGTGATCGGGGAAGAGGAATTATCGTCCAAAAAAATAAAAATTAAACAGATGGCTACCCGGGAAACGATGGAATGTGCCCTCTCGGAGCTTCTTTCAAAAATTAAGGCATTATTTAATCATGTTTGACTATCGGAGAACGCATACGTGCGGAGAATTGACGCGCGAGCATCTTAAAAAAACCGTGACGCTTTCCGGCTGGGTGCATCGTCGGCGCGACCACGGTGGGCTGATTTTCATCGATCTTCGCGACCGCTACGGGCTGACGCAACTCATTTTTGACCCGGCGGTGATTTCCAAGGCAATGTTTGAGCAGGCCTCGCGACTGCGCAGCGAGTGGGTCATTTCGATCAAAGGGAGCGTGATCCCCCGCGCCGAAGGGATGACCAATCCGAAATTGTCGACCGGAGAAATTGAGATCCAAATCGTCGAATTTGAAATTCTCTCCAGCGCAAAAACTCCCCCCTTTTCAATTTGCGATGAAGAGAGCGATGTCAATGAAGAGCTCCGCTTGAAATACCGCTATCTAGATATCCGTCGGGGCGATATCGCTAAAAAATTGCAGGTCCGCCACCAGGCGATGCTCTCGACTCGCAATTACATGAACAAACATGGATTTCTCGAGATCACTACCCCCATTTTGGCGAAATCGACGCCGGAGGGCGCGCGCGACTATCTTGTCCCATCGCGTGTTTATCCTGGAAATTTTTACGCGCTACCTCAATCTCCTCAAATTTTCAAACAGCTGCTCATGGTCGCAGGGATGGACCGTTATTTTCAGATCGCCTCCTGCTTCAGAGATGAAGACTTGCGGGCTGACAGGCAGCCTGAATTTACTCAGATCGACTTAGAAATGAGCTTCGGGACCCCGAGCGATTTGATGCATCTTTTGGAAGGGCTTGTCGCTGCGATTTTTAAAGAGTGCAATGGCGTGGAGATATCTTCAAAATTTCCGCATATGAAATACCGCGACTGCTTTGAAAATTACGGCACAGACCGTCCCGACCTTCGCTTCGGGATGCCGCTTGTCCGGATCGACGACATTGCCAAAGAGAGCACTTTCGGGGTGTTCTTAGAGCAGCTCGCCGCCGGCGGGGTCATCAAAGCGATTTGTGTCAAGGGAGGCGCTGACGTTTCCAGAAAAGAGATTGATGCCTACACACAGTTCATTGGGAAATTCGGAGTCGCAGGGCTTGCTTGGATGAAGAACAGCGCCGAGGGCTTGACCTCGAGCATCGTGAAATTTTTCTCCGAAGAGCTTCAGGAGAAACTCAAAAAACGTTTGGAGGTCGGTCCGAGCGACCTGATTTTATTTGCCGCCGCTGCTGAAGACAGAGTCAATCAAGGACTCGATCATCTAAGGAGAAAGATCGCGCGAGATCGGAACTTGATCGATCCTGAGGCGTTAAATTTTTTGTGGGTGACCGATTTCCCTCTCTTGCGCTGGAACGCAGAGGAAAATCGTTTGGAGAGCGAGCACCATCCTTTTACCTCTCCAAACTTTGAAGATATTCCTCTCCTGGACAAAGAACCCTTAAAAGTTCGCGCCTTGGCGTATGACCTCGTTCTCAACGGCTATGAAATTGGCGGGGGGTCTCAACGCATTCATAGCAGCGAACTGCAGGAAAAAATCTTTCGGGCGCTGAAATTAACTCAAGAAGAGATTAGAGATAAATTCGGCTTTTTTGTCGAAGCCCTGCAGTACGGGACCCCTCCCCATTTAGGCTTGGCCTTCGGATTGGACAGGATCGTCATGGTCCTGAGCAAAACGGAGAACATCCGCGACGTCATCGCCTTTCCAAAGACGCAAAAGGCAAGCGATCTGATGATGCAATGTCCTTCGATGGTCCCCGACAAACAGCTCGACGAGCTAAAAATCAGCGCTGAGCCTGTAGAAATTCATTGGATTTAAAACACGAAAAAAGCTAATTTTAACGTAGAATTTACTGAGAGAAACCATGAAAAAGCATTTGAGAACTCTTTCTTTCCTTAGCCTCTTCGCTATTTCTTCGCTATTCGCTGAAGAAAAACCAGCACCGCAAAACAACGCAGTCCAACCTGCAGCCCAACCCGCAGCCCAGTCCGTTGAAATTGCCCGGATTTCAGAAGCTTTTGGCCACGTGATCGGTAAAAATCTGGAAAATATCGGAGTCCAATTCGATATGAAGCAGGTCATCAAAGGATTGCAAGATGCCATGGCGGGCAAAGAATCTCCAATGTCCGAGGTAGAATGCATCCAGGCCATAGCGTCTGTCCAAGAGACAGTTTTCAAAGAGCAGTGCAACGAAAATCTCAAGAAGGCTGAAAAATTTCTCTCGGATAATCGCAAGTCCGATGGCATCGTGACTTTAGAAGAGGGAAAAGTCCAGTACCGCATCAATGAAAAAGGCAGCGGCGCTGAAATCGAGTCGCACTTTTCTCCACTGATCCGCTACACAGGCAAATATCTCGATGGGTCTGTTTTTGGAGCTTCTAAGGAAGAGGAGACAATTTCTTTAGACGAGATCATTCCTGGTTTGAAGGCGGGGCTTATCGGCATGCGAGAAGGGGAAAAACGCACCGTCTACATTCATCCAGATATGGCATACGGGACAAATGGCTATCTTCCTCCGAACTCTTTGCTCACATTCGACATCGAAATTGTGAAAGCCAACGCTCCCATCACCGAATCTTCTGATGATCCTGCTGCACTGAAAAACGAAATCGCCGAGATTAAAACTGATATTAGATGAGAGGGTTAAAACCCTCTCTTTTCATTTCCATTGCTTAAATTATCTATTATTGTTTCCATGATAATTTGAGTGGCATGGAGCTGTAGGGCTTTCCCTATGCGTCTATTTAAAATATCTCTGACATGGCAAATGGCGATCGCCACGGTCTTAGGGATCCTCTTTGGCCTTTTTTTCGGCGACCTTTGCGAAGTTTTCGCGCCTTATTCCGCGGCTTACATCATGGTTCTGAAGGTCACCGCCGTTCCCTATTTGATCGGGGCGATCATCCACGGCATTGGGCAGCTCAGCGCTTATCAAGCTAAACAGATATTGAAACGAGGAATTGCCTTCATTAGCCTGGCTTGGCTGATCAACATTCTCATGATCTACGCCATCGCCTATCTTTTCCCCCATCCCAAATCGACGCAGCTTGGGGGGTATGTCTCTGGCGATGTCCCTCAACTGAACTTTGCTGAACTTCTCATTCCGGAAAACATTTTTTACGCTTTGACGAACAACATCATTCCCGCGATCGTCATTTTTTCATTACTCGTCGGCATCGCGCTGATGTTCCTTAAAGAAAAAGAAGTGATGATGAAGGGCTTAGAAAATCTTGTCGAGGCGCTGACGCGGATCACGGCATGGATCGCCCGGATCACACCTTTGGGAACCTTCCTTATTATCGCTAATCAAGTGGGGACGATCCAATTTTCTACCGTAAAACAAGTGAGCACCTATCTTATTCTTTATATTCTTGTGATCTGCACCATTGTTTTCTGGATTTTCCCGCGCTTGATCCAAATGTTGACGCACATTCCCTCGTATAAATGGCTCCAGCAGCTTTTCCCCATCCTGCTTCTCGCTTATACGACAAATGTCGTCATTGTCTGCTTGCCGTACATCATCGAACTTCTGAAAAAAGAGACTCAAATCTTAGATCCCAATGATACAAGGGCCCAAAATCAGATTCAGGGTACGGTCTCGGTGGTTTTCAATTTGCCTTTGGGGTCCCTTTTCATCACCGTTTTCGTCTTTTTTATTTCCATTTTTTATAACGTTCCATTGCAGCTGGCAGCCCAGTTTAAGCTTTTTATCACAACTTTTCTCACGAGTTTAGGCGCTGTCGGACTTGGATCGTGGATCAATACGCTGACGTTCATTCTCGACTCGCTGGGCCTCCCTGTGGAAGCGATCAATCTGTATCTGGCGACCCTTCCATTCACTGCTGGCTTTCAGTCGATGCTTTCCGTGATGGAAATCGCTTCGCTCTCTCTTTTAGTCACCCTTTCATGTCGAAATATGATCGAGTTTAATTGGGGAAGAGTCCTCAAAAATGGATTATTTACTTGCATCCCTATTCTTTTGGTTCTTATGGCGATTAAGGCGTTCAACCCTTTGCCGGAAATTAAAAATGAAATCAAAAGCATTTATGAATTAAACATCACTTCGACCATTCCGGTAAAAATTTATAAAAATCTTCCCGAGCCGATCTCTTCGCGCGAAGATCCTTTTGAGCGCATTCTTGCCTCTAAAACAATCCGAGTCGGATACAACCCGAATTGCGCGCCTTTTTGTTTTCCTAATGCCGATGAGAATGTTGTCGGTTACGACATGGCGTTTGCCTACGAATTGGCCTATGATCTCGGTTGCCAACTGGATTTAGTTCCGATGAGTTACGACAAACTCGGCGAAGAACTGGACGACAATTATTATGACATCGCCATGTCAGCCGTCACCATCAACGAGCCTCGTTTGATTGAGATGGCGTTCACGGAGCCGTATATTGCGCCGCGCTACGTTCTCGTCGTTCAGGAGAAATTGCGTAAACAGTACTCGAGCATCGATAAAGTCACTGAGAATAAAAAAATTAAAATTGCCGTTCGCAAAGGGTCTTCTTTTGAATCGGCGGTCAAAGAGGTGTTTCCGACAAAAGAGGTGATCTATCTCGATAGCTATGATCAATTTCCACAGTGCGATCCCCATGTCGCCCTCCTGTGGGAAGAAACTGAGGCGATCGCCTGGTCGCTTTGCCATCGGCATTACCGGGTGATCTTTTTTCCAACACCGCTAGGATTTGACACGTTGGCTTATGCTATCCGCAACGACAATCAGCGATTTCTGCACTATCTCAATCAATGGCTCGAACTGAAAAAGGCGGAAGGGTTTACTGAGAAACAATACGATTTGTGGATCAAAGGCAAGACGGAAATTGTCGCGCCTGCAGAACACCGCTGGTCGATCATCCGCAATGTTCTGCATTGGGCAGAATAAAGTATTTTTTTACTTCGCGCCTTCGATGAAATTCTTCACCGTGGCGGCATCGCGTAATCCCACAAGGCGGCCAACTTCCTTTCCCTCTTTATAGAGAATCAATGTCGGAATCGAGGTCACTTGGAATTCGGATGCGATTTTTTGTGCTTTATCGATGTCCAATTTTCCAATGGTGGCCTTCCCTTTCACGTCTTTAGCCACTTTTTCAAGGACAGGAGTCATCATCCGGCATGGGCCGCACCAATCGGCATAGAAGTCCACCAAAACCACTCCATGCTGGATCTCTTTGGCAAAAGTGTCTTCAACTAATAATTTAATGTCCTCGTGCTGCGCCATGCTTTCCTCCTAAAATTGTAAAAATAATGGTAACTTTTAGATGGTTTTTTGAAAAGAGTTATGATATAACTCTCTATAAACAGTAATATTCAGTTCCGCGCCTATTCCATGTCCCACGCCATTTTTGAAATTCAATCTCTTTCCAAAAAATTTCGACATGAAAAGAAGTCTGTCATTGCCCTAGATGAAATTTCTTTGACGATTGAGCCGAGGGATATCTTGGGGATCATCGGCCTGAGCGGCGCTGGGAAATCGACATTGATCCGCAGCCTCTCGCGGCTCATCCTCCCCTCTTCGGGAAAGGTCTTATTTCACGGGAAAGATCTCGCGAGTTTCGATAAATGGGACCTCCGCCGTTTTCGTCAGAAAACAGGGATGATCTTTCAAAACTTTAATTTGCTCAACTCCCGGACGGCAGCGGGCAATATCGCTTATCCGTTAGAAATTGCGCACGTTGCCGCCACCGAAAGGGAAAAACGGGTCGACGAGCTGCTTAAACTTGTGGGCCTCGAAGAGAAGAAACTTCACTATCCATCCCAGCTCAGCGGCGGAGAAAAACAGAGGGTGGGGATCGCGAGAGCCCTTGCCAATCATCCGGAAGTGCTGCTTTGCGATGAAGCGACCTCAGCCCTCGACCCCAAAACAACTAAAGAAATATTAAATCTCTTAAAAAGCGCTAATAAAAAATTGGGTGTTACTATTATTTTAATTACGCATCAAATGGAAGTAATTAAGCAAATTTGCAATAAAGTCGCTGTGATCGAACATGGAAAAATCGTTGAGGAGGGAATTGTCACCGAAGTCTTTTCTGATCCTCAGCATCAGACGACTAAACAATTTCTTCAAAAATCGACCCACGAAATTCCCGAGGAATTTTTCAGGGACATTTCCGATGAGCGAAAATTGCTCCGGCTCACCTTTAAAGGCAAGGCTTCCGGCGAGCCAATCATTTCCGAGTTGGTGAGGAGATTTGACGTGAACGCGAATATTCTATTGGGATGGATCGATCGTCTACAGACATTGACTTTGGGGATTTTGATCATTGAGCTCACTGGAACACCGGACGGAATAAAAAATGCCTTAAAGTACCTTTCCGACTGTCACATCTCCTATGAGGAGGTTGTGCGTGGCAGCTAATTTTGATCTCGCTTGGAATCTGCTCCCCCTGCAATTGTGGAATACTCTTTACATGGTGTTTGCCGCTGCGTTTTTTGCATTGGTTATCGGACTGCCGCTGGGCGTCATTTTGACGATTACAGATAAAGGCCATATCAAAGAGCACGCAGTTATCTATCGAATTTTAGAAGCGATCGTCAATGTCGGGCGATCGTTTCCCTTTGCCATCCTCATGGTCGCTCTCATTCCTTTGACTCGATGGATCGTGGGAACAAGCCTTGGGACGACGGCCTCGATCGTTCCGCTCGCGATCGCTGCAGCGCCATTTATCGCCCGCCTTGTGGAAACGAGCTTAAAAGAGATCGACCGCCATATCATTGAAGCGGCGATTGTCATGGGATCGAGCACGTGGCAGATCATCACTAAAGTGCTGCTGCCCGAAGCGCTCCCTTCCCTTGTTTCCGCAGTGACATCGATGATTGTCAATTTGATCGGATATAGCGCGATGGCAGGCCTTGTCGGAGGTGGTGGTCTTGGCCAAGTGGCAATTCAATATGGCTACAACCGCTTTAACACTTTTATCATGGTCACTACTGTCATTATCCTCATCTTACTTGTTCAGATTATCCAATGGATCGGGGGATCGATAGCGGCAATAATTGCAAAAAAAAGGGGAAAGAACCTATCCCAATAAAAAGGTTCAGCCCATTTTCGATCCAAATTCTCGGGATTATTTACGAAGGTTGATATAGTCCCAAGAACGTGGATCGAAAATCGACGAAAAATTTTAATGGGATAGGTTCAAACATGATTAGAATCTTTAGTCTTCTGGTCTCAGCTTTGCTCTGTTTGTTCGGATGCAGCTCCACATCTAAAAATAGCTTAAAAGTGGCGGCAACACCTGTGCCCCATGCTCAAATGCTCGAATTCATTCAGCCTGACCTCAAAGAACAAGGAATTGATTTGGTCATTGTGACCACTGACGATTACAACATGCCGAACCGCGCGCTTGCAGAAAAGGAAGTCGATGCCAATTTTTTCCAGCACATTCCATTTATGAACCTTCAAATTCAAGAATTTCATTATCCCATTCAGAACTTCGGCAAAATCGAAATCGAGCCGATGGGCATTTACTCTAAAAAACTAAAATCGCTTTCCGATCTCAAAGACGGAGCTGTCATTGCGGTCCCGAACGATCCCTCCAATGAAGCCAGAGCTTTGCTCTTGTTCCAATCGCAAAAACTGATCGAACTCGACGACCCCAATAACCTTAAAGCAACCGTGCTCAATATTTCCAAAAATCCGAAACGCTTAAAATTCATTGAAGTCGACGCGGCGACGATCCCCCGCTCGCTCCAGGATGTCGATGCCGCTGCTATCAACACCAATTACGCTTTGGAGGCCGGCTTAAATCCATTAAAAGACTCGCTCGTGCTCGAAAGCAAAGACTCCCCATACGCCAACATCATCGCGATCCGGACCGGCGATGAAAATCGGCCAGACCTTCAAGCCTTAAAAGCCGCGATGACCTCCGAAAAAATGCGAGAGTTCATCTTGAATAAATATCAAGGA
The DNA here is from genome assembly GCA_963833965.1 of uncultured Verrucomicrobiae bacterium. GTDB lineage: Bacteria > Chlamydiota > Chlamydiia > Chlamydiales > Rhabdochlamydiaceae > CAJCIW01. The sequence continues at coordinate 1,045,618 of CAWHZZ010000001.1, forward strand.
GCAGTGCTTCCGGCATTTTAAGAGAACGTCTCTAAAGAAATTATTTAATGGCTGAAAAAGGAATCGAAAAGCTATAATCTTCTATCCTTTTATGCGGTCATGGCGGAATTGGTAGACGCGCTAGATTCAGGTTCTAGTCGGGAAACCGGTGGATGTTCGAGTCATCTTGACCGCATATTTTTGAGGTGTCGATGTTCCAGCACACACGCATTGCGCTCATCTGTGGCGCTCCCGTCGAAAATCTGGAAAAAATCAAGCAAAGGATTGCAGAGTTTCCCTGCCTTATCGCCGTCAATGGCGGAATGAATCACTGCAGAAAGCTGAACATACGCCCTGATCTGATTATTGGAGATTTGGATTCGGCTGACCCTAATTCATTAGGCAATATCCCCATCAAGCGCTACCCTAAAGACAAGGATCAAACCGATTTGGAAATCGCTCTCGGTCTTATCTCAGAAAAAGCGGAAGAAATGACGATTTTCGGGGCCTTGCAGGGAAGGACCGATCATGTTCTCGGCAACTTGATCCTGCTTTCCCGCTACCCGGGCAAAGTTTTCCTCGAATCAGAAAAAGAGCGCATTTTCGTCATTGGCGAAAAGGCGTCTATTCCCACTTATCCCGGCCAAATCATTTCACTAATTCCATTGAACGGCCCCGTTAAAGGCATTCATGCAAAAGAGCTCAAGTGGCCGCTTGTCAACAGAACTTTAGACAAGCAGTTCATCAGCATTTCGAACGAAGCCCTGGGAACCCAAGTTGACATTTCTGTGGCAGAAGGGGATCTGCTTTGTTGTCTCAATACTATTTAACCACAGAGATGGGAAACCACGGAGAAAAAATTTCAAATTGCTATCTGTGGTTTCCCATCTCTGCGGTAAAATTCAAAATATGCTGAAGCAAATATGACGAATTCTATTTTTTTCGTTCCCGCGAAAAAAATAAATTAATCTTCTTCCGATTAAGGCGGATTTCCTTTTGCGCCTGCTTCATACCAAGCGCGTAATCGTTGAATGGCTTCTGCCAACTTTTCCGTCAAAGAATTTTGGGCCTCTCGCTTATCGAGCTGAGCAAATTGCTCCCATAAGATCGGCGTGCCGAATACGCAGGCGGTCTTGCCCCATAGCTTGGGGAATTTTCTCTGCCGATTCCAGAGAGAAAAAGTGCCATGGATGTAAGCGGGGACGACAGCTGTTTTCGTGCGCGAGACGAGCATAGCGATCCCGGATTTGAGTGGCCCGAGTTCGTCTTTGATTCCCCGCGTTCCTTCAGGAAAGAGAATGATTTTTTTGCCTTCATTGAGCAGACGGCAGATCAGTTTGAACACGACGATATCGCCTGCATCGCCGCTGACGGGATGAGCGTTGAGGTTGCGGATGAGCCACGAGAACGCTGGATTTTTAAACAGCCCCTCGCGTGCTAAAAAATGCACTTCTTCCGGCCAAGAGATGGCCAAGATGCAGGGGTCGTAATTGGAGCAATGGTTAGAAGCGATGACTGCCGCCTGAGAATAATAATGTTGAAGTCCGTAGACTTTATGGCGGTATAGAGTCTTGAAAAAGATCCAGACTAAAAAGAGTACTGCGCGGTATAGCCACGTCATGGAAATCTTGCGCGCCCAGGCAGGTTTCAATTTTTTTGAACGGTGTTTTTTAAAAAACTCCACAATCAAATCGACGACTTGGTCGATGGAAAGATGGCTTGTGTCGATTTGAAAGGCGTCGGCAGGGCAGCGCAGAGGAGCAATTTTCCGCGTCGAATCATATTCGTCCCGTTGCTGAATATCTGCGAGCATCTGTTCTCTTGTCAGGTTTTGTCCTTCTTGCGGGTGTTTTTCAACGATTTCATTCATTCTCCTTTCCGCGCGAATCTGGGGGTCTGCAGTTAAGAAAACTTTTAATTCGGCGTCGGGAAAGACCACTGTGCCCAAGTCCCTGCCCTCGAACACGACATTTCTTTTTTCAGCAAAGCGGTGTTGGATAATGAGCAAGAAAGAGCGGACTTCCTGGAGTGCGGAAACAGCGGAGACATGAGCGGTGACAGGGCGGGAGCGGATGATCTCGGTCACGTCTTGATCGCCGACAAAATAATGCTTTTCGCCGCTAATTTCTGAGATGTTGAAAGCAAAACGGTTCAAAAGATCTTCAATGCCCTTGGAGTCGGCAATGTCGACGTTGTTTTCTAAGACAAACCAGGTGAAGCAGCGGTACATGGCGCCAGTATCAAAATAAATAAAGTGGAGGCGATCGGCCACTTTGCGCGCAACTGTTGTTTTTCCCGTCCCGGAAGGTCCGTCGATGGTGATGATCATAAGCTTTTAGTGCATCCGAATGAAGAAATAGACGATGGGTGTGGTGAACAAGAGGGAGTCGACCATGTCGAGCACTCCGCCGAGGCCCGGAAGCCTATTGCTGTCTTTGACGACAGCATCGCGTTTGAGGAGGGACTCCGCCAGATCGCCGATCTGGCCAAACACGCCGATCATCATCCCAAGCCAAATTGACTCGATGAAAGAAAGACTGAAATGCCCATTGAAAAATTGATTGCCGGCGACCTGGATCAAAATACTGCCCGCGACAGCGGAAATAAAGCCGGCGATCGCCCCTTCCACTGTTTTTTTGGGGCTAAGGGTAGGCGACAATTTTGTTTTACCCCACAAACGACCGACAAAATAGGCGCCGACATCGGTCATTTTGGTCACAAAGATCAAATACACCAGCCACCAGCGCCCCTCTTGCGGGATGCCATGATGGGCCATAGGATAAAGGACGCCGAGCGTCAACGCTAAAGGAGCTGCGACATAAGCGACGCCGAATAGTTCCACAGCGATCGTGATTAGCGCTTCCTTGGTATCACGAAAATGCAAAAGAAAAAACACGGCCATGGCAATCGCGAGGACCAAAATGGGCAGCTGCGGAAAATCGACAAAGACAAGAGAGGCATAGAGAGCGACGACCTCCGCCACTGCGGCGGCAATCATCCAACGGGTCGAAGGGGCGATGCCTTTATTGATTGCCAATTGGGCATATTCCCAGACGCCGATGGCAGCAAGGCCTGCGACGGAAAGCATTAACAGGATACTGACGGCGGGAGTTGTGGAAAAAGCGATTAAAAGGGCGACGATGATTCCTAAAATGGTTGAAACGAGTAAGCGGCGATTCAGGTCGGCCATTTGTTTGATATTCATAATAAGTAAGTTTGCTTAAATATTTATAATGATCTTCAAGTTTTTTTCACGATATTTCACATCATCCTCCTCATAAATATTCCAGCTCACTTATCTTCCTAAACGCCGCTGCCGCTTTTGGACATCGAGCACGGTTTGCAGTAACATTTTTTCATCGAAATCGGGCCAGAGGACATCGGTCATATAGAATTCGCTATAGCAAAGCTCCCAGAGCATAAAATTGCTTTGGCGGTGCTCGCCGCCGGGCCGTATCAAAATGTCGGGGTTGGGCCATTCTGCTGTATCAAGGTACTTGCTGATGAGCTCTTCTGACACGTCTTCCTTGTTGAATTTCCCATATTCGACGTCCTCCATCATGGCAATGAACGCACGCCGGATGTCATCCCGGCCACCATAATTGATCGCCAATACCAAATCAATCTTTTTGCAGTGCGCGGTGTAAGCTTTAGAAAGTTCCATTTCTTTTAACAGAGAAGGGGGCAGCCGCTGCAGATTCCCGATCGTTTTCAGCCGTACGCCCTCGCGGACCATTGCTCGGCGCTCTTTAACGAGATAAACTCTGAAAAGGTGCATCAAGGCGTCGACTTCTTCTTTTGATCGATTCCAATTTTCTGTGGAAAAAGAGTAAACGGTTAAAGTTTTGATGCCCAGCTCTGAGGCCGCCCGGACGATTTTAAAAAGAGTTTCGGCCCCTTTCCAATGGCCTGCAATCGCCGGCAAACCCTGTTTTTTTGCCCACCTTCGATTTCCGTCCATGATAATCGCGATGTGGCTGGGAATTTTGTCAGCATCCAAAAAGGCAATATCGGATGGGGAATAAATCGTCTGCTTGTCAATCTCAACAGGAGATTCTTGAAGAATTAAAGAGTTCATGGCCAGTAAATATTGTTCTTTCGCGTTCGGGCCCGAGAGACAAAATGCTCAAGGGGGTATTCACGAGTTCGCAAATCCGTTTAATGTATCTATCGGCTTCTTTTGGCAGCTCATCGAAAGAGGAGATGTCTTTTGTGGGCCGCTTCCATCCAGGCATCGTTTCGTAAACAGGTTCGACATTTTCTAAATCGTCGACGAGCGGCGGCGGCGTATCGAGAAGCTGTCCACGAAGGCGGTATCCCGTGCAAATTTTGATCTCTTCGAGCGTATCGAGGATATCGAGCTTTGTCAGCGCGAGTGAGTCCAAGCCGTTGAGGAGTGCCGCGTGGCGCACAAGACATGCATCGAACCATCCGATCCTGCGTTTGCGGCCGGTCGTAGTCCCAATTTCCCGAGCGGTAGCATTATCTAAAAACAGATTCTGCTCTTGTTCGCTCAGCGCTGTTGGCAGTGGCCCTGCGCCCACGCGGGTTGTGTAGGCCTTGACGACTCCTATCGTGTGTTGAATGCGGGTGGGTCCAATTCCAGCTCCGCCGCTCACTCCCGAAGAGATCGTGCTGGAGGAGGTGACAAAAGGATAGGTTCCGTAAGTCAAATCGAGAAGCGTTCCGTGCGCTCCTTCGAACAGCACGTTTTTGTTCTGCCGGCACGCTTTTCCTACAATTTTTTCCACTTCCCCGATGTAGGCGGAGAGTTGTTTGCCGTAAGCCGCATACTCTTCAAAAACCTCTTCAAAGGACAATGGCTGTTGAGCAAATAATTTTTGCAATTCTTCGTTTTTCAAAGAAAGAGTGCTTCGGAGTTTTTTTTCCAGCACACGAGGATCGACGAGCTCGCAAATGCGGATGCCGATGCGATTTGCTTTATCTGCGTAACAGGGGCCGATCCCGCGGCCGGTCGTTCCGATCGCCTGATCTTTTTTCCGCTCTTCATAAAGTCTGTCCAGAAGGCGGTGATAAGGAAAGACGACATGCGCAAAGGGAGAGATATACAAGCGCCCTTCAAGAGAGATTTCTTTCTCTTTGAGCCCTTTGATTTCTTCGAGAAGAACTTTGGGATCGATCACTGTGCCGCCCGCGATAAAACATTGCGCATGGGGATAGAGGATGCCGGAGGGGATAAGATGGAAACGGAATTCTTCCCCTTTTGCGACAATCGTATGGCCGGCGTTGTTTCCTCCTTGCGACCGCACGATGCACTCAGCGTGTTCGGCGAGCAAATCGATGACTTTCCCTTTTCCTTCGTCTCCCCATTGGGCCCCGACGACAATGACACTTGGCATTTGTTCCTAAAGCAATAAAATTAATGTGCCAGCATAACGGATCTAGGATTTGAATGATGTAGTAAAATATTATTTTACGCTTCCGCCGGAAAGCTCGAGAATGTGAGCGAGGACAGTGATCCACTGGTTGAGGACGCTGATGACAGGGCTTGCGCAATATTCTTCATGCAGCAGCTGCAGCAACTCCATAAAGGGGAACGGAATCCACTCTTTTCCAGCATATTCGGTGAAATAATATCCGAGTGTATGGTCGGCCCCAGGCGGGAATTGCTGGACTTGTGAAATAAAAAATTTAATTTGAGGCAAGAGTTCTGTCGATCGTTCGATGGACAGGGATAAGGCATTGCAATCATCCAGAAGCTTATGCCATAATCCCGATAAATGTTGAGTGAATTCAGGATTGTGGCTCTGGTCTTCTTGCGAAAGAACAATGAGCAATTGCCTAAAGGCGGCAATATCATCGATCAACTGCTGACGATCAACCACTAACGATTGGCCGTTTCCTTTGCGAGCAAAAGCTGAAAAAAGTTTTTTAAAGCAAGAAACTAAAGTGGCGTAGATTTGGGCGCGGGTGGCATTTTTGAGGCTTGAGTAGGCTTCTTTGTCTTTTCGGTCTTTTTCAATGGGGCTGACAATAATTTTTTCGTAAGGGGATGGCTCTTCTTTTCGATAAATATTTTTGTCTAAGTCGCCCATGAATCGCTCCCTTGAGACTATCTATGCCTTAATATTGAGTAAAAATCAATCGGGATTCTATAAACTTTATTTTTAGCTTCCTTATCGTCTAAAATTTTGTAAAATGGTGAGGTTTGGCGGTATCCAAACTTAAGAAATAGAGGAGTCGTTGTGAGCGTACTAGACATTTTAAAGCCTCCCCCTACCGCTCCGGAGATCCAGGATTCTGAAACTGTCAAGGAGCGTTACAAATATTGGCGATGGCGCATTTTTTACGGAATGTATGTCGGCTACGTTTTCTATTACTTCACGCGAAAAAGCTTTACCTTTGCGATGCCCGTTTTGATGGAAGATTTGGGACTCAAAATCAGCGACCTCGGGATTTTGAGCAGCATTCTCGCCATGACTTATGGATTGAGCAAATTCTTGAGCGGGATTCTCGCCGACAGATCAAATCCTCGCTATTTCATGGGAATCGGTCTGATCTTGACCGGCGTTTTCAACATCTTGTTCGGAATGTCCTCCTCCCTTATTTTCTTCGCCATTTTTTGGGGATTTAACGGTCTATTCCAAGGATGGGGATGGCCGCCTTGCGCTAGGCTTCTCACGCATTGGTACTCCCAAAAAGAGCGGGGGACCTGGTGGGGCCTGTGCAGCAGTTCCCATAGCGTCGGTGGGGCGCTGATCCCGCTTGTCGCCGCGTTTTGTGCTCAACTCTGGGGATGGCGTTATGCCATGTACCTACCGGGCGTGATGTGCATAGGTGTCGGCCTGTTTTTGATGAACCGGCTTCGCGACACCCCGCAGTCCCTTGGCTTGCCTTCGATTGAAAAATTCAAAAACGATTACCCCAACGCAAAAAAGGATGAAGATAAAGAAATTTCCGTCAAGGAGCTCCTTTTCCAACATGTCTTGAGCAATAAATACATCTGGATATTGGCTGTCTCTTATTTCTTCGTTTATATTATCCGGCAGGCCATCAACGATTTTGGCGCCTTATTTTTAATTAAGGCGAAGGGCTATTCCATGATGGCCGCCAATGGGAGTGTTTTTTGGTTTGAGATCGGCGGGATCCTCGGGAGTTTGGCCGCAGGATGGGCCTCGGATAAAATCTTCAAGGGCAGGCGTGGGCCGATCAACGTGATTTTCAGTGTCGCCGTGATCGGTGCCATCGCTGCTTTCTATCTCGTCCCGGAAAACATGAAGATCTGGGATTACACCCTCATGTTCACGATCGGCTTTTTAATCTTTGGCCCCCAAATGCTCATTGGGATTGCCGCCGTGGAGCTATCCCATAAAAAGGCAGCGGCGACATCCAATGGTTTCGTCGGCTGGATCGCCTATCTGGGCGCGGCAACAGCGGGCTACCCAATCAGCAAGATCGCCGAGGTCTGGGGCTGGTACGGGTTCTTCGTCGCTTTGGGCATTTGCGGCGCGGTTTCTGTGCTGTTGTTGCTGCCTTTGTGGAAGATCAAAAGCAACCCAAAATTCACCGGAGAACAGTCCCAATCGCCTTCTTTGCAGCTGGCCGGTGCAGGGGCTGACGTTTCAAAAAAAGATTAGCAATTTTACCTAAGCCCCTAAAGTATCAGGGGCTTAGTAATTAATTAAAAATTAAATTGCTGATTTTTAAGTGTTTTTTCGCGATTAATAAATAATTGATTTTAAATGAATTTATTATTAAAATAGTCTCATAACTTTTTAATAATAGGTTTATTATGTCGTTTGACTTTGATTCTCTCCCTTATGAAATTCGCGATAAGATTATTCATCATTATTTGCCTGGAAGCGGCGATAGCAATAAGTGGAGAATCATATTCCCCGACGCAATCACGGGTGAGATCCTCGCTAACTACATTAAGACGCAATTGAATTTGCTTTCTCAATTGTGCGCGAATTCATCCTCTGAATTGTGCCAATTTATCCGCCCTCTTGTCGCAGTTAAGACCAATTCTTATCCCGAGAGGCTAAAGATATTTCAAACAATTGTTGGCATGATGAAAGCATTTGGAGTTCAAGCGGAAAACAGAGTTCATACTTGCCAAGAAATCGCTTTCATTGCGCAATCGATAGAGGACACATCATTAATGACCATTTGGCCAAATGTCGTCCAGCAAATACAGGCGATCGATCCTACCATCGCGCTGAATGCCAATCTAACGGCGCCGCAAATTAGAACATGCCTGGCGCAAAATGAAGAGGCATTGCGAAACCTCCAAATCCCCGTTCTGGATCTTTCCGGACAGAACCTTTTCGCTCTGCCCAAAGAGATTAAATATTTAAAAGGCATACAGAACTTGAACCTTTCCAACAACCACCTTCATAGCCTTCCCTCCGAAATAGAATTGATCTCTAGATTGGATACATTAGACCTGGGCAAAAATGAGTTCACCTCATTGCCGCCTTCCGTAGAAAACATGACAACTCTTCTCTCTCTGGATTTAGAGCTCAATCGACTCAAGACGTTGCCGGCCGGAATTAGCAAGCTGGTCAATCTGCAATTGTTGGATGTAAGCTGCAACCAGCTGGAATCTGTGCCGCCTGAGCTTTGCACTATAAATAGCTTGCAATCCTTAGATTTAAGCAACAACAGTCTCGACTCCTTGGACGATGCGTTTGGCCAAACTCAAATGGGCAACTTGGTCTTATTGGATTTAGGTGATAATGAAATCGAAACGCTACCCAATGGGTTTGGCTCTAATTTTCCCGCTCTTGAAACTTTGCATTTAGAGAGCAATAATCTCAAATCGCTTCCGTTTTCGATCGGAGATCTCGGCCAACTTCGACATCTCGATTTATGCTCGAATGAACTTGTAACTGTGCCCCGCGCCATTGCCAACCTGGGTGTATTGGTCGTTCTCAATCTTTCTAGCAATAAGATCCTCGCATTGCCAAACAGTGATTTGGCTGATAACATTGTTTTTGGAAACTTGATCCACCTTGAGCAATTGTTGTTAAATTCCAATCAGCTGCACTCTCTTCCCCAATGGATTGGCGACCTTGGCGCGCTTCAAACGTTGAACGTGAATGAGAATTTATTGACAACTTTGCCCGACTCGATTGGGAACTTAAATCATCTGACCCATTTGGAGGTCATGAGCAATAAGCTTATATCGCTGCCGACGACAATTGGCGGTCTTGGTGCATTAGTCGGTTTGAATGCCAGAATGAACAGGCTAAAGACCCTCCCTTCTCAGATTGGAGACCTTCAAAACCTGGCAGCGTTGGACATCTCGGCAAATCAGATCGGACAATTGCCCAATACGATTGGCAATCTGACAAGTTTAGTGCAGTTCTACTTACACTCTAATCAATTGACCGCACTGCCCCCGCAGATTTCTCAATTGGGCCATCTTATCGTTTTCAATTTGGAAAACAACCCGTTTCTATTTGTTCCTCAAGAAATTTTCCAATCTGGCAATCCGGTCTTTCAAAATAATTCTGTTTTACGCGTTTACCAATCGGAATTGACATGCCGGCCTGTTTCTTCTTTTGGGAAACTATATCAATCGATCCTTCTTAGAAAAGACCCCGAGATCTTAAAATTGCTATTTAATGAGCTTGATTCCAAAGATAAGAAGTTCATTTGTGAATCTCTCTTAGTTTACATCGGAAGAGCATCGATCGAAACTCAGTGGGCGCTTGAGCATGTTTTTGATGAGATAAAGATTTTTTCTCTTGCGGTTAGGAAGGCAATATCTATAAAATTATTGCGTAATTTTTCAGAAGCTTTCCATACCATTCAAACGCTCGCCAATGATAACTTAGTTCTCATCGCCGATGAAATGGCGCGGTTAGAACAACAAGGATAAATTTTTATGGCTTCAGGTATTAAGTACCATATCCATCAAATCGGGTGCAATCAAACGCGCTTTTTCATGGCGTGCAACGATATCGCAACCCGCGTCGAAAAAGGAAAATTTGAGAAGACTGAGGTCAAAGAAGCTTACGCTAAAGTGACAAACGCTTTTTATGAGGTGTTGAGCAACATTGATTCGGTGAAGCCATTCCTCATCGATGGCGATGTCCTGAAAGAGGGTGCCGAAGAGCAATTTTTAACACTGACGAGTATTGACAAACAGGCGCGCGCCAGTTTTAACAAAGCGATGGCCTCATTGCGCGGTTTGGATGCTACCTTGCCCGTCGCAACAGATGAAAAATCAGCGTCCTATGTCCACGTTTATTACGACGGGCCTGGCGATATGTTCATACGCGGGGAAGGCGCCCATGTTCGGATGCCGCCTCAAAACTCCAGCTCACTTTCTCAGCGCATGGATTTTGGTGAAACAAAACAACTCTCTTGGCAAGAAGGCGTACCGATGAGGAGAGAGGCCAATCATTTGTGGAAAGCAGCGCTTGTGGCCGATGAGAAGGGAATTCCCCCCAAATATAAGTTTTTAGTTTCCGATTGCGTTTGGTCCACCGGCGAAAACTATACCCCCAATGCAGCAAAATCGATCATTTGCGTACCTGCTTTTGAAGGCTCAACTTCATTGCTAATTCCCATGGATGTAGGTTATGGAAATAAATTAGTTCTCGTGGGAAAGGGCGAAATAATGGTTGAGAAAACTCCTACAGAACTAACCTGGGAGGAGAGACTCGATTTCGACAACTTCGGCCCGAACTTATGGGTGCTCTCCTTCAAAGCAAAAGAAAATTTTTCCTATAAAATTTGCCTTGTCAAAGAAAGCGGGGACATCATCTGGGAAAGAGGTCCGGACCGAACCTCCACCGGCCAAGAACTGATCCTGACGCCGAATTTCGGAGAAGGTATCGGCCGAGCAGAATCGATGGAAAAAGCGAGCGCAAATTTGGGGTTGAATCTCCTCGAGCCACAAGATCTGATCAAAGAAGAGAAGAAAGAAAAGTCCGAGCAAAAAAAGGCGCAAGTGGAGCAAAGGCCGCTACCCGCTCTGTATAAAAATAAAGCGGACGGTTTTTCCGACGACGCAATCCTCCAAGTGAATGAGTTTGTTAGAATCGAAGAAAAGCTTATCGATGGCGTCCCTTTTCAAGTGCATTACACCAAAAACAATAAGGCTATCATCATGCAAGAGTCCCTGACAGGGTGTTCCGCGGGGGCCTCCTCGATGCTGATCGTCGACAATGGAAAGCTCCCAAAAGCCAACGACCTCTTGCACCGAAAATCTGCCAGCACTAAGCAAATTGCTCAAGACATTCAAAATGCCGGGTTGGAGCCTTTGCTCGTTCCTGTGGCCTCATACGGCCGCTCTTTGGAAAAATTAAGAGAGCAAATTCTGAAACACGGTCCCGCCGATGTCCGCGTCCGAAAACCAAACACGACCGGCCACGCGCTGCTCGTCGATGAAATTTCAGCGGATTTGAAAAAAGTGAGAATCCGCGATCCTTGGCACGGCTGGGAAATCATCATCAAAGCGGAAGCTTTCAAAGAATATTGGTATAATTCTCTGGACCAAGCCGAAACCAACGACT